>JALHMR010000017.1 GCA_022843945.1 Rhodospirillaceae bacterium | reverse complement strand
AGGTCCAGAACTACAACGTCGCCAGCGTCGTCAAGGTGCTCAAGGAGGCGCTGACCACGGCCGAGAAGGGCCTCAAGGTCATCATCGCCGAAGGCGAGTGCATGCTGGCCAGGCAGCGCCGCGTGCGCGCCGAGGACGCCAGGAACATCGCCGCCGGCAAACGCGTGGCCAAGCCGCGTTTCGGCGTCGACGAGCAGACCTGCACCGGCGATCATTCCTGCATCCGCCTGTCCGGCTGCCCGTCGCTCACGGTCAAGGACAACCCCGATAAGCTGCGCCAGGACCCGATCGCCACCGTGGTCGAGACCTGCGTGGGCTGCGGCCTGTGCGGCGAGGTCTCGCACGCGGCCATCCTCTGCCCCAGCTTCTACAAGACCGAGGTCGTGCATAACCCGGGCGCCGTCGAGCGCGTGGTCAACCGCCTGCGCCAGCGCCTGATCGCCTGGATGGCCACCCCGGAGGCCCTGCCCACCCCGCCGCTGCCGTCGACCGCGACACTCGCCGCCGCGGCCGAGTAGTCGTTCGATGGCTGCCGCCGAACTACGCCCCGTCACCATCCTGATCTCCGCCCTCGGCGGCGAGGGCGGCGGCGTGATGACCGACTGGATCCTCTCCGCCTGCCGGGCCGAAGGCCTGACCGTCCAGGCGACGTCGGTGCCGGGTGTCGCCCAGCGCACCGGTGCCACCACCTACTACCTGGAGATCCTGCGCGAGAAGCTGCCGGCCGGCGCTGCCGAGCCGGTGATGGCGCTCTACCCGCAGGTCGGCGACATCGACCTGATGGTGGCGACAGAGCTGGTCGAGGCTGGCCGCGCCTGCCAGAGCGGCTTTGTCTCGCCCGACCGCACCACCCTCATCGCCTCGATGCATCGCTTCTACCTGATCGACGAGAAGATCGGCATGGGCGACACGCGCCTCGAGACGGCGCGGGTCGAGGCGACGGTCCGGGGCCTGTCCAAGCGCGCCATCCTCGGCGACTTCGCCCAGGCCGCGCGCGACAGCGGCACGGTGATCAATGCCGTGCTGGTCGGCGCGATTGCCGGCACCGGCCTCCTGCCGCTCCCGGTCGAGGCCTTCGAAACAGCCATCCGCGAGGAAGGCAAATCGGTCGAGGCCAACCTGCGCGGCTTCCAGTACGGATTAAAAGTGGCACGCGGCGAGATCGTCGAGCTGCGCCCTACCCCGCGCGCGGCGACGCCCGCCCCGGCCCCGACGCCGGCCGCCGCTCTCGAAGCCCTGCGCGACCGTGTCGTCCGCGACTTCCCCACCGTGGCCCGCGAGATCGTCAACGAGGGCGCCGCCCGCACCTTCGACTACCAGGACGAAGCCTACGCCACGCTCTATCTCGATCGCCTGGACAAGGTCTGGGCGGCGGAGCGCGCCGCCGGCGGCGACGGCAGCGGCACGGCGGAGACCGGGCGGCATCTGGCGCTGTGGATGACTTACGAAGACGTCATCCGGGTGGCGCAGATCAAGACGCGCGCCAACCGCCTGCAGAAGGTGCAGCGCGGCTCCGGCGCCAAGGGCGAGCAGCCGGTGATCGTCACCGAGTTCCTCAAGCCGGGCATCGACGAGTTCGCCTCGATCCTGCCGCCCTCGCTCGGTCGCCGGCTGGTCGGCTGGGCCGAGCGCACCAACCGTCACAATGCCTTCAATGTCGGCCTGCATATCCGCACCAGCACGGTGCTGGGCTTCGCCCTGCTGCGCCTGATGGCCTCGCTCAAGTTCTGGCGGCGGCGCGGCTACCGCTTCGGCGTCGAGCAGCAGGGCATCGAGCGTTGGCTCGACGCGATCCGCACCGCCATGGGCAAGGACCGGCTGGTGGCGCGCGAGATCGCGGAATGCGCGCGGCTGATCAAGGGCTACAGCGACACCCACCGGCGCGGCACGGCCAATTTCCGGCGGATCATGGAGACGCTGGTGGCCCCGGCGCTCTCGGCATCGAACGTGCGGCCGGATTTCTACGCCAATGCGGCGGCGGCCATCGCCACGGCCCGCAAGGCGGCGCTGACCGATCCCGAGGGCCAGGCGCTCGACCGCACGCTGGCACAGCTCGCCGGCGCGCGGGCCTAACGCGGCCGGATACCAAGGTGCTCCGCGAGCATCAACAGGTAACCGTCCGGATCCTGCACGAAGACCTCACGCTGGCCGTAGTCTTCACTGCCGACCTGACGCCAGACCTCGCGCGGCTCGAGATAGAGCGGCCAGTTCCGCGCGTGCAGCGCGGCCAGCACCGGCTCCAGCCGGTCGAAATAGAGCTGGAACATCGCCCCCTAGCCCAACGGCGACTTCATCGGTCCGGTCTCGAAACGACCGTGCCGCTGGCAAAGCATGATCTGGTGGCCCTGCGGATGCTCCAGATAGACGAAGCGCCCCTCCGGCCGCTCATAGGCGATGCCGAAGCCCAGCAGGCCGCGCCAGAACGCCAGGCTGGCGTCGAGGTCGTTGACGTGAAGCTCCGTCATCATCCGGAGCCAGCCGCTCTTGGGCGGAGCGCCTTGATCAGTGCTCATCGGGCGATTCTAGCGCGATAGCATGACCGAGGGCAGCCAGGTCGCGAGGCCCGGCACGAACAGCACCGCCAGCAAGACAGCGACGCTGAACCAGACATAGGGCATGGCGGCGCGGAAGACGTCCGAGAGCTCGATCTCGGGCGGCGCCACGCCCTTCATGGTGAAGAGCAGCAGGCCGAAGGGCGGCGTCAGCAGGCCGAGCTGCATGCAGATCAGGAACAACACGCCGAACCAGACCGGATCGATGCCCAGGCGCTGCACCAGCGGCATGAAGAAGGGCAGCGTGATCAGCATCATGCTGACCTGGTCGACGAAGCAGCCGAGGAACAGCAGGATCAGCATCATGCCCACGATGATGGTCATGGTGGACAGGCCTTGCGCCTGGACCAGGGTGACGATGCCGTTGGTGGCGCCCGAGAAGCTCAGCACCTGGGCAAACGTGGTGGCGCCGACGATGATGAAGAGCACCGTGCCGGAGACCGCGACCGTCCCGGTCAGCGCCTTCATCAGGTTCGCGGACGTGAGCGTCCCGTAGAGGATGGCAGCCGCGATGGTGCCCGTGGCGCCCAGCGCCGCGGCCTCGGTCGGCGTCGCCCAGCCGCCGGTCATCGCGCCGATGACCACGCCGAAGATCAGCAGCAGCGGCAGCACGTGGGTGACGAACGGCAGCATGCGGGCCCAGCCCTGTTCGCCGCCCTCGTCGACGATATCCGGCGCCAGCGCCGGGTTGAGCGAGGCGCGCAGGATGATGTAGCCGACGAAGATCACGCTCAGGATCAGGCCCGGCACGATGCCGCCGATCAATAGACCGGAGATCGAGATGCTGGCCAGGCTGCCGAGCAGCACGGCTAAAGCCGAGGGCGGGATCAGCATGTCCACGCCGCCGATGCCCATGATCGGGCCCATGGCCATCTTCCTGTCGTAGCCGCGCTGCAGCATGGTGGGCAGCATCAGGCTGCCGAGCAGCGCCGTGGTGGCGATGGTCGAGCCGGAGATGGCCGAGAAGATCGTGCCGGCGACGATGGCGATCACCGCCAGGCGCCCCGGCACGCGGCGGATGAGCAGCGCGATGGCGTCGATCGCCTTGAGCGCCAGGCCGGTGTGGAACAGCACCTCGCCCATCAGGATGAAGAACGGGATCGGCGTCAGCGAGAAGCTGGTCACCGACTGCACGGCGTTGCGGGCGAGCTGCGCCAGGCCCGGCTCGCCGCCGAGGAAGAAGATCGCGCCGATGATATTGATGGCGAGGAAGGCGAAGGCGACCGGCAGGCCGAGCGCCATCAGCACCACGAGGCTGCCGAAGAGCAGCAAGCTGGCATGCCCCCAGAACATCATGGCTCAGGCGACCCCACTCAGGCGACGGACGTGGCTTCGCGCCGCCGGCCCTTCTCGCCGGTCAGCAGCCGGTGGAAGCGGAAGACGAACTCGATGGCGAGCAGGATGAAGCAGACCGGCAGCGGGGCCAGCGTCCACCATTCCGGAAAGACCAGATTCTTGATGGTGATCGAGCCGAGCCGCGCGCTGTCCCAGGTCATGATCAGGCTGTAGCGGACCAGGACGACGCAGGTGGCGAAACCGATCAGGTCGGCGACGATCTCGATGAGCCAGGCCAGGCGCGCCGGCAGGGCCACCAGCAGCAGGTCGAGCCGGATATGCTGGCCGCGGCGCAGCAGCCAGGGGGCCGTCAGCACGGTGATGCCGAACAGCGCGTATTCCGAAACCTCGTTGGCCCAGGGAAAGCCTACGCGAGTCAAATTGCGGAGAATGATATCCGCCGTGACCAGCAGCACCGCCCCGAGCAGGGTCAGCGCCGCCAGCGCGGCGAGGCCGTTCAGCAGCCGCTCATACGCGCCAGAGAGTGTCTTCATCGAAGAGCACCCCAACCCCACCCTCCCCCATCAAGGGGGAGGGAGAAAAAAAGAAAAGCGCGCTCCCTCTTATCCCCTCCCCCCTTGCGGGGGAGGGTTAGGGTGGGGGGTGACATTCGCGCGGTCTTACGTTGTTTAGTTCCCCGCGAGCTGGCGCAGCTTCGGGCCGTTCTCGGGGGCCCGCGAGATGATCGTCTTCCAGGCCGCGTTGTAGGCCGTCTCGGTGAAGCGCTTGGACTCGGCCGGGCCGAAGTCGATGGCCTGGATGCCGGCCTTGGCCTGGCGGTCCTTCTCGGCGGCGTTGATCGCCACGTTCTCGGCGTCGAGGCCCTCGAGCCAGGCGGCCGCGTCGCTCAGCACCTTCTTCTGGCGGTCGTTGAGGGACTTCCAGGCGTCCATGTTGACCAGCACGTTGACCTCGGCCGAGTAGAAGGACGGCTCGAGGCGGAACTTGGTCACCTTGTCCCAGCCGAGATCGAAGATGCCTTGCGTCGGCCAGCCGTAGCCGTCGACCACGCCGCGCTCGAGCGCCGTGTAGACCTCGCCGGGTGCGGTCGTGACGCCCGTGCCGCCGAGGGAGTCGACCACGTCCTTGTAGAGCGGGGTCGAGCGCAGCTTGAGGCCGGTGAAGTCGAGCTTGTCGATCTTCTTATTGAGATAGATGTGGAACGGCACGTTGTGCGCCTGGCGCGCCAGGTACCACGAGTTCATCTTCTGCTGGTGGAGCTGGTTGAGGAACTCCCAGCTGCCGTTGGCGCGCTGCGCCGTCATCGGCTTGTCGAACAGCTTCATCGCATCGGCTTCGGGCATCAGGTTGGTGTAGAAGGCACCGGCAACATTGGCCATGTCGACGACGCGCGTGCGGATGGCATTGCCCTGCTCGAACACCGGCACGGCGCGCGGCCCGCCGATATAGTTGATCTGCACCACGCCCTTGTTCTCGGCGTTCACCTTCTGGATGAAGCGCTCGAAATTCTTGGAGAACTGCGTGTTCTCCTGGAAGGCCGAAACCGCGCGCAGCGTGACTTCCTGCGCCGAGGCGCCGGTGGCGACGACGACGACAGCCGCCGTCAGTAGGGTCCGGATCATCATGACTGCTCTCCCCTGTTCAGATCAGTTGCCGGCCAGCTGCCGCAGCTTCGCGCCGCTCTCCGGCGCACGCCGGATCACGCTCGCCCACGCCACCTCGTTGGCCTTCTTGAGGAAGTCCTGCGAGACGGCGGCGCCGAAGTCGATCGCCTGGATGCCGGCAGCCGTGTGGCGCTGGCGCTCGGCGGCTATGGCCGCGACCTTCTCGCTGTCGAGCCCTTCGAGCCAGACTGCCGTGTCGCTCAGCAGCTTCTTCTGGCGGTCGCCAAGCGCTTTCCAGGTGTCGAGATTGACCAGCACGTTGACCTCGACCGAGTAGAAAGCCGGCTCAAGGCGGAACTTGGTCACCTTGTCCCAGCCGAGATCGAAAATGCCGGTCACCGGCCAGCCGTAGCCGTCGACCACGCCGCGCTCGAGCGCGGTGTAGACCTCGCCGGGCGCGGTGGTGATCGCCGTGCCGCCCATGGCCTCGACGATGTCCTTATAGACCGGCGTCACGCGGATCTTGAGCCCGGTGAAGTCCATCTTCTCGATCTTCTTGTTGAGATAGATGTGGAACGGCACGTTGTGGAACTGCCGCGCCAGGAAATACGAGTTGAGCTTCTGGTTGTGCAGCTCATTGACGAAGGCCCAGGTGCCGTCGGCGCGCTGGGCGCTCATCGGCTTGGCGATCAGCTTGAAGCCGTCGGCCTCGGGCATCAGGTTGGTGTAGAAGGCGCCGGTCACGTTGGCGATATCGACTACCTTGGTGCGGATGGCGTTGCCGACCTCGAAGGGCGGGATGGCGCGCGGGCCGCCGATGTAGTTGATCTGCACCACGCCCTTGCCGTCGGCATTCACCTTCTCGATGAAGCGCTCGAAGTTCTTGGAGAACTCCGTGCCCTCGGCGAAGGACGAGACGGCGCGCAGGGTCACTTCCTGGGCAAGGACGGACGAAACGCTGAACGTTGCCACGGCAACCGCCGCGGCTACCAACCGACCAATCTTCATGTGAGCCTCCCTCGTTATTTTAAGCTTAAAATAACGGTCACCGGGAGGCAAGCGACCCCGGACTTAAGACAGGGAAATCGGCGCCATTTTGGCTAGGCGGTCGAATTCCTGGAGCTGCTGAAGCAGGGCCGGCATGTCCTTGAGCCGCACCATGTTGGGGCCGTCCGACGGCGCCTTGTCGGGGTCGGGATGCGTCTCCATGAACATCGCGGCGACGCCGACGGCGACGGCGGCGCGGGCGATCACCGGCACCATGCGCCGGTCGCCGCCCGTCGAGGCGCCCTGCCCGCCCGGCTGCTGCACCGAGTGCGTCGCGTCGATGACCACCGGGTAGCCGGTCTCGGCCATGATCGGCAGGGCGCGCATGTCGCTGACCAGCGTGTTGTAGCCGAACGAGGCGCCGCGCTCGGTCAGCAGGATCTTTTCGTTGCCGGTGCTGGCGATCTTGGCCGCGACGTTCTTCATGTCCCACGGCGCGAGGAACTGGCCCTTCTTGACGTTGACCGCCCGGCCCGTATTGCCAGCGGCGAGCAGCAGGTCGGTCTGGCGGCAGAGATAGGCCGGGATCTGCAGCACGTCGACATGCTCGGCGACCGGCGCGCACTGGTCGCTCTCGTGGACGTCGGTGAGCACCGGGCAGCCCCATTTCTCGCGCACCTCGGCGAGGATCGGCAGGCTCTTCTCCAGGCCCAGGCCGCGCGCCGCGCTGACCGAGGTGCGGTTGGCCTTGTCGAAGCTGGTCTTGTAGATCAGCGCCATACCGAGCTTGCCGCACATCTCGACCAGGGCGTGGCTGACCTCGAGCGCGTGCTCGCGGCTTTCGAGCTGGCAGGGGCCGGCGATCAGCGCCACCGGCCTGTCGTTGGCGATGGAGAGGTTGCCGATATGAACGGTGCGGGCGTTGGTCATGGGCGGGACAATGTCATGCCGCCGCCGGTCGGTCGATACCCTCGGCGGGGATCGACCAGCGCTGGCGCAGGGCGGCTAGCGGGGTCTCGGCATGGATCCAGAAGTCGAATTCCGGCGCGAAGGTGTCAACCGTCGCGGCCGCCCCGGCGGCCCAGGCTTCCCAGAACATGTCGGGGTCGAGGGCCCCGGCCGAGCTCTTGGCCACCGGGTTGATCTCCATTTGCAGGTGCCAGCTGAAAATCACCGGCAGCACGTGGCCGGCCATCGGCCAGCGCGGGTGCATCGCCGCGGTGAACGTCGAGACCAGGATCTCCCCACGCGGCGAGGTGTCGAAGCCGGTCAGCACGTGCACGGTGTCGTGCGGCACCGAGAACGCCTGGTTGAGCCCCGCCGCCGCGCCGGGAAAGGCATAGGCATTGCGCTTGAAATGCGCCCAGAAGGCGTGACCGAAGCTCTCCGCCGGATAGTGTTCGAGCGCGGCGAAGCGCGCGGCAAGGGCCGCATCCTCCTGGCCGCCGGCATAGGGCAGCAGCCAGCGATTGACGTCGCCGCCGGCCCACGGCCTGCCGGTGATGCTTTCCATGTTGCAGCGGGTCATGTCGGCCAGGACTTCCTGCAGGCGGTCCTGGGCGGCTTCGGTGATCTGGTCGAGGAAATGCGCCTGCACGCCCAGCGTCGCGGCATAGTCCGTCACCCGCGCGATCTTGGCGCGGTCGAGCCGGGCATCGACCAGCGCCATCACGGCGAGGAACTTCATCGCCTCCTCGGCGAGGGCCGACCCCGCCAGGGCCGAGGCCAGCTCCGCCGGCGTCACCGCCGGCAGCGCCTCGAAGGCAACCGGCGGCCGATGCCCGAAGACGAAGCGGTCGGCGCTGGCCAGGGTGCGGTGGTCGGCGGCGCTCGCCGGGCCGCCGGTCTCGGCCACGGCACGCATGGCGCCGAGGATGGCGCGGCTCTGCGCCGGCGTGGCGTCGGGAAGAAGGGCGTTCATCCGGGACCTCTAACGCAAGGTCCGGGCTCGCGGCAAGTGCGCCCTAGCTACCGAGCATGCCGAGCAGGCTCGGACTCTTGCCGCTGCCGCCGCCCGCCGGCTGGCTCATCAGGCCGAGCAGCGTCGAGGTGTTCCGGGCGTTCATCATGTGCCGCATGTTCTGCAGGCTGTAGGCGCCGTCCGTGCTGAACGGATCGAACTGCTTCATGCCGCCGGGCATCGACGGCCACAGCGTCTGGGCCGCCTTGGCGCCGGGCGGCGTGGTGCCGCTGAGCTCGGCATAGGCGGCGCGCCGCTCGTTGAGCGTGTAGGTCTTGGCTTCGTCGTAGACGATGGCGTTCAGCTCCTCGCGCGTCAGCCCGGCGAAGGGATTGGGGCTCAGCCCGTAGGTGAAGCGCATGGCCTGGCGCGCGCGCTCGCGGCGCGCCGGGTCGCTCGTCGCCGGCATCTCGCGGTCGGCCTGACGGCGCACGGCATCGGCCGGCGTCTCCGCCAGCCCCTTGCGCACCGCGTCCTCCAGGAGGGATCGTTCGGCCAGGGCGGCGACACGCTCGTTGCGCGTGTAGTCGCCATTGTCATTGTTGACGATGGCGGTCAGCTCGTCGCGCGTCTTGCCGGCGAAAGGATTCTCGGCTTCGTCCTTGAGATACTTGGTGGCCTTCTGCGCCGAGGCGAGACGCACCGCCAGGCCGGAGGGCGGAACCTCGGCATCGGCCGCGGCACGCGCCGCATCGTCGCTGAGCTCGAGTTCCTGGGTGAGGCGCTCGCCGTCGAGCCTGGCGAACTCGGCAAAGGCCGCGCGGCGCTGGTTGATCGTGTATTTGCCGTCGGGGTCGACGACCACGAGGGCGAGATCCGCCTGGCCCTTGCCGGCGAAGGGATTGTCAGCCTTGCCGGCGAGGAAATCGGTGGCCTGCTTGTGCGCCTTGAGCTGCGCGGCATCCTTGGGCAGGACCTTGCCGGCGGTTGCCGCTTCCCTCGTGCTGGCGAGGAAGATGTCGTCGAGCACGGTCCTGAGCTTCGCCAGGATGGCCGTCTCGGTGTTTTCGGTGTTGGCCGTGGCGAGCTGGGCCAGCGCCTGCAGCGCCGACGGCGACAGCGTCACCTCGACGGCCACCTCCTCGCGCAGCTTGGTGGCCAGCGTGGTCTGCTTGGCCGTGCTGCCGCTGCCGGTGGTGACGGCGGTCGAGGCGCCGTTGCTGTACAGCGCCGAAGCGTAGCCCTGACCGTAGGGCGTGTAGGTGGTGCTGATCGGCATGCCGATCAGTACGCAAGACCAAGGCCAGCCTCACAATGGCGGAAAACCGCCAAAAATCGAGGCTCCCTAGCCCGGTTTGCTAGGCACATCCTGCCGGTCGCGGCAGGATTGTCCGCGCTCGCCTACCGGCCCCAGCGCCAGGGGCCCAGCGGCTCGCCCTTGAGCCAGCAGACAAATGAAAACACGGCGATCAGCACGACCGCGCCGCTCACGGTCGTCAGGTCGAAAAGCGGGCCGGCATCGGCCCCCTTGATGGACACCCGGTAGACCAACCAGGCGATGAAGCCCGCCCCCCACACGACCGTCACCGCCCAGCCCTGCCAGGTGCTGGGAGTCCAGCCCCAGCCGTAGGTCTTGGCGCGAAACCAGTACACGGCCCGGTTCAGACCAGCCGGCTCTGCTCGACCGCGGCCTTGATGAACGAGGTGAAGAGCGGGTGCGGATCGAAGGGCTTCGAGCGCAGCTCCGGGTGGAACTGCACGCCGATGAACCAGGGATGGTCCGGGATCTCGACGATCTCCGGCAGCTGGCCGTCCGGCGACATGCCGGAGAACAGCAGCCCCTGCTTCTCCAGCCGCTGCTTGTAGTTGATGTTGACCTCGTAGCGGTGGCGATGGCGCTCGCGGATGCTGGTGGCGCCGTAGATATCGGAGACGCGGCTGCCCGGGGTGAGTGTCGCGTCGTAGCCGCCCAGTCTCATTGTCCCACCTAAATTATCGCCGGCCCCGCGCCGCTCGAGCTGGTTGCCGCGCACCCACTCGGTGAGCAGGCCGACGATCGGCTCGGGCGTCGGACCGAACTCGGTGGTGCTCGCCCTGTCGATGCCGGCCAGGTCACGCGCCGCCTCGATCACCGCCATCTGCATGCCGAAGCAGATGCCGAAATACGGGACCTTCTTCTCGCGGGCGTAGCGCACGGCCGCGATCTTGCCTTCCGCGCCGCGCTCGCCGAAGCCGCCCGGCACCAGGATGCCGTGGGCGCCGGCCAGGCTTTCCATGTCGGCGCTGCCGTTCTCGAAGCGCTCGGCCTCCAGCCAGTTGAGCTTCACCTTGACGTTGTTGGCGATGCCGCCATGGGCGAGGGCTTCAGCCAAAGATTTATAGGCGTCGAGCAGGTTGGTGTACTTGCCGACCACCGCGATCTCGACCTCACCCTCGGGCTCGATGATGCGCTTGACGATGCCGTTCCAGCGCGAGAGGTCCGGCGCGCGGCGCGACGGGTCGATGCCGAAATGGCGCAGCACCTCGCGATCGAAGCCTTCCTCGTGGTAGCGCAAGGGGACTTCGTAGATCGTCCGCGCGTCGAGCGCCTGGATCACCGCCTCTTCGCGGATATTGCAGAACAGGCCGATCTTCTTGCGCGAGCCCAGCGGGATCTCGCGGTCGCAGCGGCAGAGCAGGATGTCGGGCTGGATACCTACGCTCTGCAGCTCCTTGACCGAATGCTGGGTGGGCTTGGTCTTGAGCTCGCCGGCCGAGGGAATCCAGGGCACCAGGGTCAGGTGCACGAACAGGCTGCGCTCCTTGCCCAGTTCGTTGCCGAGCTGGCGGATCGCTTCCAGGAAGGGCAGGCTTTCGATGTCGCCGACCGTGCCGCCGATCTCGCAGAGCACGAAGTCCTCGGTCTCGCAATCCGCCCTGACGAAGTCCTTGATCGCGTCGGTGACGTGCGGAATGACCTGCACCGTGCCGCCGAGATAGTCGCCGCGCCGCTCCTTGGCGATCACCGTCGAGTAGATGCGCCCCGTCGTGATGTTATCCGACTGGCGCGAGGTGACGCCGGTGAAGCGTTCGTAGTGGCCGAGGTCGAGGTCGGTCTCCGCCCCGTCGTCGGTGACGTAGACCTCGCCGTGCTGGTAGGGACTCATGGTCCCCGGGTCGACGTTCAGGTAAGGGTCGAGCTTACGGAGACGGACCTTGAACCCGCGTGCCTGGAGCAGGGCTCCGAGAGCCGCCGATGCCAGACCTTTGCCGAGAGAGGAGACCACGCCGCCGGTGATAAAGATAAACCGCGTCATGGACCTTGAACATAACTACGAGGCGTCACCTTGCCCACCCCTTCCACCGCGCCTGAGCGCAAAAAGTTTTATTGACGCTGGGGACGCGACTCGCCCGGCCCCCCGATACCGCGGTGGCCGCCAGAAGTATTCACAAACAAAGACATAGTCTAATGAATGGCCGTACTCTGCCGGCGGCGAAGATACTTACCAAATCTTAAACAACCGCGCCTAAAACACTCATTACTGCCCAGTCTTTGATTGGGGCATGGTCCCGCGGCCGCCAGCCCCAGCAGGATGTCGAATGAGCCCCGGCTCGATTACCGGCCCCGTGAAAACCCATTCCGCTACGCCGCTGCGGCGCCTGCGCGCCGGCATCATCGCCTTCTCGCTCACCCTGATCGTCGGCTATGGCCTCGACACCTATCGGCACGTCAACGCCGAGCGTCAGGAGATCCTGAAGGACGCGCTGGAGAAGGCCGAGATCCTGGTCCTGACGCTCGACGAGCACCTGGCCCGGACCGTCCAGGCGGCGGGACTGGTTCTCGATACCGCCGTTCAGCGCGTCGAGCAGGCATTGCGCGAGCCGGCGGTGGATATGGCCGGTCTCGGCAGCGCCTTCCAGGATCTCCAGGGCCGCGCCCCGCAGCTGGTCAATCTCGGGCTGATCGACATCCGGGGACGCGTGGCGATCGATACGTTCTCGGCCGCTCTCGGCGTCGACCTCTCGACGCGTGAATATTTCCGGACTCACTCCCGCGAGCCCTCGACGGCCATTCTGCTGAGTCCGACGGTCAGCAGCCGGGTGACGGGCCGCCTGTTCGTGCCGCTCAGCCGCCGCGTCGATCATCCGGATGGAAGCTTCGCCGGCGTGGTGTATGGCGGCCTCGAGCCCGAGTACCTCGAAAACTTCTATTCGCGGCTCCAGGGCCGCAGCGTGGTCACCCTCAGCGTCTACTCGGCCGACGGCATCCGGATCGCCCGTATCCCGCGCCGGGCGGGCGCCATGGGTCAGGACATGTCGCAAAGCCCCCTTTTCACGACGCTCCTGCTCCAGGCCCAAGCCGGCATCGCCCGACTGGCTGCCGATGAAGACAGCCCGGATCGCTATGTCGCCTTTCGGCATTCCGCGGACATGCCGTACGTGATTACGGCAGCGATCGCGGAAAGCGTCATCCTGGCCTCCTGGGAGAGGCAGGCCGCAGACACGATCCTGCAGACGGCGCTGGTGTTTGCCGCTGTCATCGGCCTCACCGCCCTTCTCGTCGCCATGACCTACCGGCGCGAGCGCATCCAGGCCGACCTGCTGGTCAGCGAGGCCCGCTATCGTCATTTCACCGAAGCGACCTCGGACTGGTTCTGGGAGATGGACGCGGAACTTCGCTTCACGCATTTCTCAGGCCGCTTCGAAGAAGTCTTCGGCGTCCCTTCCTCCATCCTCCTGGGCAGGCGGCGGCAGGACATGGCGAACCCGGGGGAGACGCCCGCCGCCTGGCAGCAGCATCTCGACGACCTGCGGGCGCGGCGCCCGTTTCGCGATTTCACCTACAAGCCGGATATGGGCACCGGCCGCGACATCTATTGCCGGCTGAGCGGACAGCCCGTGTTCGCCGACGACGGCACGTTCCTCGGCTATCGCGGAACGGGGCGCGATGTCACGGCCGAGGTGCTTGCCGACCGCCGGGCGAACCAGGCGCGCGAGCTCCTCTCGAACGCGCTGGAGAAGATCGCCGAAGGCTTCGTCCTCTATGACGCCGATGATCGCCTGGTCATGTGGAACAGCCAGTACGCCAAGATCCACGCCCACACGGCGGACCTCATGGTGCGGGGTCGCCGCTTCGCGGACATCATCCGCGAGGCCGCCGCCCGGGGCTCGGTCGCCGACGCGAACGGCCGGGTGGAGGAATGGGTGGCCGAGCGCATCGCGGCTCACCAGCAGCCGCACGGTGTGCATGAGCAGAAGTTCGCCGACGGACGCTGGCTCCGCATCCAGGAAACCCAGCTTCCGGACGGCGGCCGGGTCGGCATTCATACCGACATCACCGAAACCAAGGCGCGCGAAGCCGAGCTGCGCGACCTCGCGCAGAAAAACGAGCTGTTCGCGGTTGCCATCGCCACGACGACCAGCGGCATCATCATCACCGATCCGACGCTGCACAATCATCCGATCGTCTACGTCAATCCGGCCTTCACCAGCCTGACCGGCTACTCCGCCGACGAGGCTATCGGTCGCAGCACTCATTTTCTGCGTGCCCCGCAGGCCGATCCCCAGGCGGTGCAGGCGATCGAGGGCGCCTGGCAGCAGGAGCGCCCAGGCGGCGCGCGCATCCTCAACCGGCGGCGGGACGGCAGCACGTTCTATGCCGACATACGCGTCAGCCCGGTCCGCGACCTGACCCAGCGCGTGACCCATTTCATCGGCGTGCTCAACGACGTCACGCCCCAGGTCCTGGCCGAGGAAGGTCTGCGCGAGAGCGAGGAGCGCATGCGCTCCATCGCCGAGAACCTGCCCGGCCTGACGCTTCAGCGGGTCCAGAAACCGGACGGCTCGATCCATTACACCTACATCAGTGAGCGGACCGTCGAGATATCCGGCTTCGCACCCCAGGAATACTTCGCTGATGCGAACCTGATCTGGAAGATCGTCGATCCCCGCGACGCCCCCGCCTATCGTGCAGCCCTCGAGCAGTCAGCCAGGAATCTGACCACGGCCGACGTCAACTACCGCATCAAGCGGCGCGACGGCGCCCAGCGCCGGCTGCACGGCATGTTCCGGCCCCGGCGCGCGGCGAACGGCGATATCATCTGGGACGGCCTTGTCTTCGACGTGACCGAGCGCGTGGAAGCCGAGGAAAAACTGCGCGAGAGCGAGGCCCGGCTGCGCGGCATCGCCGGCAACCTGCCCGGCGTCGTCTATCAGCGTATCTCGAGCCGCGACGGCACCTATCGCTACGCCTATGTGAGCGAGCGCTGCGTTGAGCTCAGCGGCTACACCGCCGAGGAGTGGATGGCGGACGCCACGATCATCCGCAACGCCCTCGTTCCGGAGACCCTTCCGGCCTTCGATGCCGCCGTGCGCCAGGCGGCGACGGAGATGAAGCCGGGATCGATCGAGTTCCAGATCATCACCAAGGCAGGCGAGCGCCGCTGGTGGCATTCCATGTTCAGTCCGCGGCGCCTGGCGAACGGTGACCTGCTCTGGGACGGCGTGGTCTTCGACGTCACCAACCGCGTCAAAGCCGAGGAAACGATCCGCGAAAGCGAGGCGCGCCTGCGCTCGATCGCCGAGAACCTGCCGGGCGTCGTCTACCAGCGCGTGATGCGCCAGGACGGTACGGTGACCTATCCCTACGTCAGCATGCGGGCCATCGAGCTGACGGGATACTCCGACCGGGAGATCGTCAACGACCCCACCCTGCTGCCGCGCATCATCGCGCCGGAGTTCCATGCCAGCTACGCCGAGGTTATCAAGCGCTCGGCCGTCGAGATGGCGCGGGCGCAGTTCGAGTTCCGCCTCGTTCGCCGCGACGGCGAGGAGCGCTGGGCCCGCGGCCTTTGCCAGCCCCGCCGGCTGCCCAACGGCGATATCCTGTGGGACGGACTGATCTTCGACATCACCGAGCAGAAGCGCACCGAGCAGCAGCGCATCGAGCTGGAGGCCCAGCTTCGCCACGCGCAGAAGATCGAAGCCGTGGGCACGCTGGCCGGCGGCATCGCCCACGACATCAACAACACCCTCGTGCCGATCGTGGCGCTCGGCAAGATGACGCTGCAGGCCTTGCCGGCCGACAGCCCCGAGCGCGACAACATGCAGACCATTCTCGACGCCGCCTACCGGGTGCGCGACCTCGTGGCCGAGATCCTGGCCTTCAGCCGCAAGGAGATGCCGCGAACCCAACCGACGCAGCTTCAGGACATCGTCACCAAGGCCGTGCGCCTGCTTTCCGCCTCGCTCGCGCCCAACATCAGCATCGTCCAGGAGATCGCGGATATCGGTCCGATCGAGGCCGACGAGAACCAGCTGGTCCAGGTGGTGATGAATCTCTGCACCAACAGCGCGCACGCCATCGGCAGCCGCAACGGACGCATTACCATCGGCCTGGATGCCGTCGGCATCAAGGAGACGACGGGCGGCCTGGCGCCCGGCGGCTACGCGCGCCTGGTCGTGGCCGATAATGGTAACGGCATGGATAGCCTCACCCTGCAGCGCATCTTCGAGCCGTTCTTCACCACCAAGGGCGTGGGCGAAGGAACCGGTCTTGGACTCGCCGTCGTGCACGGCATCATCGCCAACCATCGTGGCCGCATCAGCGCGGAGAGCGAGCCCGGCCGCGGAACCACCTTCACCATTCTCCTCCCCCTGGCGGAGAGCAACGAGATGACCGGCATAGCGGCAGAACAGCCGCTGACGGCAGCCTAACAACGGAGAGCGCGATGGCAAAGATCCTCGTGATCGACGACGACCGCATGGTGCGCGAGACGCTCAAGATCATCCTGGCCGCAGCCGGCCACGAGGTCCTGCTGACCGAGGACGGCAATAAGGGCCTGCGCGCCTTCACCGAGTTCACGCCCGATCTGGTCATCACCGACATTCTCATGCCGGAGAAGGAAGGCATGGAGACGATCCGCGATCTGCGCGAGCGGCGCCCCGACCTGCCGATCATCGCCATTTCCGGCGGTGGGAGGGTCGGCAATATGAGCTTTCTCAAGGTTGCCGAGCGCTTCGGCGCCAATCGCACGATCACCAAGCCCTTCGAGCCCGATCACATCGTGGCCACGATCGCCGAGCTGCTGCCGAAGGCGGCCTGATCCGGGATGAAGGAAGGGCGCCTCGGCGCCGGGCCGCCTTAGCGGGCGAGCGGCGCGGCCGGGGCGGCGGGCGTGACCGGTGCCGCGGGTGCCGTCGGCGACGGCGCGCTATCGAAGATCGAGCGCTGACGCTCCTTGGTGGGCGAACCGGCCAGGACGCCGAGCAGCAGGCTCATGCCCATAAAGGCCGCGGCGAGAACCGCCGTGGTACGGGTCAGCAGATTGGTCGTGCCCCGCGCCGTCATGAATCCGCCCATGCCACCGCTGCCGCCGATACCCAGCCCACCGCCTTCGCTGCGCTGAAGCAGCACGGTGATGATGAGCGCGAGCGCGATCAGGATATGAATGACGAGGAGAACGGTGATCATGGGGAATTCCGCGAAGCGGGCGGACTTTTAGCCCCTTCCGCCGGTTAAATCCAGTCGCAATTGCGCCCCTCGCCGGCGCTCAGCCCGGGGGCGAAGCGGCGGCAATGGCCAGGAAATCGGCCGATTTGAGGCTGGCGCCGCCGACCAGCGCGCCGTCGACATTGGCGATGGCCAGGATTTCACGGGCATTGGCCGGCTTGACCGAGCCGCCGTAGAGGATACGGACGGCCTCGCTGCCCGGACCGACCTGCCCGCCGAGCTGGCGGCGGATCAGGGCATGCACCTCCGCGATCTGCTCGACCGTGGCGGTCCGGCCGGAGCCGATGGCCCAGACCGGCTCGTAGGCGACCACGAGATTCGCGGCCGTCGAGCCCGGCGGGATCGACTCAGCCACCTGCCCGCCCACGATCTCGGCGGTGCGGCCCGCTTCGCGCTCCGCCCAGGTCTCGCCCACGCAGACGATGGCCGCCAGGCCGGCGCGCTGCGCCGCTGCCGCCTTGGCCCTGACCCGAGCGCTGCTGTCGCCGTGATCCGTGCGTCGCTCCGAGTGGCCGACGATGACGTAGCGGCAACCGAGATCGGCGAGCATCGGCGCCGAGATATCGCCGGTATGCGCACCGGCGTCGTCGCCATGGCAATCCTGGCCGCCCAGCCCGACGGGCGAATTGGCCAGCGCTTCCGCGATCAGGCCGATCAGGGTGAAAGGCGGGCAGACGAGGAGCTCAGGCCCCGTCCCCTCGCCGGCCTGGCGCACGATCTCGTCGGCCAGGGCCCAGCCATCGGCGGAGAGGCCGTTCATCTTCCAGTTGCCGGCGATCAGCGGACGGGGCTTGGGCATGGGGATCCCGCGGTGGTTGGCGGGTCTGTCTAGCACCGGCCGCCCCAAACGAAAACGGGGCCTTTCGGCCCCGTTGCGTCTCTCTGGAGGGAGAGAACTTAGACCGAAATATTCACGTTCTGCCCGCGACCGGACGAAGCCGGCGGAACAACCGCGTCTTCGAACAGTTGCAGGACGGCAGCTTGGCTCTGCAGGGCAGATTTGAAGGCCGCCAGGGCCACGGTCTGGTGGACGGATCCACCCGAATTCGTGGCGCTCGTCAGCGCACTGCTGACGGTCGACGAGACGTTCATGAGACTTCGCCTTTCTAGGTTTCCGCGGCCGGTTTCTCCGCCCGCCGGCCCGGTTCATGAGACCCGGACCTGGGTAATAAATTAGCCTAGGCCGGCGATTCCCGCGACCCTTAAATTGCTCTGGAAAATCAGGGGCTTTAACCTGATTTTTGGTTAACCCGGGCGGTTGCCTGCCGCCCGTCACATCCCTATGATGCCGCCCGATTTCCACGGAGACCCGTCCCCATCATGCTGCAAGCGTTCCGCACCAAAGCGGCCGGCGTTGTCGTCAAGATCCTGTTCGCCCTGCTCATCGTCAGCTTTGCCATCTGGGGCATCGGCGACTACGCCTTCCTGCGCCAGGGTGATCCGACCGCCCTGAAGATCGGCGGCACGAGCGTGACCGCCTCGCAGCTTTCGGGCGAATACCGGAGCGAGATCGACCGGCTGCGCCGCGCCTTCGGCCAGCTCGACGCCGAAACCGCGCGCCAGTTCGGCCTGATGGACCAGGTGGTGCAGCGCGTGGTCACGCAGTCGCTGCTCGACCAGGCGGCGGAAAAGCTCGGCGTGCGCGTCGGCGACGACGTGCTGCGCGCCCGCATCCTCGCCGAGCCGACATTCCAGGCGCAGGGCGGCCAGTTCGACCGCCAGCGCTTCCAGCAATTCCTGCAGCAGGCCAGCCTGACCGAGGCCGGGTTCCTGCAGCTGTTCCGCAAGGAATACACGCGCGACCTGGTGACCGAGGCGATCGGCGCCGGCGCGCGCGGCCCCGATCCGCTGCTCGACCAGCTCTACCGCTATCGCAACGAGCGCCGCGGCGGCGAGATGGTGTTCGTGCCCGCCGCCGCCTTCACCGATGTCGGCGCGCCCGATGACGCGCAGCTCCAGTCGGTCTACGAGGACAATCGCGAGCGCTTCACCGCGCCCGAGTATCGCGCGCTCAGCGTGCTGCGCATCGGGCCCGAGGAGGTCCAGGCGCAGGTCAATATCGACGACAAGCAGCTCGAGGAAGAATACCGCGCGCGGCTGCCGGAGCTGCGCCGGCCCGAACGCCGCGAGCTGGCCCAGCTGCTGTTCGCCGACGAAGCCGCGGCCAAGGCCGCGCAGACCAAGATCGCCGGCGGCGCCGATTTCGCCGAGACCGGCAAGGAAGCCGGCCAGCCGCCGGAGCAGCAGGCGCTGGGCAAGGTGACGCGCGACGATCTGCCGCCCGAGCTTGCCGAGCCGGTGTTCGCGCTGGCCAAGGGCGGCGTGTCCGCGCCGGTGCAGAGCCCGTTCGGCTGGCACCTGCTCAAGGTCAGCGACATCGAGCCTGGCCAGGAGCCGGGCTTCGCCGAGGTCAAGGACCGGCTGGCGCAGGAGCTGCGCGCGCGGCTCGCCGGCGACGTCGCCTACGAGCTGGCGACCAAGGTCGAGGATGCCCATGCCGGCGGTGCTTCGCTCGAAGACGCCGCCGCAAAGAACGGCCTCGCGGTAACCAAGCTCGCCGCCGTCGATCTGCGCGGCCAGGACGCCGAGGGCAAGCCGGTGCCGCTGCTGGCGGGGGCGCGCGACCTGCTCGCCGCCATCTTCCAGACAGCCGGCGGCCGCGAGACGCAGCTCACCGAAGGCCAGGAGGGCGTGTGGTACATCGCCCGCGTCGATACGGTGACGCCGTCGGCGCTCAAGCCGCTGGCCGAGGTGCGCGCCGACGTGGTGCGCCTGTGGCAGGACGACCGGCGCGAGGAAGAGGCGCGCAAGCGCGCCGAGGCGATCCTCGCCGAGACCAAGGCCGGCAAGTCGCTCGAGGCGGCCAGCGCGCCGTTCAACCTCAAGCCGACCAGGGTCGAGCCGATCGTGCGCGCCACGGGCTTCGATCCGCGCGCGGCGGTGCCGCCCGAGGTCAACAGCCGACTATTCTCGACCCCGCTCAACGAGGTGGTGACGGTGCCGGGCCGCGAGGGTGTCTATGTCGTGCGGCTGACCGAGATCGTGGCCGCCGATCCGACCGCCGATGAGGCGGGGCTGGCCCAGCTGCGCGACCAGCTGCGCCAGCAGGTGGGCAGCGATCTGGTCGCGGCCTACGCCGCGGCGCTGCGCCAGCGCTACGGCGTCAGCGTCGACCAGGCAGTCATCGATCGTCTGCTCTAGGCCTTTCCGAGGAACTTGAAACCGGAGCCATTGATCGCGGCGGCGACGATGGCTTCCGGCACGCCGTCGTCGAGCTCGGCCGTCTGGCTCTTGAGATCGACGGTGATGCGCGCCTGCGGTGCGGCCGCCTGGATGGCGCGGGTCACGGCGCGCACGCAGCCCTCGCAGGTCATGCCTTCTATCCTGTAGCGCTGGGCTATCGGTCTGTCCTCAACGGGGGTTGGCGTGTGCGAGTGCTGCGCGTTCGCGCTCGCGTTTGACGATGGCGCTGACCGGGGCCAGCACCAGGCCGCGTGCCGACAGGCTGCGCAGCCAGGGCTCGAGCGCCTCGAGCGTGACGTCGTGCGGATGGCCGATGGCGATGGCATGGCCGCGCTTGCGCGCAATGGCCTCGGTCTCCGCCAAGCGCTCGGCCACGGCGACCGGGATCGGCTCGTTGTCGAGGAAGACGTCGCGCAGCGCCGTCGGCACGCCCGCGGCTTTCGCCACGTCGCCGGCGATGCTGTTGAGCGCCGTGCGTGAATCGAGGAAGAGCTGGCCGCGCTCCTTCAGCTCGGCGACGACCGGCGCCATCGCCGCGGCGTCGCGGGTGAAGCGGCTGCCCATGTGGTTGTTGAGGCCGACGGCTTCGGGCAGCAGCGCCATGCCGTTCGCCACGCGCTTGCGGATTTCCTCGGACGACAGGTCGACGGTCAGCGCGTTGGGCCCGGGATTCTCTTTTCCCTGCGGTTGCATCGGCGCGTGCAGCAGGATCTCGTGGCCGTGCGTGCGCGCGGCCGCCGCCTGGCGTGTCACGTCCGGCGCGTAAGGCAGCCAGGCCAGCGTCAGCGGTCCGGGCAAAGCGACGGTGCGCGCCGAGCGTCTGCGGTCGAGGCCGAGATCGTCGATCACGATGGCCACCCAGGACCGCCCGTCGGCCGCCGGCGCGGTGGCAGCGTAGCGCTGCCACGGCGGTACTGGTGTTTCTGCAACCCTCGGCGGCTCTCTCGGCGGGACTCCCGGGGCGAAATTCGGGGCTGGGCTCGGCGGGATTATCGTCGGCAGGCTCGGCGGCACACTCGCCGGCTCCCTCGGCGGTTCTCTCTGCGGCTCCCTCGGCGGGGGGCTCGGCGGCAGCGGCAGGCGCACCTCGACGGGTACTTTGGTCGGCGCGCGCGGCGCAACGACGACCGCGAGCCCCGCGGCGGCGACCAGCGCCAGCGCGATGCCGGCGCGCCACAGCGGCGCGCGGTTCGCGCTCCTAGGCGCGCGCTTTTTTCGTTCCCGCGAGGTCATCGAGAATCGGACATTCGGGTCGTGAATCACCGTGACACAGCTGGCTCAGGCTAGCGAGTGTGCGTCGCATGGCGGCAAGCTCGGCCATTTTGCGATCGATCTCGACGATGTGGCGCTCGGCGAATTCCTTGACGTCGTGGCTGGCGCGGCGCTTGTCGCGCCACAGCGCCAGGAGCTCGCCGATCTCCTTGACCGAGAAGCCGAGGCTGCGCGCCCGCTGGATGAAGCGCAGGGTCTCGACGTCGGTGTCGGAATAGTCGCGGTAGTTGTTGGCCCGGCGGTCCGCCGCCTGGATCAGGCCGATGCTCTCGTAATAGCGGATGGTCTTGGGCGTCACACCCGAAACCTCCGCCGCGCGACCGATATTCATGCGCTCTCTCCTTTCCAGCGCTTGAGACGCAGCGAGTTGGCCACCACGCTCACCGACGAGAAGGCCATCGCCGCACCGGCGAAGACCGGGCTCAGCAGGCCAAGGGCGGCCAGCGGAATTCCGGCGACGTTGTAGACGAAGGCCCAGAACAGGTTCTGGCGGATGCGGCTCACCGTGCGCCGCGAGATGTCGATCGCCGCGGCGACGAGACGCGGATCGCCGCGCATCAGGGTGATCGAGGCCGAGGCCATGGCGACATCGGTGCCCGTGCCCATGGCGATGCCGACATCGGCGGCGCTCAGGGCCGGCGCGTCGTTGACCCCGTCGCCGACCATCGCCACCACCCGGCCCTCGCCCTGCAGCCGCGCGATCTCGGCGAGCTTGCCTTCTGGCAATACGCCGGCCAGCGCGTGCTCGATCCCGAGCGCCGTGGCGACGCGCGCCACCGCGCCCGGGTTGTCGCCCGACATCAGGATGACCTCGAGGCCGCGCGCCTTGAGCGCCTCGACCGCCGCGCGCGACGTGGGCTTGAGCGTGTCACCGCTGGCGATCAGGCCAAGCAGCTTGCCGTCTGCCGCGACGGACATGACATTGTCGCCGCGCGCCTCGAACTCCAGCGCGCGCTCGGCCAGGGCCGCGGGAACGGTGATATTGCTCTCCTCCATCAGCCGGCGGTTGCCGACCAGCACGGCGCGGCCGCCCACCGTGGCGACGATGCCGCGCCCGGGTCGCGCCTCGAAGACGCTGGCCGGCGGCATCGACAGCCAGCGGCTCTTGGCCTCGGCGATCACGGCGCGGGCCAGCGGGTGCTCGCTGCCGCCCTGCGCCGAAGCGGCCAGCGCCAGCAGGTCGTCGGCCGTGCCGCCGCCGCGCGGCGCCGTCACGATCTCGGTGATCGCCGGCTTGCCTGCAGTGAGCGTGCCGGTCTTGTCGAAGACCACGGTGGTCAGCGCGTGCGCGCGCTCCAGCGCCTCGGCGTCGCGGATCAGGATGCCGGCCTGAGCGGCGGCACCCGTGCCGACCAGGATGGCGGTCGGCGTGGCCAGACCGAGCGCGCAGGGACAGGCGATGACCAGCACGGCGACCGCGGCCCGCAGCGCCGCGTCTGCGTCGCCGGTGACGAACCACCAGCCAGCGAAGGCCAGGACGGCGACGGCCACGACGACCGGCACGAAGATGGCGCTGACCCGATCCACAAGCCGCTGCACCGGCGCCTTCGAGGCCTGCGCGCGCTCGACCAGCGCCACGATACGGGCCAGCGTCGTGCCGGCGCCGACGGCGGTGGCACGGAAGCGCAAGGCGCCGGCCCCGTTCATCGAGGCGGCAACCAGCGTCGATCCCGGCTTCTTGGCCACCGGCCGGCTTTCGCCGGTGAGCAGCGACTCATCGACCTCGCTCTCGCCCGAGACGACCTCGCCGTCGACCGGCAGGCGCTCGCCGGGCCGCACCACGACGATGTCGCCGACGGCGACGCTGTCGATCGGCACCTCGGTTTCCACGCCGCCACGCTCGACGCGCGCGGTCGCCGGCGCCAATGCCGCGAGCGCCCGGATGGCGGCGGCGGCGCTGCTCTTGGCCCGCGCCTCGAGCCAGCGCCCGAGCACGACCAGCGTGATGACCACGGCAGAGGCTTCGAAATAGAGCGGCAGCATGCCCCCGGGATCGCCGAGCGCGCGCGCCGCGCTGTCGGTGTAGGCGGCGGTAGTGCCGAGCGCCACCAGCAGATCCATGTTGCCCGCACCGGCGCGCAGCGCCTTGAGCGCCGCGACGTAGAACGGCGCGCCGACCCAGAACTGCACCGGCGTCGCCAGAGCAAGCGCCAGCAGCGGCGGCAGATGGAAGTCGAGCACGCCCCAATGGCCGAGCATCTCGGCCACCAGCGGCAGGGTCAGGACCGCCGCGACGAGAAAGCGCGTGCGCTCGCGGCGCGCTCGCCGGTCGGTCTCCGGTTCCGCCCGGCCGTCACGATGCGCCGCTTCGGCGTCGTAGCCGGCGCGCTGCACGGCGTCCAGCAGGGCGGCCAAGGGCGCCGTGCCGCCGGCGAAGCGTATACGGGCGCGCTCGCTGGCGAGATTGACCGCGACGTCGGTGACGCCCGGCACCTGGCGCAGCGCCTTCTCCACGCGGCCAACGCACGAAGCGCAGGTCATGCCACGCACCGCGAGCTCGATCTCGCCCTCGCGCACGCCGTAACCGGCGCGCGACACGGCAGCCGATAGCCGCGCCGGCCCGGTGAAGGCCGGGTCGAAGCTGACGCTCGCACTCTCGCTCGCCAGATTGACGCTGGCGTCGTCGACGCCCGGCTCCGATCTGAGCGCACGCTCAACGCGCCCCACGCACGAGGCGCAACTCATGCCGCTGATCGGCAGCGTTACGGTGGCGGTGGCGCTTTCGCGCGCGCGGACTCGATCCAGGGCGGCGTCATTCATGGCACCTAGATAGAGCTTCCAGTTCTAGGAAGGTCAAGGATGCTTCGGAGAGCCCACCACACTTTGATTTAAAACTGATTCTCGACGTCCCTGGAGCGGGTCTACTTCGCCGCCTGCCGGAAAACGATCTTGTCAGCCTTTTCAGGAGGCCCGTCGGTCCGGCGGAACAAGCCGCTCAGTTCGTTGGCTTTCGTCTGCCGCAGATCCACGGCGGTCATCGCCGTCGTCCAGCGGAGCTGCGCGCTGCCCGGCTCGCCCCGCACGAACGCCACCAGCTGCCGCATCTCGGCGGGCTTTTCGGCGAAGCCGAGCTGGCCGACCGCCAGAACCGAGCCGCTCCCCGTCGCCAGGACGCGCTTCACCTCGAAGAGGCGCGTTTCCTCGCCGCGTGTCGCGCGCCAGGCGCCGATCAGCGCGGCATGCTTGGTCGTATCCTGCAGCCGCTCGACGCGGATCGGGCGGAACGGTTTAGCGGCGGCTTCGTAGATGCCGCGGCCCTCGGTGCTCGAGGCAAAGTCCAACCGCAGCTTGGTCCCGGTGGCCGGCGCGAGCGACAGCATCACGGTCGTTCCGACGACCGTGAGGTCCGCGGGCGTCAGGCTGACCGTGCCGTCGCCCCAGCCGAAGACGACCCGCGTCTTGTAGTTGCCGCGCTCGTCCCGCTCGACATCGAGGATCTCGAGATAGCGCGGCGGACGATCCGGCGCTTCGATCCGCCCGTACCACGGACCGCTCACACGGGCGGCAACCGAGGCCACATCCATCTGGGCCGCCGCCGGCCCGCTCACACCCAACGCAACCAGGATGGCGGCAAAGCCAGCCCTTACACGGAACCCAGTCATCCCTACTCCCGTCAGCTTCCCGGCTGCCCGCCGCCGCCGTCACCCACCAAAGAGAACGGGGCCCAGAAGATCGGATGGGCGTAGCTGAACACCGGCTGCTTGCTGTCGGGATCGATATAGCCCGAACCGTCGATCAGGCCAACCATCGCCTGGCGCATCGCCTCGGCACGGGTCAGCGCGACGTTCTGCGCCTGGCGCTTGAACAGGTCGGTGGTCAGCGCGCGCGCCGAGGTCGTCTCCACTGGCCAGTTCGAGACCAGCAAGGCCCGCGTGCCGGCATAGAAGAAGGCGCGGCCGAGACCGGACACGGCCTCCGCCCCGGCCCCGTCGCCGGTCGCCGTGTTGCAGGCCGAGAGCACGACCCAGTCGGCGTTGAGCTTGAGCGCCAGCACTTCGTCGAGCGTCAGCAGCCCGTCGCCATCCACATCCGCGACGTTGGGCGCGGTCAGCGCCAGCGCCGGCTGGGTCAGGCCGTTGAGATCGCCGGGCACCAGCCCGTGGGTGGCGAACATCACCACCTTGCGGTTGGAGAGGTCCATTGTGCGCACGCGCCGCTCGTTGGCGTCGCGCCCGACGAACACGTCCTTGGTGGGATCGGCGTTCAGCGCCGCGGCGATGCTCTTCACCTCGTCCGCCGTATCCGGCAGGCGCGGCAGCTGCGCCAGCTCGGCGCTGTCGATGTTCTGCGTGGCTGGGGCGTTGCGGCGGACCAGCGGCACGCCGCGCGTCTGCATCAGCGTACGGGCGCCGCGAGTCTGGAGCTGCGCCACCTGCTGCTCGCGCGCCGCTTCGGAGGCCTGGTCCGCGCTGAACCAGGGATCGCCGAAGCCGATGAAGGCCTGGCGCTCGCCGCGCGGCGGCGGCAAGGCGCGAAGACTTCCCAGCGATGCCACGGACGGGAGTTGCGTGATCGCGGCGGTCTTGGCCAGGAACGGCACGCTCTTGTAGCTGGTGAACAGCGCCTGACCTTCGCGATCCGGCTGGAGCTGGGCCGGCGCGGTCACCAGCACCGAGAAGGGTAGCTGGCCGAGCGTGCCGTGCGGCACCACCAGCAAGCTCTTCGCCTGCTTCCAGCCACCTTCGACCGGCTGCAGCAGGGTGGCGTACAGCTTGTTGGCCAGCCCGACGTCGAAGGCCGGGATATCGCCCAGCGTTGTCGCGTTGGGGTCGAGCGCCTTGCGCAGGTCGCTCACCATGCGGCCGATCTCCGCCTTGCGCATATCCGCCGCGGCGAAGGCCACGGGACCCGACTGGGGAACGGCCCAGACGAAGGTTTTATCCTCGCCGACATAGGTCGCGATCAGCGCCTCGCCCGGCCGCAGATTCTGGCGCGCCTGCTCCACGGTGGCGGGGCGCGGGTCGATCAGGTTCACATAGTCCGGGAACCGCCGCTCGATTTCCTCGCGCACCTTGGCCCGGGCGCCGCGCAACGTGTCGATCTGCGTGCGCAGACTACGCAGCGCGTCGGGATCCTGTTGATCGGCAGGCGTGGACAGCGTGTAGGTCAGCAGGCCCTGCAGCGCTGCCGCCTGCTTCTGCGCGTCCTGCTCCTGGCGAACCAGATCGGCCAGCGCCGGATCGCTCGCCGCCGCGCGCGCCGACGAGGCCGCGAGAGCACGCTGCACCGACTGGCCACGGATGGCATCGGCCAGACGGAACGCCTCATCCGCCGCACCATTGCCCTGCGTCGCGGCCAGCGCGCCGAGGTAGGATTCGACGATGATCTGAAGCTGTCGGTCGCGCTGCGCGCCGCTGCCGCTGTCCTCGTCGTCCACCTGGCGGGAGGGCGACAGCAGGATGGGCACGGCGGCCTGGAATGCGGCCAGGGCTCCCGCCTGATCGCCGCGGCGCGCCATGACCACGCCGAGCCAGCCGCGGTTCTGCGCCGTATTGTAGTGGCGCTCGCCGAGATTTTTGGTGCTGTCGCTCAGCGCCGTCGTCACGATGCGTTGTGCATCGTCAAAGCGGCCGCTGCGTAAGAGCGCCATGGCATAGCTGATGTTGCGATCCAGATACAGGCGGCGCATCTCGGCGTCGTCGCCGATGGCGCGCTCCAGGGTTTCGAAGGTCGCCCGCTGGGCATCGAGCTTCCCCTGGGCTCCCTGGGCCCGGGCGATCCAGCCGCGGGCATTGGCGAGGCTATAGGCCTTCTCATCCGCGCCGAGGTTCCGGAATATCTCGAGCGACGCGGTCGCCAGCTTCTCCGCCTCCGCATAGCGCCCCTGCTCGTAGATCACCGCGGCCAGCAGAAGAATGTCCTGTGCGGTCTCCGGCGCGTCGCGGCCCCGCCGCTGCAAGCGGCTCAAGAGCGAGGCGCGAACCTCGGCTTCCGCCTCGACCAGTCGACCCTGCCGCAACAAAGTCCTGGCGACTTCGCCGCGCAGGACATCCCGATAGTTCGAGTGCACGCCCGGCGGCGGCCCGCCTTGCGATGCGAGCTGGACTTCATTGGGCGCAAGCCTGGTCGCCACGATGTTGAACGCCTCGCGGCTGAGCCGTTCCGCCTCGGCATACCGTCCGCTCTCCAGCGCGATGGCGCCGCGGGTGTGAAGCACGAGCGCCTGCCAATTGTCTCGCATGTGCGGAAGAATGTTCCGCCATCCCGACGACTCCTGCAGCACCCGCTCCATAGCCGTCTGCGATGCCTGGGCGCCCGTGAGGTCGCCAAGACGCGCCTGCATCGTGCCAAGGTTCTGGTAGATGCTGAAATACCAGCCGCGCGCCTGATCGGTCGAATTCTGGATGCGGACACGTTCCATATGAAGATCGCGGGAGGTCTTGATATTGCCCGCGAAGGCTTCAGCGAAGGCATATTGCTGGAGGATCGTCATCGTCCGCGAATGATTGAGCCTGGCCTCGCGCGCCTTGACCCAGGCCTCCTTGAGGTCCGCGACGCGTTGCTGCGTGCGTCCGACCTCTCCGGCCGCCAACCCGCGCTGCAGATAGAACTCGGCCAGCTCGATAGGCGAGGCCCCGGCCGGCAGCTCAGCATCGGCGGCCTTGCGCGCCGCCTCGGCCTTGGCCGGGTCGGGCTTCTGCTGGTCGAGGATCGCTGTGATATCGGCGATGGTACGCGGCGGCGGGGTGAAGCCCTGGCCCTGGAACTGGGCGGTGATCTGCTTGGCCTGCTCCAGGGAAACGGCCGGCTTGTTGTCGGGCTGGCAGCCCGAGATCGCCAGGAAGGCGCTCGTCAGCGCCACCGCCTTCATTCGTCCCCAAGAACCGACAGCCATGGTTTCCCCTCCCACGATAGGACGTCATGGTTACCATCCCCAGTATACTTGCGTAGTGACTTGCGTCACACAACAGGCAGAAGCAACGGCCGGCCTCGCGCGCGTTAAGCGAAGTTAACGCCCGTCAGGCCCCCGTCAGGCGATGTGAGTCGCCTCGCCCCCGCCGCCGCTGTCCCGATCGATGGTCCGCGACGCCGGCAGACAGACGGATACGGCGGTGCCCGCCCCGACCGCGGATTGGATGGTCAGCGTCCCGCCATGCAGCTCGGTGAGCCGCTTGGCCAGCGGCAGGCCTAGCCCGAGACCGGTGCGGGTCCGGGTCAGGACATTCTCCACCTGCACATAAGGCAGCAGGACGCGCGGCAGATCCTCGGGCTTCATGCCGATGCCGGTATCGGCGATGACGAAGGTCATCGCACCGCCCCCGAAGATCACCCGCGCGGTGACCAGCCCGCCGACCGGCGTGAACTTGATCGCGTTGGACAGCAGGTTGACCAGGATCTGACGAAGCTTGACCGCATCCGCCCGCAAGGCCGGCAGATGCGGCGGAATCTCGCGCGTCAGGGTGACGCCGGCGTCGTGCGCCGGGCCCGAGACCATGCTGAGACAGCTTTCCAGCTCGGCGCGCGGGTCGACGACCCCTTCATCGAGAACGAGCTTGCCGGTATGCCCCTTGGAGAAACGCAGGATCTCGTCCACCACCTTGATCAGATGATGGGCGCTGTCGGCGATATCCTTGACGTAATCATTGTATTTGCTGTCACCGAGCGGCCCGAACAACCGGTTCCGCATGATCTCGGCAAATCCGGCGATGGCGTTGAGCGGCGTGCGCAGCTCATGGCTGAGATGGGCGAGGATGTCGGCGCTCGATCCGCGCGCGGCTTCGGCGATGGCCTGCGCTTCGCTCAGCTCGCGCGCCATGTCGGTGTTGAGGAAGCGCAGGCGCAGGGTCTCGGTGAGCGCGCCGTTGAAGCTCCGCGCCAGACCGGTCAGCGCCACGATGAAAACCACCCCCATGGCCCCCAGGCCGATATAGGGCAGTTCGCCTTGCGCGAGGAACGCCGCCGTCATCGGCAAGAGGCTGGGCAGGATGAAGGCGAAGAATGACGGCAGGTGGAAGGCGAGAGCCGCCGCGGCGCCAGCGGCCATGCCGGCCACGGTCAGGCCCACGAACATGTGATAGGCCGGCGACGGCACCATGACGATGACGACCGCCAGCAAGCCCCACAGGAAGCCGGTCGCGGCCGCGCCGGCCGCATGCAGGCGCCCCCAACGGCGCGCCTCGTCCGGGGCCGAGGCGGCATAGGAGCGCCGCAGCAGCAGCCGCAGGACGATCGTCGCGGCCAGGGCGACGGCCCAGAGAGCGACCCAGGAGCGGTCAAGCGCCGGCCAGAGGACCGCGGCGACGATCGCGCCGTTGACCAGGTTGACGATCAGGGCAACGGGCGAGCGAAACAGCAGCCGGACCTGCTCGGCCAGCAGGCGCTGTGTCAGGTCTCCGGCGCTGTCGGCGCCGGGCTCATCGCCCTCGGTCCCCTGAACCATCGATGGCTCCAGTGGGTGACCCCCCTCTGTTCGAAGTCTAACGCCCGGCAGTACCGCTGTCCCGCCCGTCGGCGGGCTGTCCCCAAAGAGGCGTTGTCGTGCTAAAGAGGCGCCATGACAGGCCCTTTTGCCTCTGCCGCCCTTGCCCTGCTCGCCGCCCTGGCGGTCTCGGGGTGCGATCCCCGGCTGGTCTACGAGTCCAAACTGTCGCCCCGCGAGGTCCAGACCCTGGCCGGCACCTTCCAGGGCGAGGCCCGCATGAGCTTTGGCGAGGAGACCTGCCCGCGCGTCTACCAGTGGAGCATGAAGGTCGCCCAGGGCTCGGTCGAAGGATCGATGGTCGACGAGAAGACGCCGCACGCGCCGCCCAGCGTCTTCAAGACCTTCATCGAATATGACGGCTCGCTCAACGCCTTCGCCCGCCCGAGCGGTCGCGACACCAACATCCGCGGCGCCTTCGTCACCCGCGAGTCTTTCCTCGGCGAGGCCAGGGGCCCGCGCTGCCGCTACACCGTCCGTCTGTTCCGCGCCGCAAACTCTTGATTGGCGCGGGTGGGTCCGATAGGTGTAGGCCTCTCTAGGTCCGAGAAACGGGCGGGTTTCGGCATGGGACAGGGTATCCTCGCGCTTGAGTTTCGATGGCGGCGCCTCGCCTGACCGGCCTTGCGCCGGCCTTGCCGCGTCCGCGCGGCGCTCCAACCCCTCTGCCGAACGCGCGAACGAGACGATTTCCATGACCGCCGATATGACCCAGCTCAAGGCGTTGATCGCCATTGCCGCCGAGGGCCGCTCGCTGACCGAGGAGCAGGCCCAGCTCGGCTTCGACATCATGATGAGCGGCAACGCCACGCCCGCCCAGATGGGCGCCTTCCTCATGGCGCTGCGCGTGCGCGGCGAGACCGTCGAGGAGATCACCGGCGCCGCCCGCACCATGCGCGCCAAGGTGACGGGCGTGAAGGCGCCAGCCAACGCCATCGACGTGGTGGGCACCGGCGGCGATGGGGTCGGCACCTGGAACGTCTCCACCGCCTCGGCGCTGGTCGTGGCCGGGGCCGGCGTACCAGTCGCCAAGCACGGCAACCGCGCCTTCTCCTCCAAGTCGGGCGCCGCCGACGTGCTCTCGGCCCTGGGGCTCAATCTCGACTGCGACATGAAGCTGGTGGAGCGCGCCATCGCCGAGGCTGGCGTCGGCTTCCTGATGGCGCCGCGCCATCACAGCGCCATGCGCCATGTCGGCGGCACGCGCGTCGAGCTTGGCACGCGCACCATCTTCAACATCCTCGGGCCGCTGTCGAACCCGGCCGGGGTCAAGCGCCTGCTGGTCGGCGTCTTCGCCAAAAGGTGGATCGAGCCGATGGCCCGCACCCTGGGTAATCTCGGTGCCGAGCAGGCCTGGGTGGTGCACGGCTCCGACGGGCTCGACGAGATCACCACCACCGGCCCGACCTTCGTCGCCGCCTACAAGGACGGCGCGGTCAGGACCTTCGAGATCAAGCCCGAGGATGCCGGCCTGCCGCGCGCCAATATCGCCGATCTCAAGGGCGGCACGCCGCAGGAGAACGCCCAGGCCGTGCTCGAGCTGCTCGGCGGCAAGCCCTCGGCCTTCCGCGACATCGTGCGGCTCAACGCCGGGGCAGCCCTGGTCGTCGCCGGCAAGGCCAAGGACCTGCGCGAGGGCGCCGCCCTGGCCGCGACCTCGATCGACAGCGGCAAGGCCAAGGCCGCCCTCGATCGCCTCGTCGCCATCACCAACACGCCGATGCCGGCGCCGACAACCGGGACCGGCCATGACTGAAGACCGCGACGTCCTCGCCGAGATCTGCGCGACCAAGCGCCTGGAGGTGGAGGCGCGCAAGCAGCGCACGCCGTTCGTGGCGCTCGAGCGCCGCATCGCCGCGGCGCGCCCCACCCGCGGCTTCGCCGGCCAGCTCGCCGCCATCGCCAAGACCCGGATCCCGGCGCTGATCGCCGAGATCAAGAAGGCCTCGCCCTCGCGGGGCCTGATCCGCGCCGATTTCAATCCCGCGACGCTCGCCCAGGCTTACCGGGAAGGCGGCGCCACCTGCCTGTCGGTGCTCACCGACACGCCCTATTTCCAGGGCACCGACGAGCACCTGTTCGTGGCCCGCCAGTCGGTCGACCTGCCGGTGCTGCGCAAGGATTTCACCGTCGACCCCTACCAGGTCTACGAGGCAAGGGCGATCGGCGCCGACTGCATCCTGCTGATCGTCGCGGCGCTCGACGACGCGGCCCTGCGCGGCCTGGCCCGGCTGGCCCGCGACCTCAGCCTCGACGTGCTGGTCGAGATCCACGACGAAGCCGAGCTCGACCGCGCGCTTTCCATCGACGGCGGCGCCCTGCTCGGCATCAACAACCGCAACCTCAAGACCCTCAAGGTCGACCTCGCGGTGTTCGAGCGCCTGGCGCCGCGCGTGCCCACGGGCCGCTTCCTGGTGGCCGAGAGCGGCATCAAGACCGCCGCCGATATCGCCCGCCTGGCGAAGGCCGGCGCCAAGGCTTTCCTGGTCGGCGAGAGCCTGATGAGCCAGGACGATGTCGAGGCGGCGACGCGAGCGTTGCTGTCCCCTGCTTCCGTTCCCGCCTGATGGCCCCCTTCTTCTCATGAAAAGGCGTCTCACCCATTTTGACCGCGAGGGCAACGCCGTGATGGTCGACGTCTCGGCCAAGGACGTGACCGAGCGCACGGCCGTGGCCGGCGGCACGGTGATCATGCAGGCGGCCACCCTCAAGACCATCCTCGCCAAGGGCATCAAGAAGGGCGACGTGCTGTCGGTGGCGCGGCTCGCCGGAATCATGGCGGCCAAGCGCACGCATGAGCTGATCCCGCTCTGCCACCCGCTGCCGCTGGCCTCGATCACCGTCGACCTCGAGCCGGATACGAAGCGCCGGGCGATCGACATCACCGCGACGGTGAAGGTCACCGGCCGCACCGGCGTCGAGATGGAAGCGTTGACGGCGGTGTCGGTCGCGGCCCTCACCGTCTACGACATGTGCAAGGCCATCGATCGCGGCATGCGCCTCACCGACATCCGCCTGACCCACAAGAGCGGCGGCAAGTCGGGCACGTTTAAAGCGAAGTGATGGGCAAAGCGAAATGATTCCCGTCGCCGAAGCCCGCCAGCGCATCCTCGCGGCCTTCGCGCCGCTGCCGGCCGAGCTCGTGTCGCTGAGCGCAGCACTCGGTCGCGTGCTGGCCGAGGACGTCGCCGCGCGTCTCACCCAGCCGCCGGCCGCCGTCTCGGCGATGGACGGCTACGCGGTGCGCGCCGCCGACGTGCAGTCGGTGCCGACGACGCTGAAGCAGATCGGCGTGGTGCCGGCCGGCGGTTTCTTCGCCGGCGAGGTGCGGGCCGGCGAATGCGTGCGCATCTTCACCGGCGCGCCCCTGCCCAAGGGCGCGGACGCCATTATCATCCAGGAAGACACCAGCGCCAGCGGTGAGACGATCACCGTCAAGGAAGGCGCAGCGGCCGGCCGCTACGTGCGCGCCGCCGGGCTCGATTTCAAGACCGGTGACGTGGGTCTGCGGGCCGGCCGCGTGCTCAACGCCCGCGATATCGGCTTCGCCGCGGCGATGAACCACCCGTGGCTCAAGGTGCGGCGCCGCCCCCGCATCGCCATCATCGCCACCGGCGACGAGGTGGTGCTGCCCGGCGATCCCGTGGGCCCGAGCCAGATCGTGTCGTCGAACGGGCCCGCACTCGCTGCTTTCGTCACCGCCTGCGGCGGCGAGCCGCTCAACCTCGGTATCGCGCCCGATTCAGCCGGCGCCCTGCAGGCCATCGCCGAGGGGGCGCGCGGCGCCGATCTCCTGGTCACCACCGGCGGCGCCTCGGTCGGCGACCACGACCTCGTGCGCTTGGCCCTGGGCGAGCGCGGCCTGGTGCTCGATTTCTGGCAGATCGCCATGCGCCCGGGAAAGCCGCTGATCTTCGGCCGGGTCGGCGACACGCCGATGCTCGGCCTGCCGGGCAACCCTGTCTCCTCGCTGGTCTGCTCGCTGGTCTTCTTGAAGCCGGCGATGGAGCGCATGCTCGGCCTGCCCGAGACCGCCGCGCGCCAGACCGCCCGGCTCGGCCGCGACTTGGCCGAGAACGACAGGCGCGAGGACTACCTGCGCGCCACGCTGGCCACCGACGAGGCCGGCCGGCTCGTCGCCACGCCCTTCCCCAAACAGGACAGCTCGATGCTGGCGCTGATGGCCAGGGCCGACTGTCTGGTCATCCGTCCACCCGAGGCCCCGGCCGCCAGGGCCGGCGAGACGGTCGACATCGTCCCGTTGCGCGGGCTGACCGCGCCTCTCTGACGCCGGCTAAGCCCCTGTCGGCGCTCAATTCGGGCGGAGTTATCCACATATCCCCTTGACGATCCGTGAGAACCAAACTAGAACAGGCCTCGCCGTTGCGTCTTTGTTCTAAATCCAGCGACGCTCGCGAAAAGGTCGGGGAATGCTCACCAAGAAACAGCACGAACTCCTGCAGTTCATCAATAAACGCTTGAACGAACAGGGTGTTTCGCCCTCCTTCGACGAGATGAAGGAGGCCCTGGGCCTGCGCTCGAAGTCCGGCATCCACCGCCTGATCACCGGGCTGGAGGAGCGCGGCTTCATCCGCCGCCTGCCTCACCGGGCCCGCGCCCTCGAAGTCTCGCGTCTGCCGGAAAACATGCTCCCTGCGACCCCGATGGCGGCCTCCGCGGCCACGCCGGCCAACCGCCCCGGTCAGGCGCCCAGCGCCGCCGGCTTTCGGCCCAACGTCATCCAGGGTGACTTCCGGCCGGCCCTGGCCGGCGTCTCCCCGCCCGCCTCCTCCGATGCCGTGCCCCTGCCGCTCTACGGGCGGATCGCCGCCGGCCACCCGATCGAGGCCATGCGCGACACCTCCAACACCATCGAGGTGCCGGCCACCATGCTGGGACGGGGCGAGCATTTCGCCCTCGAGGTCGCCGGCGATTCGATGGTCGATGCCGGCATCTTCGACGGCGACACGGTGATCGTGCGCCGCGACGAGGTCGCCGATAGCGGCGCCATCGTCGTCGCCCTGATCGACGACAACGAGGTGACGCTCAAGCGCCTGCGCCGCAACAAGGGCTCGATCGCCCTCGAGCCGGCGAACAAGGCCTATGAGACGCGCATCTTCGGGCCCGACCGCGTGCGCGTCCAGGGCCGCGTCGTCGGCCTGATCCGCCGCTTCTAGCCCCGCGCCATCAGGCTTTCAGCCCCGCGCCGCTAGCGCGGCTTCAGATGCTGCGCGAAGAACGCCAGCATGCGCTTTGGCGCATCCTGGGCGGCGCCTTCCGAGCGACCCATCGAGTAGCCGGTGCTGTTGCGGATGCAGGTCTGGAGTTCTGGCCCGTTGAAAGGCCGCTCCGTGCCGGAAACGTCGATGAACCGCACCTTCGCCCCGAAATCGGTGATCGGGCATTTGCTGGCATTGACGTGGCCGGGGAAGAAGCGCGGCGCCATCGGGTTCTCCCAGGCGTGGTAGGCGTCGTCGTACCAGTGTGACGTCCATTTCAGGCCGGGCTCGGCGGCGCGGACCAGCGCATCGATGCGCGCGCATTTCTCGCGCGGGGTGGTCTCGTCCTTGCCGCCATAGAGCTTGAGCATCGGCGCGCCGGTGGTGAACGGACCGCGCTCGCTCGAGAAGATGTTGCCGCAGGGCGCATAGAACGGCACATGCGCCGCGAACTTGAGCGGGCTGTCGCCGAGCACCTTGCGCCGCACGTATTCGTAGGCGCTGAGCTCCGAGGTGATGCCGCCCATCGACAGGCCCATGACGCCGATGCGCGCCGGATCGACCTTCGGATGCGTGGCAACCAGGCGCAGGGCCAGCAGCGCGTCGGAAACGGGCGTGATCGGGCTGATCGCCCCCGGCACATCCGCTGCGCGCGTGATGCCGCGCGGACCGAAGTGGTCGAGCCCAGCCACGACGTAGCCCACCTCGAGCAGCGGCTTCACATAGCTGCCCTCGGCGAAATCCTTCCAGCCGCCGATCGAATGGCCGATCACGACGGCCGGAAAAGATCCGTTGCCGGGCGGCAGCCAGATCGTCATCGCTGCCTTGCCCGGCGTGCCGTTGCCGCCGCGGAAAGCCCCGTAATTCGCGTAGCTCGGCGCCTCGAATTCGATGCGGCCCGCCGTATCGGCGGCCAGCCGCGGCGCCTGGGACCACGCAGGCCAACCAGCCGCGCTCAGCAGAACGGCAAGAACAACGATCCTGAAATGCATGCCTCCCCCATCACGGTCCGTCCACGATAACGATGCCGCATCGGCCTTCCAGGTTCCACGATTTCTAATTCCGCTCCCGGCGCCGGGGCACCGGCGCCACCCACGGCCGCTCGCCGCGCGCCTCGCGCACGCTCTCGACCCGCGCCTGCCGGCCGTCGAGCCAGATGGCGTGCGCGCCGTCGCGCCACAGCGAGAAGCGATCGATCACAAGCTGCGGCCCGAGGCAGGAGCGGCGCACCGGCACCGTCGCCACCACCACCGTGGCGATCCTGCAGTCTTCGGCGAGCGCCGCGGGGGCACGCACCAGGGCCACGACGTGGCCGCCGGCGCGGTAGAGGCAGCCCACGGCATCGCAGCTCAGCCGCCCGTCGACGCTCGTGCCCTCAGCCGGCCAGGCCAGTGCCTCTTCTTGCCCGGCGCGGCGCAGCCAGGTCTCGCGGGTCAGGCGCGGCGCCTTGGGCGCCGAGAGCTGCAACGTGCCATCGGCGCCACGCACGGCAATCAGCCGCGCGTCGCCGGCCACCAGCACGTCAGCCCCGCGCTCCAGCGCCAGCGACAGCAGGCCGAGCGCGATCAGCGGCAGTCCGGCGAGCCGCCACAGCGTGGTCCACAGGCAGAGCCAGAGCCCGCCCAGGGTGATCGCCACCAGGCCCCACATCGGCATCGCCGGGAACAGCGCTACCGCGCCGCCCCAGCCGGCCACCTCGCGCGCCACGGCTATGATGCCCTCGACACCCCAGCCCATCGCGGTGAGCGCCACGCTCTCGTAGCCGACCAGGAACAGCGGAAAGGCGATGATCGCCCAGGGCATGACCCACAGGCTGGTCAGCGGCACGGCCAGCAGGTTGGCGACCACCCCGAAGGCGGCGAAGCGGTTGAAGTGGTAGAGCGCGTAAGGGGCCGAGGCGAAGCCCGCCACCAGCGTGGTCATCGAGGCCGCCAGCAGTGAGACAGCGGCGCGGCGCAGCACGCCGCCGCCGGACCGGCCGCGCGTGAAATGCTCGCGGGTCAGCTCCCAGGCGGCGATCAGCGCCACGACCGCGGCGAACGACATCTGGAAACTCGGCCCCAGCAGGCTCTCGGGCTTGAACAGCAGCACGACCAGGGCCGCCCAGGCGACGAGGCGCATGGTGATCGCCGTGCGGTCGATCAGGATGGCGAACAGCACCACCGAGGTCATCAGCCAGGCGCGCTGGGTCGGCACACCGGGACTGGCGAACAGCATGTAGAAGGTGATGGCGAGGAACGCCGCGACGGCCGCCCATTTCTTGATCGGCCAGCGCAGCGCCACGGACGGGATCAGCGCCAGGCCGCCGCGCACCGCGAAGAACACGATCGCCGCCACCAGACCGATATGCAGACCGGAGATCGACAGCAGATGGGCGAGGCCTGAATCGCGCATCGCCTCCATCACCTCCGGCGGGATGGCGCCCTGCTCGCCGGTCAGCAGGGCTGCCGCGATGGCGCCGGCCGGCCCCGGGAGGGCGGCGAGCGTGCGCTCGACCACGTCATGCCGCGCCGCGTTCAGCGACCGGCGCCAGGCGAAGCCGCCATCGGCATCCGGCAGCCGGCGGATCTCGCCGGTCACGAAACCCACGCCGCCCAGCCGGTCGAACCAGGCCTGGCGCTGGAAGTCGTAGGCGCCGGGCGCGGCCGGGGCCGGCGGCGGCAAGAGCACGGCGCGCAAGGCAACCCGGTCGCCCGGCTTCAGCGGATCGGCGCCGCGGCGCGCGGTGACCCGGATGTTGAGCGGCGTATTGTCGGCGGCGAGGCCCGCGATACGCGGACGCTCGAGCAGGAGTCGTCGGCCCTCGGCGCGGATCTCGACGGCGCTGATCCGCGCCTCGACCTCGACCGGCCCGAGCCGCCGCTCGATCACCGGGCCGGCGACCGCGTGGCTGCGCCACTGCACGGTGGTGAAGCCGATGGCAGCGGCCACCAGGCCGATACCCAGGACGACAGCGGCGGTGGCCTGGCGGCCGACAATGGCCAGCGCCAACGCCATCGCCGCGACGCACGGCCCGATCCACAGTGGCGGCTCGCTGGCCAGGGCGAAGTAAGCGCCGATGCCCAACCCGAAGGCGACAGGCAGCCACAGCGCCAGCCGCTCGCGCTCGGCGACCGTGGCGTCGGCCAGGCGCTCCGAAAGAAGCGCCAGCGATCCGCTGCGAGAAGCGAGTGCGTCGGTAGTCATGCCGGGCCGCCCCTGCTACAACCTCGGCCACTCTACCGCCCGGAAAGACGCCCGCCAAATGCCCCTCCTGCCGCGCGCCCCGGGCCACGCCGCGTTCGCCTTCATCTTCGTCACCGTCATGCTCGACATGATGGCGCTCGGCGTGATGATCCCGGTGCTGCCCAAGCTGGTCATCGAGTTCGAACAGGGCGATGCGGTGCAGGCCGCCATCATGTTCGGCCTGTTCAGCACGGTCTGGGCGGCGATGCAGTTCATCTTCATGCCGGTGATGGGCAACCTGTCGGATCGCTTTGGCCGCCGGCCGATCGTGCTGCTGTCGAATCTCGGTCTCGGCCTGGACTACGTGCTGATGGCCGTCGCTCCCTCCCTGCCCTGGCTGTTCGTCGGCCGCGCCATCTCCGGCATCGTCTCGGCGAGCTTCGCCACCGCCGGCGCCTACGTTGCCGACATCACGCCACCAGAGCAGCGGGCCAAGCGCTTCGGCATGCTCGGCGCCGCGTTCGGGGTCGGCTTCATCATCGGCCCGGCCTTCGGCGGCCTGCTCGGCAGCATCGATCTGCGCCTGCCCTTCTGGGTCGCCGCCGGCCTGAGCCTGCTCAATGCGGCCTACGGCTATTTCATCCTGCCTGAATCGCTGCCCGCCGAACGACGCTCCGCCTTCTCCTGGCGCAAGGCCAATCCTTTCGGCGCGTTGACCTTCCTGCGCTCGTATCCCCTGCTTCTCGGTCTCGCCGCCGCCGCCTTTCTCTCGCGCCTCGCCCATGACTCGCTATCGAGCACTTACGTACTCTATGTCGACTATCGCTACCGCTGGGACGAGACCGCGGTCGGGCTTTCCCTGGCGGCGGTCGGTATCTGTTCGATGATCGTCCAGGGCGGCCTCGTCGGGCCGTTGGTCTCGCGGTGGGGCGAGCGTCGCGTGCTGCTGGCGGGATTGCTGCTCGGTGCGCTCGGCTTTGCCATCCTGGCATGGGCGCCCCGGGGGACACTGTTCCTCGTCGGCATCCCGTTCATTGCGCTCTACGGCTTGGCCAGCCCGGCGCTGCAGGCGCTGATGACCCGGCGCGTCGGGCCGCCGGAGCAAGGCCAACTCCAGGGCGCCGTGCACAGCCTTGGCGGCCTGGCCGGCCTGATCGCGCCGTTCGTCTTCACCCAGACCCTCGCCGCCTTCATCGAGCCGAACAGCCCTGTCATCTTCCCGGGCGCCCCCTGGGTGCTCGCCGCCGGGGTGCTTCTCGCCGCCGCCGCGATTGCCGAGCGTCAGACACGCCTCCCGCCTCGGTAGTCACGCCCGACCGCCCCTGCTAAAACCGCCCGCATGTCCATCGTCTGCCGTTTTGCTCCTTCCCCTACGGGGTTCCTCCATATCGGCGGCGCCCGTACGGCCCTGTTCAACTGGCTGTTCGCCAAGCACCACAAGGGCAAGTTCCTGCTGCGCATCGAGGACACCGACCGCGCCCGCTCCACGCCCGAGGCGACGGCCGCGATCCTCGACGGGCTGAAATGGCTCGGCCTCGATTGGGACGGCGACGTCGTCTACCAGTCCGAACGCATGCCGCGTCACGCGGAGGTGGCCAGGCAGCTGCTGGCCGAGGGCAAGGCGTACCACTGCTATGCCACACCCCAGGAACTCGACGAGATGCGCGCCAAGGCCAAGGCCGAGGGCCGCTCGATGCGCTACGACGGCCGCTGGCGCGATCGCGATGCCAAGGAAGCGCCGGCCGATATCAAGCCGGTGATCCGGCTGAAGGCCCGCCAGACCGGACAAACGGTCATCAAGGATCTCGTCCAGGGCGACGTCACCATCGGCAACGACCAGCTTGACGACATGGTGCTGCTGCGCGGCGACGGCACGCCGGTCTACATGCTCTCGGTCGTGGTCGACGACCACGACATGGGCGTCACGCATGTGATCCGCGGCGACGACCACCTGAACAATGCCGCCCGCCAGATGCAGCTCATCGAGGCGCTGGGCTGGCCGGTGCCCATCTATGCCCACATCCCGCTCATCCATGGGCCGGACGGTGCCAAGCTGTCCAAGCGCCATGGCGCGCTGGGTGTCGAGCAGTATCGAGAGATGGGCTACCTGCCCGAGGCGCTGCGCAACTACCTGCTGCGCCTGGGCTGGAGCCACGGCGACGAGGAGATCATTTCCACCGAGAAGGCGATCGAGTGGTTCGACCTCGACACGGTCGGCCGCTCCGCCGCGCGCTTCGATTTCACCAAGCTTGCCAATCTCAACGGCCATTACATCCGCGAGGCGGAGGACGAGCGCCTGGCGACGCTCGTCCGGCCGCGGATGGAGGCCACGCTGGGCGGTCCTCTCAATGATGCGGCATTTGCCCGCCTGCGCCGCGGCCTGCCGGGCCTGAAGCCGCGGGCCAAGACCCTCGTGGAACTGGCGGAGATCGGTCTGTTCTATGTCCGTCCCCGCCCCCTGGCCTTGAGCGAGGCCGCGCAGAAGCTGCTGGCCGGCGATGGGCGCAGCCGGCTGGGCGTGCTGGCGGCGGCTCTGGCGAAGGTTGCCGATTGGAAAGCGCCCCTTCTCGAGGCAGCGGTCCGCGATACGGCCACGGTGACAGGCCTGAAGCTTGGCGATCTCGCCCAGCCCTTGCGGGCGGCGCTGGTCGGCGGCACCACATCGCCGCCCATATTCGAGGTCCTGGAGGTCCTGGGCCGGGAGGAGAGCCTGGGACGGCTGGCCGATGCTCAAGGCCCTTAACCGCTTTTTGCTGCGCTGCCGCGAATTGCCTTAAGTGCCGATTAAGTATTATGCTTTTGACTACGCGCCGAGCCTTGGGGGATCGGCCCCGGTAAGCAAGGATTGATGCTCATGTCCAAGACCGCTGCGAATGAGTCGGTTGCGCTGACCGATACCCCGTCGGGCAAGAAGCTCGATTATCCCCTGATGCCCGGATCGATCGGCCCCAAGGTCATCGATATCCGCAAGCTCTACGGCGACACCGGACACTTCACCTACGATCCGGGGTTCACCTCGACCGCCAGTTGCGAGTCCAAGATCACCTACATCGACGGCGATGAAGGGGTCCTGATGCACCGCGGCTATCCGATCGAGGAGCTGGCCGAGAACAGCGATTTCATGGAGGTCTGCTACCTCCTGCTCAAGGGCGAGCTGCCCAACAAGGCGCAGAAAACGAAGTTCGAGCGCGACATCACGCTGCACACGATGGTGCACGAGCAGATCAACCGCTTCTACACCGGCTTCCGCCGCGACGCGCACCCGATGGCCGTCATGTGCGGCGTGGTTGGCGCCCTCTCGGCCTTCTATCACGACAGCCTGGACATCAACGACGCGCACCAGCGCATGGTCGCCTCGTACCGGCTGATCGCCAAGATGCCGACCATCGCGGCGATGGCCTACAAGTACTCGATCGGCCAGCCCTTCATCTATCCGCGCAACAACCTCGACTACGCCTCGAACTTCATCCACATGATGTTCGCGGTGCCTTGCGAGGAGTACAAGGTCAACCCGGTCCTCGCCAAGGCCATGGACCGCATCCTGATCCTGCATGCGGACCACGAGCAGAACGCCTCGACCTCGACCGTGCGTCTCGCCGGCTCGTCGGGCGCCAACCCGTTCGCCTGCATCGCGGCGGGCATTGCCTCGCTCTGGGGGCCGGCACATGGCGGCGCCAACGAGGCGGTGCTGAAGATGCTCAACCAGATCGGCAGCCGCGACAAGATCAAGGAATACGTCACCCGCGCGAAGGACAAGAACGACACCTTCCGCCTGATGGGCTTCGGTCACCGCGTCTACAAGAACTACGACCCGCGCGCGGCGGTCATGCGCAAGACCTGCCACGAGGTGCTGGCCGAGCTCGGCCTCAAGGACGAACTGCTCGACCTCGCCATGGAGCTGGAGAAGATCGCCCTCAACGACGACTACTTCGTCTCCAAAAAGCTGTTCCCGAACGTCGACTTCTACTCGGGCATCATCCTCAAGGCGATGAACATCCCGGTGTCGATGTTCACGGTCTTGTTCGCAGTCGCGCGGACTGTCGGCTGGGTCGCCCAGTGGAACGAGATGATCGAGGATCCGGCGCAGAAGATCGGCCGGCCGCGGCAGCTCTACACCGGCTACACCAAGCGGTCGTACGTGCCGCTCAACAAGCGTGGTTGAGCGGAGCCGTATTCCTGAACCGGCCGGGGCGGGCGCAAGCCCGCCCTCTGCTGCCCGATCGGGCCGCAAACGGCGCCTGCTTGACGCCCCCGCCAACGACAACCGGCCGACACCCGGGCAGCGCCTGCTGCGCGCCGCGATCTTCGTGGTGATCGGTAGCGCGCTGGCCTGGCTGCTGCGCGAAATCCTCGGCTGACGCCGCCTACTTCCGCTGGATCAGCTCGATCTTGTAGCCGTCCGGATCCTCGATGAAGGCGATCACGGTGGTGCCGTGCTTCATCGGGCCCGGCGGGCGCGGAATCTTCACGCCCATCTTGGCCAGCGTCTCGCAGGTGCCGTAGATGTCCGGCACGCCCAGGGCCAGGTGACCGAAGCCCGTGCCGAGCTCGTAGGGGTCCGGGCGGCCCCAGTTGTGCGTCAGCTCGACCACCGTGTTCGACTCTTCCGGGCCGTAGCCGACGAAGGCGTTGGTGAACTTGCCGTCAGGGTAGTCGCTGCGGCGCAGGAGCTTCATGCCCAGGGGGCCGGTGTAGAAGGCCAGCGACTTGTCGAGGTCGAGCACCCGGATCATGGTGTGCATCATGCGGAACTGGCCCGCCGACGCGGTCGATTGGGGCTTGGTCATGGTTTCGGTGGTCATTTGCTTCCTCACTCTGGCTTTGTGCCTACTATCCCGCATCGCCGGGCCCGATGCCAGCCTCCCCCTGTCCCATACTGGCCCTGTCCCGATTGGCGAGGGGCAGCTAATCTCCGCGCGCCATGACCCTTGAGCGGATTCGTACGGCCGTGATCGGCCTCGGCCATTTCGGCCGCTTCCACGCTGAGAAGTATGCCCGGCTGCCACGCTCCAGGCTGGTGGCGGTGGTCGACGCCAACGAGGCGCAGGCCAAGGAGGCCGGGCGCAAGCTGGGCGCCGAGCCGCTCACCGATTTCCGCGCCCTGTTCGGCAAGGTCGACGCGGTCAGCGTCGTGGTGCCGACCCAGTTCCACTATGACGTCGCCAAGGCCTGTCTCGACGCTGGTCTGCACGTGCTGGTCGAAAAGCCGATCACCGAGACGCTGGAACAGGCCGACGGGCTGATCAAGGCGGCGGCCGAACGCAAGCGCGTGCTCCAGGTCGGGCACCTCCAGCGCTTCCTGCTCCAGCGCCTGGGTGCCGATACCGTGATCAGCGACCCGCTCTATATCGAATCAACGCGCATCGCGCCCTACAAGCCGCGCGGCACCGATGTCGGTGTCACCCTCGACCTGATGATCCACGATATCGATCTCGTGCTCGCCCTCGTCCGCTCGCCGATCGTCCTGCTCGACGCGGTGGGCGCCCCGGTCGTCTCGCCGACCGAGGACATCGCCAACACCCGGCTGCGTTTCGCCAGCGGCTGCGTCGCCAACATCACGGCCAGCCGGGTCAGCCTGAAGACCGAGCGCAAGATGCGCATTTTCCAGCGCGACGCCTATGTCTCGCTCGATCTGCACAACCGCAAATTCGTGGTCATGCGCAAGGGGACTGGCAAAAGCTGGTTCCCCGGCCTGCCGCCGATCGATCGCGAGGAAAAGAGCTTCGGCGAGGGCGACGATCTCGAGGCCGAGATCGAATCATTCCTCGAGGCGGTCGCCACCGGCAAGCCGCCGCTGGTCAGCGGCGAGGATGGGCGCCGGGCGCTCGAGACGGCGATGCAGATCACCGCCTCGCTGCAGGAAAGCCTGGCGCGCGTCTCAAGCCGTAACTAGGCAGCGGGGCGCCGGCGGATCGCCTCCAGCACGACTTTTGCCGCCCGGTCGCTCGGCAGCACGCCGCTGGCGCGCATCTCATCGCGGCCGAGGCGCCGGCAGAGCTCGGCCAGATCGGCACGCTGGCCGGCACCATCGTTGAGCAGCTTTTCGATCTCGGCGGCGAGGCGCTCGGGATTGCAGTCGTCTTGCAATAGTTCCGGTACTGCTGCACGACCAAGGATCAGGTTCGGCATGGCGACGTGCGGCACCTCGATCATCCGCCGGGCCATGAACTCGGTCAGTTTGCTGACCCGGTAGCCCACGACCATCGGCACCCCGGCGACAGCGAGTTCGAGAGTGGCCGTGCCGGAGATGGTCAGGGCCGCGGCCGCCGCGGCAAAGGCCTCGCGGCGTTCCTCGACGGTGGAGACGATGGTGTGCGGCACGCGCCATGACGCCGTCTGCTGGCGCACCACGGCCTCGGTGCCCGGGACCGTTGGTACGATCGCATGGATGCCCGGCCGGCGCTCGGCCAGCTTCGTGATCGCCTCGCCAAAGACCGGCAGCATGCGCCCCGCGAGGCCGGCGCGGCTGCCGGGCATGACCAGGACCGGCACGGCCCCGGCCGACAGCCCGTGCTTCCGGCGAAACGCGTCACCGGCGCCGGCAATGACCGGTTCTTCGAGGACCGGATGGCCGACATAAGTGCAGTCGATGCCCAGTTTGCCGAAGAACTCCGGCTCGAAGGGCAACAATGCCAGAAGATGATCGACCCGCCCCGCCAGCTTGCGCGCCCGCCCCGGCCGCCAGGCCCAGAGCTGCGGCGCCACGTAGTGCACGAGCGGCATGCCCGCGCCGCGCACCCGGTCGGCGACGCGCAGGCCGAAGCTCGGCGCGTCGATGGTTACCACCGCCGCCGGATGCATGTCCCAGACCGCCCTGGCGGTCAGGCGCAGGCGGCTCAGGATCGTCGGCAGGCGCGGCAGCACCTCGGTCAGGCCCATGACCGCGATGTCGGTCAGCGGAAACAGGCTGGTGAGGCCTTCGGCGGCCATGCGCTCACCGCCGACCCCGGCGAAGCGCACCCGGTCCCCGGTGGCGCGCTTGAGCGCCGCCATCAGCTTGGCGCCCAGCGCATCGCCCGACGGCTCGCCGGCCACGAGAAAAATGAGGTCGCCGTCGCGCAGGCCGGTCATGGCGCAAGCCTCGCGGGATCGATGCCGACCACAAACAACCCGGCGGCATCGGCGGCGCGGGCCACGTCCTCGCGCCCGATGACCAAAGAGCCGTTGGCCTCCAGCGCGATACCGGCGAGACCCGCGGCGGCACTCTGGGCGACGGTGTCGACCCCGACGCTCGGCAGGTCCACCCGGCGCTCCTGCCCCGGCTTGGCGATCTTCACCAGCACGCCGCCGGAAGCGGACCTGGCAAAGGCCGCCGCGCCGAGCATGGCGGTCGTGCCGCCAGGTCCTTCGCGTGAGACGACGACGCCATCGGCGACCAGCACGGCTTGGCCACGGTCACGGCGTCCAAGCTCGCGCGCCGCGGCAACACCAGCTGCAATTGACGTTTGCTGCTTCCCATCGGGTGTCAGCCGCCCGATGGGGCCATCGGGCATCAGCAGCTCCGGCGCCACGTCCTCGGCCCCCACCACGCGAAACCCGTCGCGCTCGATCTCCTGCACCACCTGGCTGAGCACGTGATCGTCGCCGCCCCAGCGGCGCAGCATGCGCAGCAGAAGCCCGAAGCCGCGGAGGTCGGGGCGCAGCGTGAACAGCGAGCCCGGCCGGCGCACCGGCCCCGCCAGGACGACCTCCGCCACGCCTTCGTCATGGAGGCGGCGCAGGATGGCGCCGACTTTCTCGAGCGGCATCCAGGCGTGAGAGACGCCCGTGACGACCGCCGGGTCGGTGAAGCCCTGGAAAGCGACGACGAAGACCGGCCGGCCGGCGCCCCGGCAAGCGGCGATCACCCGAACCGGCAGCTGGCCACCGCCGGCCAGCACGCCCAGCCTAGGCAGCATGATCCTGCTTGGGCAGGCAGATCGAGCGCGCGGAATCGCTGCGGATGAAATCGACGAGCGTCATCACCGAGACGCTCTTGGCGTAGAGCGAGGCGACGTCCTCGATGCGCTCGGCCATCGTGCCTTCCTGGGCGAAGAGCAGGCGATAGGCCGTGCGCAGCTCGTGGATCTCCTGGCGCGAGAAGCCGCGGCGCTTGAGGCCGATCATGTTGAGGCCGGAGAGCCGCGCGCGGTCGCCCATGACCAGGCCGAACGGAATCACGTCGGCCTCGACGCCGGTCATGCCGCCGATCATGGCGTGCTGGCCGATGCGCACGAACTGATGGACCGCCGAGAGGCCGCCGAGAAAGGCGAAATCGCCGACCCGGACGTGGCCGCCGAGTGTCGCGTTGCTAGCCATGATGACGTTGTTGCCGACCTGGCAGTCGTGCGCCACGTGGGTGCCGTTCATGAACAGGCCATTGTCGCCGATGCGCGTGATCATGCCGCCGCCGGCCGTGCCGGGGTTCATGGTGGCCTGCTCGCGGATGACGCAGTTCTTGCCGATCAGCAGGCGCGAGGCTTCGCCCTTGAACTTCAGGTCCTGGGGCGGATGGCCGAGCGAGGCGAACGGAAAGACGCGGCTGCCGTCGCCGATCGTGGTGTGGCCGGCGACGACCACGTGCGACACCAGCTCGACCCCGGCGCCGAGCTCGACGTCCGGGCCGATCACGCAGTAGGGGCCGATACGCGCACCCTCACCCAGGCGCGCCTTGCCGTCGACGATGGCGGTGGGATGGATCTCGGCCATCAGTTGTCCAGGATCATGGCGGAATAGGTCGCTTCCGCCACCAGGGCGTCGCCGACCTTGGCCTCGCCTTTGAACTTCCAGACGTTGGCGCGGTTGCGCTCCTTGACGACATGGATATGGAGCTGGTCGCCGGGCACGACCGGGCGCCGGAAACGGGCATTGTCGATGGTCATGAAGTAGACCAGCTTGCCCTCGGCCTCGGGCCCGAGCGAGTGGACCACCAGGACGCCGGCGGTCTGGGCCATGGCCTCGACGATCAGCACGCCGGGCATCACCGGGCGCTGGGGGAAATGCCCCTGGAAATGCGGCTCGTTGATCGACACGTTCTTGATGCCGGTGGCGCTGGTGTAGGGGATCACGTCGACCACGCGGTCGATCATCAGGAACGGATAGCGATGCGGGATCATCTGCGTGATCCGCGCGATATCCAGTGTGACTGGTGCCGCTTCAGCCTTGGCCGCGGCGGTCTTGCTCTCCATCACTCCCCACCCTTTTTCTTGGCCGCCATGATCTTCAACCGCGCGACCTGCCGGCGCCACTCGACGACCGGCACGGCCGGGGAGCCACCAACAGCCGCCCCGGCCGGGATATCCCGATGCACGCCGCTCTGCGCCGCGACCTTGGCCCCCGCACCGACATGGAGATGCCCGGCGAACCCCACTTGGCCGCCGACGACCACGTAATCGTCGAGCCGCGTGGAGCCGGAAATGCCAACCTGCGCCACGATTACGCAGCCGCGCCCGAGGCGGACGTTGTGCCCGATCTGCACCAAATTATCAATCATACAGCCCGGCCCGATGACCGTGTCGCCGGCGCTGCCGCGGTCGATGCAGGTATTGGCGCCGATCTCGGTATCGTCGCCGATCAGCACCCGCCCGAGCTGCGGCACCTTGATATGGCGGCCCGCGTCGGTGGCAAAACCGAAACCGTCCTGGCCGATGCGTACGCCGGGATAGATGACGACCCGCGCCCCGGCGATGCAGTGGCTGATCGAAGCCCCGGCGCCGACCGTGCAATCCGCCCCGAGAACGACGCCGGCTCCGATAACGGCGTTAGCCGCGATGCGGCAACGCGCGCCGAGCTCCGCCCCGGCCGCGATCACCGCCCCAGCCTCGATGGTCACGCCCTCACCCAGCCTGGCGCCGGGATCGACCACGGCTGCCGGGTGACGACCCGCCGCGATGGTGGCAGGCGGATGGAGAGCGCGGGCCACCGCCGCATAGGCCTTGTAGGGGGTCGTCGTCAGCAGCAGCGCCATGGCGGCGGGCGCGCGCGACGCCAGGTCGGGATGGATCAGGCAGGCGCCGGCCTTGCTGGCCGCCAGATCCGAGAGATAGAGCCGGTTGTCGAGAAAGCTGACGTCGTCCGCGCCGGCGCTGTCCAGCGGCGCCACGTCGCGAAAGACCGCGCCCGGGGCGGTGGTACCGCCCACGGTCGCCCCGCTCAGCTCGGCAAGCTCGGCGAGCGTGAAAGGACCCGCGGTGGGAAAGAAGCGCGGATCCGCCATGACGGACCTATCGTCGGGCGGGAATCGCCACGTTGATCGTCGTCATCTTCTTGTTGAGCCGGTTGATCACCTCGTCGGTGATGTCGACCGCATCCTGAGAGACCACGACGACCTGGCGGGCGAGCACGACCTTGTAGTCGTTCTCGGCGGCGATCTCCTTGACCACTTCGCCGACCGTCGCCTGGATACGGTTGAAGGCACTGACGAAGGCATCGCCGATCTCCTTGCGCCGGTTCTGCACGCCCTGCGTCGTATCGGCAATCCGCTTCTCGAGGTCGCGGCGCCGCGTGTTGAAGGCCTCCGGCGACAGGATCGTGCGCTGCTGCGCCAGTTCCTGGTCAGCCGCGCGCAACTCGTTGTCGAGCTTGATCTCCTCGGTCTGCTGGGCCGTCCGATGGCGCTCTTCCTGGGTGCGGTAGGCCTTATGCACCAGCGAGTTCCGCTCAATCGTGCCAACATCGATGATCACGATGTCGGTGCCCTTGGGCGGAAGGGGACGCGCCTGCGCGGGGGCCGCCGGCGCGGGTTGGGCCGGGCGCGGCTGCGCAGGGCGCTGCTGAGCCGGCTGCTGGGCAAAAGCACCCGGAACCGCCAGGGCGAACAACGCGAGGCCGACGACGCTCGCGGCCAGATGAGAAAGGTGTTTCATGGCAAATACCAATCTAGAAGCGTGAGCCGAAGCTGAAGCGGAAGATTTCGGTCTTATCGAAGTCCTCCTTACGGACAGGCTTTGCGAGGCTCATTTTGACCGGACCGAAGGGCGAACGCCAGAGGAAGCCCACGCCGGCCGAGACCCGGATCGAGGCCTTGTCGCGGATTTCCGTGCCGGTCTCGCCCGAGTCGGTCAGGGTGCCGAAATCGGAGAAGAAGCTGCCCCGGATGCCGATCTCCTTGGGCAGGCCGGTGGGGAACGACAGTTCCGCAGAGCCTGCATAGAGTTCGCGGCCGCCGAGCGAGGCCCCATCATCTCCATCGCGCGGCCCGACGCCGCCGGTGGCAAAGCCGCGAAGCGAATCGCCGCCCAGGAAAAACCGATGCTGAATGCGGCTGCGCTCGCCGAACGATTCGATATAGCCAGCCTCGCCGGTCAGCCCCGCGACCCATTCATCGACGATCGAGTAGTAGGTGCCGGCACTGACCCTGTGGCGCAGGAAGGTGACATCGCCGCCGATACCGGCATAGTCCTGGCTCAGGCGCACGAAGTATCCCTCGGTCGGGTCGAAGCGGTCATCCCGCCGGTCGAAGGTGAAGTCCTGGCCGATCAGCGAGGTCACTGTCTCGCCCGCCTGCTCACGGATGAAGCGCGAGGCGCCGGAGGCGATGTTGTTCAACTCGTCATTGCGCAAGGTGTAGCGGACGGTGTGACGGAGCGGCTCGGTCATCTGGTAGCCGGCGCGCAGCGTAAAGCCCGTGCTTTTCTCGTCATAGCCGCTGATTCGCTGCAGGTCGCGGGTACGGCGGAAAAGATCGGTGCCTGCCGCCAGATTGCGATCCAGGAAATAGGGTTCGGTGAAGCTGAGGTCGATTTCCTGGCGCCGCTGCGATATCAGGAATCCCAGTCGCAGATCCTGCCCGCGACCCAGAAGATTGCGCTCGCGGATCGAGATGTCGCCGAGAGCGCCGTCCGATGTCGAGTAGCCGACGCCCAGGGAGAGCTCGCCGGTCGATTTCTCCCGCACCTCGACGTTGATCACCGTGCGATCCGGCGTCTCGCCCGGCACGTTGGTCACGTCCACGCGCTCGAAGTATCCCAGGCTCTGCAGGCGCTGGCGCGAGCGCCGCATCTTGGCGGTGTTGAAGGCGTCGCCCTCGACGAGGAGGAACTCGCGGCGGATGACCTTGTCGAGCGTGCGTACATTGCCGGCAATGTTGATCCGCTCGATGTAGACCCGCGGGCCTTCCTGGACCTCGTAGGTGACGCTGACGGTCCTGGTGTCGCGATCGCGGTTGATACGCGGCCGGACCTCGACGAATGCGTAACCTCGGCTGCCCACCGCAGCCGTCAGGCTGTTGATCGTCTTCTCGACCTGGTCGGCGTTGTACCAGTCACCCTCTTCGGTGGTCACGCCGTCCTTGAGATCCTCGGCCTTAACGTCCTTGAGCTGCGACACCACATCGATCTTGCCGAACTTGTAGCGCTCGCCCTCGTCGAGAGTGAAGGTGATGTAGAAGCCGTCACGATCGGGCGTCAGCTCGGCCACGGCGGAGACGACGCGAAAATCCGCATAGCCGTTGGCCAGGTAATGCTTGCGCAGAAGCTCCCGGTCGAAGGACACGCGATCGGGATCGTAGTTGTCGTCGGTGGACAGGATACGCCACCAGCGGCTCTCGGTCGTCCGGACGGTCTCGCGCAGGCTGCTGTCGCTGAAGCGCTTGTTGCCGACGAAAGCCACGCGCTTGACGCCGGTCACCGATCCTTCGTTGATCTCGAAGACCAGGTCCACGCGGTTCTGCGGCAGCTGGATGACCTTCGGCTCCACGGTCGCGGCGAAGCGTCCGCTGCGCCGATAGAGGTCAAGGATGCGCTTGACGTCGTTCTGCACCTTGGCGCGCGTGTAGACGACGCGCGGCCGCAGCTGCACCTCGGCGGTCAGGGCCTGGTCGTTGAGCTTGCGGTTACCCTCGAAGGCGATCCGATTGATGATCGGGTTCTCGACCACGCGCACGTTGAGCCGATCGCCCTCCATGCGCAGGGAGACGTCGGCGAACAGGCCGGTGGCAAAAAGGGCCTTGAGCGAGCGGTCGAGCTGCTCGTCCGTCGCCGGATCACCCTGCTTCAATAGGATGTACGAACGCACGGTATCGGGGTCGATACGCTGCGTCCCTTCGACGTCAATCTCTCGGATCGTGGAGGCCCGCGGCTGCGCCTGCGCCTCGAGCAGAGGCGTCGACACAGCGGCCAGGCCAAGCGCCAGAAGCAATCCCAGGCGCCGGGCCCACGGCCGGCTGAATACGCGCAACGTCTATCGCCCCCTACTACCTACGCAGCCGCCTAGGACACTAACCCCACAAGGAACTGAACCACGCGTAGATGGACCAGATCGTTCCAGGTGGCGAAAATCATTAAACTAAATACCAAAACCATGCCTACCCGAAAACCATATTCCTGGGCTCGCTCCCCCAGAGGTCGCCCCCGGATCGCCTCAAAGGCATAGAACAAAAGGTGACCGCCGTCGAGCAACGGTACAGGAAAAAGGTTAATAAGGCCGAGATTGATCGACAGGATCGCCAGGAAGGCCAGCAGGCTGCCGACGCCGCCCTGCGCCACCTCGCCCGACATCTGGGCAATACGGATGGGCCCGCCAAGCTCGTCGCTGCTGCGATGGCCGACGATGATCTGCCCCAGAGCCTTCAGAGTCGCGACCGACTGGATGTAGGTCTCCTGAGTCGCGCGCACCAGCGCCTCACCCGGACCGTGCTGGACGAATTCCATCCCTCCGCCCCTAATCCCCAGGCGGGCAAGCCGGACGCGATTGCCCAGCCGGTCGGTCTCCTCGGTGACCGTCGGGGCCGCCGTGACGGTGACGTCGCGACCATCGCGCCGCACGACCATGGTCAATGGACGGTCCAGATTGAGCTGAACGATGCGCTGGATGTCCTCGAAGCGCTCGATCGTCGCGCCATCGATGCTGACCACCCGGTCGCCGGCGCGCAGATCCGCCCGCTCGGCCGCGCTACCGGGAACCACGCCGCCGATCTCCGGCGGGGTGAACGGCTGGCCGACGAAGATGTAGAGGATGGCGAAGACGACGATGGCGAACAGGAAATTCGCGATCGGGCCGGCGGCGACGATGGCGGCACGCTGCCCCAGCCGCTTGTGGTGGAAGGACACGGCCTTCTCCGCCTCGGTCATCTCCGGCAGTTCGCTGCCCGGCGTGCTCGCCGCATCCGCGTCACCGAAGAATTTCACGTAACCGCCGAGCGGGATCCAGCTGAACTTCCAGCGTGTCCCGTGCTTGTCGTTCCAGCCGAAGATCTCGGGACCGAAGCCGATCGAGAAGACCTCGACCCGGACACCGTTGCGCCGCGCGACCCAGTAGTGGCCGAGCTCGTGCACGAACACGAGCGCCGTCAGGACGACGACGAACGGCAGGAAATGGGTCCACACGGTTGAAAGAAATTCCATGATTGGCGCCTATACCCTTTCTCGCTTCACCCGCCCTTACGACCGGGCCCGCGACGCCATCCTTTGCGTGACGGTCGTTGCCACCCGCCGCGCTTCGGCGTCCAGGGCGCGAATGCCTTCGAGGGACGTGGGAGCCGCTGTCGGGATGATGCGCAGCGTCTCCTCGACCCCGCGCACGATATCCAGGAAGCCTATCGCGCCCGCCACGAAAGCCCCGACCGCTATTTCGTTGGCCGCGTTCAGAATAGTAGGAGCGCCACCGCCACGGTGCAAGGCTTCGCGAGCCAGGGCAAGAGCCGGAAATCGCTCGTGATCCGGCGTTTCGAAGGTCAGGCGCGCTACCCGGCTAAGGTCCAGCCGGGGACTGGGCGCTTCCATGCGCTTGGGCCAGCCCAGGGCGAAGGCAATCGGAGTCCGCATATCCGGCGTGCCAAGCTGCGCCAGGACCGAGCCATCCACGTAGTGGACCATGCTGTGGATGACCGACTGGGGATGAACCAGGACCTCGATCCGCTCCACGGGCAGGCCAAACAGATGATACGCCTCGATGATCTCGAGGCCCTTGTTCATCATGGTCGCCGAGTCGATAGAGATCTTGGTACCCATCGACCAGTTGGGATGCGCGACGGCCTGGGCCGGCGTCACCCGCTCCATAGCCGCCCGGTCGAACTCGCGAAACGGGCCGCCGGACGCCGTCAGGGTGATCTTCTCGACCCGCTCCGGCTGGGCGAAGTCGAAAACCTGGAAAATGGCGCTGTGCTCGGAATCGACCGGCAGCAGCGTGGCGCCGTGCGCCGTCACCTCCTTCATCAGGAAATCGCCGGCACAGACCAGGCATTCCTTGTTGGCGAGGCCGACGATCGCCCCGCGACGCACCGCCGTCAATGTCGGCTCCAGGCCGGCGGCACCGACGATGGCGGACATCACCCACTCGGCCGGCCGATCCGCCGCTTCGATGACCGCCTGGGGCCCCGCAGCCGCCTCGCACGACGAGCCCGCGAGCGCCTCCTTCAGGTCGGCATAACGCGCCGGATCGGCAACGACGGCAAGGCGCGCGTCCAGCGCCCGCGCCTGTTGTGCCAGAGCCTGTACGTTCGTTGACGCGACCAGGGCCTCCACCAGGAACCTGCCGCGGTTCCGCTGGAGCAGGTCGACCGTATTGCCGCCGACCGATCCGGTCGAACCCAGGACCGTCACCCGCCGCGGCTCGACGGCCGTGCGAATGGCCTGCGCTGGAATGGCCGTCATCGGTCCTGGCTCCGCGTCACGACTATTTCCATGCCAGCAGCATCCCGCCGGTCAAGGCTTGCCAGATCGCCAATCCCAGGGCTGCGGCCAGCAGGCCATCCACGCGGTCGAACAAGCCGCCATGGCCGGGAATCAAGTGGCTGGCATCCTTAACCCCGAAGCGCCGCTTGATCCAGGATTCGCTCAGATCGCCTGCCTGGGCAACGACCGCCAGGCAGGCGCCGGCCACGGCCAGAACATGGGCTGGCGGCGCGCTGTCGAAAAATGAGGGAAATGCCGCGCTGATTGTCGCCGCCGACGTCGCGCCGCCCAGCAAGCCGGCCCAGGTCTTGTTCGGTGAGATGTGCGGTGCCAGTTTGGGCCCGCCAATCAGCCGGCCGGCGAAGAACGCGCCGATATCCGTGGCCCAGACCACCAGGAAGAGCCAGAGCACGATGGCCTGCCCGGCCGGCTGGGCGCGCAGCCAGACCAGCGCGATGCACGGCAGCCCGATATAAGCGATACCGGCCGCGACCCAGCGCGGGTGATCACGCCCGCTGCTCCGCGCCATCAGATAGTCGGCGGCGATGCCGGCGAGGATCAGCGCCACACCGATCTGCGGCCAACCCAAGGCTGCGGCAGCGACAACGGCAACGACGGCTCCCGCCTGCAGGATACCGGTCCAGCCGAAGCGGCCGCCGCCACAGAGCCGGGTCCACTCCCATCCCAGGATCGCGGCGCCGGCGGCAATGAGGGCGCCGAAGACGGTCTGACCGGCGCTGAGAACCAGCAGCGCGCCCGCCGCCATGACAATCGCGGGAAGAATGCGCGGGCCAAGACCCGCCGCCCATCCGTCAGTCACCGGCAGCGCCGTAGCGTCTCTCGCGGCGCTGAAACTCGCCGATCGCGGCGGAGAGATCGTCCTTGCCGAAATCGGGCCAGAGCGTGTCGATGAAAACCAGCTCGGCATAGGCCGACTGCCAGAGCAGGAAATTGCTCAGGCGCTTCTCGCCGCTGGAGCGGATGACGAGGTCGGGATCCGGGATGTCCGCGGTCCACAAGGCGCGCGTCACCGTCTCTTCGTCGATAGAAGCGGGCGCCGTCCGGCCGGCCACAGCGCTCTCCGCGATGCGCCGGACGGCGTCGGCGATCTCGGCGCGGGACCCGTAGCTCAGCGCCACGATGAGGTTGAGCCCGCTATTGTCCCTCGTCATCACTTCCGCGTTCTCGATCATCGTCACGATGTCCGTCGCCAGCCGCGCCCGGTCGCCGATCACCCGCAGCCGCACGCCGTTGCGATGCAACTCGGCGATCTCGCCGCGCAGGTAGTGGCGGAGCAGGCCCATGAGGTCGTCAACCTCCTCCACGGGCCGCTTCCAGTTCTCCGACGAAAATCCGTAGAGGGTGAGATAGCGCACGCCCAGCTCGGCCGCGGCGACGATCGTCCGCCGGACAGCATCCGCTCCGCGCCGATGCCCGGCGATGCGCGGCAAGCCGCGCGCCTTCGCCCATCGCCCGTTGCCATCCATGATGATAGCGACATGGACCGGCACCGGCGAATTCCCGGCCACCTGCGGCCGCGAATTCGAGATATCAGACATGCATTGTTTCTTTTTCTTTGGCCGCGAGCGCGTCGTCGATGTTCTTCACGAATTCATCGGTCGCCTTCTGGATCTCGACGCCGCGCTTGCGGTGCTCGTCCTCGGTGATCTTGTGATCCTTTTCCATCTGCTTGAGCGCTTCCATGCCGTCGCGGCGCACGTTGCGCACGGCCACGCGCGCATGCTCGGCGGCTTTGTGCGCCAGCTTGACCAGCTCCTTGCGGCGCTCCTCGGTCAGCGGCGGCAGCGGGCAGCGGATCAGCTGGCCCTCGACCATCGGGTTGACGCCGATATTGGCTTCCCGGATCGCCTTTTCCACGGCCTTGACCATGCTCTTGTCCCAGACCTGGACGGTGAGCATACGCGCCTCCGGCGCGCCGACCGTGCCGAGCTGCGACAGCGGCATATGGCTGCCATAGGCCTCGACCTGGATCGGCTCCAGCAGGCTGACCGAGGCGCGACCGGTGCGCAGGCCCGTCAGTTCCTTCTTGAAGGCATCGAAAGCGCCGGTCATGCGACGGCGCAGTTCGCTGAGATCCGCTGTCCCGGACATCTCCCTTATCCCTTTTCCGTTATGATCGTGGACCGGCCCTTGCCGCCAAGGACCTTGGCGAAATTCCCCGCCTCCTGGATGGAAAATACCAGAATCGGGATGCGGTTTTCACGCGCCAAGGAGATAGCCGAGGCGTCCATAACCTTAAGATCGCGCGACAGCACTTCGAGGTAAGTGAGCTGTTCGTAGCGCTGCGCGCTCTTGTCGCGCGTCGGATCGGCGCTGTAGACGCCGTCCACCTTGGTGCCCTTGAGCAGGGCGTGACACCCCATCTCCGAGGCGCGCAGCGCCGCCGCCGTATCGGTGGTGAAGAAGGGATTGCCGGTGCCGGCGGCGAAGATCACGACGCGGCCCTTCTCCATGTGGCGGATGGCCCGGCGGCGGATGTAGGGCTCGCAGATGGTCGACATCGGGATCGCCGACAGCACGCGGGTGTGCACCCCGGCGCGCTCGAGCGCGTTCTGCAGGGCGAGCGCGTTAATCACCGTCGCCAGCATCCCCATGTAATCGGCACTGGCACGCTCGATCCCGGCCGCCGCCCCGGACAGGCCGCGGAAGATATTGCCGCCACCGATGACCAGGCAGACCTCGACGCCGAGATCGACACCGGCCTTAACGTCGGAGGCGATACGCGCCACCGTGCCGGAATCGAGACCAAATTCCCCCGGGCCCATAAGGACTTCGCCCGAGATCTTAAGCAGGACGCGGCGGTATCTTGGGGCGACCCGCCCGGCGGAAACGGCTTTCGAAGATCCCGGGGTGTCGTCCGCGTTCTTCGAAGCCGCCATGGTCCCGTCCTCGCTGCGCCCGCCGGATAGGAACGGGACGCGTATTCTGTTTTAGCTTACACCAGCCGCGTCAGCGGCCCAACCCGGCCTGCGCCGCGACCTCGGCCGCGAAATCATCGGCCTTCTTTTCGATCCCCTCGCCCAGCGCGAAGCGCTTGAAGCCGGCGACCTTCACCGGAGCGCCGACCTCCTTCGCCGCCTTCTCGACCACCGCCGAGACGCGACTCTCGCCGTCGACCACGAAGACCTGCTCGAGCAGCACCACGTCCTCGTAGAACTTGCGCAGGCGGCCCTCGACCATCTTGGCGATGACGTTGTCCGGCTTGCCCGAGGTCTTGGCCTGCTCGGCCAGAACGCCGCGTTCGCGTTCGATCGCCGCGGGGTCGAGCTCGGCGACGCTCAGCGACATCGGGCTGGCAGCAGCCACGTGCATGGCGAGCTGCTTGCCCAGGGCCGCGAGCTTGTCCTTGTCGCCGGTCGATTCGATGGCGACCAGCACGCCGATCTTGCCGAGCCCCGGCGCCGTCGCGTTATGGACATAGCTTGCCACCACGCCGTTGGCGACCGACAGGCCGATCGAGCGGCGGAAGCTCATGTTCTCGCCGATCGTGGCGATCAGGTTGGTCAGCTTCTCGGTGACCGTGCCGCCGCCCGGATAGGCCGCCCCCTTGATCTTCTCCGCATCGCCCCCGGTGGTGACGGCGATCTCGGTCGTCTTGCGCACGAAATCCTGGAACTGGTCGTTGCGCGCCACGAAATCCGTCTCGGCGTTGATCTCGACCATGGCGCCCTTGTTGCCGCTCGCGGCAACGCCCACCAGGCCCTCCGCCGCGACGCGGCCGGCCTTCTTGGCTGCCGCGGCGAGGCCCTTCTTGCGCAGCCAGTCGACCGCCGCCTCGATGTCGCCGTTGTTCTCGCTCAGCGCCTTCTTGCAATCCATCATGCCGGCGCCGGATTTCTCGCGCAGCTCTTTGACTTGCGCGGCCGTGATCTCGGCCATGGTTCACCTCGTCTTCAATAGGGTCGCGGGCGTCCGGTGGACGTCGCGTTATTCGGCGGCCGGGGCCTTTTCCTTGGCCTTGCGCGGCGCGGACTTGCGGGCGCCACCGGCCTTCTTCGCCGGCTTGGCCTCGCCGTCCTCGCGGCCTTCGGTCGGCGAGACCTCGCCCGCCGGTGCGGCCGCTTCGCCGTCGGCCGGCACGACCTCGGCCGCCGGCTCGGCGGCAGAGCCGACATCGACGCCCGCGGCCTTCATCTCGGCCTGCAGGCCGTCGAGCACGGCGGAGGAGAACAGGTCGCAGTAGGTCTGGATGGCGCGCAGCGCGTCATCGTTGCCCGGAACCGGGAACTTGATGTGGGCCGGGTCGCTGTTGCTGTCGACGATGGCGATCACCGGGATGCCGAGGCGGCGCGCCTCGTCGACGGCGATGGCTTCCTTGTTGGTGTCGATGACCAGCAGTGCATCCGGCAGGCCGCCCATCTCCTTGATGCCGCCCAGCGCGCGCTCGAGCTTGTCGCGCTCGCGGGTCAGGTTGAGCAGCTCCTTCTTGGTCAGGCCGGAGGCGTCACCGCTCACCTGCTCATCGAGCTCGCGCAGGCGGCGGATCGAGTTCGAGATCGTCTTCCAGTTGGTCAGCATGCCGCCGAGCCAGCGGTGGTTGACGTAGTACTGGCCGCAGCGCTTGGCGCTCTCGGCGATCGGCTCGGCCGCCTGGCGCTTGGTGCCGACGAAGAGCACGCGACCGCCGCCGGCGACGACGTCACGCGCCGCCTCGAGGGCGCGCTGGAGCATCGGCACGGTCTGCTGCAGGTCGATGATGTGGACGTTGTTACGGACACCGAAGATGTACGAGGCCATCTTCGGGTTCCAGCGACGGGTGTGATGCCCGAAATGGACACCGGCCTCGATCAGCTGACGCATAGTGAAACTGGGCAGCGCCATGGCGCTTTTCCTTTCTCCGGTTGGACCGCCGCGGAACATTGCGCCCGATCCTGAAGGACCGGACACCGGAACGACCTCCGCCCTATGACGGCGGCGGCCGCAATCCCGCGTGAGGATTTATGACGGGGACAATTCCCCGGCACAGGGGCGCTTGATACAGGGCCGGGCGGGGCTTTTCAAGGAGAAAGGAAAGGCCGGCAGACCTTTGTTTTTATTATATTTCCTGGACCGCCGTGACGCCCGGAAGCGACTGCATGGCGGTCCGCGTAGCCGCGGTGATCTGGTAATAGCCGGGCAGCGCCACCTCGACCTCGCGCTGGTCGCCGAGATCGACCAGGATGCCGATCCGCCCCCGGCCCTTCTTTTCACCCGTGACCGCCGCCTGGAGGCCCGGCAGGGCCGCCAGGTCGTTGATCGTGATCTTGAGCCCGGCTGCGGCCGAGGCCACCGCCTCGGGCAGCGACTGGATCGACTGGACGGTGATGCGCAGCACGTCGTCCTTGAACCCGGCATCGGCCGAGACCAGCAGCGGCTTGCCTGAATCCAGGAGCTCGCGCGCCACGCCCAGGATCTCCGAGAACAGCGTCACCTCGTAGGTGCCGCCGGCATCCGACATGGTGACGAAGGCCAGGCGGTTGCCGTTCTTGGCGTTGATCTCCTTCTTGCTGATCACCGTGCCGCCGAGCTTCACCCGCGCCGAGCCGCCGGCCGCCAGGCGGTTCGACAGCTCGCTCGAGCGGATGACGCCGAGCCGCTCCAGCCCTTTGGCATAAGCATCGAGCGGATGCGCCGAGAGATAGAAACCGATCGCCTCGAACTCGGCGTTGAGCCGCTCGTGCAGCGGCCAGTCGGGCACCTGCGGCAGGCGAAGGGCGGGCAGCGACGCCCCGCCGCCGCCGAACAGGTTGACCTGGTTGCCCTCGCGCTCGGCCATGGCAGCGTTGGCAATGCCGAAGATGCCCTCGATGGCGGCGAAGACCCGCGCCCGGTTCGGCTCCAGGGAGTCGAAGGCGCCGGCCTTGGCCAGGAACTCGATCGAGCGCTTGTTGACCTGCTTGGGGTCGAGGCGCTTGGCGAAATCCGAAAGGTCCTTGAACGGGCCCTTGTCGGCGCGCTCCTTGGCCAGGGCCTCCATCGCCGCCGGGCCAACGTTGCGAACGGCGGCGAGCGCGTAACGCACCGCCCCCTTCCCGGCTTCGTCGTACTCGACCGAGAAGACCGGCATCGACCTGTTGATGTCGACCGGCAGCAGCTTGGCGCCCAGCCGGTCGATCTCCTGGCGGAAGACGTTGAGCTTGTCGGTGTTCGACAGGTCGAGGGTCATCGACGCGGCGACGAACTCGACCGGGTAGTTCGCCTTGAGATACGCGGTGTGATAGGCGACCAGCGCATAAGCGGCGGCGTGCGACTTGTTGAAGCCGTAGCCGGCGAAGCGGTCGACCTGATCGAAGATCTGGCTGGCCTTGGCCTCGTCCACGCCCTTCTCGGCGGCGCCCTTGATGAAGGTGTCGCGCTGGGCGGCCATCTCGACCTTGTCCTTCTTGCCCATGGCGCGGCGCAGCAGGTCGGCGCCGCCGAGGCTGTAGCCGGCCAGTACCTGGGCGATCTGCATCACCTGCTCCTGGTAGATGATGACGCCGAAGGTCTCCTTGAGGATCCCCTCGATCATCGGGTGCAGGTAGTCGGGCGCCTCCTGGCCGTGCTTGCAGTTGATGTATTTGGGGATGTTCTCCATCGGGCCGGGGCGATAGAGCGCCACCAGCGCGATGATGTCCTCGAAACGGTCGGGACGCAGGCGGCGCATCGCATCGCGCATGCCCGAGCTTTCCAGCTGGAACACGCCGACCGTGTCGGCCCGGCTCAGCAGCTCGTAGGACTTGGTGTCATCGAAGGACAGCGTGGCCAGATCGATATCGATGCCGCGCGCCTTGATCAACTCCACCGCGCGCTGCAGGACAGTCAGGGTCTTGAGGCCGAGGAAGTCGAACTTCACCAGGCCGGCCGATTCAACGTACTTCATGTTGAACTGGGTGACCGGCATGTTGGAGCGCGGATCGCGGTAGAGCGGCACCAGCTCCTCGAGCGGCCGGTTGCCGATGACCACGCCGGCGGCATGGGTCGAGGCGTGGCGATAGAGCCCTTCGAGCTTCATCGCGATGTCCATCAGCCGGGCCACCGCCTCGTCCGAGCGCCGCATCTCCTGGAGCTGCGGCTCGCCGTCGATCGCCTGCTGCAGGGTCACCGGGTTGGCCGGGTTGTTGGGGACGAGCTTGCAGATCTTGTCGACATGGCCATAGGCCATGCCGAGTACGCGGCCGACGTCGCGCAGCACGGCGCGAGCCTGCAGCTTGCCGAAGGTGATGATCTGGGCGACGCGGTCATGGCCATACTCGCCCTGCACGTACTTGATGACCTCGTCGCGGCGGTCCTGGCAGAAGTCGATATCGAAGTCCGGCATCGACACGCGTTCGGGATTGAGGAAGCGCTCGAACAGCAGGCCGAAGCGCAAGGGATCGAGATCGGTGATGGTCAGCGCCCAGGCGACCACCGAGCCGGCGCCCGAGCCGCGGCCCGGCCCCACCGGGATGTCGCGCGCCTTCGCCCACTGGATGAAATCGGCGACGATCAGGAAGTAGCCGGCGAAGCCCATCTTGACGATCATGTCGGCTTCGTAGACCAGACGGTCGCGATACGGCTTCTCCGCCTCCTTCGAGAGACCCATCACCGCCAGGCGTTTCTCCAGCCCTTCCAGCGCCAGCCGGCGCAGCGCCGCGTCCGCCCCTTCCTTGGCGGCACTCGGCGGTATGGGCAGGATCGGTTTGCGCTTCTCCAGGATGAACGAGCAGCGCTGCGCGACGATCAGTGTGTTGTCGATCGCCTCGGGCAGGTCGGCGAACAGCACGCGCATCTCGGCGGCCGACTTGAAACGATGCTCCGGCGTCACCCGCCGGCGCTTGGGATCGGCGATGTGCTTGCCCTCGGCGATGCAGAGCAGCGCGTCATGCGCCTCGTAGCTGCCGGCGTCGATGAAATGGACGTCGTTGGTGGCGACCAGCGGCAGGCCGTGCTTGTCGGCAAGCGCGATCGTCGCCTCCTCGATGCGGCTCTCCAGTTCCAGCCCGTGGCGCATCAGTTCGACATAGAGCCGGCCGGGAAAGGCCTTCTTCAGCTGCAGCAGCATCGCCTCGGCGGCAGGCCCCTGCCCGTCGACCAGCAGCCGACCGACCGGCCCCGCCGGCCCACCGGTCAGGCAGATCAGACCCTCGGCATGCGCCTCGATCGCGGCGAGATCGACCTGCGGAATCTCGGCTGAATCCGTTTCCAGGTAGGCCTTGCTCGACAGCTTGGTGAGGTTGGCGTAGCCCGCCTCGTTCTGCACCAGGAGGGCGAGACGGTCGGGCGTCGCGGCGCGGCCGCCGCGGATCCCTGAATCGGCGCGCCGGATGGCGAGATTGCAGCCGATGATCGGCTGCACGCCCTGCTCGGCGCAGGCCAGCGAGAACTGCATCGCGCCGAACAGGTTGCCGGTGTCGGTGACGGCCACGGCCGGCATGCGCTCGCGCACCGCATGGGCGACGAGGTTCTGGGCGCGGTCGACAGCCGCCGCCTTCTCCAGGTCGCTCTTGGTGCCGATACGGACGGCGCCCTCGGCCAGCGAATAGGCGGTGTGGACGCGTAGATGGACGAAGTCGGCGTGGTTCATGCCGTTCTTATAGTCGCTGGGCTCAGCGGCGCTGCGGTAATGGGGACTGCTCGACCGAACCCCGCGGCGCCGCGATGGGCGAGCCCATGCCGGTCGACGAGGACGACGAGAAGGTAGACGCGCCGCCGCCGGCCCGCGGGTTCATCCAGAACTCGATGGCCGCCCCGCCGAAGCGCTGGCCGCTGACCTGGATCGTCGCGATGCGGCTGTCCATCTGGTAGGTCAGAACGCTGGTGGCGGAGCGCACGCTTGTCAGCTCGCTCCAGCCGAAGCGCGGCATCTCGCGCTTGTAGAAATCATAGATCTCGCTGACCCCCATCGAGGAGGACAGCGACACCCGGCCGATCCAGTCCTTCTCGGTGCCGAAAACGAGCGTGCGGTCGAGATCGATGGTGTTCTTGGCCGGCATCGGGATGTCGACGAAGCGGGCAAAGCCGGCATTCGCGCCGGTCTCCTGGGTGCCGCCGCCGGTAGACGCGGTATTGCTGGACGGCTGCGACGAACCGGCCACGCCGGAGCATCCGGCCAGCACGGCCGCGCCAAGCACCAGTAATCCGAACAGGGCTGATCGCACCCGCTTCCCCCGAGTCGCAGTCTCGCACCCAAGTGTTCTCCCCGGGGCAACGGGGGTCAAGAGACGTCGGGGCGCGCAGAGCCGTTGCGCGGCCGCAGGCCGCGGCTTATGCACATGGCGCGGGCAACGCAACAAGGGGGATTGCCGTGATAGCCGCCTGGAACAGCGTCGTCACCGGCTTGCCGGTGCTGATCATCCACCTCGCCGTCACCACCGCCATCTTCATCGTCGGCCTTGTCGTCTACATCTACGTCACTCCCTATCGCGAGCTGGCGCTGGTGAGGGAGGGGAACACCGCGGCCGGCGTCGCGCTCTCGGCGGAAATGCTCGCCCTGGTCATTCCGCTGGCGGCCACCATGGCGAACAGCGTCAGCGTGCCCGACATCCTGCTCTGGGGATCGATCGCCGTCGTGCTGCAGCTGATCGCGTTTGCCGCGGTCGCGGTCCTCCTGCGGCGATTGCCGGCCGCCATCGAGCGCGGCGAGATCGCCAGCGCCCTCGTCCTTGCCGCGGCTCAGATCTCCTGCGGCCTGCTGAACGCGGCTGCAATGTCGGGTTAGCGGCGGGCGGCCATGACACGATTCGACAAATTCGTCGCCGCACTCCTCTTCGTCGTCATCATCGTCTCGGCCTACATCCACCGATCTCCCGGCTACGATCCCAGCGCCGGCCGGCGGCCCATCCCGGCGGCCCAGGCGCCCCGGCCGCCGGTTGACGCCCCGGAGCCCGCGCGTGTGCGCCGGCCGCCTCTGACCCCACCCGGCGCAAACGATCCCTTGTTCGTGGTCAATGTCGAGAACCGCGTTCAGCACGGGACCGGAACGGCCTTCGCCGCCGGACCGCAGGGCTTGTGGATGACGGCGCGCCACGTCGTCGACGGCTGCCAGGACATCTATGTCGACTACCCGCTCCCTACATGGCAGGCAAAGATCATCTACAGCCATCCCGCGGCAGATCTTGCGCTTCTCGCCTCTTCGCGGGTCGGGCGCAGCGTGCAGCTCATCGACGAACCGCTTTATCCAGGCCAGGATGCCTACAGCTTCGGCTATCCCACGGGCAGCCTGGGAGCGACACATCTTCAGCTCCTGGGGCGCTCGCGCTGGCAGTTTACCGGGCGGATGAGCGGGGTCACGCCTACGCTGACCTGGGCCGAGGTGCGGCGCGTTCCCGAAAGCCTGGAGCGCCTCGGCGGCATCAGCGGTGGACCGGTCTTCGACGAGGACGGACGCCTGGTCGGCGTGCATATCGGCGGCGGCTCAGAGCGCCGCGGCCGTTCGATCAGTGTCGCGCCCGAGGTTATTCGCGAGATGCAGCGCGAAAGACCCGTCTTGCTGGCGGCTGGTCAGTCGTTGACGGAGATGCGCGCCGGACGCAGCGACCTTGCAACGGTTGCGAAAGCGATCAGTCAGGGCTCGCACATCGTCAAAGTCTTTTGTCGCGCGCCGGCCGGTAGTTGATCAGGCCGGGACGAGCAGGCCTTCCCTTAGGGTCACGGCCCGATCCATCCGCTGGGCGATCTCCGGGTTGTGGGTGGCGATCAGCGCCGCCAGGCCGGTGGTGCGCACCAGGGTCATCAGCTCCTTGAACACCGCGTCGGCGGTGTGCGGATCAAGGTTGCCGGTCGGCTCGTCGGCCAGCAGAACCTGCGGCCGGTTGGCAATCGCCCGGACGATGGCCACGCGCTGCTGCTCGCCGCCGGACAGGCGCGCCGGCCGGTGGGTCTCGCGCGCCGCCAGGCCGACCTTGCCCAGCAGCTCGCGGGCCCGCCCCTTCGCCTCGCCGCGGCCGACACCGTCGATCATCATCGGGACGACGACGTTCTCCAGCGCGGAGAACTCGGGCAGCAGATAGTGGAACTGGTAGACGAAGCCGAGATGCCGGCGGCGCATCGCCGTGCGCTCGGCATCGTTCATTTTCCAGCACGGCTTGCCGTCGAGATAAACCTCGCCGCCAGTGGGGTGCTCCAGCAACCCGGCGATATGCAGCAAGGTTGATTTGCCCGCCCCCGACGGCCCGACCAGGGCGACGCACTCGCCTTTCTTCACTTTGAGCGAGGCGCCGCTCAGCACTTCGAGGACCGATCCGGCCTGCTCGAAACGCCGCACGATGCCGTCGAGGAGCAGCGCCGCGTCACTCATAGCGAAGCGCTTCCACGGGATCGAGTTGCGCCGCACGCCAGGCCGGGTAGATCGTCGCCAGGAAGGACAGCGCGAAGGCCATGCCCACGACCTGCGCGACCTCCATCGCGTCGACCTTCGCCGGCAGCCGCGAGAGGAAGTAGATCTCGGGCGAGAAGAGCGGCGTGCCGGTCAGTGCCTGCAGCCACTGGCGGATCGTCTCGATATTGCTGGTGAAGGCCATGCCCAGCCCGAAGCCCAGCAGCGTGCCGATCACGCCGATGCTCGCCCCGGCCAAGAAGAAGATGCGCAGGACCGTGCCGCGTGTCGCCCCCATGGTGCGCAGGATGGCGATATCGCGCGACTTGTCCTTCACCAGCATGATCATGCTGGAGATGATGTTGAAGGCCGCCACCAGGATGATCAGCGTCAAGATCAGGAACATGACGTTGCGCTCGACCTGGATGGCGCTGAAGAAGCTGGAATTCGCCTGCTGCCAGTCGAAGACGCGCACCCCGGGTCCGAGGATCTGGGTCACCGAGCGGCGAAACTCCCAGATGCGATCGGGATTCCGGACCATTAGCTCGACGCCGGTCACCTGCTCCGGTGCATGGCGGAAGAAGATCTGCGCCGCCTCGAGCGGCAGGTAGACGAAGCTCGAATCGTATTCGAACATGCCGACGTCGAAGACCGCCGCCACCCGATAGGCGCGCAGGCGCGGCACCGTGCCGAAGGCCGTGGCGTTGCCCTGGGGCGAGATCAGGGTGACGCTGTCGCCAATGCTGACCCCGAACTTCTGCGCCATGCGAATGCCGATGACGGCCGCGTCCTCGCCCTGGAAGTCGTTGAGGCTGCCGCGCACGATATTGCTGGCGATCAGCCGGCGCTGCTTGAGGTCCTCGGGCCGCAAGCCACGCACCAGCGCGCCGCTGGCCACGCCGTTGGCCGTGGCCATCACCTGCCCTTCGATCAGGGGCGCCGCCTCCAACACGCCGTCGATCTGCTTCAGATCGCCGGCGATTCGCGCGTAATCCGTGAGCGGCTGGCCGCCCTGGCTGTAGATGGTCATATGACCGTTGAGACCGAGGATCCGGCCGAGAAGCTCAGCCCGGAAGCCATTCATCACCGCCATGACGATGATCAGGGTGGCCACGCCGAGGCCGATGCCGAGCAGCGAGAAGCCGGCGATAACGGAGATAAAGCCCTCCTGGCGGCGAGCCCGGAGGTAGCGCATCGCCATCATCCGCTCGAAAGCGTCAAAGACCATGTGAGGGAAGGTTCCGCTGCCTGATTCGCCTGCGTGGACCGTATCTTAGGCGCGCAACCTTGTCACGATTGCGGCGGGGACACGCCTGCCGGAGAGAGGCTCCCTCACCCGCTAGCTACCGCTCGCCACCCTCTCCCCTTGGGAGCGGGTTAGTAAGTAGTGTCCGCAGCTCGGTCTTGAGGATCTTGCCGTAATTGTTCTTCGGCAGCTGGTCGATAAAGCGGTATTCCTTCGGCCGCTTGAAGCGGGCGATGTTGTCCAGGCACAGGCGGTCGAGTTCGCCGTCGGCGATCTCGCTCCCGGGGCGGCGGACGACGAAGGCCACGACCCTCTCGCCCCACTCCTTGTCGGGCGCGCCCACCACCGACACCTCCTGCACGCCCTGGTGCTGCAACAGCACCTCCTCCACTTCGCGCGGATAGATGTTGTTGCCGCCCGAGATGATCACGTCCTTGGAGCGGTCACGGAGCGTCAGGTAGCCATCCGCATCGAACGAGCCGACGTCGCCGGTATGGAGCCAGCCGTTGCGCAGGGTCTGCGCCGAAGCCTCGGGATTGCGCCAGTAGCCCGGCATCACAGCCTCGCCGCGCGCCAGGATCTCACCCACCTCGCCCACCGGCAACGCCTTGTCCTCGGCATCGGCGACCCGCGCCTGAACCACGCTCTGCGGCACGCCAGCCGACAGCAGCCGATCGTCGCGGCCGGAATTGAACGCCGCTTCGAACATGGCGCGGGTCATGCCGGTGATGGTCATCGGCGACTCACCCTGGCCGTAGAGCTGGGCCAGGCGGAAGCCGATCTTGCCGATCGCCGCCTTGATATCGGCGAGATACATCGGCGCACCGCCATAGGCGATACAGCGCAAGGCGTCGATCCGTGCCGCAGCGATGCCGGGGTGTTCGACCAGCCGCTTGACCATCGTCGGTGCGGCGAACATCGACATCCCCGGCCAATGGCGCAGCAGGTCGAAGATCTCGGCCGGATCGAACTGGCCGCTCTCCGGCACGATCTGGCAATTCCCCTGGATGACATGCGGGACCATGTAGATGCCCGAGCCATGCGACATCGGGGCTGCGTGCACGAGACCTCCCGGAGCAGGCGGATCGATATCGACGAAATAGCTCATGCCCATCGCCAGCAGCATGCGGTGGGTGATGATGGCGCCCTTGGGCCGGCCGGTGGTGCCGCTGGTGTAGAACAGCCAGGCCATGTCGCCGGCGCTGGTTTCCGCCGGCGCGATGCCGTCGGCTTGGCGCAGCGCCTCGAACTCCGGCGACGTCACATCGATGACGGGCGCCGCCACGTTCGCGTCCGTCTTCGCCGCTGCCACGTCCTCCGCCATGTCCGGCGTCGCGACGATCAGCTTCGCCCCCGAATGGTCGAGGATGTAGGCGATCTCCTTGGGGTGCAGCTTGGCGTTGACCGGCACCGCGGCAAGGCCAGCATGCCAGCAGGCATACATGAGTTCCGCGTAAACGGGCGTGTTCTTCATCACCAGGGCGACGCGATCACCGGGCTCGAGGCGCCGGCGCAAGGCGCCCGCCAGCCGCGCCACGCGCCCCCGCATCTGCGACCAGGTGGCGACGACCGTGCTGCCGAGCGCCAATGCCGGCGCGTCGGGGCGTGTCTGCGCGTTGCGGGTCAGGTGGTGGACGAGATTCAAACTTGCTCCCGGTGTTGGGAAGGCAGTTTGACCGGCGCCGGCCCGGCTTTCAATTGCCGCCGGGGATCGGACCGAGGATGGCGTAGGTCGTGGTGGCGTGGGCGACGAGATCCTCGCGCGCGTCAGCCCGGATCTCGATCTCGCCGAAAGCCAGGGTCTTGCCGAGGCGCAGGACACGCCCCGTGATCAGGGCGTCCACACCAGATACGGGCTTCATGAAACTGATCGTCTGGTTGACCGTGGTCATCGGCAAGAAGCCGCCGTAGACGGCCGAAACCGCCAGGACCATCACCGTATCAGCCGCCGTCATCAGCGCCTGACCGCAGATCGTGCCGCCAACGCGGACCAGCCGGTCGCTGAAGGGCAGCCGGAGCCGCACCTCACCATCGGCGAGCGCATCGACACGCAAACCGAGATCGAGAACCCAGGGTGCGAAATTGGCGGTGAGGATGCCTTGCGCATCGGCAATCGAGAGACTCATGGCGCTCCTTCAGCGGATCCAGTCCAGCAGGCCCATCTGCCGGCTGACATAGACCAGCCCGGCCACCACCGCATACGCCGCCAGGCCGAAGACCGCGGCACGCGCGAATACCTTGAGATGGACCATGCCGGCAGTATGGCGGGGCCACCTGTTCTCAGGAAGGGGCCCTGCCGGAAGCCGGCTTGACGCTTAGGCGCGCAGCGCGGCGGGTGCGCCGATCGGCGGCTTCATGCGCCGGCTGATCTGGCCGAAGACGCCCTCGAAGTAGCTCGGCTGCTTGTAGGCGTCGAGGCTCCACGGCTGCGCGGCCGACGCGCGCAGCTCCTTGACCTTCTTCTGCAGGAACAGATAGGTGCGCGGCGCCGTATCGACCAGCCGCGGGGCGAGGTTGCCCAGCCCCGCCTTGGGCAGGAAGACGGGACCGCCGGCCTCGACCCACGAGATCAGGATGGCGAAGTCGTCGTCGAGCAGCTGCTGGTGACGCAGGAGATCCGCGTCGGTCCAGACGCAGCTGGGATCATTGCCCGGCGAGTAGCGGGTGCGGATACCAACGGTGTTCAGCTCGCCACGGCACTGGGCGGCAAGCCCGCTTTCGGTCAGACGCGATTCGTCATCGTCGAAGGCGAAGAGGAACAGCTTCCCGGCGCGCACGCGGTCGCGCGTCACCATCGGTATGTCAAACACCGGCATGTTCTGCCCCTGACCCCTTCTACGTCCCGCGGTTAGCCGCGGTTCACGTCGACAGCCAATCAGTCGACGGTGTGCTTAGCGTCGTGTGTCGAGTAGATCGAGAACCTTACGGATCGAGCGTGTGTTGTCGCGGATACGGATCGACCAGGTCTGCGCCAGCTGCCTGACCCATAGCTTGGCGCCCGCGTCGTTCGGATCGGCGAGCAGCTTGCGCTGGATGTCTTCGATGGCCCGCAGGTCGATCGCCGCATAGGCGCCGTGTGTCCCCTGCTTCTGGCATTCGGCAATCAGGCCGCCGAGAATCTTGGCCGCCGCCATGGCCGGGGCTTCGTAGGGAAACCCGCTGCCGGCAGAGTCATCGGTCTTGTCGGAATTGATCATGAGGCTGCTGTGGATAGGCGTGGCGACTCGGGTTTCTGCGATAAAAATTGTTTCAAAAGCGGCCAAGCGGCGCAAGCCATTGGCGACTGTTGAGAAATTTGTGATCCGGTGCGATTTGCCGGGGGTCGGAGCGCGGTGAAACGCGGCTTCGTGTTGCGCCGCGTCACGCGACTCGACGAGTCATCCTCAGACTTATCCACATATCCACAGGGATAACTTACTCTGGTAATGGGTCAGTTTGAAAATTAACGGTTCTGGCGGCTGTTCGCCGGTCGTGCCATCTTCTCGGAATGGCGACTTATCGGACAGTGAGATGCCCGGGCCCAACCTTTGAGGTTGAGGTAACGGAAGACAGCGGCGCGGTTAGAACCGTCCCAGGATTTTCGACCGAGGGCGAGGCGATGGCCTGGATCGCGGACCAGAAGAAGATGGCCGCTGCTGGCGAGCGATGGGAGCGGGCGTCCCCTAGGTTCATGGTGGACGATTGATGGCAACCAAACGCCTCAAGCGCCCCCGGGACCCGATAGCCCTAGCCAAGCTGATCGGGGATATCGCCACCGGACAGGTGAAGGACCAGGTTGCGGATGACCGCAACCAAGACGCCGTCGAATTTTCACGGAAGGGTGGCCTTAAGGGGGGCCGAGTGCGGGCCGATAGATTGACGCCAGAACAACGCGCCGAAATCGCCCGGGTAGCCGCACTCGCCCGCTGGAAGAAGCGTTAAACCGTAACCAAAGCGCCGCCGGCACCGCCTCCGCCACCACCTTTTCCGTCGTCATCGGGTGTGTTCTTGCGCCACTCGATGTCGTCGGTGAAGTCCATCGGGATTTGGATGGGCTCGTCTCTCGGATTGATTCGGTTCCAATGATCGGCATCCAGCGTTAGCTGAAGGCCGTCACCGACCATTTGCTCTCGCCGATTGATCAGCGATTTCAGCATCGACTTGCGCGGCGCTTCATCAATGTCGATCCAAAGATGAAGTTGCTCGCCGCTGCCCACCGTCACCGGGATCGCGTGATTTGCCCGATATGGCTGGCCGGTGACTGCGTCTCGCCGGATTTCTTCTCGCGCGGCCTGCGTGAATTGCTTGGCGAGAACATCCATTGGCGACACAGGCCGAGGCAGCGACCAGCCCTTCGAGACCGCGAACTGTGCAACTTTGTGCATGTCCACTTCCGTCTCACCCGTCTCATCCTTGTAGTACCGGATGAAGCGCTGCATTTCGTTTCGTTTAGACACGTCCGAATACCTCCGTGTGGTTAGAGATCAACTGGTGCAACGTCTCCCCACCCATCAACCATCGCGCTAGGCGTGACGGCTGCTCTTATTTTCACTAGATGCTTTCGAAATAGATCAAAGCGCGTGAGTTTGTGCTGCAACTGCCCGGCGATCAGTCCCGGATGCACGTTGATGGTCCGGGCGAAGCCAAGGATGTCTCGCTCCGCAAAGAACGGCGCCTTCCTTGCGATGAAACTTTCCATTTTTTGCTTTGGGACGCAGAAATCGGCGGCGGCTTCGTTCGCGACCCGCTCCTCTTCGAGAACGGTTGCGCCCGTTCCAGCTCGCTCGCCTTCCAATTCAGCATCAAGCATCGCTGCCGACCGCCCGTGAAATTGGAGGACATGCTCTAACTCGTGCCGGAGAACGAACCAGAAGTTGTCGATCCTGTCGTGGCGGATGGACATGCCGATGACCGGCGCCGCGTCGTTCAGCCAAAAGCACACTCCGTCAATTTTTGCGGAGGTCAGCGTTTCGACGACCACAAACCGAATGCCGGCTTCACCCAGAATGCGCGGGACTTTTCGCGCTTCTTCGGGGGCTGAAAGCAGCGCGTTCAATTTGACAACTGCAGCGCGCCCGGCGGAGGGAGTGTAGCGCGGCACCACCATCTCGCTCGCGATCTTCTTGACCCTATGGAGCCACGCTAACTGCGCTGGCGTTGCGTCTGTGTTTACTGCCGTCTTCTTCGCAGCGTGTGGAAGGATTTCGATGTCCTCCAAGCGGTTCACGCCAAAGAACCGAACCAACTCCGACTCGACCCTTTTTATGTCACGCGCGCTGTCAGCATTAATCCACCCACGCCTGATCATTTCAGCGACCGGCAAATCTCCATACAGGAGAGCGCGATTAGCCCGGTCGGGATCGGGGTGCATCGCGATCCTGGCCTGCGCTAAGTCGAATTGCTTCTGGAGTGACAAGAACCGATCGGCGGGCACACCGAACACCTCCTCCAGCATCACCGCCAGTTTGGCATCGACGGGCTGCTTGTCGCCCACGATCCGGGTGATGGTCGGCTCGCTGAGGTTCAAGACGATTGCGAGGGTCCGCTTCGTCCAGCCACGCTTGTCGAGGATGGCCTGAATAAGCTGGCCAGGGGTGCGGAAGTCGTTGTCTTGAGTGTTCATTTGTCGATAATGCCAGATTTTCGTCAAAACGCAAACTAGTTCTTTATGCTTGACACTCAAGCATAAAGGGTCAATTATGATGGCATGAACAAGCTGAGCACCCCGGCCCGCGCCCAGATCCTCGGGATGATGTGCGAGGGCATGGCCATCCGGGCGATCTCCCGGATGACGGGCGCCAGCAAGAACACCATCGTGAAGCTGTTGGCCGATGCCGGCACTGCCTGCATGGCCTACCAGGACGAACACCTCCGCAACCTCAAGAGCCAGCGGGTACAGGTGGACGAAATCTGGGCGTTCGTCGGGTCCAAGGAAGTCAACACCAGCCCGGACAAGAAAGCCGAAGGCTGGGGCGATTGCTGGACGTGGACGGCAATCGACGCGGATACCAAGCTTATCCCGTGCTGGCTGGTCGGCCCGCGCAATGCCCCTGCCGCCCGCTACTTCCTCCGGGACCTCGCCGGCCGGTTGCTCAACCGGGTTCAGCTTACGTCCGATGGCTTCCGTGCTTATCGCACCGCCGTCGAGTTGGCGTTCGGCAAGGACGTGGACTACGCGATGCTGGTGAAAATCTACGGCTCACCCGATGGCGACGGCCGCTACAGTCCCGCCAAGTGCATCGGTTGCGATCAGCACGCCATCACCGGCAAGCCCGATCCCAAGCACGTATCGACGGCCTACGCGGAGCGGCAGAACCTTTCGATGCGTATGAACATGCGGAGGTTCACGCGGTTGACCAACGCCTTTTCGAAGAAGGTCGAGAACCACGCACACGCGATCTCGATCTACTTCATGCATTACAACTTCGTCCGCATTCATCAGACCCTCCGCGTTACCCCGGCCATGGCCGCTGGCGTGACGGATAAGCTATGGTCCTTGGAAGATATGGTCCGCGTCGTGGACGAATGGGAGATCGCTCAGCGGCGGTCAGATGAGGCGGCGGTTGCGTAGACAAGCCTTTCCGTGTCCGCAAGGCGGCGAATGCAATGACGCTGGGTGTAGCCGCACGTCTTGCCGGCTAGTGGAAAAGGCAAAAAGCGACTCTAAGCGATTGGATGCGGAGCGCTCCCGGGCCGAGCATTCACTGCTCCGCGAACACCTACGGGAAGTCGCAATCCAATTTCTAAAGGCGAGACGCCTCGCCTGTACGGAGGCGAACATCGCGAAACTCGCGAAGCACCCCAAGGTCATTGCGGAAGCAGAGCGCCGGGTTCAGTGGCTTCAAAATTCAAACTGACCCATTACCCTTACTCTTGTAGCCGAACGTTAGCCCAGCGGCGGGGTATTCACGCCGACCGACTGCGCCGCCGCGGCGATGCCGCGCCAGGTCTCGGCGTCGACCGGGATGCCCGCGGCGAGGCGCTTGATGCGCGATTTTCGCTCGGGGTCTCCGGGCACCATGACGCGCTCCACCCCCTGCCCGGGTGGCGACGCCTTGACGTAGCCGGTCATGGCGCGGACCTCGTCGTAGTAGCGCTGCGCGTCGCCCAGCGCCTTGGGGTCGATGATGATCGAGAGCATGTTGTTGACGATGCACTTCGGAATATCGTCGCCGCGATAGGCCAGCAGGCCGCCGGTGAGCGCCCCGGCGAACAGCTCGACCACCAGGGCGAGCGCGTAGCCCTTGTGCTCGCCGAAGGTCAGCAGGGTGCCGCGCGGTTGGCGAAAAAAGGCGCCGGGATCGTTGGTTGGCCGCCCCTGCGCGTCGAGCAGCGCGCCGTCGATGATCGTCTCGCCTTTGTTGTGCGCGACACGGATCTTGCCGATAGGCAGGCGGCTGGTCGCCATGTCGAGGATGATCGGTTCGTCGCCGTCGACCGGCACGCCGCAGCAGAACGGGTTGGTGCCGAAGCGCGAATCGGTGCCGCCGAAAGGGGCGACCGACGGGCCGCTGCCGACCGTGCTGACATAGTGGATCGAGGCGAGGCCCGCCGCCGCGCATTGCTCGGCCCAGCCGCCAATGCGGCCGAGGTGATGGCTGTTGCGCAGCGCGATCAGGGCTACGCCCTTCTTCTTCGCCTTGGCGATGCCGATCTCCATGACCTGCTCGCCGATCACCTGGCCGTAGCCGAAGCCGCCGTCGATGACGGTAATGACATCGGTCTCGGAGACGATCCTGGCCTTGGCATCGGGCGTCAGCGTCCTGGCGCGCGCATTGGCGATGTATTGGGGGATCATGCCAACGCCGTGCGAATCATGCCCGCGCAGGTTCGCCTCGACGAGCTGGGCGGCGATCTTGCCGGCCTCGCCCGCGGACGAACCAGCGGCGCGGCAGATGGTGGCGATGTAAGCCTTGAGAGGCTCGGCTTGGATCACGATGTCGGTGTCGGCCATGGCCCTTCCTATCAAATCCGCTGCCGGCGCACGAGAGTGACGTAGGCCAGCGCCGCCAGCAGCCCGACAGCGCCGATGGCGCTGGCCATGGGCCGCTGCGTGCCGTCGAAAAAGGCCGCGACCAGCATGCCGACGATGGCGCTAAGCCCATACTGAAAAAGACCGATCAGCGACGACGCGGTGCCGGCGATATGCGGCACGGGCGTCAGCGCCGCGGCCACCGCCTGGGGCAGAACCAGGGCGAAGGCGAGCATGAAGACGAACATCGGCAGCATGATCGCCGCCACGTGATGCACATCGGCCCAGGCGAGGAGCGCCATGCTTCCCCCGCCGAGCACGCCGCAGAGCACCCCGACGAGCAACAGGCGGTCGATGCCGACGCGCGCCACGACCCGGCCGCCGAATACAGACCCGACGAGATACCCCGCCATGCAGAAGGCGAACAGCCAGCCGAAATCCTGTGGGTGGACGCCGAACACCTGCTGAAAGACGAAGGGCGAACCCGAGATGAAGGCGAACAGGCCGCTGCCGGTGAACGCGGTGACCGTGGCGTAGCCCAGGAAGTGCCTGGAACCGAGCAGCGTCGCCGTGTTCCCCGCGATGCGCCGGAGGCCAAGGGCGCCCGGATCGACGGCGAGATGCGTCTCGCCGAAGCGCGTCGCCACGATGGCCAGCACGATGGCGCCGTAGACGGTCACCATGGCGAAATTCGCCCGCCAGCCGAAGGCCACGTGAAGGTAGCTGCCGATCACGGGGGCCACGACGGGCGCCAGGCCGGCGACCACGGCCATGTAGGACAGAACCTTGGCCGCGCGCTCGCGCACATAGAGGTCACGCACCACGGCACGACCGACCACTGGGCCGCTGCACAGGCCGACCGCCTGGAAAAAACGGGCGACGATCAGCACGTCGATGCTCACGGCAGTCGCCGCCACGGCCGAGGCGGCGACGTAGACCACCAACCCGGCGAGGAGCACCGGCCGCCGGCCGAAACGGTCGGAAAGCGGACCGTAGATGAACATGCCCAGGGCGAAGCCGACCATGAACACGCTGAGGGTGAGCTGGACGCGCGCCACGCTGCTGCCGAACGCCTCGGTCATGGTCGGCAGCGACACCAGATAGGTGTCCATCGACAACGGACCAAGGGCCGCGAGGGCGCCGAGCAGCACGGTCAGCGCCAGCGAGTCAGGACGAAGCATGGAGGATCGGGCGGCGCCGAAGACCGGGGCGCGGCAGGCGTCTTGGAGTTTAGAGAACCTTCAGCGTTCGAGCCCGACGACGCCCTGCAGCTCGGCGCCGTCGAAGCGGCAGTTGTCGAGCTTCGCCCCGGTGAAACGGGCGCGATGCAGGATGGCGCCGGAGAGGTCCGCGCCGGTAAGATCGGCTTCGGTGAAATCCGCGTCCGACAGACGCACGCCGCGCATCACCGTGCCGTGCAGCTTGGCGCGCGGCAGGCGGGCACGGTCGAGGCGCGCCTGCCAGGTGCGATCGCCGGCGCTGACGCCGGCACCCGAGACGGGCGTCATGCTGGCGCCGGAGAGATCGGCGCCTTCGAGCATCGCATGGTCGAAATTCACGCCGCGCAGATCGGCGCCGTTGAATTTGCAGCGCCGCAGGTCGGCGAAGGCGAGATCGGCCATCGCCAGCTTTGCGTCGGTGAGGTCGGCATCGATCATCACCGCGCAGTTGAGAACCGCCGCCGCGAGGTTGGTGCCACGCAGGTTGCGGCCCGCGAGATGCGCCTGCGACAGGTCGGCGCGCTGGCCGGAGCGGCTACCCGACTGCACCCAGGATTCATGCGAGGCGAGAATCTGCGGCAGCCGTTCGAGCAGGTCCGGGTTGGAACGGCTGAGATTGGAGCCGGCAAGCTCGCGGCTGCCATAGGCGCCCGGATCGACGACCGCACCCGCCATATCGGCGCCGGCGAAGTTGGCGCCGCTGATGCCGGTACCCAGCAGGGTCGCGCCGCGCAGGCAGGCGCCGGAGAGATTGGCAAAGCCGAGATCGGCGCCGTCGAGCGTGGCGCCGACAAGCAGGGAACTGCGGAAATCGGTGCGGTTCGCCTTGACGTTCTTGAGGATGGCGTCGGTCAGATCGGTCTGCACCACGAAGGCGGTCGAGATGCGCGCCCCGGTGAGGTCGGCGCGCGGCATGGCCGCGGCGGTCATCTCCGAGGCGATGGGCTCGAAATGGACCGAGATCAGGTTGCCCGTGGTGTCGGTCTGCAGGAGCTGGCCTTCGCGCAGATCGGCCTGATTCAGTTTCGCCTCGCTGAGATCGGCGCCGCGCAAGCAGGCGCCGCGCATGTCGGCGTTAGTGAAATCGGCGTTGCTGGCAATGACCAGGCGCAGGTCGCCGGCGAAGAGGTTGGCCCCGTTGAGACGCGTACCGACCAGGCGTACCTGGCGCAGCCGGGCTGCCGTCAGGTTCGCATCCGACAGGTCACGGCCGGAAAGGTCGTGCCCGGAAAGGTCGCAATAGGAGAGGTCCGCCCGGCGGCCGCCTGTGCGCGCCAGCCGGAACAGGCCGTGCGCGTGGAGCAGTTTCTCCAGCTCGGCGCGCGACAGCTTTCGCCAAGTCGTTCGCGCGCCATCAGCGGCATGAGTCATGAGATGCGTCGTCCCCGATGCTTAACGCGAGGGTAACGAACCCCCGGTAGCGCGGCAAATGAATTATCCACAGCGTTCCCGGACCTAGCCCTTTGAACGGTGGGCAATTAACCAAACTGGGCGGGATTTGCGCGAAAAGCCGCCCATATCGCCACCTGCCCTTTCACGCGCGGCCGCAGACCGCTAGCCTTGGCAAACGCACGAGCACGGGAGGCCGGTCGCCATGCTGGCGGTGATTTTCGAGGTCGAGATGAACGAGGGCCAGGATCAGCGCTACTTCGATCTTGCCGCCGGGCTGCGTTCCGAGCTCGAGAAGATCGACGGCTTCGTGTCCGTCGAGCGTTTCCAAAGCCTGACCACGCACGGCAAATACCTGTCACTGTCGATCTGGCGTGACGAAGCCGCGGTGAAGGCCTGGCGCAGCCATCTCGGCCACCAGGATGCGCAGCGCCAGGGCAAGTCAGGCATCTTCAAGGACTTCCGCATCCGCGTGGCCGACGTGCTACGTGACTACAATCTGCGCGACCGCCTCTGATCGTCCCAATCCGGCCAGAAAGGACCATGCAGAACATGCAAACCTCGATCGTGGATGCCTGGGATCAGGTCGTCGCCTTCCTGACGGTCTACGGGCTCGGCGCCGTCGGCGGATTGATCATCCTGATCGTCGGCTGGAAGATCGCTGGCCTCGCCTCGCGCGCGGTCGACGCCGCCCTGACCCGGGTCAACACCACAGATCTGACGCTGCGGCGCTTCACCTCCAGCATCGTGCGCTACGTCATCCTGACCTTCACCATCCTCGCCGTGCTGTCGCAGTTCGGCGTGCAGACGACCAGCCTGATCGCGGTGTTCGGTGCCGCCGGCCTGGCCATCGGTCTCGCCCTGCAGGGCACGCTGTCCAACCTCGCCGCCGGCGTGATGATCCTGGTTTTCCGGCCGTACAAGATCGGCGACGATGTCGAGGCCGGCGGCCACAAAGGCGCGGTCGAAGCCATCGACCTGTTCACCACCGAGCTGCGCACCCCCGATAACGTCCAGCTGCTGGTGCCCAACGGCAAGATCTGGGGCGCCGCGGTCAGCAATTTCAGCGTTCATGAAACGCGCCGCGTCGACCTCAAGCTCACGGTCGACGACTCGATCGACCTCGAGAAGGTGATGGCGAGCATCCGCGAGACCTTGGGTAACGACTCCCGCACCCGGCCCAGCCCCTCCCCGTCCGTGATGCTGAGCGAGCTGACGGAGAATTCCGCCATCCTCACCGCCCAGGCCTGGACGACAAGCGCCGAGCATGGGCCGCTGAAGGTCGCCTTGATGCAGCGCCTCAAGCAGGCCCTGGGCCCGGCTCTGAAAACGGTCTCCGGGTAGCACGCGGGCGCTGAAATACCCGCCTGCCCTGCCTATATAAAAATGGGTGTCGCACTCGCCGTCCCCGGCGCGTGTGTTAAGATAGATTAATGAGAGTCGGCCGCAATCGGGCGGCCCGCTCAACCCGTCTTGGCTGTCGTACCCATGGCCTTTGACGCACCGCCTTCGCCAGAACGTCCGCCCGAGCGCGGCCCGAGCGGCCAGGTCGTGCTCAGCGGCCAGTACCAGATTCACCCCGGCGAGCCCTTCCCCGCGCTGAATGGCAAGGGGGTCGAGGCATTCCGCGCCATCGATCTGCGCTTTCCCGCGGAAAACTTCGTCGCCCTGACCTGCACGGGCGAACTGCTGCCGCGCCTGGAGACGATGTCGTCGCTGCGCGGGCTGTCGAAGGCCGGAACGCTCGCCCTCGTCGCCTTCGGTCCCGTCGATTGGCCCGACGGACGCCAGCGCCTGGCAGTCATCTACACGGCCCCCGCCGCCGGACGCTTCGCCCTCTCGACGCCGCTCACCCCGTTCCAGATCGTCGAAGGCTTCCTGCGGCCCGCCGCCGCGGCGCTGCACGACATCCACGGCCGCGGCGCCGTCCATCGCAGTATCCGCCCCGATAACCTGTTCCAGCGCGAGGGCGGTGCGACGTCCCTGGCGCTCGGCCCGTGCGTCGCCACGCCGCCGGGCTACGAGCAGCCGCCGATCTACGAGCCGCTCGAATGCGCGGCCGCCGATCCCGCGGGGCGCGGCACCGGCACGCCCAAGCACGATATCTACGCCCTGGGCATGACCGCCGTTGCAATGCTCCTTGGCCGCCATCCCGGCAGCGAGTACGACCGCGACGCGCTGATGATCCGCCGGCTCGAACACGGCTCGCTCCGCGCCGTGGTCGAACGTTCGCAGGTGCCGCCGGAGCTGGTCGACGCGCTGGTCAGCATGACCACGGATGACGAGACCGACCGCTGGTCGGTGAACGATCTGCAGAAATGGCTCAACGGCGGCCGGCCGGACCTCGCTCGCCAGTACGAGCTGCCCAAGGCGCTCTCGCCGTACGAGATCGGCGGCTACCAGGTGCGCAGCGCCCGCTCGCTCGGTTACATGCTCGCGCGCCGCCCGACCGAGGCGCCGACGCACCTGCGCGGCGACGCGCTGTCGATGTGGCTGCGCGACTACGCGCCCGAGCGTACCGCCCAGGCCATGCTTGATCACGCCATGCTGGAGCGCCCGGCCGACACCGAAGGCGGCGACTACGATGCGATCCAGACGGCGCACGCCGTTCTGGCTCTCGATCCCGAAGGCCCGGTGCGCTATCGCGGCGTGGCGGTGGATCCGCACGGGCTCGGGCCCCTGATGGTCGATGCGCTGAACGATCCCGACCGGCGAACGGCGGTCACCGGCATCGTCCGTTACGGCTTGCTGCAGCGCGCCCTCGACCGGCGCCTGTCGGAGCGGCGGGGCAGCAGCCGAAAGGCGAACCGCCAGGCGATCAACTTCGAGCGGCTCAAGCGCTGGATCGTTTCGCCCCTTCCCTGGGAAGGCTATGAGCGCTGCCTCTACGACATCAATCTCAACCTGCCCTGCCTCAGCCCGATGACCGGCGGACGCTGGGTGAGCGGCGTCTCCGACCTGATCACGGCGCTCGACCAGGTGGCGCTCGGCGGCGCGGTGAAGGAGCCGACATTCGACCCTCACCTCGCGGCCTTCATCGGCGCGCGCTTCGACACACCGGGCGACGCCCTGCTCTCGCTCATGAAACCGAACGAGGCCGACGACGATGCGACGCTCGGCGCCATCCGGATGTTCGCCGAGCTGCAGCAGACCTACGGCTCACCGCCGCTGCGCGGCATCGCGCAGTGGTGCGGCAATCTCGCGGCGCGCATTGCCGGACGCATCCACCATCGGCCGAGCCGCCAGAAGGTCATGGCGACGATCGAGCAGGCCATCCCCAGCGGCAGCGTCGCCACGATCCTCAAGGCGATCGACCGGCCGGGGCTGCGACAGCGCGACGAGCAGGGCTTCGCCCTCTGCAAGTCCGAATACACGCGCATCGCGCAGGAGATCCGGGCGATCGAGCGCAACACGGAGACGCGCCGTGCCGGTGCGCAGCACCGCGGACGGGACAACGCCGCCCTGATCGCCAGCACCGGATCGATTATCGCGGCCTTTCTCACCCTGATGCTGGACAGCGGGCGATGAAAGCGATCAAAGCCAGGATGACCACGGCCCAGGTTGCCGCCAATGGGCGGGCGGCCCTGACGCTGATCGGCATCGGCCTGATCATCGTCGTGGCAGCGAGCTCGTTCTCCTATCTGGTGTTCGCGGCCGCGGCACTGATGCCGACCATCGGCGCGGCGATCATGGAGCGGAGGGGGCAGCGCCAGATGGCGATCTCGGTCGGCGCCCTGACGCTGGCCACCGTCATCCCGCTGGTAATCGGCGCCATCGCCACCGGCAGCCAGCGCAACCTCCTGGGCAGTTCGACCGCCTGGACCTTCGTTGGCCTCGCCGCCGCCGCCGGCTTCGCCATCTACTTTCTCATGCCGGTCGCCAATGTCTGGATCGACGATATGCGGTCCCAGGCCCGGCTGAGGGCGCTGCGCGAGCGCCAGCAGCAGCTCGAGAAGGATTGGGGCCCCGAGGTTGCGGGCCGCCCCACCGCGGCCGGTTAGTCCAACAGGCGACGCATGATGCGGTAGAGCGCCGACTGGCCCTCGAAGCCGATGCCGGGCCGGTCGGGCAACGTGAGATACCCGCCCTCCAGCCGCGCATCGTCGGCAAAGCCGCCGAAATCCCCGAATACGCCGGGATAGGACTCAGCCCCGCCGAGCCCGAGGCCGGCCGCGATGGCGAGCGACATCTGGTTGCCGCCATGCGGGAAATGCGCGCCGCGCGGCCAGCCGCGCTTCTCCAGCATGGCGATGGTGCGCGCGTACTGGGCGATGCCGTAGGCCTGCGGCGGATCGACCTGGATGACGTCGCGTTCGGGCCGCAGGCCGCCGAAGCGGGCCAGGTTCTCGACATCCTGGGTGGAGTAGAGATTCTCGCCGGTGGCCAGCGGCGGCGCGTAAGCGGCGGCAAGCTCGGCGAACGCGGCATAATCGTGCGGATCGAAGGGCTCCTCGAACCAGCGCAGACCGAAGGGGGCGAGCGCCTTGCCGTAGGCCAGCGCCTCTTCGCGGGTGAACTTGCAGTTGGCATCGACGGCGAGGCGCCTCCCCTCGCCCACCACCTTGAGCACCGCCTCGACCCGGCGCACGTCCTCGGCCAGCGCCAGCCCGCCGACCTTCATCTTGAGCATGGTGTAGCCGGCATCGAGGTGGCCGCGCATCTCGTCCTGCAGGTCTTGCGTGGTCTGGCCCGGCCGGTACCAGCCGCCGCCGACGTAGCAGAAGCAGCTTCTCGCCACCTTGCCGCCGTTGTAGCGCTGGGCCAGCAGACGATGAAGCGGCAAGCCCGCGATCTTGGCCACCGCGTCCCAGAGGGCGACCTCGATCGTGCCGATGGCGATCGAGCGCTCGGCATGGCCGCCCGCCTTCTCGCGCTGCATCATCACTGCCAGTGCCTTCGCCGGATCGAGATGGTCACCGCTCTCGTCGAGCAGCGCCTCGGGCGCGGCGCGCAGCAGGCGCGGAATGAAGCGCTCACGCATCGCCGCCCCGCAGGCGTAGCGGCCGGTCGAGTTGAAGGCGAATCCGGCGACCGGCCGACCGTCGCGCATCACGTCGGTGATCACCGCGACCACCGACGTCGTCATCTCGGAGAAGTCGAAGCTCGAGTTGCGCAGCGTCGAGTTGAGCGGGACCGCCGTTTCCCGGATCGCGGTGATGCGCACCTATTCGACCTTGATCTTGGCGTCCTTCACGACCTTGCCCCACTTGGCGATCTCGGCGCGGATCTGGGCCGCGAACTCTTCGGGCTTGTTGGCCACCGGATCGAAGCCCAGCCCCGCCAGTCTCTCCTTCACGTCCGCCATGGCAACGATCTTGACGATCTCGCCATGCAGCTTATCGATGATTTCCTTCGGCGTGCCGGCCGGCACGAGCACGCCCTGGAGCGTGTCGGACTCCTGGTCGGGCACGCCGGCTTCGGCCAGGGTCGGCACGTCAGGCAAGGCCGCCGAGCGTCGTTTGCTCGTCACCGCCAGGGCGCGCAAGGAGCCCGCCTTCACATGCGGCGTGGTTGGCGGCAGCGCCGTGAAGGCAACCGGCGTCTGGTTGCCGATCGTCGAGGTGATCGCCGGCCCAGCCCCGTTGAACGGAACGCCGACGAGATCGAGACCGAGCGACAGCTTGAACAGGTGGCCGGCCAGATCCGGCGTCGTGCCCATACCGGGCGTGGCGAAGCTGAACTTGCCCGGATTGGCCCTGATCAGGGCGATGAGCTCGCGGACCGTCTTGGCCTCCACCGAAGGGTGGACGACCAGCACGTTCGGCGACGCGGCGGCGTAGGTCACCGGCGCGAAATCCTTGATCGCATCGAAAGGGACGTTGGCGTAGAGGCTCGGATTGACCACGATGCTGCTGCTGCTGATCAGCACCGTGTAGCCGTCCGGTGCCGCCTTGGCGACCGCCGCCATGCCGATATTGCCGCCTGCCCCGGGACGGTTCTCCACCACGAACTGCTGGCCGAGGCTCTCGGACAGCTTCTGCGACAGGATGCGGGCAATGACGTCGGTCGGGCCGCCCGGCGCGAAAGGCACGATGACGCGCACCGGCTTGTTGGGATAGGGCTGCGCATCGGCGCTGCCCAGGAAACCGGCGAAGACGATCACCAGGGCCGCCAGGGCCCGTACGATACGCGTCATGGGTGTTCCTCCCTCTGTCGCGGCGGTTCGCCGCTTTGTTTTGTCAGGCAGTCACGGCAAGTGGTGCTAGAGCCTCTATGTCGGTGACAACGTCGATGATGACCGGGCGGTCAGCCTTGAGGGCACGCAGCAGGGCCGGAGCGATATCGGCGGGCTTCTCGACGCGAATGCCGAGCGCGCCCATGCTCTCTGCGACCTTGGCGAAGTCGACCTTGTTGAAGGTCCACAACTCGCGCGCCTGCTCGGTCTGCTGGCCGCCATAGACCCGGTCGAAGCCGCGCTTCGACTGGTTGCCGCCGCCGTTGTTATTGACCACGGTGACGGTGTTGATCTTCCAGCGCACCGCCGTCTCGATCTCGCCGATGTGGTACCAGAACCCGGCATCGCCGGTGAACACGACCACCGGCCGCTCGGGTGCGCCGCATTTGGCGCCCAAGCCCGCTGGGAACGCCCAGCCGAGATGGCCGGCGCTGCGCATGTAGCTCTGGGTGGGTACGCGCAGGTCGTACATGCCACCCATCCACATGCCGGCATGGCCGGTGTCGACGACGACGATGGCGTCGTCCGGCACGTGGCGCGTCAGCTCGGCGCACAGGCGCTCGGGCCGCATTGGCACCGCGTCCGAGGCCAGAATGGCGCGATACTTGTCGTGCCACTCCTTGTTGACCGCCGCCACGCGCTGCAGCCAGGGCTGGCGCCGCGAGGCGGTGGCGCGGTTCGCCTCCTTGAGCATCATGGCCAGCGTGGTCTTGGCGTCGCCGCATACCGCCGCCTGCAGGGGGTAATTGCGGCCGAGAGCCTCGGCCTCGATGTCGATCTGGATGGCGGGAACACCGATCTTCGGTACCGCCCAGAAATGGGTGGTCATACCGCCCGTCTCGCTGCCGACGAAGCACACGAGATCGGCTTCGCCGACGATGCGGTTGGCGCTTTCACGCGAATAGCTGCCGACCACGCCGACCGAGAGCGGATGGATGCCGGGGATGGTGTCCTTGCCGTTGAGCGAAGTGGCAACGGGAATGCCCAACGCCTCGGCCAGCGCCACGAGCTCGCGAGCAGCACCCGAAGCGCGTACGCCGCCGCCGGACACGATCACCGGCCGCTCCGCCGCTTCGAGCAGGCGCAGCGCTGCGCTCACATCCCCCGGCTCCGGTGACGGACGGAACGGCGGCACCCGGGCGAAGCGCTCCTCGCAGAGCGGCTCCATCTCGGCCTCTTCGAGATCGATCTGACCTTCGTTACCGCGGAACTGCAGGTGCACCGGACCCGGTGCACCAGAAACCGCCGTACGGAACGCCTGGCGCAGCATGTCCGGGATGCGCTCGACCGCATCGATCGTGGCGTTGAATTTGGTCACCGGCTCGAAGGCCGGCACATCGTCGACTTCCTGGTAGACCTTGCGAAACTTCGACTTGGGATCGCGCCCGCCGGTGAAGGCAATGACCGGCGAATGGGCGAGCCAGGCGTCGCGCAGGCCGGCCGCGAGATTGAGCGCGCCGATGACCTGCGCCATGCAGATGCCGGGCTTGCCCGAGGCCCGGGCGTAGCCATCGGCCATGTAGACCGCCGACTTCTCGCCGTGGGTGTGGATGCGCTTGATCGAGGTGCGCCGCTCCATTTCCGCGAAGGTCGTGCGCAGCACGGCAGGCACCATGAAGACATGCGTGACGCCGTAGCCCTTGAGCATGTCGGCAAGAACCTTGGCGCCGCTCGTCTTGGAGTTGGAGCCAGGCTTCTCGTCACGCGGCATCGTGGCCTCCTACTTGATGGCCAGCGGATTGGTCGGCGAGCCGACCGCGCCGGTGATCGGGATGGCGGGCGCCACGAACATGAACTCGTAGACCTTGTCGTCGGCGCAATCCCTGGCCAGGTCACCGAGCCAGAAGATTTCGCCCATGGTCAGGCCCATGATCGGGATGGTGATCCAGTGCCAGGGCTGGTTGATGCCCGCCTCGCTCTCGTTCGGCCGCACCTCGTTGCCCCAGGTATCCGTGGCGATGGCGGCGATCTGGTTGCGCTGGATCCAGTCGAGGGTCTCGAAACCGAGGCCCGGCGCGTCGCCGCCGGGATAGCCGTCCCAGCTCCCCGCCTTGAGCTTCGCCTCCATCTGGCCGGTGCGCACGATGATGTAGTCGCCGCGCCTGACCTTGATGCCGTGGGCGGCCGCCGCCTTGTCGAGATCGTCGTTGGTGATGGCGTAGCCGTCATCGAGCACCTCCTTGCCCTTCACCTTGGGCAAGTCGAGGAAGACGCCGCGGCCGACCATCTTGCTCTTGGTCTTCTCGATGCCGCATTTCTGCGCGCCGGCCGAGGTCACCTCGCGGCAGTCGTAGCCGTTCCACATGTTGTTCTCATAGAAGATGTGGCCCAGCCCGTCCCACTGCGTTCCGCATTGCAGCGGCATGACCACCATGTCGTCGGCGGCGCGGATGCCGCGATGATCGAGCACGCCGGAATAAGCGTCCGTACCGGTGCGCAGCATGACATGGATCGGATTGACCCGGCCGAGCGAGGGGTACTTGCTCTTGGCGCCCTGCGGCCCGTGCTGGTCGAAGTTCAGCGCCAGCGAGATGACCTTGCCTTTGCGCACGAGCTGCGCCGCGGCGACGATGTCCTCGGGCGTGGTGTAGTTGAGGGTCCCGATCTCGTCCTTTTCGCCCCACTTGCCCCAGTTCTTGTACTTCTCGGCGGCGTTGCGAAGATCCTGTCGCGTCAGCTTGCGATCGGCCATCCGGCGTTTCCCTTCCCTTTTGTATTTATTGATCAAGAGAATAATAGCCGGAGGCGGTCGGCGGCAAGGTTCATGGCTGGAACCGGTCGCCAAGCCCGCAATAGCAGACGCGCAAACGCAAGACGCCCGGACCTCGCGGTCCGGGCGTCTCATCGTCGAAGCTGTTAGCTGCTTACGGGCGCGAGGCCGGACGGTCGCCTAACGGAGGCGTGCTGCCGGTGCTCGTCGCCGGGCCGCGCTCGCGGACCGGAGCCGAGCCCGCAGCGCGGGCCGGCGCCTTCCACTCCGGCGCGTTCTTGACCTGATCGGCGGTCATGCTGGCCGTGGCCTTCTCGCCATTGCCGTCGATCTTCACGTCAGCCCACGGCACCTGGACCTTTTTCGCGCCGACGCCGAGCACACCACCGGTCGAGATGATGACGTGGGTAATCTTGCCATCCGAGCCAACGAGCAGGTCGTCGATCTCGCCGATCGTCTCATCCTGCGCGTTTTTCAGGTTGAGATCGATGATGCGGCTGGCGGCAAAGCCGCCGCCCGACATCGTGGCGGACGGCGCGGTGGCCATCGGCGACGGTGTGGACGGCGCGGCCGCGGCCGGCGGCGATGACGGCGTGGTGGCGGCCGGCGGCACGGCGGTGCCCGGCGTCGCCGGTGTTGAGGTCTGCGCAAACGACGCGCTGGCCATCAAGCCAACCGCTGCTGCGCTCATGAGAAGAGTCTTAAACATATGATCCTCCGGAGTTGTCCCGTGACGGTGTTTCTGCATTTCATACCGGGGAGGATGTCCATGCCCCGGTTTCCCCGCTCAACGCACCGTTCGCGGCTAAGTTCCCGCTGGCGGCGCCCCTAGAGGTTCAGCCTGGCGCCTCGTGAACATGGACGTCGGTCGCGCCATGACGACCGAGAACGCGTCGTGCGGTGCCCTCGTCATCCGGTTCGCGCAAAGCGGCCCACAGCAGGATCCCGCCGTGGCGGAGCTGCTCCTCGAAGAAGGCGTGGTGCTTGTTGCCGGCGAATCGTCCCACCGCGTTCACCACGGCCGAGGCGCCGCCGCCGGCCGCCGCCGCGCCGATCACCGCGGCCGCCACGCCACCGCCGGTGAGGATGGTGGCGCCCGTCGCTACGAAGGCGGCGACGACGCCGGCCAGGCTGGTGGCCAAGGTGCGCCCCTGCCGGATATCGTCATTGGAGATGATCGGCTGGCGCGGTGCCTTGGGATCGTCGGCCAGTCGAGACGTATCCTGAACCGAGGTGGAGGCATCGCCACTCAGCAGATGCTCCTCGCCGAGGATGCTCATCTCCGCGCGGTCGAAGCCCTCGCTCGCGAGTTCGGCAATGGCCGCCTCAAGCTGCTCAACCGAGTGGAACACTCCGACGATCTCGCGGAGCTTCGTGGTTTGCGGCGTAGCCGCTTCAGGCATGCGTACCATGATGCCCCTATAACGCCACGGCGCTGCGATACGTTCCCTGTGCCGCGCCCGGTGCCGAACCAGCGGTAGCTCGACACAGCCTACGCCAGAGCTTGCGGGCAGTTCCTACCTCTAGCGGAACGTTCACCATGCGGAGCCGTTGACGCATGAGACGAACGTAACTGTGTGAGGGAGGATTTGATGGCGGAGACTCGTCAGCCCGGAACATCCAAACGAGGCTTCGCCTCGATGGACCGGCAGAAACAACGCGAGATCGCGCGCAAGGGTGGCGAGAGCGTGCCCGCGGAAAAGCGCAGCTTCTCGCAGAATCACGAACTCGCCGCCCAGGCCGGCCGCAAGGGCGGCCAGGCGAGCCAGGGCAGCAGAAACTCCGCAACGCGCAATGGCGGAATGGATCGCTCCAGCAGCAGCGAGGCCTACTCCGAGTCGACATCGGGCGCGGGGCCCAGCCCGGGAATGAGCTCGGGCATGAATGACGGCTCACGCGAGCCGTCGAGCGAGCGGTAATATAAGGGGGCGCTGATGAGCGCCCCCTTAATCTTCGCGGGCATCCCCGCCGGGCCTGGAGGCAGTCCTTTTTTCGCGTCCTGATGGTCTGCGCGGCCGGGGAGGAACTAACACGAAATCGCGCCGTTGCCGTGCTGCCGTGACTTTTTAGTCGAGGGAGCCCGCACATGGCAGAGGAGCGCAACACGCGTTCGACGTCCAATCGTGGTTTTGCGTCGATGGATGAGAGCAAGCAACGCGCGATCGCGCGCAAAGGCGGCGAAAGCGTGCCTGCCGAGAAACGCAGCTTCTCGCGCGATCCCGCCCTGGCTGCCGCCGCGGGTCGCAAAGGCGGTGAAAGCGTGCCCGCGGCGAAACGCAGCTTCTCGCGTGATCCCACGCTGGCGGCGCAGGCCGGCCGCAAGGGGGGCTTGAGCGTGCCGGACGAGAAGCGCAGCTTTTCGCAGGACCCGGCGCTCGCTGCGGAGGCTGGCCGCAAAGGCGGCCAGGATAGCGGTGGCAATCGCGACGACGGCGATACCGATTAGCTCACGCTTGCGAGGCGAGAGGGCGTCAGAGTACCGCCGCCTCATATTTGCCCCACGGGCGACATTTTCGCCGCGAATACAGCGCGCTGTGGTGCTTTTCGGCGCGCGCGTTCATTAACGTTTTCTTTGACGCTACCGGCAGGACGTTCATACTGACGCGCATTCGCCTGGAAGCCTTGGCTGTCGGCTCTTGGGTGACGACCGCTTCACCGCTGAACGCAAATCAGGTGGACAGCCATGTCACAGAGCCGGCACGAGATCGCAGCCCGCGTCCCTTATCTGCGACGCTACGCGCGCGCGTTGACGGGCAGCCAGACCACAGGCGACCAATATGTCCGCATCTGCCTCGAGATGATCGTCGAGGACCCCGAGATCCTGCACTCGACCGGGGACATGATGCGGGACATGTTCCGCCTCTTCCACAAGGTCTGGGCCGAAACCTCGCCAACGCACATCATGACGCATGCCAGCGTCCCGCGGCGCCAGGACGCCGGCACCTTCGAAGCCTATCGCGGCCTGCCGGCGGTCGAGCGCCAGGTCCTGCTGCTCGCCGCTCTCGAGCGCTACTCGTTCGGCGATATCGCCTTCATCCTGTCGATCACCGAGGACGAAGCGCGCAGCTACTTCAACCAGGCGCAGCTCGATATCCGCGACGAGCCCTCCGTTCCCATCTTCATCATTGAGGATGAGAAGGTCATCGCTTACGACCTGCGCGCCATCGTCGAGGACATGGGTCACACGGTCTGCGGCGTGGCCGAGCGCGAGGACGAGGCGGTCGAGCTCGCCGCCCGCGCCAAGCCGCGGGTGATCCTGGCCGACATCCAGCTCAAGGACGGCGGCAGCGGTATCGCCGCGGTACGCAAGATTCTCGAGAAGATCGAGGCACCGGTGATCTTCATCACCGCCTATCCCGAGTTCCTCCTGACCGGCAACGCGCCGGAGCCGGCTTTCGTCATCACCAAGCCGTTCAATCGCGAGACCATCATCGCGGCCGTCTCGCAGGCGGTTTACGTCAGCAAGCCGCGCCAGCCGGAAAAAGACGAGCAGGACGACGTGCCGCAGCTCGTCCACCCCGAAAGCGGGCGCTAGGCCTCAGGCCTTCTGCAGGATCGTCACGGTCACCGTCGTCCCTTCCGGGCCGACGACGCGCTCCAGCGTGCCTTCGAGCTGATCGACGAGGCTGCTGACGACCGAGGCGCCGAACCCCGTCCCGCGCGGGGCTTCGCTGTCATTCTCCCCATCGTCGAATAACGTGAGGGCGAGCCCGCCCGCCCGCGCCGCGAGTCGCACGCGGATCTCCCCGCTCCGCCCGCGGAAACCGCAGCGGGCGGCGTTGGTCACTAGTTCGCTGACCACCAGGCCGAAGAGGATGGCCTTGTCGGCGATCAGGCGGACCGGCGCGAAGTCGCTCGACAGCCGCACGGCGTGCTCCCCGCTGCCCAAGGTCCGGGCGAGATCGTCACACAGCGCGGTCAGGTACTCGTTGACCGCGATGCTGGACATATCCTCCGAGCGGTAAAGCTTGTCGTGGACGTGGGCGATGGTGGCGACGCGGTTCGACGCCTCCTCGAGCTGCTCCCGGATCTTCGGATCGTCGGCGGCCTTGCCCTGAAGGCGCAGGAGCGCTCCGACCAGCTGCAGGCTGTTCTTCACCCGATGATTGGTTTCGCGCGCCAGCTCCTCCTTCTCGTGAAGGTGCCGAGCCAGCTGCTCGCTGGTGTGCGCGAGCTCGTGCGTGCGCTCGCGAACACGGTCTTCCAGGCTTTCGGCGAGCTCGCGCAGCGCCGCCGTCGCCGCCTCTTCCTTGCGCGCGGGCACGAGGGCCGCCGCCAGCACCCCCAGCATGAGCAGCACCGCCACACCGGCAAAGATGGCGCCCGGCAGCAGCGCCTTGCGCCAGGCATCGTTGACCGCGTCCCAGGTTACGCTGACGCCCGCATAGACCGGCAGGTCGCCCACCTTGACGAAGGATTCGATACGTCGCACGCCATCCTCGCGCACATCGCGGAGGACCCCGCCCTCGGGCCGGCCCGCCAGGTGATTCGCGCCGTTCCACTTGTCGCCGAGCACCGGCGGATCGAGGGGATAGCGGATCAGCGTGGCGAGATCGGCGCGGAACAGATCGATGACGATCGGCAGTTCGGGCTTGAGCGAACCGTAGAAGGCATAGAGCGAGCGTGGATCGATGACGGCGGTAGCAATGCCGCGGAAGCGCCCTTCGGCATCGTTGATCCGCCGGCTCAGATAGAGGGTCGGGCGGCCCGTGGCATAGCCGAGCGTCAGCCGGCTGACATAGGGGCCCACATCCGTGTCGCGCTGGACACGAAAATGCTCCCGCTCCGACATGGTCGAGGGGGGCGCCGGAAAAGCCCGGCTGGTGAGCATCAGGTTACCCGCCTGATCGACGAGGCCGACGGCCTCGATAAAGGGAAAATTCTCAGGCAGGCGGCGCAGGAACTCGTGGCTTTCGCGGGACTCGCGGATCTCCTCCCAGGGGCGGCCGGAGACGAGCAGCATCGCGGTCGAGGTCACCAGGTGGCTGGCGTCAAGAAAGCGCTGGGCATGCTCGGCCAGCAGCAGGGCGAGGTTCTGCACTTCGTCCACCGCCTCACGAATTGCCAGGCGGCGCTGCTGATCGGCATAGAAGGCGAACAGACCCGAGGACACAATCAGCAAGGCCAGGCCGATGCCGACGATCGAGCGCGTCGGCAGCCGCCACCAGGGGCGGGCCTGGTGTGTGACGGGTGGGGCGGCCGAACCGCCGGCCGCGGACAGGGAACTGTTCTCCGGCATGCTCCGCGCAGGATCGGTTATTTACCCTGTCATTCAAGGAGCAACGAAATACCCACCGCCGCCTATGTTTCGCCCACATCGTTGGGCGCTGACACAACCCGCTCACGCCCGATGCTGCGCGCCTGTTTGTCCTCGCGCAGGCCGAGGAACGACGCCTGCCGGACCATGCCGTCGCGGGTCCAGGATGCCAGTTCGACCTCGCCCACGAGTTCAGGCTTCACAAAATGGGCGCCGCGGCGCGCCGCCGTGGGCAGTGCAGCAAAGGGACTCCTGGGCACCAGCAGTTTGTCGAGCCGGGCGCGCAAGCTCCAGCTGCTGCGATCGGTGAACCCCGTCCCCACCCGGCCGGCATAGTGGAAGCGGTCCTTGTCCCAGTAACCCATCAGCAGCGCCCCCAGGCCGCGGAAATCGGCGGTCGAGTCGGTGAAGCCGCCGATCACCAGTTCCTGGCGCTCGCGGCATTTGGACTTGAGCCACGACAGGGTGCGGCCCGACAGGTAGGGATCGAGGGCGCGTTTCGAGATCAGCCCTTCGAGCTTCAGCGCACAGGCCCGCTTGTAGATATCGGCACCCTGCTGATCGAGATGCTCGCTGAAGCGCAGACGCTCCGCGCCGCTCACCAGCTTCTTGAGCCGCGCCTTGCGCTCGCGCAGCGGCAGCCGACGGAGATCCCGACCGTCGAGATAGAGCAGGTCGAAGACGACGTAGAGGAGAGCGTCGTGGGCATCCTCGGACAGCCGCTGCTGCAACAGGCTGAAGTCACTGTTGCCGCCCGGCTCCAGCACCACGATCTCGCCGTCGATCAGCGCCTGGCGTACCGGCAGGGCGGCGCAGGCTTTGGCGATCGAGCGGAAGCGTTCCGCCCAATCGAGGGCCTTGCGGGTCAGCATCCTCACCTTGCCGCGCTCGATCCGTGTCTGGATGCGGTAGCCGTCGAACTTGATCTCGTGCAGCCAGCCGGTTTCATCGGGCGGCGCGGCGACGCGCGTGGCCAGCTGCGGCGGCACGAAATCGGGCAGCGGTGCTTTCGCTGCCGATGGTGAGCGCTGCTTGGCGCGCGGCGCCCGGGCCATGAGAGCGGCTAGCGCCCTCCGGCGGCCTTCTTGCGGGGCGGGGCGCGGTGGCGCGCCGGCTTCGCGGGCCGCTTGGTCGGGCGATGCGGCCGGCCGTCCGGGGCGGAGCCGCGTTCTGACGGTTTCGCATCGGCCCCCTTGCGCTCGACGCTGCGGCGCAGCGCCTCCATCAGATCGATGACCTCGGCCCCGCGACGCGGCTCTTCTTCCTCGTTGGTGACGATCTTCTCGCCCTTCATCTTCTTATCGAGCAGGGCGCGCACTGCGTCCTCGTAGTGATCCTCGAACTTGTCCGGCTCGAAGGCGCCGGCCTTCTGCTCGATCAGCTGGCTGGCAAGCTCGATCTGCGACTTGTCGGCCTTGTCGCCCTCGATTGCCGCGAAAAAGGTCTCGGCCTTCTTGAGATCATCGGGATAGCGCAGGGTCTCGAGCAGCATGCCCTTGCCGAAGGGCTGAAGGGCGGCGATGCGCTCGCGCCCGCCGAGCACGATCTGGCCGATGCCGACCACGTCCTTGGCCTTGAGCGCATCGCGGATCACCGTGAAGGCATCGATCGCCCCCTCCTCGGACGGTGCCACGAAATAGGGCTCGTCGAAGAAGATCGAATCGATCTCGTCGCGATCGACGAAGCGCTCGATGGTGAAGTTGCTGGCCGTCTCCATGCGCAGGGCCTTGAGTTCGTCGGGCTCGACCACGACATATTTTCCCTTCTCGAACTCGTAGCCCTTGACGATCTCGTCGTTCTCGATCGGCCCGATGCCGGGCACCATCTTCTGGTAGCGCACACGCTTGCCGGTCGGCTTGTGCAGCTGGTGGAAGTGGAAGTCCTTGGCGCGGTCCGTGGCGGTGAAGGCGTTGACCGGGATGGAGACCAGCGACATGCGGATATGCCCGCTCCAGTACGGGCGACTGGGGGCCGCGATCTTGCCTTTGCGAGCTTTGGCTGCCATTCGGTACACCTGCGCGAGGGAGGAAGAGCAGCCGGGTACCGGCCGCTCCGCGGGGTTCAATCCGCTCAGAAAAACGCCCCGCGAGGGCCGCGGTTCCTGACACCAAACGAGGCAGGAACGTTCCAGAAACGCCGTGTTTATGCGGCTTTCCAGCTACTACAGCTAGCGCTCACCCGGAGATTCAGACCGGCGGCTTCCAGCCCTTGGGCACGCGCGGCTTCTCGATGCCGGCCGCCTCGCACAGTGCATCGGCCATAGCCGAGAAATCAGAGCGCGCGTGCTTGCCGGTCCGCGCCAGGCTGAACATCTCGCGCGCCGCCGCCACCATGGGCATCGGCACCTTGGCCTGGTTGGCGGCCGCCAGGATCAGTGACAGATCCTTGTGCGCGAGGTCGATGGTGAAGCCCGGCTCGATGTCGCCGGACAGCACCTTGTTCGGCCAGTTGACCTTGAGTTGACCGTTGGTCGCGGTGGTGTTGTAGAGCACGTTGAGCGTCTTGGTCAGGTCGAGCTCAAAGCGCTGCGAGAGCGCCAAGGCCTCGGCGTTGAGCTCGCACAAGGTGATGGCCAGCAGGTTATTGACCAGCTTGGTGCGGATCCCCGTGCCCACCTTGCCGCAATGGAAGATGGTGGTGCCCATTGCCTTGAGCAGCGGCTCGACGCGCTTGAAGTCCGCGTCCGAGGCGCCGACCATGAACAGCGACTCACCGCGATCGGCGTGCCAGGCCAGGCGGCCGACCGGCGCATCGACAACGGCCACGCCCTTCGCCGCCGCCGCCTTGGCCAGCTTGTCCGTGGTCTGCGGATCGACGGTGCTCATATCCATGATCAGCTGGCCGGGCTTGCTGTTGGCCAGGATGCCGTCGGCGCCCAGAATGGTCTCCTCGACCTCGACCGAGCTTGGCAGCATGGTGACCACGACATCGCTGGCTTGGGCGATGCCGGCAGCCCCGTTGGCTGTACGCGCCCCGAGATCGGTGAGCTTCTTCACCGCAGCGGTGCTGATATCGTGCACGGCAAGGTCGAATCCCTTGCGCTTCAGGTTGGCGGCCATCCCGCCGCCCATGCGGCCGAGACCGATGAAACCCACCGTGTCCATGTAGTCCTCCGAGGTGTATCTGTGTCAGTTGACGGCGAGGCCGAGACTCTGACGGAAGCGGTTCTTGAGATAGACGCCGTCGCGCGCCGGCAGTGCGCGTTCGGTATGCGCCGTCGAGATGCGGATGGTAGCGAAACGCGGACCGTTGCCCATCGTGCGCAGGTTGGGCCGGAAGGAAGCGACCGCCGCCTCGTCGCGCAGTTCCACCGCCGAGGCGAAGCCGACGGTGCCGGCCACGCGATGCAGGTCGATGCCGAGACTGGTGTGACTCAGCTGATTGCCGGTCTCACCGAAGCGGCCGTTGTCCAGCACGACGACGGACAGGTTGCCGGGTTTCTTCGCCGCGATGGTGGCGAGCGCTCCCATGCCCATGAGCTGCTCGCCGTCGCCGGTCAGCACCAGGACCGGCCGCCTGGGCTGGGCCAGCGCCAGGCCAAGGCCGATCATGGCGGCGCCGCCCATGGCGCCCCAGAGGTAGAAATTGCCGTCATGGTCGCCGGCCGCGATTGTGTCGTAGCTCGGCGAGCCGAGGCCCGAGACGATCAGCAGGTCGCCGCGATCCTGCAGCAGAATCTTCACGGCTTTGCGCCTGTCGAGACTCCCTTGGGCGAGACTCATTTCGATAGCCAGACCTTGCGGCCAATGAGTTTCTGCGAGAGCAGCACCGCCACCGCCTGGTCGCTGTCGAAGGCCAGCGTCGCCGCTGAAGAGACCGTCTCGGCCGCCTGGTCCGGCGTGTCGACGCGCATGGTCTGGGCGCCCATCATCTCGAAGGCCTGTGGCGTGGCCCGGCCCATGGCCACTTGCCACGGGTTGAACTCGGCCCACTCGCCGCGCATGGTGACCAGCGCGAGCAGCGGGAAGCGGCAGCTGGCGATCAGGCTCAGCATGTTGACGCAGTTGCCCACCCCGCTCGATTGCATGAGCACCACGCTACGCTCGCCGCCGAGCCAGGCGCCGGCCGCCAGCGCGATGCCCTCTTCCTCCGTGGTGAGCACGGTGGTCTGGATATCGCCGTCGGCATGCAGGCGTTCGATCAGCCGCGCATGGCCGGCGTCGGGCACGTAGCAGGCCTGGCGGATGCCGGCCTGCTTGAGCACGTCGTAGATCTCATCGGGCCAGTGCCGGGTGGCGCCGGAGCCCCGGCCCTCGGCCTGGAACAGTCTTGAACTCATGCGGCGCAGATTGCGGGGAAATTTCGGGCGGTACAAGCCCCACTCACAAATGTCACCCCGGCGAAGCCGGTTCCAGTCTTCCGGACAAGAGTCTGGATTCCCGCTTTCGCGGGAGTGACGGATTGGGAATTCTGCTATTTAAATCCCCACAGCCAAAAACCTCCAGAGGAAACACCATGCCCCAGGTTTCGCCCGCCATCGTCAAGGATCTCGCCCCTACCGGCACGCTGCGCGTCGCCCTCAATCTCGGCAACTCGGTGCTGGTGCAGAAGGACGCAGGCGGCAAGGTCAAGGGCATCACCGTCGATCTCGCCACCGAGCTGGGCAAGCGGCTGGGCGTGCCGGTGAAGTTCGCCGAGTTCGACGGCGCGGGCAAGGCGTTCGAAGGCATCAAGACCGGCACGCTCGACATCATGTTCCTGGCCATCGAGCCGGTGCGCGCCAACGAGATCACCTTCACCGCCCCGTACGTGATCATCGAAGGCGTCTACCTGGTCGACAAGGACTCGCCCCTGAAGACGGTGGAAGAGGTCGACCGCCCCGGCATCCGCGTGGCAGTGAACAAGGGTTCCGCCTACGACCTGTTCCTGAGCCGCACGCTCAAGAACGCGACCCTGGTGCGTGGCGAAGGCGGCCCGCAGATCTTCCGGCAGCAGAAGCTCGAGGCCTGCGGCGGCGTCAAGCAGAACCAGCTCGCCTATGCCAAGACCGATCCCAATGTGCGCCTGATCCCCGGCCGCTTCATGGAGATCCGCCAGGCCATGGGCACGCCCAAGGGCCGCGGCGAAGCGGGTGAGAAATACCTGCACGCCTTCGTCGAGGAGATGAAGGCCAGCGGCTTCGTCGCCGAGGCGCTGAAGCGCAGCGGCCAGGACGCCGAGGTCGCGCCGAAGGCCTGAACCGTCTAAACAGGGCAATCATGGCCGTCGCATCTGGATCAGCGGCCCTATGATACAGATGTGAGACATTTGGGATAGGTGGGACACCGATGTCTCGTAAATCGCAGCGTAACTTCAACAACCTGATAAGACACACCCGCGCCGCCGAATAGAAGACATAAAGCCATCGTCCTGCCGCAATACCGCGAAAACCGGGGGCTAAGTGACGACGGCGTGGCCGCACGGGGCCGCGGCCCGCCCGGCCATATTAAACTCACCTCACCATGTCAAAGAGCCAAACTTGACATGTAGTAGACGATTTGGCTTGTACAAGGCTTGACTGCGGCCGCACGCACCGCGCCCCTCACGAGACGCAGCGGCCCCGGGTTCGTTCCGCTCTAGAGGACTCGTCCGCCCCGGCCTAGTTTTGCCAGGACGCGGCGATGTACGGGTCGAGTGCCGTGTGCTCGGCGACCGTGAGCTCCGTCTGGCCGGACGGCGGCGGCGTCATTCCCGCCATGGCGTCGACCAGGGCCTGGACCTGGGCCTCGAGCAGATAGAAGCCATCCGAGGTGGCGATGCGGTCGACGCGGCCGTTGTCGGCATCGGTAAACCAGTTCGACACCGTGACGGCATCGTCGGTGCCGATGATGCTCACCAGCAGGTCATCGCCGTCCTGTGCGAACCACAGTTGGTCATGATCGACTCCGCCGGTGGTGATCTCCAGCCTGTCATCGGCCGTCGCATTGTCGTCGGCAATCTGGTCGATCACATCGGCCTCGCCGCCGCGGCCAAAAATATAGCGGTCGTTTCCGTTGCCGCCGAAGAGCATATCATTGCCGGCATCGCCTTGGAGGACGTCGGCATCGTCGCCACCATCGAGCAGGTCGTCGCCGGCACCACCCGTCAGCGTGTCGTCTCCCGCGCCGCTCGTTAGCTCATCAGCTCCGTTGCCGCCGTCGAGTACATCGTCGCCGCCGTCGTCATCATCCAGCCAATCGTCGTCATCACCCCCGGACAGCGTGTCGTTCCCTGCACCGCCGACAATCATATCAAAGCCCTGAGCGCCGATCAGCGTGTCGTTTCCGTCGCCGCCGCTGAGTTCATCGTCACCGGCATTGCCTTGAAGGATGTCATCGCCGTCACCGCCATCAAGAGTGTCGTCACCCCAGCCTCCCAGAAGCGTATCGTTCCCGGTGGTGCCGGCCAGAGTTTGACCCGGCCCAGGCGAAAGCGAGAAGTTCTCCGTCTGGAAACCGGCGACAACCGTATTCTGGAACGTGATGCTGTCACCGCCACCGAGGTCGAGCACCACGTCCGAGCCGACCTGCGTCAGCGCTGCCTGGACGTCGGCAAAGGTAGAGAAGTCGCTACTAAGCTCGATGACTTCCCCCAGAGCTCCAACCACAAAATCGGTGATTGTGTCGGCGCCATCGCCCGTCAGATATACGAACGTGTCGTTTCCGTCCCCGCCGCTGAGCTCATCGTTTCCTTCGCTGCCGTAGATATAATCGTCGCCGTCGTTGCCCTGGATGATGTCACTGCCAGAGTTGCCGCTAATGGCATCGTCACCGTCGTTACCGATCAGGGTGTCGTCCCCGGCAGCTCCAACCAGCTCGTTGTCACCCGAATCGCCAGTCAATGTGTCCGCAAACCCGGAGCCGAACGCCTGCTCGATTGAGATATAAGTATCTCCCTGCGCGTCACCGCCGGTTCCACTGCCGGTCAGGAGATTGACGGTCACGCCGCTCGTGGCGTCATGGAAATCAACGAAATCCACGCCCGCGCCACCGTCAAGGACATCAGCCCCGGCGCCACCGTTCAGCTGATCGTCACCATCGCCCGTCGACAGGGTATCGTCGCCCCCGTAGCCGTAGAAGAAGTCGTAACCGGAGCCGCCGATGAGCGTGTCGGCGAAAGCAGAAGCCCATACGCCCTCGATATCGGTGAATGTATCTCCCTCGGCGTAGCCCCCGCTGCCGGTTCCAGCCACGAAGTCGATGAGGATGCCAGCATTCGAGGCCCCATAGTCGACTCCATTGACGTTAGCATTGCCTTCGAAAATGTCGATTGCAGCAGTGCCCGTGAGCGGATAGCCGCCTCCAGACCCGATCACGAAATTCGACGACTCGAAGCCAGCAATGACCGTGTTCTGGAACGTGATGCTGTCGCCGCCACTGAGATCGAGCACAACATCGGATCCCACCTGCGTCATCGCCGCCTGCACTGCCGCGAAGTTGGCGAAGGCGGTGGCCGCGAGATCAACTACATCGCCCGACAAACCGACGACGAAGTTGGTAATGGTGTCATCGCCGTTCGCGCTTGCGAAGTAGGTGAACGTGTCGGTGCCGCTACCGCCGTCGAGCGTATCGTTGCCAGCATCGCCGGTCAGAATATCGTTCCCATCACCACCGGTAAGCGTGTCGTCGCCAACACCGCCGCTGACCCGGTCGTCATCGGCACCGCCGTCCAGGGTGTCCGCACCGTCTTCGCCCCAGAGTATGTCGTTGCCGGCTCCGCCTTCCTGCCAATCGTTGCCGGAGGAATTGGTCGAAGTATGGCCATTCCCGCTGCCGTCATAGCCGACCAGCGTGTCATTGCCGTCACCGCCCAGCAGATGATCGTCGCCCGCGCCGCTCCGTAGCGTATCCGCGCCGGCCCCGCCATCCAGCGTGTCATTGCCCGCACCGCCGTCGAGGGTGTTGGCCCCGCTGTTGCCGGTGATCACGTTGGCCAGCTCGTTGCCGGTACCGCTGACATTGGCCGAGCCGGTCAGCGTCAGGTTCTCGACATTGGCCGTCAGTGCATAGCTGATCGAGGACTGCACCGTGTCGGTACCCTGGCCGGCAATCTCCATGACCACGTCACCGGCGTCGTCGACGATGATCGTGTCGTTGCCCTCGTTGCCGCTCAACGTATCGGCGCCCGCGCCGCCGTCGACCGTATCGTTGCCTTCGCCACCGATCAGCGTGTCGTTCCCGTCAAGGCCGCTCAGGACGTTGTCGCGGTTATTCCCAATTAGCACATTCGCCAGCGCATTGCCGGTGCCATTCAGGCCAACGATATCGTTGATGAGGTCCAGTCTCTCGACATTGTCGACCAGCGTGTAGCTGATCCAGGAATGCACGATATCGAAGCCCTCCGCGGCAATCTCCACCGCCACATCGCCGATATCCCGGATCGCGAATGTATCGTTGCCCGTGCCGCCGATCATCGTATCGGCGCCGCCGTAACCGTCGAGAAGGTCGTTGCCGTCGAGACCGCTGAGCGTGTTGTTCCCGCTGTTGCCGTCGATGTAGTTGGCAAACTCGTTGCCTGTGCCGTCTATGTTGCCGGCCCCGGTCAGCGTCAGCCACTCGAAGTTGGCGAGCAGCGTATAGCTGAACGACGCCATCACCATATCGAGCGACCCGTCGCTGCCAGGGTTGCTGCCCTCGCTGATCATGTCGTCGGCGTCGATGATGTAGGTATCGTTGCCGGCCCCACCGAGCAGCGTATCGGTACCCGCGCCGCCATCGAGCGTGTCGTTGCCGGAACCGCCCGTGATGATGTTGATGCCGCTATTGCCGGTCAGGATGTTGGCGGAGTTATTGCCCCCGCCGTTGATGTCGGCGGTCCCGGTGAGGGTCAGGTTCTCGAAATTGGAGGTCAGGGAGCGGGTCAACGAGGACATGACCGTGTCGGTGCCCTCATTCGAAGCCTCCGTGATCACGTCGCCGGCATCGTCGATGACGTAAGTATCGTTACCGGAGCCGCCGATGAGACTATCGGCGCCGCTGCCGCCATCGAGCGTGTCGTTCCCGGCACCGCCATCGAGCGTATCGTTGCCGGCGGCGCCGGAGAGAGCGTTGTTCCCGCTATGGCCGGTGATCACATTGTCCAGCGCGTTACCGGTGCCGCTGAGGGCAATACCCGACGAGCCGGCGAGCGTCAGATTCTCGACATTGGCGCCCAGCGTATAGTTGGCCGAGGCTTGGACCGTATCAGTGCCCTCGCCGACATTCTCGGTCACCACATCGCCCGCCTCGTCGACGACGAACGTATCGTTGCCCGTGCCGCCGGCCATCGTATCGACGCCGCTGCCGCCATTGAGGAGGTCGGCGCCGGATCCGCCCGACAATACGTCGCTGCCGGCGTTGCCGAGCAGCGTGTCGTCGCCGTTCATGCCGCTCAGCGTGTCGTTGCCCGCCAAGCCGTCGATCGTGTCATTGCCGGAATCGCCGGTGAGGATATCGTCGCCGGCGGTCGGGGTGAGGGGCGCGTACACGAAGTTCGTGTCGGAGAAGGCCGCGGCGGAGGTGTTCAGGAAGGTGATGCTCTGGCCGCCGCCCAGGTCGAGCACGGCATCCGTACCGACCTGGCTCATCGCGGCCGCGACCGCGGCATAGCTGGTGAAGGTCGTCCCCTGGAGATTGACTACCTCGGCGCCGAAACCGGCCACGAAATCGACAATCGTGTCCTGGCCGTTGCCGCCCGCGCCATAGACAAAGGTATCGAGCCCGGCGCCGCCGATCAGCCTGTCGTTGCCCGCCCCGCCGAACAGCGTATCGACGCCAGCGCCGCCATCGAGCGTATCGTCGCCGCCGCCACCCGACAGGGAGTTGTAGCCGCTGTTGCCGGTCAGCACGTTGACCAGCGTATTGCCGAAACCGTGGATCGAATTCGAACCCGTCAGCATCAAATTCTCGACATTGCCGGCCAGCGTATAGGTGACCGAGGCCTGGACCGTGTCGGTGCCCTCGCTCGTGCTCTCTATGACCACGTCGCCGGCATTGTCGACGACATACGTATCGTTCCCGGCGCCGCCGATCAGCGTGTCGGCGCCCGCACCGCCGTCGAGGATGTCGTTTCCGGTGCTGCCGCTCAGTGTGTCGTTGCCGGCGGTCCCCGTGACCGCAGGCTGCGCTGTCATGGTGAAATTGGAAGCGTGGAAACCACTAATCGTCGTGTTCTGGAAGGTGATGCTGTCACCGCCACTCAGATCGAGGACGACGTTGGAGCCGACCTGGATCAGGGCGGCCTGGACCTGCGAGAAGTTGGTCAGGGCGATCGCGCTCAGATCGACTACGTCTCCCGAGGCGCCGGTGGTGAAGTCGGTGATCGTGTCACTTCCATTGCCGCTGGCGGCGTAGACGAATGTGTCGGTGCCGCCGCCGCCGGTCAGGGTATCGTTGCCCGCCCCGCCCGTAAGGCTGTCGTTGCCATTCTCGCCGACGAGAGCGTCGTCACCGGCGCCGCCGGTAAGGACGTCATTGCCCTCGCCGCCCCAGAGTGAGTCATTCCCGTCGCCGCCGTCGAGCGTGTCGTTCCCGTCGACACCCGCCAGCGTGTCGTTCCCGTCGAGGCCGCTCAGAACGTTGGCGCCATTGTTGCCGAAGATCGCGTTCGCCAGAGAATTGCCGGTGCCGCCGATATCACCAGTGTCGTTGATGAGGTCCAGTCTCTCGACATTGGCGCCCAGCGTGTAGGTGATCGTTGAGTGCACGACGTCGTAGCCCTCGCCCGCGAGCTCAGTGACGACATCGCCGCTCTCGCGGACGACATACGTGTCGTTGTCCGCCCCGCCGATCATCGTGTCGGCGCCGCCAAAGCCTTCGAGGTAATCATTTCCGGCAAGACCGGTGAGCGTGTTACTCCCGCTCGTGCCGTAGATATCGTTCGCCGACGCGTTGCCGGTGCCGTTGATGTCGGCCGAGCCGGTCAGCATCAGCTGCTCGAAATTATCGGCCAGCGTATAGCTGAACGACGCCATTACCGTATCCAGCCAGCCATCGCTGCCAGGGGTGCCGCCTTCGCTGAGCACGTCGCTGGCGTCGACGATGTACGTATCGTTGCCCGCCCCGCCGTACAGCGTATCGGCAGCCGCCCCGCCATCGAGCGTGTCGTCGCCGGAACCGCCTGTGATGATGTTGATGCCGCTGTTGCCGGTCAGGATGTTGGCAGAATCATTGCCCCCGCCGTTGATGTCGGCGGTTCCGGTGAGGGTCAAGTTCTCGAGGTTGGAGGCAAGGAAGTAAGCGACCGAAGACTGCACCGTGTCGGTGCCCGCGTTGAAGTTCTCGGTGACCACGTCACCGGCGTTGTCGACGACGTAGGTGTCATTGCCGACGTCGCCGATCAGCGTGTCAGCCCCGCCGCCGCCATTCAGCGTATCGTTACCCGCATCGCCATAAAGCGTGTCGGCGCCGCCCCCGCCGGTCAGCGTGTCATTGCCGGTCGTCCCGGTGAGCGTGACGGCCGAATCTCCTGCGATGGTGAAGTTTGCCGAAACGAAGCTCGCCACGGTCCCGTTCTGGAACGTGATGCTATCGCCGCCGCCAAGATCGAGCACGACATCGGCGCCGACCTGGCTCATTGCCGCCTGCACGGCGGCGAAGCTGGCAAATGCCGTGCCCGTCAGATCGACGACATCGCCGGAGCTGCCGACGGTGAAGTCGGTGATCGTGTCGTCGCCGTTGCCGCTGGCGGCGTAAACAAAGGTGTCGGCCCCACCGCCGCCGGCCAACGTATCGTTGCCAGCACCGCCGATCAGCGTGTCTAAGTCGGCGCCGCCATAAATGGTATCGTCGCCGTCGCCGCCGATCAGCGTGTCAGCACCATCTTCGCCTGCCATTATGTCGGCGCCGGCCTCGCCATAGAGGGTGTCGTTCCCCACCTGGCCATCGAGCGTGTCCCTGCCCGCGCCGCCGGAAAGGATATTGGCGCCGCTGTTGCCGGTCAGCGCGTTGTCCAGCGCGTTGCCTGTGCCGTTGATGCCAGCAGAGCCAGTCAGCACCAGAGATTCGACGTTTTCGTTCAGGGTATAGCTGAACGACGATCTCAGGTAGTCGAAGCCTTCGCCGGCATTCTCGATGACCACATCACCGATCTGGTCAACGATGTAGGTGTCATTCCCCGTCCCGCCGATCAGCGTGTCGGCGCCCGCACCGCCATCGAGCGTGTCGTTACCGGCACCACCGTCGAGCGTGTCGTTACCCGAGCCGCCGGTGAGTGTGTCGTTGCCGGACGTGCCGGCGAGAGAGACGCCAGAGCCTGCCAGGACGAAGTTCGCCGCAACGAAGCTCGCCAAGGTCCGATTCTGGAACGTAATGGTGTCACCGCCGCCAAGATCAAGAACCGCATCGGCGCCGACCTGGGTCATCGCCGCCTGCACCGCCGCGAAGTCGGCGAAGGCGGTGGCGCTCAGATCGACGATATCGCCGGACGCGCCGACAGCGAAGTCGGTAATTGTGTCATCGCCGTTCGCGCTTGCGGCGTAGGTGAACGTGTCACTGCCGCTGCCGCCGGTGAGCGTATCATTACCGGCGCCGCCATTGAGTCCGTTGCTGCCGCTGTTGCCGATGATCACGTTGGCCAGTGCGTTGCCGATGCCGGCGAGATTGTCGCTGCCCGTGAGCGTCAGGTTCTCGACATTGGCCGTCAGCGTGTAGCCGATCGAGGACTGCACGGTATCGGTGCCTTCGCTGAAACCCTCGGTGACCACATCGCCCGCATCGTCGACAACGTAGGTATCGAAGCCCGTGCCGCCCAGCATGGTGTCGGCGCCGGTGCCGCCGTTGAGCAGATCGTTGTCTTGCCCGCCGATCAGCAAGTCGGCCCCGCTTCCACCGATCAGCGTGTCGTCGCCGCCCATGCCGCTCAGCGTATCGTTGCCCTCGGCGCCATCGATCAGGTTATTGCCGGCATTGCCGCTGAGCGTGTCGTCTCCGGCGGTCGCGCCGGACGTTGCAAAGATAAAGTTCGTTGCGACAAAAGCGGATTCCGAGGTGTTTAGGAAGGTTATGCTGCCGCCGTTTCCGAGGCTGAGCAAGGCACTGGTACCAAGCTCGCCCATATTCGCTAGAACGTCCGCCAAGCTGGTGCGCCAAGTGCCGCTGAGGTCGACCACGTCGCCCCCGACACCGGCCGCGAAATCGACGATGACGTTCGTGTTGTGGGCGATGCTCTCGGCAAAGGAGAAGGTGTCGACTCCTGCGCCGCCGATGAACGTGTCTTTACCTGCGCCACCGATCAACGTGTCGTTACCCGCGCCGCCATCCAGCGTACCGCCACCGCTGGTGCCCGTGATCACGTTAGCCAACGCATTGCCGGTGCCGTCGATGGCAGCCGAGCCGAGGAGCGTCAGGTTCTCAACGTTGGCACCCAGCGTGTAGCTGATCCAGGATCGTACGCTATCGGTACCTTCGGCCGCGTTCTCCGTGACCACATCGCCAGCATTATCGACAACGAATGTGTCGTTACCGGTGCCACCCGCCATGGTGTCTGCGCCGGCGCCGCCGTCCAGCGTATCGTCGCCGGCACCGCCGGCCAGCGTGTCGGCACCGCCGGGACTGAATGCCAAGTTCGCCGCGGTGAAGTTGCTGACGAACCCGGCGCCCTGCAAGAAGATGCTGTCGCCGCCGCCGAGATCGAGGGTGATACCGCCAGAGGACTCGGTCATCGCCGCCCGCACGGCGCTGAGAGTGGTGAAGGCGGTGGCGCTGAGATCGAGGACATCGCCGGACGCACCGACAACGAAGTCGGTGATCATGTCGTCGCCGTTGCCGGAGAAGGCGTAGACGAAGGTATCGACGCCGCTGCCGCCGGCAAGCATGTCATCACCGGCGCCGCCTGTGAGCGTGTCGTCGCCAGCCGCGCCAGACAACGTGTCGGTTCCGGCCCCGCCCATGAGGATGTCGTTGCCCGCCGTGCCGGCTAGCGTATCGTTGTCGAAAGCGAAATTCTGCGATTGGAACCCGCCAATCGTCCTGTTCTGGAAGGTGATGCTGTCACCGCCGCCGAGATCGAGAACGACATGCGCTCCGACCTGGCTCATCGCTCCCTGTACGGCGGCGAAACTGTCGAATGCGGTAGCGCTCAGATCGATGACATCGCCGGAAGCGCCGACGGTGAAGTCGGTGATTGTGTCATCGCCGTTGCCGCTCGCGCGGTAGGTGAACCGATCGGAACCGTCCCCGCCGGTCAGGGTATTGTTGCCACTGTTACCCTCGATGACGTTCGCCAGCGCATTTCCCGTACCATTGACATTCCCGGTCCCGGTCAGCGTCAGGTTATCGAGATTGCTGCCCAGCGCGTAGCTGAACGAGGCCCGTACCGTATCGATGCCTTGGGTGACGAGATTCTCAATCACCACATCGGAGGCGTCGACGATGTAGGTGTCATTACCGCTCCCGCCCCTCAGCGTATCAACGCCCGCGCCACCGTCGAGCGTGTTGGCGCCCGCGTTGCCCAGGATATAATTGTCCAGGCTGTTGCCGATGGCGTAGAGACTGTCCCTCCCCGAGGCCAGCGTCAGGTTCTCTATATTGGCGCCGAGCGTATAGGAGAAGGACGCGACGACGAGGTCCGTTCCCTCGTTCGCGTTCTCGATCGCCACGTCGCCAGCGCTGTCGAGAGCGAGGGTGTCGTTTCCGGCTCCGCCGATCAGCGTATCGTTGGCGGCGCTGTTGCTGCCCGAGTACTGGGCAGACAGGTAGTCGTCGCCCGCGCCACCGTCGAGAATGTTGGCGCCGCTGTTGCCGTAGATCCTGTTCACCAGGCTGTTGCCCGTCCCGTTGATGTTGGACGAACCGGTGAGCATCAGGTATTCGACCTCGCTGCCCAGCGTGTAGCTGATCGACGAGTCAACCTGATCGGCCCAGCCCTGGTCTTCTCCGGCGATCTCGATCACCACGTCGCCGGCATTGTCGACCACATAGGTGTCGTTGCCCGTGCCGGCCGTCATCGTGTCAGCCCCGGCGCCGCCATCAAGGAGGTCGTCACCGGCCGTGCCGGTCAGTACGTCGTTGCCCGACGTTCCGTAGACCAGCCCGTTCTGCGGCCCGAACTCGATTGCGACGGACGGCTCAACCCCGATTGCCACGGAGGGCTCGAACCCGATTGGATCGGACGAACCAACGGTGCCGGGCATGGCGGCGCTCGATGTCATCCCGCCGACGTCGCCGAACAGGATGTCGTTGCCATCACCGCCGGTAAGGACGTCGGCCGCGCCTCCGCCAATCAACGTATCGGCCCCGGCATCGCCATCCAGCGTGTCGTCGCCCACGCCACCGGTTAGAGTGTCGGCGCCGGACGATCCGGTGAGCGAGACCCCGCCCGCGATAGTGAAGTTTGCCGAAACGAAGCTCGCCGCGGTCCTGTTCTGGAACCGGATGCTGTCGCCGCCGCCGAGATCGAGAAAGACATCGACCCCCACCTGGGTCATCGCCGCCTGCACCGCCGCGAAGGTGGTGAAGGCGGTGGCCGTGAGATCGACGACATCGCCCCCGGCGCCGGCAGTGAAATCGGTGATCAGGTCATCGCCGTTGCCGCTGGCGGCGTAGGTGAACCTGTCGCTGCCGCTGCCGCCGGTGAGCGTATCGTTGCCGCCGCCACCGATCAGCGTATCGTTCCCCGCGCCGCCGCTCAGCACGTTGAGGCCGCTGTTGCCGGTGAGGATGTTGTCTGATGCGTTGCCGGTGCCGGTGAAGTCGAAACTCCCCTGAAACGTCAGGTTCTCGACATTGGCCCCCAGCGTGTAGCTTCTGCCCGCCAGAACCAGGTCCGTGCCTTCGCCCGCATTCTCGACCACAATGTCGGTGTCGCCGCCATCTATGTGATAGGTGTCGTTCCCGGCGCCGCCGATCAGCGTGTCGGCGTGCATGCCGCCATCGAGCGTATCGTTGCCGGCACCGCCAGACAGCGTGTCCGAACCGCCGGCGGCCCGCAGCCAGTCGTCACCGTCCTCGCCGTAGAGCGTGCTTCCAACGCCACCACTGATCGCGCTAACGGTGCCTGCCGCACTGCCGTAGATCGTGTCGTTGCCGGCTCCGCCAAAGGCCACACTGGCGCCGTGCATCGTGTCGTCAAAAGCCGAGCCGACCAGCGCCTCGATCGAATTCCAGACGTCGCCTTCCGCGTCCCCTCCCGATCCGACGTTCGGCATGCCGATGAGATTGACCGACACTCCCCCGGAGGAGGCGGCGTAGGACACGGTGTCGAACCCGCTGCCGCCGATCAACGTATCGGCGCCCGCCCCGCCGATCAGCGTATCGTCGCCCGCGCCGCCCTCCAGCGCGTTGGCGCGGGCATCGCCGGTCAGAGTGTCGGCGAAGGCGGAGCCGACGACATTCTCGATGCTGGTCAGCACATCGCCGGCCGCATCGCCGCCTGCACCCGTGCCGGCAGCCAGATTGACGGCGACCGCCGCGGACGATGCCGCGTAGAGGGCGGTGTCGATCCCGCTGCCGCCGATCAGCGTATCGGCGCCCGCTCCGCCGTCCAGCGTGTCGTTGCCCCCGCCGCCGTCCAGCGTGTTGTCTCCGGCATCACCCGTCAGCGTATCGCTCGTGGTATCGATGAGGCCGCCCGGCGGGACCAGCAGCGTCCCGTCCCAGAGCTCGAAGCGGGCGATCTGCCGGTCATCATCGAAGGCCCAGTCCTTGATCGTCAGCGTGTCGCTGTGACCGGCAATTGACACCACCAGGTCGTCGCCGCTGATCAAGAGCGTGATGTCGGAGGATGTCAGACCAGAAGCGAAACGGACCCTATCCGCCGACGAGACGGCCTCCGCATCGTCAATCACATCGTTGCCCGAGCCGATGCCGAACAGATACGTGTCGTCGCCCGAGCCGCCGGCCAGGGTGTCGTTATCCGCGCCGCCATCGAGCGTATCGTTCCCGGTGCTGCCGGCCAGCGTGTCGACGCCCGAACCGCCGAGGAGCGTGTCGTTGCCTGCCTCACCGTCGAGTAGGTCGCCGCCCAGCTCGCCGGCAAGCGTATCGTCACCGATCCCGCCCTCCAGGGTGTCGCCGCCCTCGCCGCCCGTCAGCAGGTTGTTCGCGGTGTCACCGGTCAGCGTATCGGCAAAGGCCGAGCCGACCAGATTCTCGACATTGACCAGGATGTCGCCTTCGGCGTCGCCCCCCCAGCCCCACTGGGCCGGAACATTGACTGTGGCACCGTCGAGGTTGACTGTAACGGCCGCACCGGAAGACGCATAGGACGCCGTGTCGATCCCGTCACCGCCGGAGAGGTAGTCGGCGCCGGCGCCGCCTTCTAGCGTGTCGTCGCCGGACTCGCCTCCCAGGCTATCCACCCCGCTGCTGCCCACCAACGTGTCATTGAAGGCCGAGCCGACCACACTTTCGATGCCGCTCAGTACGTCGCCGGCCGCGTCGCCGCCCGCGCCCGTGCCCGTAGTCAGGTTGATGGTGACTGCAGCCGAAGACTCCCGATATAGGGCCGTATCGACGCCGTCATTGCCGATCAGCGTGTCGGCGCCGGCACCGCCGATCAGCGAGTCACGGCCGCCGCCGCCGATCAGAGTGTCGACACCGGCCGTGCCGACCAGGGTTATATCGGACGATGTGTAGACGATGCCATCCAGGTTGACCCGCTGCCGCAGGTCGGCAATACCCATGCCGGCGAACCCGCCGATGACAATGTCGCCGCTCGACACCGCGCCGTCGCCGTCGAGGTCAATGACCAGGTCATCGCCGCTCTTGAAGACATCGGTGTCGACGCTGAGCGTGCCGTCGCCGGTGAAACGGAAGCCGTTGACGTAGATCCGGTCCTCGGTCAGCGAGAAATCGGCGATCGTGTCCTTGTTCGCCGCGCTGCTGTGGTCTGCCGAAACGGTATAGCGGAACGTATCGCCGCCGCTGCCGCCAATCAGCGTGTCGGCGCCGACGCCGCCAATCAGGACGTCAGCCCCGTCGCCACCGGACAGGGTGTTGGCGCCGCTGTTGCCCGTCAGGATATTGGCCAGCGCATTGCCCGTACCGTCGAGGTTGGCGGAGCCCGTCAGCGTCAGGTACTCGACGTTGGCGCCCAGCGTGTAGCTGATCGACGACCGTACCGTGTCGAAGCCAACGCTGGCATCCTCGATGACCACGTCGCCGGCGTTGTCGACAATGTAAGTGTCGTGGTTCCTGCCGCCCGCCATCGTATCGGCGCCGGCACCGCCATCGAGCGTGTCGGCGCCATCGAGCGGGTCGCCGCTGCTGCCGCCGATCAGCACGTCGTTGCCGCCCATGCCGCTCAGCGTATCGTTGCCGGCTCCGCCGTCGAGGGTGTCGTTACCGGCGCCGCCGACGAGCGTGTCGTTGCCGGAACCGCCGGCAAGCGAGCTGTTGAATCCGGCAAAATTCGCCGCGGTGAAGCTGGCCACGGTCCTGTTCTGGAAGGCGATGCTGTCACCGCCACCGAGATCGAGCACGACATCGGCGCCGACCTGGGTCATTGCGATCTGTATGCCGGCAAAGCTGGTGAATGCCGCGCCGGTGAGATCGACGACCTCGCCCGAAGCTCCGACGACGAAGTCGGTGATGACGTCGTCGCCGTTGCCGCTGGCCGAGAAGACGAATCTATCGATCCCGCTGCCGCCGGTCAGCGTGTCGTTGCCGCTGCCGCCTATGAGGCTGTCATTCCCGCCACTGCCATCGAGGGTGTCATGGCCGGCACCACCGCTGAGCGTGTCATCGCCGGCTGCGCCGCTCAGCGTGTCGTCGCCGGCAGTTCCGGTGAGGGTAACCGAGGTGAACTTGAAATTCGCCGCGGTGAAGCCCGCGACGGTCGTGTTCTGGAACGTGACGCTGTCGCCGCCACCCAGGTCGAGCACAACATCGGCGCCGACCTGGGTCATGGCGGCTTGGACGCCGGCAAAGCCGGTGAATGCCGTTCCCGTGAGATCGATGACGTCACCGGAGGTTCCGACCGTGAAGTCGGTGATGATGTCGTCGCCGTTGCCGCTGGCCGCGTAGACGAACGTATCGACCCCGACACCGCCGCTCAGCGTGTCGTTGCCGGCTCCGCCGGTGAGGGTATCGTTGCCGATCTCGCCGGCCAGGGAGTCATCGCCGGTGCCGCCGAAGAGCACGTCCCCGCCCTCGCTGCCGGACACGGTATCGTCGCCGGTGCCGCCGTCGAGCGTGTCATCGCCCTCGGCACCCGCCAGCGCGTCGTCGCCATCGCCGCCGAGGATCACGTTGTCGCCGCTGTTGCCGATGATGACGTTCGCCAGCTCGTTCCCGGTGCCATCTATATCCTCGCCCAGACCAGCGAGGATCAACTTCTCGACGTTGGCCGTCAGCGTATAGCTGATCGTCGAATGGACCGTGTCCGTGCCCTCGCCGGCATTCTCGGTCACCACGTCGCCGACGTTGTCGACGACGTAGGTATCGTTCTCCGTGCCACCGATCATCGTGTCTGCGCCGGCGCGGCCGTCGAGATAGTCGTTGCCCGCGAGACCCGTGAGAGTATTACTCCCGCTGTTGCCGTAGATGTCGTTGGCCGAGGCATTGCCAGTGCCGTCGACGTTGGCCGAGCCGGTCAGCATCAGCTGCTCGAAGTTGTCAGCCAGCGTGTAACTGAACGAGGCCATCACCGTGTCCAGCCACCCGTCGCTGCCGGGACTGCCGCCTTCGCTCAGCACGTCATCGGCGTCGACGATGTAGGTATCGTTGCCCGCCCCGCCATAGAGCGTGTCGGCCCCGGCGGCGCCGTCGAGCGTGTCATTGCCCATGCCGCCCGTGATTATGTTGATGCCGCTGTTGCCGGTTAGGATGTTGGCGAGGTCATTGCCGCCGCCGTTGATGTCGGCCGTGCCGGTGAGGGTCAGGTTCTCGAGATTGGAGCTAAGGAAATAGGCGATCGAGGACTGCACCGTGTCGGTGCCCGCGTTTGTATTCTCGGTCACCACGTCGCCGGCGGCATCGACGACGTAGGTGTCACTCCCCGTCCCGCCGATCATCGTATCGTTGCCTGCGCCGCCGTCGAGCGTGTCGTGGCCCGCCCCGCCATCCAGCGTGTCGTTGCCGGCGCCGCCGGTGAGAGTGTCGTTGCCGGAGGTGCCGGTCTGACCGATGAGGGGCAATCCGCCGAAGGCGCCCGCAGCGGAGAAGCCCGCAGCTCCGATCGTGCCGCCGCCGTCACCGATCAGAACATCGTCGCCGTCGCCGCCGCTGACGACGTCGGCACCGTCACCGCCCTGGAGCATGTCATTGCCGTCGCCGCCGTCGACCGTATCGGCGCCGCTACCGCCATCCACCGTGTCGTCGCCTGCGCCGGCGAGAACAACGTCGCTGATGGAGCTGCCGGCGAACTGGTCAGCCCCTGCCGTGCCGATAGTATTGATGACGATCGGAATGGTCGTGGTTTGGTCGCTGAGCACGAACGAGTTGATCTCGTAGGCTGGTCCGAGGAACCAGTTCTGGATCGTCAGCTGGTCGCTGTGACCCGCAATGCTAATGACGAGGTTGTTGCCGCTCTGGGCAAAGGTCACGTCTCCGGCGGCAATACCCGCGCCGAACCGAACGGTGTCGACGCTGCCGTCTGAATCGAGATTGTTGATCGTGTCGCTGCCCGAGCCGATCCCGAACACATACGTATCGGCGCCATCGCCGCCGGTGAGCATGTCGGCGCCGGCATTACCCTGCAGCAGGTCGCTGCCCGCCCCGCCGTCGAGCGTGTCGGCGCCGTCCCCGCCGATCAGCACGTCCGGTCCCGCCGTGGCCGTCACCGAGCCCCCGCCCCCCCCGCCCCCCCGCCCCTT
>JALHMR010000016.1 GCA_022843945.1 Rhodospirillaceae bacterium | reverse complement strand
CGAGCGCTCGCGCGCCACCGCCGCGCGCATCGGCCGCCAGGTCGCCGGCGTGCGGCTCAGCGATCCGCGCAGCCGCTGGGGCAGCTGCTCCTCCGATGGCCGGCTCGCCTATTCGTGGCGGCTGATCCTCGCCCCGGCCTTCGTGCTCGACTACGTGGTGGCGCACGAAGTCGCCCACCTCGTCCATCCCAACCACGGGGCGCGCTTCTGGAAGCTGGCGGCCGAGTTGTGCGGCGATACCGAAGCGCCCCGCACCTGGCTCAACCGCAACGGGCCGCGCCTGCTGCGTTACGGCGACTAGCCGCGCTTTCAGCGATCGTTGTTGAAATAGCTCGGGCGATTATTCGGATCGTTCGGCAGCAGGCCGCGCGGCGCCGGTGCCGCCGCCGGGGTGCTGCCGCCGCGGGTCAACCCGCTCAGCAGCGAATCGAAATTGAAGCTGTCGCCGGGCTGTTTCTCGCCCGGCAGCGGATGAATGGGCACGCCGCGATGGGCGTCGGCCATGAAGGCGCGCCAGATGCGCGCCGGAAGGCTGCCGCCGGTCACCCGTTCCATCGGTTCGCCGTCGTCATTGCCGATCCACACGCCGGCGACCAGATCGGCGGTGAAGCCGACGAACCAGGCGTCGCGATACTCCTGGCTGGTGCCGGTCTTGCCCGCCACGGGACGGTCGAGGGAAGCGGCCCGGCCGGTGCCTTCGCGGATGACCGACTGCATCATGTCGGTCATGGCGACGAGCGCCGGCCGCGCCACCACCCGGCCCTGCCCGGAGCCGACGCGGCGGTAGAGAACGTTGCCCTGGTTGTCGCGGATCTCCTCGATGGCATAGGGCAGCACGCCGTTGCCGCCATTGGCGAAGGGCGCGAAGGCGGCGGTCAGCTCGTAGAGCGAGACTTCCGAGGAGCCGAGCGCGGTCGAGAAATCGCGGCGCATCCCTGAGACGATGCCCAGCCGGCTGGCGGTCGAGGTCACCCGATCGATGCCCACACGCTGCGCCACGCGCACGGTGGCGGTGTTGACCGAGCGGGCCAGCGCTTCGCGCATGGTGATCTCGCCCTTGAGGGTCGAATCGAAATTGCGCGGCGTCCAGTCGCCGATGGTCACCGGCCCGTCGGCGATACGCTCGTCGGGCCGCATGCCCGCCTCGATCCCGGCGAGGAAGACGAACGGCTTGAAGGTCGAGCCCGGCTGGCGATAGGCCGAGGCGGCGCGGTTGAACTGGCTGTCGGCGTAGTCCCTGCCGCCGATCATCGCCCGCACCGCGCCGTCGGTCGAGAGCGCGATCAGGGCCGCCTGCGAGGCATTGGCCTTGGCGCCGTCGCGCTGCAGGGCGCGCACGATCTCGGCCTCGGCGAAGCGCTGCAGCTTCGCATCCAGGGTAGTGACCACGATCAGGTCGCGGTCGACATAGCCGACGAAACCGGGCACGGCATCGGCCAGCCAGTCGGTGAAGTAGCGCGCCCCCCGACCGGCCTGGGCGGCATTGGCCACGCGCAGGGGCTGGCGCCCGGCTGCGGCGGCCTCTTCGGGTTTCATGTAGCCGGCTTCGACCAGGTTATCGAGGACCTCGGCGGTGCGCGCCTTCGAGCGCTCGGGATCGGCCGAGGGTGCGTAGCGCGACGGGGCCTTGAGCAGGCCAGCGATGGTCGCGGCTTCGTAAGGTGTGAGCGTGCGCGCCGGCTTGTCGAAATAGCGCCGCGACGCAGCCTCGACGCCGAAGGTGCCCGCCCCCAGATAGACGCGGTTGAGATAGATGGTGAGGATCTGGTTCTTGGTGAAACGGTGCTCGAGCCAAAAGGCCAGCAGCACCTCCTGCACCTTGCGCTTGTAGCTGCGCTCGGGCGTCAGAAAGACGTTCTTGGCGAGCTGCTGGGTGATCGTGCTGCCGCCCTGGACGACGCGCCGGGCGCGCAGATTGGCGAGGGTGGCGCGCCCCAGGCCGATGACGTCGACGCCGTAGTGGTCGTAGAAGCGGCGGTCCTCGGTGGCCAGCACCGCCTTGGGCAGCCAGGGCGACATCTGGTTGAGCTCGATGGCGCCGGCGAACTGGTCGCCGTAGGTGGCGATGGTCTGGCCGTCGGCGGCGACGAAGGTCAGGCTCGGCCGGCGGTTGAAGTTGTTGATGCCCGAGACATCGGGCAGGTCGTAGGCGAGGTAGGCGACCACGGCACCGACCGCCAATGCCGACCACAGGCCGAGCACCAGCATCCACTTGATCAGCAGGCCGAACCAGCGGCGCCGGGGTCGCCGGGGCGACCGGGATTCGGGCTCGTCCGACTCGGGTTTCTTGCGCGCTGCCATGATTCGTTCCTAGCACCAGTTCATGGCGGGAGCGAGGCGCTAGGCCCTCGGCCCTGAAAATGTAACAGTCGGATCAAGGGGCTGCGGCCCGAATCGGGAGAAAACGATGACCAAGACGATGGACAGCCCGGCCCACGAACTGACGGCAACCCTGCGCCACCGCTACGGCGATGCGCCAGACGTGGCGCCCACCACGCCGGGTTTACCCGAGCTCGCACGCCTGGCTGCCCATCGCTCGCACCGCGCCTATACCGACCGGCCGGTCGACGTCGCGCTCATCCGGCTCCTCGCCGCCGTCGCCCTGTCGGCGCCGGCGAAAAGCGACCTGCAGCAGCGCGACATCGTGATCCTCGAAGACCCGGCGCTGCGGATGAAGGTCACCGGCTTGGTGACCGGTGAGAATCCCTGGCTCGAGAAAGCGCCGGCCTTCCTCGTGTTCTGCGGCAACAACCGGCGCCAGCGCCAGCTCCACGAATGGCGCGGCCGCCCGTTCGCCAACGATCATCTCGATGCCTTCTTCAATGCCGCCGTCGACAGCGCGATCGTGCTGCAGGCCTTCATCACGGCGGCCAAGGCGGCCGGTCTCGGCTGCTGCCCGGTCAGCGCCATCCGCAACCACGCGCAAGCCGTGAGCGACCTTCTCGGCCTGCCGGACCATGTCTTCCCGGTGGCCGGTCTCGGCCTCGGCTGGCCGGCCGCTGAGGGTTTCATCAGTGCGCGCCTGCCGCTCGCCACGACCCTGCATGTCGACCGCTTCAGCGAAGCGGGTCTGCGCGAGCAGATCGACAACTACGATCGCCGACGCGCGGCGATCCATCCCTATGCGAAACAGCGCTACACCGAGGATTTCGGAACCGCCGCCGAGTACGGCTGGTCGGAAGACAAGGCGCGGCAGTATTCGCGGCCCGAGCGCGCCGATTTCGGCGCCTTCGTGCGGCGCAAGGGCTTCCGCCTCGACTAGAGCTTGCAACCCGGCCCTTGCATCAGGACGCGGTCTGGGGATGATGGCGGTCTTCGAAGAGCACCCAGAGGGGAGACACCATGGCGATCAAGCGCATCGAACCCGGCCCGCGGATGAGCAAGGCCGTCGTCCACAACAACACGGTCTATCTCGCCGGCCTCACCGCCGACGATTCGTCGCAGGACGTCAAGGGCCAGACCAAGCAGATCCTCGACAAGATCGATGCGCTGCTCAAGGCGGCCGGCAGCGACAAGTCGAAGATCCTGTCGGCCAATATCTGGCTCACCGACATCAAGAACTGGGCGACCATGAACACCGTGTGGGATCCCTGGGTTTCGCCGGGCAACACGCCGGCCCGCGCCACCGTGGAGGCCAAGCTGGCCGACCCGAAGCTGCTGGTCGAGATCATGGTGCAGGCGGCCATCTAGCCGCTTCGAAAGGCATGCGCCGCGCGCAACCCTGACCGGTGGCGCGCGGGCTTTCTCCCGGCCCTGCGAACGGCTAAATCTCTTCCGTCATCGGGGAGTAGCCGCCCTCGCTTCACGAGGGGGCCGCGTCAACATACTTGGCGCGCCTGCTTCACCGCAGGCGCATCATGGCGCGGCACAGCAGCCTTTCGAGACCGCGCTTGGCGAGACCTTCTGCACCGCAGCTTTTCCGTGGGAGCGGACGAGGCTGTCGTGCCGTTGGTCCGTTCGTTCGCTCCCACAGGCTCGTCCCTTGGAATCCTTCTTCGTCTCGACCGGAATCGTCGCCCTCGCCGAAATCGGCGACAAGACGCAGCTCCTGGCGCTTGTGCTGGCAGCGCGCTTCCGCCGGCCCTGGCCGATCATCTGGGGCATCCTGTTCGCAACCCTGCTCAATCACGCGGCCGCCGCCGCCGTCGGCGCCTGGGCCGGCGATCTCCTTGAAGGCCCGGCGCTGCGCTGGATCCTCGGCCTGTCGTTCTTCGCCGTCGCGCTCTGGGCGCTGATTCCCGACACGCTCGACGACGAAAATCTCGGCCGGCGGAAGGCCGGGGCGTTTCTCACGACCTTGGTCTCTTTCTTCCTGGTCGAGATCGGCGACAAGACGCAGATCGCCACGGTGGCGCTGGCTGCCACCTACGAGGCGACCGTGGCCGTCGTGCTCGGCACCACGCTGGGCATGATGATCGCCAACGTGCCGGCGGTGCTGATCGGCGACCGGGCGGCCACCAGGCTGCCGTTGAAACTGATCCGCGGTTTTGCGGCCACGGCCTTTGCGGCACTGGGTCTTTTCGTGCTGCTGGCCTAGCGGCCGCGCCAGGCGAGGATGGCCACCGCCAGGGTGAGCAGCACCGCCCCCGCGGCGTAGAGCGGCGGCAGGCCCAGGACGGGAATGAGAAGGCCGACCAGCATCGGACCGGCGGCGCCGCCCATGTCGGTCCAGGTGGCGAGGCGCGAGAGCGCCACCATCGAGCCGCCGTCGCCGCGCTGGGCGATCACCAGGTTGCCGAGCACGGCGAGCACGGCGCGGGCCGTGACGATCACCACGCCGCCCAGCACGGGAAGGCCGAATGCCGTGATGCCGAAGCCGGCCGCAAAGAGCAGGCCGAAGAGGATCTGCAGCCGCCAGGCGCCGAAGCGATCCCCGAGCCAGCCGCCGAAGGGCGAGACGAGGATGGCAGCGACGTAGCGCACGCCCAAGAGCAGTCCACCCGAGAGCACCGCGGTCTCGACCGAGTAGCGGTCGAGGAACATCAGGGCGACGGTCATGACGAAGAGTCCGTCGATGGAGAAGCCGACCACGAAGTAAAACAGGTCGAGCACCGTGGGCTGCGACAGCCGGCGCCTCCCGGCCGGCTCCTCCGCCACGGAGAGCGGCGGCAGGGTCCAGGCGAGCGGTATGGCGAGCGCCATGAACAGGCCGACGACCACGAACACGTCGCGCGGGCCGAGCCAACCCACCGCGGCCGAGCCCAGGCCGAGGACCAGCGCCGGGCCGATGGCGCCCAGGGCGCGGGTCAGGCCGACGCGCGTGCCGGCGTTCTCGACGATGCTCATGGCGTACATCAGCGTGCCCAGGTTGAGGGCGGCGAAGCCCAGCCCCCAGGCCAGGCGCGCCACGGTCAGCGCCGGCCAGCCGTCGCACCAGGCGTAGACGAAGGTGCTCACGGCGGCGACCGAAGCGGCGACCAGCATCAGGCCGCGCGGACCGATGCGCCGGCCCAGCGCCACGATCCAGCCGTAGCCGATGACCCGGATGATCTTGTTGATCGACAGCAGGAAGCCGACCACCGGCAGGGTGACGCCGAAGGCGGCCGCGTGCACCGGCAGCACGACCTGGATCAGCTCATGCCCGCTGACCGCCAGGCCCCAGACCATGCCGGGACCGATCACGGTCCCCCACGAGGCGCGCACGCTAGTCGGCCGCCGTCGGCGCAGGGGCGGGACGGCGCCGCAGCCGGTCGAGATAGAGGAAAACCACCGGCGTGATGTAGAGCGTCAGGACCTGCGAGACCACCAGGCCGCCGGCCACGGCGATGCCCAGCGGCTGGCGCAGCTCCGAGCCCGCGCCGAAGCCGATGGCGATCGGCAGGATGCCCATGATCGCCGCCAGCGTGGTCATCATGATCGGCCGGAAGCGCAGCACGCAGGCGTCGTAGATCGCCTTCTCGGGATCGGCGTGGCCCTCGCGTTCCCGCTCGACGGCGAAGTCGACCATCATGATGGCGTTCTTCTTGACGATACCGATCAGCATGATGACGCCGATCATGGCGATCAGCGACAGCTCGATATCGAAAGCCATCAGCGTGAGCACCGCCCCCAGTCCCGCCGAAGGCAGGCCCGAGAGGATGGTCAGCGGGTGGATGAAGCTCTCGTAGAGAATGCCGAGAATGATGTAGATCGTCACCAGGGCCGCGAGCAGCAGGAGCCCCTGTCCGGCCAGCGAGTCCTCGAAGACCTGCGCCGTGCCGCCGAAGCTGGTGAACACCGTGGCCGGCAGGCCGGCGCTCCGCTCGACCTCGCGCACCGCATCGATCGCCTCGCTCAGCGCCGCGCCCGGGGCCAGGTTGAACGACAACGTCACCGAGGGCAGCTGCCCCTGGTGGTTGATGGTGAGGGGACCCACGCCCAGCCGCAGGGTGGCGATGGAATCGAGCGCCACCAGCGTGCCGTCGGTGGCCCGTACATGCAGCCGGCCGACATTGTCCGGACTGTTCTGGAAATTCTGGGTCGTCTCGAGGATCACGCCGTAGTCGTTGGCGGCCGTGTAGATCGTCGCCACCTGGCGCGAGCCGAAGGCGTTGTAGAGCGCGCTGCGGACCTGGTCGTCGCTGATGCCGAGCAGCGCCGCGCGATCCTGGTCGACATTGACGACGAGCTGCGGGCTGCTGGTCTGCAGGTCCGTGGTGACGTCCTGGAGCAGCGGCAGGTTCTTGAGCTCCGCCTCCAGCCGCGGGCCCCACTGGTAGAGCAGCTGCAGGTCGCTGGCCTGCAGCGTGTACTGGTACTGGCTCTTGCTCTGGCGGCCGCCGACCGTGAGGTTCTGCACCGGCTGCAGATAGGTGTTGATGCCCGGCACCTGGGCGAGCTTGCCGCGCAGGCGCTGGATGACCTCGGTCACCGGCGGCCGCTCGGCGCGTGGCTTCAGGGACAGGTAAAGCCGGCCCGAGTTGAGCGGCGCCGCCCCGCCGACGCCGACGGACGAGGAGACGAACTGCACGGCGGGGTCGGCCGAGAGGATCTCCGCCACGCGCTGCTGCTGCGCCACCATGGCGTCGAACGACACGTCCTGGGCCGCCTCGGTGCTGCCCTGGATGACGCCGGTATCCTCGGTCGGGAAGAAGCCCTTCTTGGCGATGTCGAAGACATAGACCGTGGCGCCGAAGGTGGCGATGGTGACCAGCAGCGTGATGAAGCGGTGGCGCAGCACGACCACCAGGCTGCGCTCATAGCCGTGCAGCAGCGCCTGAAAGGCCCCTTCCAGCGCCCGCCCCGCCCAGTTCTCGGGGCCATGCTCGGCGCGCAGCATGCGGCTGCCCATCATCGGCGTCAGGGTCAGGGAGACGAAGCCGGAGATCAGGATGGCCAGCGACACCGTCACCGCGAATTCGTGGAACAGGCGGCCGACCAGACCGCCCATGAACAGCAGCGGGATGAACACCGCGACCAGCGACAGGGTCATCGACAGGATGGTGAAGGCGATCTCGCGCGAGCCGCGCAGGGCGGCCTCCATCGGCGTGGCGCCCTTTTCGATGTAGCGCACGATGTTCTCGAGCATGACGATGGCGTCATCGACCACGAAGCCGACAGCCAGGGTCAGGCCGAGGAGCGAGATGTTGTTGAGGCTGAAGCCCATCATCGCCATGCCGGCGAAGGTGCCGATGATCGAGACCGGCAGCGCCACCGCCGGGATCAGCGTTGCCGACAGGCGCCGCAGGAACAGGAAGATGACCAGCACGACCAGGACGCCGGTCAGCACCAGGGTGAACTTCACATCCTCCACCGATTCCTGGATGGAGATCGAGCGGTCGATGATCAGGTCGACGCTGATCGAGGCCGGGATCTGCTGGCGCAGCACCGGCAGAAGCTTGCGGATCGCGGTCGCCACCTCGATCGTGTTGGCGCCCGGCTGGCGGACGACGGCCAACACGATGCCGCGCTGGCCGTTGATCCAGCTCGCCAGGTGATCGTTCTGGACCGAGTCGGTGACCAGCGCCACGTCGGCGAGGCGCACCGGGGCGCCTTCGCGATGGGCGACGATCAGCGGCCGGAAAGCAGCGGCGTCGAGCCGCTGGCCACTGACCTGGAGCGTGAGCTGTTGCGCCGAGCCGCTGAGCACGCCGACCGGACTGTTGGAGCTGGCGGCGGCCAGCGCCTTCTGGATCTCGTCGATGCCGATGCCGCGCGAGGCAAGCTGGGACGGGTTGATCTGGACGCGCACCGCGTATTTCTGCGAGCCGAGCACGTCGACCTGGCCGACGCCCGAGATGATTGAGATGCGGTCGGAGATCAGCGTCTCCGCATACTCGTCGACCTGCGACAGCGGCAGGGTCGACGAGGTCAGGGCGATGAACAGGATCGGAGCGTCCGCCGGATTGACCTTGAGGAAGGACGGCGGCGTGGTCATCTCCGGCGGCAGCTTCTTGGCGGCGACCGAGAGCGCCGACTGCACGTCGAGCGCCGCGGCGTCGATGTTGCGTGCCAGCTCGAATTGCAGGGTGATCTGGCTGACGCCGATGGTGCTCGTCGAGGTGATCGAGGTGATGCCGGGGATGGTGCTGAACTGGCGCTCGAGCGGCGTCGCCACCGTCGCGGCCATGGTCTCGGGGCTGGCGCCCGGCAAATTGGCCTGCACCTGGATGGTCGGGAAATCGACCTGCGGCAGGGCGCTGACCGGCAGGCCGCGATAGCCGAGGATGCCGAACAGGACGATGGCCGCCGTGAGCAGCGTCGCCATCACCGGGCGACGGATGCACAGCTCGGGGAGCGTCATTTGCGCTGCGTTCCGCCCGGCGTATTCGTGCCGGATGGGGGTGCGGCCGCAGCCGGCGCGGCGCCGGGCTTCTGGATCTCGACCCGCGTGCCCTCGACCAGCCGGAGCTGGCCGTCGACCACCACGTTGTCGTTCTCGGCGATCCCGGTGATCGCCGCATCGCTGCCGCGCTGGCGCACCACGGTCACCGGCTTGATCGTGGCGAGATTATCGCCGGTCACCACGAAGACGTAGGTGCCGCGCGCGCCGGTCTGCACGGCAGCCACCGGAACCACCAGGGCGTCCGGCTGAACGCCCAGGGTCACGGTCACGTTGGCGAACATGCCCGGCCAGAGGATGCCGTCCTCGTTGGCGAAGGTGGCGCGCACCTGGAACGTGCCGGTGGGCGTGTCGACGGCGTTGTCGAGGAAGTTGACCTTGCCCGCCACGGTCCGCCCGGGCAGGTCGCGATTGGCGGCCGTGGCGTCGAGCTCGCCGGCCGCCAGGCCTTTGCGGATATCCTCGAAATGGCGCTGCGGGATCGCCGCCAGGGCGCGCACCGGCTGGACCTGGTTGATCGTCACCAGGGGCTGGCTGTCCGAGGCCCGCACGATGTTGCCGGCCGTGAGGTGAACCACGCCGGTCCGGCCGGCCATCGGCGCCCGTATTTCGGTGTAGCCGCGCTGGACGTTGAGGTTGTCGATCGTCGCCTGATCGGCCGCGACGGCGGCCTGAAGCACGTCGACATCGGTCTGCGCTTTTTCAAGATTGGCCTGCGCTGCCACGCCCCGGCTGGCCAGCTCCTTGGTACGCGCCAGCTCGCGCTGGGCATTCGCCAGCTGCGCCTTGTCGCGCGCCAGATCCGCCTGGGCCTGGCGCAGCTGCGCCTCGGCGGCGCGCGCATCGAGCGTGAACAGAAGGTCGTTGGCCTTGACGGTGTCACCTTCGCGGAAATGCACCGCGAGGATCTCGCCGTCGATGCGCGAGCGGACCTGCACGCTGGCAAACGCCTGAACGGTGCCCAGCCCGGTCACCTCGATCGGCACCGCATCCCGCCGGGCGGCGGCGATGACGACCGGCATCGGCTTGGGCGCCTGGTGGGCCTTCTCGCTCGCGGCGATACGGGCGGCGCTGCGCCCTTCCATCCAGAAATAGGCGCCGGCCGCGAGAACGCCCACGGCTGCCAGGCTCAATAAAACACGCGATGCTCCCACGCTCCCCCACCCCCGCGTCCCACCGCAGCAATGCCCGCGCCGCTCCGTGGTCACAGGTTAGCGCGAAGCCCCGGCTTCCGCGAGGGTTCAGGCCGCGGCGAAACTTGCGCTTTTCGGGCCCTTGCCCGCCGGGGCGGCGCAGCCGGGTATGTGGGCGAGAGTGGGACCAGGGGCGATCCGTGCGCTGGCCAACCGGCGCGCGGCCGCCCTATGGTGGCGCCAACGCCCGGCAACGCGGCGAAAGGGGGAGGAGACAATGACGCACAACCGTATGACTCGGCGCACCATGCTTAAGGGAGCAGTTGCCATGAGTGCCCTGTTTGCCGCATCGGGCGAGCTTCTCGCCCAGCAGGCGGTCCCGCGCTCCGCCTCAGGCCCGCGGGCGACGCTGCCGGCGCGCGGCGAGTTCGTCATCCGCGGCGCCACCGTGCTGACCATGGATCCAGCCATCGCGGACCTGCCGGCCGGCGACGTGCATGTACGCGACGGCGCGATCGTTGCCGTCGGCGCGCAGGTCAATGCTCCGAACGCCCAGGTCATCCAGGGACGCGGCATGATCTGCATGCCGGGCTTCATCGACACGCACTGGCACCTGTGGACCAGCCTGTTCCGGCCCTATGTTCGCGGCGATGTCGGCGCGCTGGGCTATTTCCCGGTGAGCAACCGCCTCGGCCAGCTGATGGCGCCCGAGGACAGCTACCGCGCCGTGGCGCTGGGCACCGCCGAAGCCCTGAGTGCCGGCGTTACGACCGTGCACAACTGGGCGCACAACGTGCGCAGCGCCGACCACGCCGATGGCGAGCTCTCGGCCATGCGCGATGCCGGCATCCGCGGGCGTTTCGCCTACGGTCCCGCGCAGGGCATGCCGGACGACCAGCCGATGGATTTCGAGGGCATGGCGCGGGTCAAGCGCGACTGGATGCCGAATGACGGCTTGCTCACCCTGGGCATCTGCTCGCGCAACGTCGGCGCCATGAGCATCGGCGGTGCCACACGCGGCGTGCTGACCATGGACCAGGTGAAGCGGGACTGGGGCGGGGCCCGGGCCCTCGGCCTGCCGATCACGCTGCATACCTCCGGCCCCAGTCCGATCAAGGCGCTGGAGGAGGCCGGTCTGCTCGGCCCCGACGTGCAGCTTATCCATCCGCTGCTCACCACCCCGGAGGAGCGCGAGATCCTGAAGCGGCGCGGCGTCAGCTACTCGACGGCCCCCGTGGGCGAGTCAGGCCGGGCCGCCGCTCTCGGCGTCATCCAGCTCGGCGAGCTGCTGGAAGCGGGCGTCAAGGTCAGCCTGTCGACCGATCACACCACCAACTTCAACTGCGATCCCTTCGTCGGCATGCGCATGCTGTTCCAGCTGCACAATCACCGCATCGGCGCCAAATACCCGCTGACCATGAAACGCATGGTTCAGCTCGCGACCCTGGACGGCGCGGTCGACCTCGGCATCGCTGACCGGACGGGCTCCCTCACGCCGGGCAAGCGGGCGGACATCATCCTGGTGCGCACCACTGACATCAACATGACGCCGGTCGGCGACCCCTACGAGGCGCTGGTCTCGCTGGGCCAGCCGGCCAATGTCGATACCGTGATCGTGGATGGCCGCGTGATCCGGCAGGCGAACAAGTTCACCGCCCTCGACCACGCCAGGATCGTGCGCGACGCCCAGGAGGCGACGGCGGCGCTGCGCAGCAAGGCGAACTGGCCGCCGACCTGAGTCGCCGCCTCCGGACGGAACATCCGGGTTGGCGGCGGCGTAACCGCTCCCTGTAAGGACCGCCGGCGTTGCAATGCCGCAACATTGCGACATACTGCGGGCCTGGCGGTTTGGTGGAGCGCGGGCAGATGGAAGGCTCCCAGGGTAGCGGGGCGGCGGCGACGGCCTGGCACGAGATCGTGCTGCAGACGCTCAAGCGCAACGAGGTGAAGCTCGTCACCTACGTGCCGGACCGCGTGCTCACGCCGCTGATCAAGGCCGTGCACGCCGACCCCTATTTCACGACATTCTCGACCACGCGCGAGGAAGAGGCGGTCGGCATCGTCACCGGCGCCTGGATGGCCGGGATGCGCGGCGCCATCCTCATGCAGACCAGCGGCTTCGCCACCATTCCCAACGCGCTCGCCTCCCTGGTGGTGCCGAGCCAGATTCCGCTGCTCATGTTCGTTTCGGAACGCGGCACGCTGGGCGAGTTCAACATCGGCCAGACCCTGGTGTGCCGGACCATGCGGCCGGTGTTCGACGCCCTGGCGATGGAGAACCACACCATCACCCGCCTCGACGAGCTCGAATTCATCGTCGACCGTTCGATCAAGCAGGCCTTCGCCACCCAGGCGCCGGTCGCCTTCATCCTGTCGCCGCTGCTGACCGGCGGCAAAGTCTTCGGGAAGTGAGCCGGCCATGACACGCCCCGATCCTGTCAGGCACGACAACGCCAAGGTGATGAACCGCTTCGAGCTGACCAAGCGCCTGGTGGGCCGGCTCAAGCACGGCGAGGCCGTGATCGGCGGCATCGGCAACACCAATTTCGACCTGTGGGCCAGCGGGCAGCGGGAACAGAATTTCTACATGCTCGGCAGCATGGGGCTCGCCATTCCCATCGCGCTGGGCGTGGCCATCGCCCAGCCCAGGCGCCACGTCGTGGCTCTCGAGGGCGACGGCTCGCTCCTCATGCAGCTCGGCTGCCTGACGACCGTCGGCATGCTGGGTACGCGCAACCTGACGATCGTGGTGATGGACAACCACATCTACCAGATCACCGGCGCGCAGCCGACGGCCACCGCGGCCGGGACCGACATCGTGGCGATCGCGCAGGCGGCGGGCATTGCACGCAGCGCCTGGGCGGCGGACGAGGCGGATTTCGAGCGCCTGGTCGATCAGGCCCTGGCCCAGTCCGGCTCGGAGGGGGGCGGACCGACCCTGATCGCGGTGCGCATCGACGACAAGCCGGCGGTAGCGACGACCGAGCGCGACCCGGTAAAGATCCGCCAGACCTTCATGCGCGGCATCGCCGCCCAATCCGGGTGACAAAGGCCGGCGTCAAGGCAAGGGCCTGAGGTTAGCCCCGCGCCGGGCGGCAGCGCTCAGACGTCGAGGTTGCTGACCTTGAGGGCGTTGTCCTGGATGAACTCGCGGCGCGGCTCGACCACGTCGCCCATCAGCGTCTCGAAGATGCCGTTGGCCTCGGCGCTGTCGTTGACCTTCACCTGCAGCAGGTGGCGCGCCTCGGGATCGAGTGTCGTCTCCCAGAGCTGCTCGGGGTTCATCTCGCCCAGGCCTTTGTAGCGCTGCATGCCCACGCCCTTCTTGCCGATCTCCAGCACAGCATCGATCAGCCGGGTGGGGCCGGTGATCTCGACCTCGCGGTCACCCGCCTTGAGCTTGGCGAAGCGGCCGTAGACCTTCTGGAACTCGCCGGCCGTCTCGACCAGGCGGCGGGCCTCGACCGAATTGATGACCACGTTGTCGATGACGCAGCGATCGGTCTCGCCGCGCAGCTTGCGCTCGAACACCATGCCGTCCACCGAGGCCGTGCCCGTCCAGGCGCGTTCGTTCTCGCCGCTGAGCGCGTTGAGCCGCTTGGCGATGTACTCGGCCGCGGCCTTGGCTTTCTCGACGTCCGACAGGAGGTCGGGATCGAGGGCGCCGAGGATGGCCGCCTGCTCGACCGCGTCGCGGCTGCCCACGCGCCGGGCCAGCGGCGTGACGAATGCCTTGGCGGCGCGGGCCTTCTCCACCAGCTGGCGCAGGTCCTGGCCGGCGCGCTGGCTGCCGTCGGAGCCGACGGTCAGCACCATGCCGTCGATGCCGCCGCTGATCAGGTAGTCCTCCAGCGCGCGCTCGTCCTTGAGGTAGACCTCGGAGTTGCCGCGCTTGGCGCGGTAGAGCGGCGGCTGGGCGATGTAGATGTAGCCCGCATCGATCAGCGGGCGGAGCTGGCGATAGAAGAACGTCAGCAGCAGGGTGCGGATGTGGGCGCCGTCGACGTCGGCGTCGGCCATCAGGATGATCTTGTGATAGCGGCACTTGGTGACGTCGAAATCCTCCTGGCCGATACCGGTCCCCACGGCCGTGACCAGCGTGCCGATCTCGGCCGAGGACAGCATCTTGTCGATGCGCGCGCGCTCGACGTTCAGGATCTTGCCGCGGATGGGCAGGATCGCCTGGAAGGCGCGATTGCGCCCCTGCTTGGCGGAGCCGCCGGCGGAGTCACCCTCGACGATGAAAAGCTCGGACTTCGCCGGATCACGTTCCTGGCAGTCGGCCAGCTTGCCCGGCAGGGAGGCCATGTCGAGGGCCCCCTTGCGCCGCGCCAGCTCGCGCGCCCGGCGCGCCGCCTCGCGGGCCGCCGCGGCCTCGACGATCTTGCCGATGACGCGCTTGGCGTCGCCGGGATGCTCCTCGAACCACTGCTGGAGCTTGTCGTTGCAGATCGCCTCGACGATCGGCCGCACCTCCGACGACACCAGCTTGTCCTTGGTCTGGGAGGAGAACTTGGGATCGGGGACCTTGACCGAGAGCACGCAGGTCAACCCCTCGCGCGCATCCTCGCCGGTCATCTCGACCTTGTCCTTCTTGGCGATGCCGCCTTCGACCGCGTATTTGTTGATCGTGCGGGTCAGCGCGGCGCGGAAGCCCTGGAGATGCGTGCCGCCATCCTTCTGCGGGATGTTGTTGGTGAAGCACATCATCGTCTCGTGATAGGCGTCGGTCCATTCCATCGCCACGTCGACGGTGATGCCGTCCTTGCTGCCGCGCATCATGATGGCCGGATGGAGGGCCGCCTTGGAGCGGTCGAGATATTTGACGAAGGCCTCGATGCCGCCGTCGTATTTCATCTCCACGGTCTTGGGCTCGACGCCGCGCGCGTCGGTCAGCACCAGCTTGACGCCGGAGTTGAGGAAGGCGAGCTCGCGGATACGGTGCTCGAGCGTCTCGAAATCGTACTCGGTCTTGGTGAAGGTCTGCTTGGAGACGTAGAACCGCACCTGCGTGCCGGTCTTGTCGCCGGCGTCGCCGACCTCCTTCAGCTTCGCCTCGGGCTCGCCGTGCTTGAAGCGCATGAAGTGCTCGCGGCCGGCGCGCCAGATGCGCAGCTCGAGCGTCTCGGACAGCGCGTTGACCACCGAGACGCCGACACCGTGCAGGCCGCCCGAGACCTTGTAGGAGTTCTGGTCGAATTTTCCGCCGGCATGGAGTTGGGTCATGATGACCTCGGCCGCCGACACGCCTTCCTCCTTGTGGATCTCGGTCGGGATGCCGCGACCGTTGTCGTTGACCTCCACCGAGCCGTCGGGATGCAGGATGACGTTGATCTCGTCGCAGTAGCCGGCCAGCGCCTCGTCGATGGCGTTGTCGACCACCTCGTAGACCATGTGGTGCAGGCCCGAGCCGTCATCGGTGTCGCCGATATACATGCCGGGGCGCTTGCGCACGGCGTCGAGCCCGCGCAGCACCTTGATGGATTCGGCGCCGTAATCTTCGGCGCCCTTGGTCGGGTCGAGTCTCTGGGCAGGTTCGGTCATCGCGGCATCACCGTCGCATCGAGAACACGGAAGAAACGGGCCCGCCCGCGCAGGCCCGCAAACAGCTCATCGTCGGTCCCGGTCAGCCACGCCTGGGCCCCGAGATCGCAAATTTCGTCGAACAGCGCCGCGCGCCGCGCGCCGTCCAGATGCGCCACCACCTCGTCGAGCAGCAGCAGCGGCGCCTCGCCGCGCTCGCCGCGCAGCTCGCGCGCCATGGCCAGCAGGATCGACAGCAGCAGCGCCTTCTGCTCGCCTGTGGAGCAGTCCCGCGCCGGCCGGTCCTTGGCGACATAGGTCACCAGAAGGTCGGTCCGGTGGGCGCCGCAAGCGGCCCCGCCTTGCGCCGCATCGTGGCTGCGGCCGGCCCGCAGGGCGTCGCGCACGCGGTCCTCGACCGCGACCGCCGGCATCTCGCCCAGCCAGGCATCGACCTCGCCGGTCAGGACCAGGCGCGGCACCGGGAATGGTCCGGTCCGCTCGGCCGCGGCGCTGTCGAGGCGGCGGATGACCTCGGCGCGGGCGGCGGCAATCGCCACGCCGTGGCGCGCCATGCCGTCCTCCAGGGCGTCAAGCCAGGCGGCGTCCGCGCTGCCATCGGCCAGAAGCCGGCCGCGCTCGCGCATCACCGTCTCGTAGGCCGCGACCTCGCCCGCGTGATCGGGATGGAAGCCGTAGACCAGGCGATCGACGAAGCGGCGGCGCGACGACGAGCCTTCCATGAACAGCCGGTCCATGTCGGGCGTCAGCCAGACCAGCGAGAGATACTGGGCCAGGTCCTTCTGGCCGCGCGCCGGATGGCCGTCGATGCGCACCACGCGGCGTTCCGTGCTCTTGCCCTCCGCCGCCTCGTGGCCGGTGCCGAGATTGACGCGCCCACGGCCACTTTCCAGCACCGCTGCCACCGCCCAGGGCGCCGCCGTATCGGCGCCCCGCTCGCGGCGGTCGATCTCGGCCAGCCGGGCGCGGCGCAAGCCCCGGCCCGGCGAGAGGAACGAGAGTGCTTCGAGCAGGTTGGTCTTGCCCGCCCCGTTGGGGCCGGTCAGCACCACGGGCTGGGCCTCGATGTCGAGGCGCAGCCTGGCATAGCAGCGGAAATCGGTGAGCGACAGACGCACCACCGCGGCACGCCGCTCTGCGGCGGAGGCCGCAGGCAGCGAAACGGCGGAGACGGCTTGGCTCATCGTGTCGGTCACACCCGCATCGGCATGAGGACGTAGAGCGCGCTGGCGTCGGCGGAATCCTGCACCACGGTCGGCGACGCCGCGTCCGACATGGAGAACCTCGCCCCGTCGCCTTCGATCTGCTGGGCGATATCGAGGAGATAGCGCGCGTTGAAGCCGATCTCGATCGGCGCGGCGGTGTAGCTCGCCTCGAGCTCCTCGGTGGCGCTGCCGGCATCCGGGCTGGTCGCGGTCAGCGTGAGCTGGCCCTTGGCCAGCGCCAGCTTGATGGCCCGCGACTTCTCGGTCGAGATCGTGGCCACGCGGTCGACCGCTTCGGCGAAGACCTTGCAGTCCACTTCGAGGATCTTGTCGTTGTTCGAGGGGATGACGCGCTCGTAATCGGGGAAGGTGCCGTCGATCAGCTTGGAGGTCAGCACGACGTCGTCGAAGGCGAAGCGCACGCGGGTGTCGGAGAGCGACACGGCGATGGCGCCTTGCGCCTCGTCGAGCAGCTTGCGCAGCTCCATCACCGTCTTGCGCGGCAGGATGACGCCGGGAACGCTGCCGGCCCCGTCGGGCAGCGGCATTTCCACCCGCGCCAGGCGATGGCCGTCGGTGGCCACGGCGCGCAGCACCTTGACGCCGTTGCTCTGGGCGGCGTGCAGGTAGATGCCGTTGAGGTAATAGCGGGTCTCCTCGGTCGAGATGGCGAAGCGCGTACGGTCGATCAGGCCGCGCAGGTCTCCCGCGGAAAGCTCGAAATTATGCGGCAGGTCACCGCCGGCCATCTTGGGGAAGTCCTCGGCCGGCAGGCTGGCGAGCGTGAAGGTCGAGCGCCCGGCGCGCAAGGAAACCTGGCCGCCCTTGGCATCGGGGCCGCCTTCGAGGCCGACCTGACTGCCTTCCGGCAGCTTGCGCGCGATGTCGTAAAGCGTGTGGGCCTGCACCGTGATGGTGCCGGTCTTGGCGACATCGGCCGCCGCCGTCTCGATGATCGCGAGATCCATGTCGGTCGCGGTCAGCGCCAGCTTGCCCTTCGAGGCTTCGAGCATGACGTTGGCGAGAATCGGAATCGTGTTGCGACGTTCGACGACGCTCTGGATGTGGCCGAGAGCCTTAAGCAGCGCTCCGCGCTCGATCGTGAGTTTCATGTCGGGTCGGATCCGCGTCCCTTAGCGGTTTATCGGGCGGTTATGACCGGCGTCCGGACCCCCCGGAAACGGCCCCCGCAAGGCCGGCCGGACGGACGCATTCCGGGAGGCTTTTGCCAGGGTCGGCAGTATATCAGAAGCAATTGAAATCAAAACTCTTTTGCGAGATTTACCAAGCGCAAAAGAGCCCGAAATACAGGCCTGTTTTCAAGCCTTTGGGCGGCGACTCGGAGCGCCTTTTTCAAGGCTCAGTTCGAGGGCGATTTCAATGGCCCGTCGCTGCACCGGAAAAGCCATCGAGGGCTGCGGCGCGCCGCCCGATTCGAGAGCCATGGCGACCTGTGCCGGCAGGAGTGGCAGATGGATGAAGCCGCAGGGTACGCGCCGGGGCAGCCAGGACAGCGCCCGGTACATCGCGGCGTTGCAGAGATAGGTGCCCGCACTCTCCGACAGCCGGGTGGGGATGCCCATGGCCAGCAGGCGCTTCTCGATGGGCCGCAGCGGCAGGCGCGACCACAGGCCGACGGCCCCGGCCCTGGCCAGCGGCACGTCGCGCGCCCGGGTGCCGGCGTTATCGGGGATCGGGAAATCGGCCAGGTTGAGCGCCACCCGCTCCAACCGGATGCAGGTCTCCCCCGGCGCCAGGCCGAGCAAGATCACCGCCACTGGCTCGATCTCGGCCAGGGCCGATTTGAGGGCCCCATCGAGCTGGGCCAGGTCGACCGGCAACTGGCGACCAACCACCGGCACGCCGGCGATCTTCGCCCCATCCAGGCGGCGCGCGATCTCGGCCGAGGGATTGAGGCTCATCCCGCCATAGGGCTCGAAGCCGGTGACCAGCGCGACGCGTCTCTTTTTCATCGAAGAAGCTTACCGCAGAGACTGCGGAGAAGTCGCGGAGGTCGCAGAAACGAAAAGGGCGGCCCGAAGGCCGCCCCTGAAATCTCTCCGCGTTCTCGGCGCTTCTCCGCGCCCTTAGCGATCCAAATTCTTACGCTTCGAGCATGCGGCGCAGGAGCTCGATGTCCTCGGCGAAGCTTGAGTCGGTGGAGCGCAGCTCCTCGATCTTCTTGACCGCGTGCATCACCGTGGTGTGGTCGCGGCCGCCGAACTTGCGGCCGATCTCCGGCAGCGAGCGCGAGGTCAGCTGCTTGGCGAGATACATCGCCACCTGGCGCGGCCGCGCGACGAGGCGCGCGCGACGCGGGCTATGCATGTCGGCGAGGCGGATCGAGTAATGCTCGGCCACCCGCTTCTGGATCTCCTCGATCGTCACGCGGCGGTCGTTGGCGCGCAGCAGGTCGTGCAGCACGTCCTGCGCCGTCTCGAAGGTGATCGGGCGGCCGACCAGGGTCGCGTGCGCGGCGATGCGGTTCAGCGCCCCCTCAAGCTCGCGGACATTCGAGGTGATCTTGTGGGCCAGGAATTCCAGCACCTTGGGCGGGACCTGCAGCCCCATCTTCTCGGCTTTGGTCTGGAGGATGCCCAGGCGCAGCTCGTAGGTCGTCGGGTGAATATCCGCGACCAGGCCCCAGCCGAGACGCGAGCGGACGCGGTCCTCGATCCCCTCCAGATCGGCCGGGCTCTTGTCGGCCGAGAGGATGATCTGGCGGTTCTGGTCCACCAGCGCGTTGAAGGTGTGGAAGAATTCTTCCTGGGTCGAATCCTTGCCGCTGATGAACTGCACGTCGTCGATCATCAGCACGTCGACCGAGCGGAACTGCTCCTTGAAGGCCATCATGTCCTTGAAGCGCAGGGCCCGGATGAACCGGTACATGAACATCTCGGCCGAGAGATAGACGACCTTGCGCTGGGGATGCCGCTTGCGGATCTCCCAGGCGATGGCGTGCATCAGGTGGGTTTTGCCCAGGCCGACGCCGCCATAGAGGAAGAGCGGGTTGAAGGGGACCTTGGCTTCCTCGGCGACGCGGCGGGCGGCGGCGGTGGCGAACTCGTTCGGCTTGCCGATGACGAAGTTCTCGAACGTGAATCTCGGATCAAGAGGAGCGCCGAAATCCTCCTCGGCGGCGACACGACGATCGCCCGAGGCGTCAGGGTCGATGAGGCGCGAGGGCGCCGCCTGCGGCACGGCCACCAGGCGCACGCCCTTCGGTACCCCGTGGGGCACGCCGGCCGGCGGCTCGTTGCGCGCCATGCCGTTGGGCATCGCCGCGCGCTCGGCCTGGGGCCGGACGACCATCGGGGCCGCGACCACGATCTCGATGTTTCGAACGACCTTGTTCTCGGCCTTCCACAGGGCGCGCAGCCGCTCGGCATAGTGCGTGCGCACCCAATCCTGCATGAAGCGCGTCGGCACGGCGATACGCACTTCCCCGTCCTCGATACCCGCCAGGGTCAGCGGTTTCAGCCAGCTGCGATAGGCAACCTCGCCGAACTCGGCGCGCAGCTTGCCGCGCACGCGGGCCCACTGGGTTTCAACGGTCGGCAGTGATTCGTCGCGCATCCTGCTTACTCCTGCGCCCAGGGGAGGCCGGAGGCCTTCCAACCCTGGGTCGTACCGCGATGACGCGCGGTGTCCTGGTTACCCTCGAAACCGCCCGCGAGGTTGAAGCAGGTCTTCCAGCCGGCCGCCGTCATGGCGACCGCGGCCGAACGCGACCGACCACCGGAGCGGCAGATGAATACGACGGGCACATCCTTGGGTATTCCAGCCTTGGCCACGTCGGCGACAAATTCCTTGTTGGCAGACATCCGCGGCTTGCCGCCCGTCTCGGCGCTCGCCGGCACGAACGACTGCCATTCGACCAGCACCGGATTCTTGCCGAGCGTACCCAGATCGGGAACGCCAACGAAAGACCACTCGGCCTGCGAACGGCAATCGACCAGCACGGCGCCCTTCTCGCGCGCCAGCAGATCCCAAGCCTCTTTCGGTGACAGATCGCCGGCATAGCCGGCCGCGGCTCCGCCCGGATTGCCCCCGGACTCCGGCCGCGTCATCTGCGCAGACCCTTGTGGCATTGCCCCTGACCGCCCCTGACTTGCCGCCGGACACTAATAAAGATGTCTGCCGGCTCGTTACGCTCGACCGGCCTTCTGCCGATCCCCGTGTGCTTATCCTCGACCTTGCTCGCGGCTTCGGCCTCCGGGCGGCACGCCGCCCACAAACCTCCAGGGGGTGGACATATATACGGCTGGCCGCGCGACGCGCGACACTGCCTCTTCACCGTGACCCAGAGCCGATCCTGCCGGGTGTCCCGATGATGATCTCGTGGTTCCAACAGTCCCCATCCCTACGACTTCCCCGCCGAACAGTGCCACGCCATCGCGATGATTTGGAACCGAACGCCGATGCTCCCCTTTCGACGCCGTCGCCCTTGTAACCGGACGATCCGGCCCGCACTCCCCGCACGACTGCTGCGCTCTGCGAAACGTTTTACGGTGTGCTGACCGCCTCACGTCTTCTGCTCGATCACTCCTGTTGTCTCGGAGTTGGTTTCGACGTGCCTCCCGAACGATCAGGGGAGAAAATCTAGTCGCCGCGTTTTGAACACGCAATACAGTCCTGTCGTGAATCCGCAAAAATTTTCCTTGCGTGTTCTCGCGGCCGGCGTTCCTGCGTAGCGAAACAAAACTGCGCGGCCGCACAGACAAACGGCGAAGCCTGCGCCGCGCGCCTAGAGAGTCACGAATGCAACGCTAGTAATGCGCTGCATTCGCGGCGCGCCGCACAAAATGCAGACTTCAGGCGAGAGCTTTGATGCGCGCGGAGAGACGCGAAAGCTTGCGCGCAACCATGTTCTTATGGACTGTTCCGCTGTTCGTGCCGCGCATCAGCAGCGGCTGAGCGGCCTTGAAGGCAGCCTGTGCCGCGCTCTTACTGCCCGCGGCGATCGCCGCTTCGACCTTCTTGAGCTCGGTCTTGATCGCCGTCAGACGCGCGGTGTTGACCGCCGCGCGGCGAACTGCTTGGCGCGCGGCTTTGCGCGCGGAGGGATTACGCTTGACCTTCTTGGCAGCCATTGAAAACCGTCCGGAAATTGGCAGGGATTTAGGTGCGCGGTTATAGACCCGGCCCCAAGCCCCGTCAATGCGCGCGCACGCCTGAAAAGAGCGAGCTTCGCTCGCTAGTTAGCGGTGCTTGAAGGCGGGTTTGCGCTTCTCCACGAACGCCGCCATGCCTTCCTTCTGATCCTCGGTGGCGAAGGTCGAATGGAAGAGACGGCGCTCAAATCTAATACCTTCGGTCAGGGTGGTCTCGTAGGCGCGGTTGACCGATTCCTTGACGATCATGGTAATCGGCAGGGACTTGGCCGCGATGGCCTCTGCGGCCTTGATCGCCTCGTCGACAAGCTCCGCCGCGGGCACGATCCGCGAGACCAAGCCGCAGCGCTCGGCCTCGGCCGCGTCCATCATCCGGCCCGTGAGGCAAAGGTCCATGGCCTTTGATTTACCAACGAAACGGGTCAGCCGCTGCGAGCCGCCGGCCCCCGGCATCGTGCCCAGGTTGATCTCCGGCTGGCCGAACTTCGCGGTGTCGGCGGCGATGATGAAGTCGCACATCATGGCAACCTCGCAGCCCCCACCCAGGGCAAACCCGGCGACAGCCGCGACGATCGGCTTGCGGCAGGTCGAGACCCGCTCCCAGCCGTTGGTGATGAAGTCACTAAGATAGACGTCCATATAGGACCGGCTCTGCATCTCCTTGATGTCGGCGCCGGCCGCGAAGGCCTTGTCGCTGCCCGTCAGCACCACGGCGCCGATATTGGCATCGGCCTCGAAGGCATCGAGCGCCGCGCCAAGCTCGCGGATGAGGGCGTCGCACAGGGCGTTCAGGGCCTTCGGACGGTTGAGCCGGATGATGCCGACGCGGCCCTTGGTCTCTACCAGGATGTTCTCGTAAGCCATCGCATACCTCCGTCAGCGCCGTCAGCCCGGCGAAAGATAGAAACGAATCAACAGCGTGCCCGGGGGCCGCGCGCCGCGCGGCCCCTGCGGCGGGAATTCAAGACGCAGCACTTCCCCTTCCCGGCGAAACCGGTCGGGACCCGCGGCACTCCAGCCGAGCTGCGGCAGCGTGGCGCCGTAGAACGAGAGTACCGCCGAGCGCTCCATGCCGCCTTCGGCCCAGGCCTCGACGATGCGCCCGCCCGGGGCGTCGAATACCGTGCCGTCGCCGCTCAGCGCCCGCAAGCCTGGCATCAGAGGTACATCGCTCGTCCCGGCGATGAAGGCATCGGCGGCCATTACCGGTGATACCAACAGACCGAGGAGAAGAACGAGCCGGCGGGCAGCGGCGGTCATGAGCGCTCTTATCCTACCGCTGGCACTTGGGGCAATAGAAGGTCGAGCGGCCACTCTGGACGATCCGCTTGATGGGCGCCCGGCAGCTTGGGCAGGGTTCCCCCTCCTGGTCGTAGACCACCCACTCCGTCTGGAACAGTCCCTGCTCGCCGTTGGCATTGACGTAGTCCCGCGCCGATGAGCCGCCGGCCGCAACGGCCTTCTCCAGCACCGTCCGTATGGCGCTAGCCAGGCTGGCGGCGCGTTCGCGGCGGATCGTGCCGGTGCGCCGGCGCGGCGAGATGCGGGCCAAGTAAAGCGCCTCGCAGGCGTAGATATTGCCGATACCCGCCACATGGCGCTGGTCGAGCAGCGCCGCCTTGATCGGGCCCTTGCGGCCCTTGAAGGCATTTTCCAGGACCGCCCCGCCGAAGGCGGCGGCCAGCGGCTCCGGCCCGATGCCACGAAAGCGCTTATGAGTGGTCAGCGCGGCGGCCGGAACGATATCCATCAGGCCAAAACGCCGGACATCGTTGAAGCGCATGACCCGCCCGTCATCGAGCGCGATCACGACGTGATCGTGCAGCCCCAGGGCATTGGGCTTGGCGCCGATGACCAGCTGTCCGGTCATGCCGAGATGCACGACCAGCACATTGCCATCGGCGAGGTGGATGAGGATGTACTTGGCCCGCCGCTCCACGCCGGTAATGCGCTGCCCTTCGAGGCGGGCGGCAAAGCGGGCGGGAAACTTCTCGCGCAGGTCCCGGCGGCGCTGATCGACGCTCGCGATGGTGCGCCCGACCAGATGCGGCCGCAGGCCGCGTACCACTGTTTCGACTTCGGGAAGTTCAGGCACGTGGGGGTCACTCAGGCATGGGGCGCGTAACCTAGCGAAAAGACAGGGGCCACGCTATCTTGGCGCGATGGTGACAACATCCGAAAAACCCGCCGCAAGCCCCGGCGAGACAACGCATTTCGGCTTCCGCGACGTGCCGGTCGACGACAAGGCCTCGCTGGTGCGCGGCGTGTTCGACCGCGTCGCCAGCCGCTACGACCTGATGAACGATCTCATGTCGGGCGGGGTCCATCGGCTGTGGAAGGCGGAGCTGATCGGCGAGATCGCACCCCGGGCCGGCGAGCACCTGCTCGACGTCGCCGGCGGGACGGGCGACATCTCGACGCGTTTCATCGCCGCCGCCGGCGGATCCGAGAGCGGCGCGCGCGCCACGATCTGCGACATCAACGCCGCGATGCTCGGCGTGGGACGCGACCGGGCCCTTGATACGGGGCATGTCGGCGGCCTCAGCTGGGTCACGGGCGATGCCGAACGGTTGCCGGTCGCCGGCCGTTCGGTTGACGTCTATACGATCGCCTTTGGCCTGCGAAATGTGACCCGCCTCGACGCCGCCCTGGCCGAGGCCCGCCGGGTGCTCAAGCCCGGCGGACGGTTCTACTGCCTCGAGTTCAGCCGCGTGGTCGTGCCTGGCCTGTCGCAGCTCTACGATCTCTACTCGTTCAATATCCTGCCGACGCTTGGGCAGATCGTGGCCGGTGATCGCGAAGCCTATCAATATCTGGTGGAGAGCATCCGGCGCTTCCCCCCGCAGGCCGAACTCGTGCAGCGCATGGAGGCGGCGGGCCTCGGCCGCCCGCGCTATCGCAATCTCTCCGGCGGCATCGCGGCCATCCACTCGGCCTGGCGTATCTGAGCCCATGCTGCGTCCTTTCCGCAATCTGCGGCGGCTGATCCGCATCGGCCATACGCTGGCCAGCTACGGCGCGCTCGACGAGCTGGAGCGCTTCGGCCTGCCGCCGCTGGCGCTGCGTCTGATGGCGCCGTTTCGCCGCCGCGACCTTCCGGCGCGGCCCGGGGAGCGGCTGGCGCTGGCCCTGACCACGCTGGGGCCGAGCTTCGTCAAGCTCGGCCAGGCCTTGTCGACCCGCGCCGATCTGGTCGGCGAGGCCGTGGCCGCGGATCTGTCGGGACTGCAGGACAAGCTTGCGCCCTTCCCCGCCGTCGAAGCGCGCGCCGCCATCGCCGCCGAACTCGGCCAGCCCATCGAGCTTCTCTATCGGAGCTTCGACGACCAGGCGGTCGCGGCGGCCTCCATCGCCCAGGTCCATTTTGCTGTCACCCGGGAAGGCGCACCGGTCGCGGTCAAGGTGCTGCGGCCGGGCGTCGAACAGCTCTTTGCGCGCGATGTCGATCTTTTCCTCTGGCTGGCGCAGCTCGCCGAGCGGCTGATGCCCCGCCTGCGCCGGCTGAAGCCGGTTGCCGTCGTGCGCGCCTTCGAGGAGACGGTGCGGCTCGAGATGGACCTGCGCCTCGAGGCCGCCGCGGCGGCCGAGCTCGGCCAGAATTTCGCCGGCGATCCCGATTTCCGCGTGCCTGCGGTCGACTGGTCGCGGACCGCGCGACGGGTGCTGACCCTGGAACGGGTTGCCGGCCTGCCGGTGGATGAGCGCGCCGCCATCACCGCGGCCGGGCACGATCCCAAGGATGTCGTGGCGCGGGCGGCGCGGGCCTTCTTCAACCAGGTGTTCCGCGACGGCTTCTTCCACGCCGACATGCATCCGGGAAACCTGTTCGTCGCGCCGGACGGCGCGCTGGTCGCGGTCGATTTCGGGATCATGGGCCGCATCGACCTGACGACCCGCGAAGCCCTCGCCGACATGCTGATCGGCTTCCTGCACGGCGACTATGCCAAGGTCGCCGAAGTTCATTTCCGCGCCGGCTTCGTGCCGCAGGGCCAATCGGTGGGCGGCTTCACCCAGGCCTGCCGCGCCATCGCCGAGCCGATCCTCGGCAAGCCGCTGCATGAAATCTCGCTCGCCCGTCTGCTGGCCCAGCTCTTCGAAGTGACCGAGCAGTTCCAGATGGAGACGCAGCCCCAGCTTCTTCTGCTGCAGAAGAGCATGCTGGTCTGCGAAGGTGTGGGCCGCACACTGGCGCCCGAACTGAACATGTGGGACCTGGCGCGGCCGCTGATCGAGAACTGGATGGTCGAGAATCGCGGGCCCGCCGCCCGCACGCGGTCGGTGGCGGAGCAGGCGGCAGCGCGGATCGAGGAGCTGCCCGCCTTCGTCGGCAATCTCGAGAAGGCGGCGGCCATGCTCGCCTCCGGCGGGGTGCGCCTGCATCCGGATTCGCTGGCCGCCCTGGGCGCCGGACAGCCGCGTAGCGCGTGGTGGCCCTGGGCGCTGGTCGTGGGCGCCGTGGTGATCGTGGCGCTGCTCCTCGACTGACGCGATGTCGTTCGTCGTCCGGCCGGCTGGCATCGCCGATGCCGAGGAGATCGCCGCCTTGCATGCGGCGAGCTGGCGGGCCGCCTATCAGGGGCTGCTCCCGGGCCGGCGGCTCGGCCCCGCTCTCGACAACGATCGCCGCAGACGCTGGCGCGTCGCCCTCGCGAAGACGCGACCACGCGACGTCGTGCTGGTCGCCGACGACGGCCAGCGGCTGCTGGGATTCATCGCCGTCTGGGCGGCCCGCGGGGCGCCGGCCCTGATCGACAATCTTCATGTCCTGCCGGATTGGCGCGGTCGGCGGATCGGCGAGCACCTGATGCGGGAAGCGGCGCGGCGGCTGCGGGCGCGCGGCATACGGCAGGCGCTGCTTTGGGCCTTCGTCGCCAACCGGTCCGCCATCCGCTTCTACGAGCGTCTGGGCGGCGTTGCCGACCGGCGCAGCTTCAAGGAGTTTCCGCCGGCCACGCCGCCCTGCCAGCGCCTAGTCTGGCTGCGGCTCGACCGGCTCTGCCGCTAGATCCTGGAGCCGCCCTGGAACGGCGCGAAGCGCACCGGCATGAGCGGTATACGCTGTGATCGCCCATTGGGCTGCTTGATGCACAGCGTGAGCATCTGGCCACTATCGGGCGAGCCGAGCGGGATGACCATGCGGCCTCCCGGCTTGAGCTGCTGCCAGAGGACACCCGGGATATCGATGGCCGATTCCTTGATCAGCATCGCATCGTAGGGCCCTTGCTCCGCCCAGCCGTAATATCCGTCGCCCAGCTTGAGGAAGACCGTGGGATACCCTACGGCCGGCAGCAGCGTGCGCGCCACGTCGAGCAGCGGCTCGATGATCTCGACGCTGAAAACCTGCATGCCCATCTCGGCCAGGATCGCCGCCTGATAGCCGGTATCGGTGCCCGTCTCGAAGACCCGCTCGCCCGGCTTGAGGGCGAGCGCCTGGGTCATCAGGGCGAGCAGGAAGGGCTGGGTGAGATTCTGGCCATGCCCCAGCGGAAGCGGCGTGTCGCGGTAGGCGTAGTCGACCAGCGGCGGCGGGACGAACTGGTGGCGCGGCACCCTGGCGAAAGCCTCGAGGATCGGCCGATCGATCACCGGGAACCCCGTCAGGGCGCCAAGGTCGGTCGCCGCCCGCTCGATCTGGCGCACCATGTCGCGGCGCGCGGCACCGGCATCCGGCGTTTGCGCCTGCGCCAGCGGAGCGAACAGCAAGAGGACTAGAAACGCCAGGCTGCGCATCGGCGTCAGGCTCCCGGGCGCAACAGCGCGCCGGACAGCAGGATAGAGGCATCCGGAACGACGGCAAAGTGTGGGGCCCGTGCCAGACCTGACACAGGCTCCAAGCGCGTCGCCGGGCTACTCCGCGGGGGCGGCGGCGGGGAGCGCCTCGCGCGGGCGCGGGAAGGCCAGGGCGGCGCCGGCAACCGCCAGGGCGATCACCGACAGGGTGAGGAACACCGCCTCGAACCCGCCGGTACGGCCGTGCAGCAGCGCCACCAGGGGCACCGCCGTCGCCGAGCCGCCGAAGGACAGCACGTAGCGCAGGGCGTAAGCCCGCGCCCGCCAGCGATCGTCGGTGTACTTGGCCACCATGGCGTCGTTGATCGGGATCTGGCCGAAGATGAAAAACATCATGGCGATGGCGATGGCGATCATCACGCCGTTCTCGACCGAAGCGGCCAGGAACAGCAGCGGCGCCTGCATCACGGCGACCGCGATGAAGACGTTGCGCAGGCTGCCGCGGTCGATGAGCTGACCGACGCAGAGCTGGGCAATGGCCGCCAGCACATAGACCACGCAGACCCAGGCGCCGACACCGAAGGCGGTCGTGGCCAGGGTCGGCAGGCGCTCGTCGAAGATCTTGGGCATGGCCACGGTGGTGGCGTTGAAGATCACGCCGCCCGCCACGGTGGCGATGCACACCACGATGAAGACGCGCACCACATCGACCTTGATGGCACCGACCGCACCCTTCTTGTTGGGCGCGGCATTGGCCAGGACCGGCGGCACGGAAAGCGCGAACCACAGGCCGCAGAGGATCGACAGCACGCCCGGCACGATGAAGGCGGCGCGCCAGTGGAAATAATGCGCCAGCGCGCCGGAGAGCAGCGCCGCGAAAGCCAGGCCGAGATTGCCGGCCACGCCGTTGATGCCCAGCGTCAGCCCCAGGCGCGGCTCGTCCTTGACCAGCATGGCGATGCCCACCGGGTGATAGATCGCGCCGAACAGTCCGACCAGCGTCAGGCAGGCGGCGATTTCGAAAGGCGAGCGCGCGAAGGCCGTGAGGATCGAGGCCGCCCCCATGCCGACGAAGAACACCACCATCATGCCGTGGCGGCTCCAGCGGTCGCCCAGCCAGCCGGCGGGCAGCGATCCGGCGCCGAAGGCGATGAACCCGCCCAGGGCGAGCGGCAGCATCTCCGAGTAAGCCAGGCCGAATTCCGGCGCCATGACGATGACGACGGTGGGAAAAATCAGCATGAACAGATGGTCGAAGGTGTGCCCGAGATTGAGCAGCACGATCATGCTGAGCGGCTTGGACATGGCGACTCCCCGGGTGAGGCCGCAAATTTACCCTCCCCGGCTTTGGCACACTTGCGCTATAATGACAAAATATGTCTCAAAACGGACAAACCCCCATTCCCACGGCGCCGATCGCCGGCCGCAGCATCGATCCCGATGACTTCCAGGCCGTGCCCCGGCCGCTGGCCGCCATGGCCAAGGACTACCCCGACGGCTGGGTGAACCACTGGCACCGCCACCGGCGCGCCCAGCTCGTCTACGCCTCGTCCGGCGTGATGACCATCCATACGCCGCACGGCATCTGGATCGTGCCACCGGACCGGGCGCTCTGGATCCCCGCCGCCGTCGACCACGAGATCGTCATGACCGGCCCGGTCGCCATGCGCACCCTCTATATCGAGCCCGCCGCCACCTCCGGCTTGCCGCAGATCTGCGCCGTGGTGGCGGTCTCGGGACTACTGCGCGAGCTCATCCTGCGGGCGGTGGAGATGCCGATGCACTACGACGAAACCGGGGCGGACGGGCGTGTCGCGGGCCTGATCTTCGACGAGCTGCGGACCCTGCCCGCGCTGCCGCTCCACCTGCCCAGCCCGCGCGACAACCGGCTGCAGCGGCTCTGCGCAGCGGTCCGTGCCCACCCGGCCGATGACCGCACGCTCGACGCCTGGGGGCGCAGCGTGGGGGCGAGCGCCCGCACCCTCGCCCGCCTGTTCCGCGACGAGACGGGCCTCACCTTCGGCCGCTGGCGCGCCCAGGCGCGCCTGCTCGCGGCGCTGGGCCGGCTTGCCGCCGGCGACAAGGTGACCACCGTGGCACTCGACCTGGGCTACGACAGCCCCAGCGCCTTCACGGCGCTGTTCCGCCGCCATTTCGGCGTTCCGCCCAGCCGCTACTTCTCCGGTCGGCGGCCGGGGACAGGCGCGGTATAATGGCGGCCATGCTTCACGGACGGCGCATTCTCCTGATCATTGCCGGCGGGATCGCGGCCTATAAGAGCCTCGACCTCATCCGCCGCCTGCGCGAGCGCGGCGCCGCGGTGCGCGGCGTGCTGACCAAGGGCGGCGCGCAGTTTGTCACGCCCCTGTCCGTGGCGACGCTGTCGCGCGACAAGGTCTACCAGGACCTGTTCTCGCTGACCGACGAGAGCGAGATCGGCCACATCCGGCTGGCCCGCGAATGCGATCTCGTGGTTGTGGCGCCGGCGACAGCGGACCTCCTGGCCAAGATGGCGCACGGCCTGGCCGATGACCTTGCCTCGACCTTGCTGCTGGCCACCGACAAGCCGATCCTGGTGGCGCCGGCGATGAACTTCGTCATGTGGAACAGCGCCGCGACGCAAGGCAACCTCGCCACCTTGCGCCAGCGCGGCGTGCGCAGCGTCGGTCCCGAATCGGGCGAGCTCGCCGAAGGCGAAACCGGCATGGGCCGGATGAGCGAGCCGCTGTCCATCGTCGCCGCCATCGAAGATCTGCTCGGTGCCGGCGGGCCGTTGCGCGGCAAGCGCGCCCTGGTCACCAGCGGCCCGACCTACGAGGCGGTGGACCCGGTGCGCTTCATCGGCAACCGGTCCTCGGGCAAGCAGGGCCACGCTATCGCCGTCGCCCTGGCGGCGCTGGGCGCCGACACCACGCTGGTCAGCGGCCCCACGCATCTCGCCGATCCGCCGGGCGTCGCCGTGAAGCGCATCGAGAGCGCCGAAGAGATGCTGGCCGCCTGCCAGGCCGCCTTGCCGGCCGACATCGCGGTCTGCGCCGCCGCGGTCGCGGACTGGCGGGCGCGTGAGCGACGCAATCAGAAGATCAAAAAGAACGGATCGCTGCCGGCCCTTGAGCTTACGGAGAACCCGGACATCCTGGCGACCCTGTCCGGCAAGGGGCCGGCGCGGCCGCGCCTGGTCGTCGGCTTTGCCGCCGAGACCGAGGACGTGATCAAGAACGCCACCGCCAAGCGCCGCAGGAAAGGCTGCGACTGGATCGTGGCCAACGATGTCTCGGCGGCGACCGGGACCTTCGGCGGCGACGCCAATACGGTCCATCTGATCGACGCCAGCGGTGCCGAAACCTGGCCGCGCCTGCCCAAGGACGACGTTGCCCGGCGCCTGGCGCAGCGTATCGCCGACCATTTCAAGCAGCCTTGAGCGTTTCGCGGCCCATCACCGTTCCGGTCGTGCGCCTGACTCACGGGGCTGGGCTCGACCTGCCGGCCTATGCGACATCCCACGCCGCGGGAGTCGATCTGCTGGCCGCTGTCGGTGAGGACGTTGTGCTGCAACCCGGCGCCCGGGCGCTGATTCCCACCGGCCTCGCCATCGCCCTGCCCGAAGGCTATGAGGCGCAGGTGAGACCGCGCTCGGGCCTCGCCCTCAAGCACGGCCTGACCCTGCTCAACAGCCCCGGCACCATCGATGCCGATTATCGCGGCGAGATCGGCGTCATCCTCGCTAATCTGGGGAACGAGAATTTCACCGTGACGCGCGGCATGCGCATCGCACAGATGGTCGTGGCGCCGGTCACGGCTCTCGCCTGGAGCGAGGTCGAGCGCCTGCCGGAGAGTGGGCGCGGCAGCGGCGGCTTTGGTTCGACCGGCCGATGAGCCTCAGCGACCCCCAGTTCCAGCGCTACGCGCGGCATCTCATTCTCGACGAGGTCGGAGAAGAGGGCCAGGAGAAACTGCTCGCCGCGCGCGTGCTGGTGGTCGGCGCCGGCGGGCTCGGCTCACCGCTGCTCATGTATCTCGCCGCGGCGGGCGTGGGCACGCTGGGCATCGTCGACAACGACACGGTCGACCTCACCAACCTGCAGCGCCAGATCGTCCACTCCACAGCCAATGTCGGCGTGACGAAGGTCAAGAGCGCCCTTCTCACGCTGGCGGCCATCAATCCCGAGATCAGGGTGACGCCGCACGCGCTGCGCCTCGATTCGACCAACGCTGCCGCCCTCATCGCCGAATACGATGTGGTCTGCGACGGCAGCGACAACTTCGCCACGCGCTTCCTGCTCAACGACGCCTGCTACTTCGGCCGCAAGCCCTTGGTCGCCGCCTCGCTGCTGCGCTTCGAGGGACAGCTCTCCACCTTCAAGGCCTACGATGGCAAGACAGCGTGCTATCGCTGCCTGTTCCGCGAGCCGCCGCCGCCCGATCTCATCCCGCGCTGCGAGGAAGCGGGCATTCTCGGCTCGGTCGCCGGCGTGCTGGGCACCCTGCAGGCCACCGAAACCCTCAAGGAAATCCTCAGCCTCGGCCGCTCGCTGGCCGGGCGGCTGCTGATCTACGACGCGCTCGAGGGCACGACGCGCAGCATCAACGTGCCGCGCGATCCTGGCTGTCCACTCTGCGGTGTCTCTCCTGGCATTCGCGACCTGTCAGGCCACCAGCCCTCCTGACTTTTAGTTTTTCTCACGCCGCGACGAAGTTTTTGTCATTTGTGCGCGCCGACCCGCGCGCTTAGGTCAGTACCGTTACCCCAGCCCCTAGACGGGCCGCGTATCCGGGCAACCGGACACCCGGCCCGTTCTTTTTTGTGGCCTCCCCGAACCGTGGCGGGAACCTTCGCTGCAGTTCGCGGTTTGTACGTCTTTAGGAGCGACCTTGGCCATGTATCGCGAACGGTATTTCGAGCCGCTATCCGAGTGCCGGGAGGCCCCGGTCTCATCGCGCCGGCCGGGCCATCTTCGTCCGGCGGCCTACCCCGCTCAGCCGCGTTGGCCCATTGGTGATCGGGCCCCCGGCCCGGCCGATGCGGAGCCGGCACGCCACGACCGCACGGCAACCTACGCCTGAGCGCTAACGCGCGGCTGTCGCGTCCAGGGCCCGCGCCAGCGCCGCCCAGACGGGCGTCCGATTCAGGTCAGCATCGAGGGGATAGCCCGCGCGGGCCGACCGCCCGCCGTCGCTCGCATAGCTGGACAGGCTGCGGCTCATGACGGCGATGACGGCTCGTTGCCCCAGGGTGGTTTCGACATAACGACCGAGGCGATCGGCCGCGACCGCGGGATCTTCGCCCTCCACCAAGGCCAGGTCGGTAATCACGATACGCAGGCCCAGCCCCGCGACCTCGTCGAGGAATGTCCGCCAGGCCAGCGGATCGAAAGGCCCGGCCAGCGTCGACTGTATGGTCAGCGCATCGATCGGCACGCCGCGCAGCTTCAACCATTCGAGCAATCCGAGAACAGCGCGCCGGCGCGCCGCGTGCTCCGGCGTTGCTGCTTCCAGCGCGCTGTCGCTGTAGGCGAGCAACGCGTCTCGGTCGATGGCACGCGCCACGCGGAAGGCGACATCGATGTAGCGCGGCCCCATGGATTTGAGCCAGGGCGAGGCCCGCAGACCGTCGACCCGCCCGTGCGCCGGCTCGGTCGCCTCGCCGGCGATGTCCCATGAGTGCACGCGGCCGCGATAGCGGGCAACAACCGGTCCGATATGCTCGGCCAGCGTGCGGCCGGCGGTGGCCGGCGTCACCGCCTCCGCCATCCAGTCCGGCAGCACCTGATGCTGCACCAGGGTGCGCATGCGCATCAGCAGGTTGCGGCGATGGCTGAAACTGGCCAGGCGATCGACCCGGGTGAAATCGAAACGGCCGGGCTGCGGCTGCAGTGTGCCCCAGCCTATATCGGCAGGCGGCGTCACCAGGCCGCATTCATCGGCGATGATGTCGGCGACGACGGGATTGGCCAGTTCTTCGCTGCTCACCGCGGCGCCATAGATCAGCCCCTTGCGCTGCGCGCGCAGGATCAGCGGCTCTTCCTCGCGCGGCCGCGGCTGTTGGGCGTCTGCCGCGCTCGTTGCGATCGCCCCCAGACCGGCGAGAAGAGTGCGGCGCGACAGCGTCATCAGGCCACCCGCCTAAAAGAGCGTCGCCAGGACGCGATCGGGCGGATGGTGCCCGTCGATGAAGGTCTTGATGTTGATCAGGACCTTCTCGCCCATGGCGATGCGCCCGTCGAGCGTCGCCGACCCCATATGCGGCAGCAGCACGACGTTATCGAGTTGCGCCAGCTTGGGATCGACCTGGGGCTCATGCGCATAGACATCGAGCCCGGCACCGGCGATCTCGCGTGCGTAAAGGGCGCGTACCAGGGCCGGCTCGTCGATGACCTCGCCGCGCGCCGTGTTGACGATGATGGCATGGGGCTTCAGCCGGCGCAGGCGGCGGCTCGACAGCAGATGATAGGTGGCCGGCGTGTGCGGGCAGTTGATCGACAGCACATCCATGTGCCCGAGCATCTGATCGAGGCTCTCCCAGTAGCTCGCCTCGAGCTCACGCTCGATCGCCGGGTCGACCTTGCGCCGGTTGTGATAGTGGATGGACAGGCCGAAGGCCCGGGCGCGGCGCGCCACCGCCGTCCCGATGCGGCCCATGCCGATGATGCCCAGACGCTTGCCGGCCAGCCTCAGGCCGAGCATCGAGGTCGGGCTCCAGCCGGTCCACCGGCCGGAGCGCACCAGCCGCTCGCCCTCGCCGAGGCGACGGGCGACCGCCAGGATCAGCGCCATGGTCATGTCGGCCGTGTCCTCGGTCAGCACGCCGGGCGTGTTGGTGACCGTGATGCCGCGCGCCTTGGCAAGGTCGAGATCGATATGATCGACGCCGGTGCCGAACGAGGCGATAAGCTTGAAGTCGGGTCCCGCGGCGTCGAGCACCGCCTTGTCGATCCGGTCGGTGACGGTGGGCACCAGAACCGCGGCCGAGCCCACCGCCGCGCGCAACTCCTCCGGGTTCATCAGGCGGTCATCGAGGTTCAGGCGGGTGTCGAACAGCTCCATCAGCCGCGTCTCTATGACATCGGGCAGCTTGCGGGTGACGACGACGCGCGGACGCAGCATGCAGACCTCCGCCGCAAGGCCTACAAGTCTTGGCCGTAACTGTCTAGCCGCAGCGGTGTGACCGGCCGGACATGCCTCTTTTGAGGGTGGCGCTTCCGGCAGGCCCGTCTTTGCCTATAATCCGCGCCATGCGTCGAGTCTTGACCCTATGTGTGGCCCTGCTCTGGGGAGCTCTGGCCCCCGCCTTCGCCCAAGCGCCATCGCGGGAAGCCGGCGCGGCGGGCAACCTGCCGCGCTTCGTCAGCCTGCGCTCCGATGAAGTCAATCTGCGGACGGGGCCGGGGGTGCGCTACCCCGTCGAATGGGTGCTGCAGCGCCGGCATATGCCCGTGGAGGTCCTGGCCGAGTTCGAGAACTGGCGAAAAATCCGCGATTGGCAGGGCACTGAGGGCTGGGTGCATCAGAGCATGCTGTCCGGGCGGCGTTACGCGATCGTCCAGGGCGAATTGCGGGTTATCCGCCGCCAGGCGGACATCAACTCCCCGGCCGTCGCCCGGCTTGAGCCGGGGGTTGTGGCCCAGATCGTCGAGTGCAAGGACCAGTGGTGCCGCCTCGACGCCAGCGGCTTCAAGGGCTGGCTGCCGCGGACGGAGTTCTGGGGGGTTTACGCCAACGAGCCAGTCAAGTAATCCGGCCCGCCCTAGCCTGGATTTTGCAGCGCAACAATTGCCGGAACTGAGCCAAGGCGCTACAGTCACCAAGCTCTTATTTTCGGGGCTCAGGGGCTAAGAGTATGAAATACGGTATTACCGCGGGCGTCGCTGCCGCCGCACTGGTCTGCGCGAGTTCGGCGAGTTTGGCGCAGAGTTTTGCACCGCGTCCCCTGTGGGAATACACCGAAACCACGCCCCTCCTGACTGCGGCCCAGGCGCCGCGCGAACCGGTTCTGACAATCAAGTCCTATGGCCCCTCGGGGGCTCCCTCCGGCAACGGCAATAGCCAGAACTCGCCGGAGGCGCCCGAATTCGGCGATTCCGAAAGGAGCAGCCTGGGCTGCATCGTCGGCGGCACGCTCGGCACGGCAGGCGCACTGATGGTCGGCGGCGAGAACATCATCAACCTGATTGCCGGCGGCCTCGTGATTCCGGGGAGCCCGGCGGCGCTCTATGCCTCGCTGTTCGGCGTGGTCTTCGCCTCGTTCTGCGCGGTCGGCCAGGCCATGACCCCTGTGGTCGTCTACACCTACCGGCGATATTTCGACGAGAACCGCACCACCCTTCCGCTGAGCGCGCCGTCGCAGGCGCCGCGTGACCCGGCGCTTCTCGGCCGCTACCAGAAGACGGTCTACGACCCGTTTGGCGCCGATCCCGCCTTCTATGTCCGCTGAGCCGCGGTTCCAGCCGGGCGACCACCTCGTCGTTTCGCGCAGCCTCTACACCCATCACGGCGTGTATGCCGGTGACGGCTGGGTCGTGCACAAGGATTTCGGGCCCGTTCGCCTCGAATCGCTGGCCACGTTCGCCCGCGGCGCGAAAATCCGCGTCTGCAAGCCCAAAGCCGGCGATTTCCCGGCCAAGACCGTCCTCGCGCGGGCGGTGTCGCGCCTGGGCGAAGACCGTTACGACCTGCTGTTCGACAACTGCGAGCATTTCGTGCGCTGGTGCCGCGCCGGCAAGGCGAACAGCCCGCAGGTCGCCGCCGGGCTTGGCGCCATCGGCATCGGCATGATTGCCCGACAGGCCCTGATGCTGCACCCGGCCCTCGCCGTCACCGCCGGGCTCGCCGCTTACCTGGTGCTCGATGAGCGGCACGGCAGCAAGCTGCGCCGCGCCCTGGGAGCCGTTTCGAAAACCGTCTCCCGGCATCTGCCCGCTTTCACGCGGGCTGCCTGATCAGTCGAAATCGTCGATCAGCGACTGCCGGACGGGCTCCGGCATGACGGCCATGTGCGAATATTCCGGGTGGTCGAAGCCGACCACGATCTGGGCGCCCTCACGCCGCGCCGCGGCCACCTGGCCATCGGTGAAGGCGAAGCGCACGAAATGCACCGACGACGTCTTGCCATCGGCCTTGGTGCGCTCGACGTCGCTTTCCGGGCAGCCGCGGATGGTTTCCCCGGCGGCGGTCACGAACATGTGGTTCTCGATGCCGCCGAGCTTCGCCAGGGTTTTCGCCCGGCGCACGGGATCCTCGATCTCCAGCATCACCGTCGCCACCCACTCGCGGCCCTGCGGGATCAGGGGATTGTAGGCCCGCAGCTCGTCCGCGATCTGGGCCTCGCCGCCCTTCTCGATGTGCAGCATCTCGTGGACCTGATGCCACATGGTTTCGAAATTCTCGAAATAGAAGGTCGCAAACGGCCCGACCTCCATGCGCCGGCGGCGCTTCACGGCGATCACCTTCTCGCGCAGCGCCTTGCGCTCGGCGCTGTAGGCGGCCGGCTCCAGGATGTCGCTTCGGGTGATGGCGTGCTTGTTGGGCATGGCAGCCGTCACCCAAGCCCGTAGGCCCGGGCGAACAGTTCGATCGGGTGAACGGCGTGGTCGACCTTCGGCTTGTCCGGGTCATCCAGGCGCTCCAGACCCTGAACGATATGCTCGCCGGCCAGCGGGCATTCGGAAGCGACATACGCTTTGGCGTTCTTGGCCGTCGTGCGCACCACCGGCTTGCCCACCTTGAGCGCGGTGGGGAAGTTCTGCTTCATGATGCCCCACGACCCGCCATGACCCGAGCAGCGCTCGATAACGGCCACGTCGGCCTGCGGTATGAGACGCAGCATCTCGGCCGCCTTGGGGCCCATGTTCTGGGCCCGTGCGTGGCAGGCCAGATGCATCGTGACCCCGCCGTCGAGCGGCTTGAGGCCAGGCGCTAGGCCGTGGCGCTTGGCGATGTCGACCACGTATTCGCTGATATCGAAGGTCGCGCGGGCCAGCTTCTTGACCAGTGGATCGTCGGGAACGATCAGCGGCCATTCGAATTTCAGCATCAGGGCACAGGACGGGATGAGGGCGACGACGTCATAGCCCTCGTCGATGAGCGGCGAGAACTCGGCCGCCACGGCCTTGGCCGTCTCTGCGACCCGGGCAATCTCGCCATGTTCGAGCTGGGGCATGCCGCAGCAACGCGGGTAGGCGACTTTGGTTTCCACGCCGTTATGGGCGAGGATCGCCTGGGCCGCCTCGCCGATGGCGGGATTGTTGTAGTTCACGAAGCAGGTCGCATAGAGCGCGGCCTTGCGGCCCTTGGCCGGTCCGCTGGCGTTGACCGCGGGTGGATTCTGGCGGGCACGCACGGCAAAGGTCTTGCCGTGGAATTTCGGCAGCCTGGCCTCGCGGTGAACACCGGCCACGGCTTCGAGCGCCGGCCGAGTGAGGCCGTTCTTCGCGTCGTTCGCCCAGTTGGCGACGGCCGAGACCATGCCGGCGAGCTTGCCGTTGCGATCGGTCTCGGTGATCTGCCGCTCAGTCCACGGCACCTTGCCGTTCTTGGCGTCGACGGCCCGCGCCCGCAGCATCAGATGCGGAAAATCGAGATTGAACTCGTGCGGCGGGACGTAGGGGCACTTGGTCATGAAGCACATGTCGCAGAGCGTGCAGGCGTCCACGACCGGCTTGAACGCGGCGCTCTCGACTTCCTCGACCAGCCCATTGGGCGTGGCATCGACAAGGTCGAAGAGCCGCGGGAACGAATCGCAAAGATTGAAGCAGCGCCGGCAGCCGTGGCAGATGTCGAAGACGCGGCGCAGCTCCGCGTCGAGCTTCTGCTCGTCCCAGAAATCGGGATTGTGCCAATCGATCGGGTGCCGGGTGGGCGCCTCGAGGCTGCCTTCGCGCATCGTGGAAAATTCCAGATTGCCGGCGACCGCTGAGCACGCGGAGGGAACCAGGAGAAAACGGAGGGGTGCCCCCCGCCTTCTGCTTCCTCTCCGCGCGCCAGGCGGTGCTGTTCGCGCCGGTGTTACTTCGGCAGTTCGCTGAGCGTCTTGGTGAACTTGCCGGCGTGCGACTTCTCGGCCTTCGCCAGCGTCTCGAACCACTCGGCGATTTCCTCGAAGCCTTCCTGGCGTGCCGTGCGCGCCATGCCCGGGTACATGTCGGTGTACTCGTGCGTCTCGCCGGCGATCGAGGCCTTGAGGTTCAGCGCGGTGTTGCCGATCGGCTCGCCGGTCGCCGGGTCGCCGACTTCCTCGAGATACTCGAGATGGCCGTGGGCGTGGCCGGTCTCGCCTTCCGCCGTCGAGCGGAACACGGCCGCGACGTCATTGAAGCCCTCCACGTCCGCCTTCTGGGCGAAATACAGGTAGCGGCGGTTCGCCTGGCTCTCGCCCGCGAATGCGGCCTTCAGATTCTCTTCGGTCTTGGTGCCTTTGAGTTTCGCCATTAGTCGTCTCCCTTGAATTTGCGTGCGCGCGGGACCCGACACGCGGGTCCTGCCGGCAACGGTCCCCGCGCTAGGGACAAGCCGCCGACTCGCCCGACTATGGCGAGGCGTAGGAGACGAGTCAATAGTCTAGAATAATTCTAGACTATCTAGATAGCCGTCAGAAAATAAGGGGAATTAGCTCGAGGTTTGCAGCCGCACGATGACATCGACACGCGCGACCGAACTGCCGTCGGGAGCGGCCGGCAGATCGCCGACGCGGATCTGGTCGCCAGGAATGTCCTGGAGCTGGCCCGAGTTCTCGAAGAAGAAGTGATGATGGTCGCTGGTGTTGGTGTCGAAATACGACCGGCCGGCTTCGACCACGACTTCGCGTAAGAGCCCGGCCGCGGAGAATTGATTGAGCGTGTTGTAAACCGTGGCCAGCGAGACCCGCAGCCCGGCTTCGACCGCCTGACCGTGCAGCTCTTCGGCCGTGACGTGGCGGTCGCCGCCCTCGAAGAGCAGCTTGCCCAAGCCCAAGCGCTGCCGCGTGGGCCGGAGCCCGACCGATTTGAGGCGATCCAGAGCCTTGGTATAGGGCCGTACCGTCATGCCGGTAATATAGGCCTGAAATGGGACGAATTAAAGGCCGCAATCAGGCCCCTGAACTGCTTCCTGGAATAGCTCTCAATCGCCGGTCTGGATGCGGGCCACGAGTTCGCGGACGTTGGGCACGAAACCATTCGAATAGAACGGGTCCTCCGCGAAGCGGTAGGCGTTGTGCCCGGCAAACATGAGCTGGGTTTCGACATCGCCGCCGTGGCTGATGTCCTGCAGCGTCTTCTGGATGCAGAAGGAGCGCGGATCGGCCTTCTTGCCGGTCGATCCTTCCTCGTTCTGCGCCCAGTTGGAGAAGCCGCAGGCCGAGAGACAGCCCATGCACTCGACCTGATCGCGGTGAATGAGCTCGGCCCGCTCGGGCGTCACGAAGATCAGCGTGGATTCCGGCGTGCGCAGCGCATCGGTGAAGCCTTGCGCGACCCAGGCTTCGGCGTGCGTCTTGTCGGGGGCCGTCAGGTAGACGAGGCGGCCGCGGGCGCCGACGCCGAAGGGCTCGGTGTGCTCGCCGACGGGCGCGGTGGTGAAGGCCACCTGGTGCTGCGAGCGCTCTTCGAGCTCGCGCAGAAAGTCGTTGCGCACCGCCGACGAATAGAAGCCGGTGGGCGAGAAGCGGTGGAGCAGCACGTCGCCCGGCTTCAGGGTCAGCAGGCGCTTTTTCCAGGCCGCCGAGATCGGGCTTTCCTGGGTCAGCAGCGGGCGCGTACCAAACTGGAAGGCGATCGGCCCGACCTCGGGATTGTCGAGGAAGTCCTGCCATTCGCGCAGGAACCACACACCACCCGCCATGACGATCGGCGTGTTGTGCAGGCCGAACTCGTTCATCTGGCGGCGCAGCTCGAGGATGCGCGGCAGCGGGGATTCCGGCTTCAGGGGGTCTTCGGCGTTCGACAGGCCGTTGTGGCCACCGGCCAGCCAGGGATCCTCGTAGACCACGGCGCCGAGCCATTCCTGGAAGCGATGATAGGCGCGCTTCCACAAAGCGCGGAAGGCACGGGCCGAAGAGATGATGGGATAGTAATAGACGCCGTAACGCGCCGAGATCTCGGCAATGCGATAAGGCATGCCGGCGCCGCAAGTGACGCCGTGGATCAGGCCCTTGGCGCCCTCGAGCACCGAATTGAGGATGCGCTCCGCGGCGCCCATCTCCCACAGGATGTTCATGTGGACCCGGCCGTAGCCGCCGGCGGTCTCATAGGCCACGCGGGCTTGCGAGATGGCGCCGGTAATCGAGAAGGCGATCAGCTCCTCGTGCCGCTCACGGCGCGTCCGGCCGGCATAGACCTGCGGCATGACATTGCCGAACGTATCGCGCGCATCGGCGTTGACGCCCGAAAACGTACCCACGCCACCAGCCGCTGCCCACGCACCCGAGCTCTCGCCGTTGGACACCGAGATGCCTTTGCCGCCCTCGACGAGAGGCAGCACCTCGCGGCCCGACATGACAATAGAGTTGAGAGCCTTCACGTAACCGTTCCGATTGTTTTCAGGTGTGGGTGGCGTGCCCCCGCACGCCGACCGGACCGACCGCCTAAGGCGGTCATGATTGGCATCATAATAGCCAAAGCGGCGGGTATCGAAAACCGCAATTCAACCCCGGTCGTCAGGCCGAAGCCGCGCGGGATTGCCGCAAAGCTGCCGCAATCAATGCCGGGCAATCGGTAATCAGGCTGTCGACGCCCCAGGCTACCAGTTCCCTGGCACGCGCCGGCTCGTTTACGGTCCACACCAGCACCGGGTGCCCACCCGCCTTGGCCGCGGCGATCTGGGCCCGGGTCAGGGCCCGCCAGCACGGGTGCACCGTGAGGCAGTCGAACTGCGCCATGCGAACCGCCCAATCGGGCGGCAGCGTCTCCGCCAGGTAGCCGCGCGGCAGATGGGGGGCCGCTTCGCGGGCGGCCGCCAAGGCCGCCGGCTTGAAGCTGGAAATGACCGGGACCGGGCGCTCGGCGGACCAGTGGGCGGCCACGTCGGCCAGCGCCACGCGCGCCGTTTCGGCTTCGCGCCCGGGGCACGGCTTGATCTCGAGATTGAAGCCCATGTCGAGTTCGGCCATCAGGGCCAAAGCCTCGATCAATGTCGGCACCTTTTCGCCGCGCCAGGTCGGGCCGAAGCGCACGCCCGCGTCGAGCTTGCGCAGCTCAGCCAGGGTCATCTGGCGCACGAAGCCGCGCCCATCGGTCGTCCGCTCGACCGTCTCGTCATGCATCAGGACGGCGTGGCCGTCCGAGGTCAATTTGACATCGAACTCCACCCAGCTCGCGCCCTCGGTCTTCGCCTGCCGGATGCCAGCCAGGGTGTTCTCGGGCGCCGTTGCCTTGGCGCCGCGATGACCGATGATGCGGGGGATGTTGAGCGGGCTCGTCATAAAAGATTAAGGCGGGGCCAAGGCCCCGCCTCTAGTCGTGTCGTCGTCTTTAGTTCGCCGCCGGCGCCTGTTCGCGCGGCTTGCGTTCGAACTGGTCTGAGATGTCCTGCCCGGTCTTCTGATCGACGCGCTTCATCGACAGCTTAACCTTGCCGCGGTCGTCGAAGCCCAGGAGCTTCACCTTGACCACGTCGCCCACTTTCACGACATCCGAAGTCTGGTTGACCCGGTTGGGCGCCAGTTCCGAGATGTGGACGAGACCGTCCTTGCTGCCCATGAAGTTCACGAAAGCGCCGAAATCCATGATCTTCACCACCTTGCCGGTGTAGATCACCCCGACTTCGGGCTCGGCCACGATGCCCTTGATCCAGTCGATCGCCTTCTGGGCGGCGTCGCCATCGACGGCGGCCACCTTGATCGTGCCGTCATCCTCGATGTCGATCTTGGCGCCGGTGACCTCGGTGATCTCGCGGATGACCTTGCCGCCCGTGCCGATGACTTCGCGGATCTTGTCCTTCGGGATCTGGAAGGCGGTGATGCGCGGCGCGTTCTTGCTGACTTCCTCGCGTGCCCCGGTCAGGCCCTTGGCCATCTCGCCGAGGATATGCAGCCGCCCGTCCTTCGCCTGGGCCAGCGCCTGCTTCATGATCGGCTCGTTGATCGAGGTGATCTTGAGGTCCATCTGCAGCGAGGTGACGCCCTTCTCGGTGCCGGCGACCTTGAAGTCCATGTCGCCGAGGTGATCCTCATCGCCGAGGATGTCGGAGAGCACCGCGAAACCCTTGTCTTCCTTGATCAGGCCCATGGCGATACCCGCCACCGGACGAACCAGCGGCACGCCGGCGTCCATCAGCGCCAGCGAGGAGCCGCAGACCGTGGCCATCGAGGAAGAGCCGTTGGACTCGGTGATCTCCGAGACCACGCGGATCGTGTAGGGGAACTTCTCCTTGCTCGGCAGCAGCGGCCGCATCGCACGCCACGCCAGCTTGCCGTGGCCGATCTCGCGGCGGCCGGGCGAACCCATGCGCTTCGCCTCGCCCACCGAGTAGGGAGGGAAGTTGTAGTGCAGCATGAAGTGCTCGCGGAACTCGCCGTCGAGCGCGTCGATGATCTGCTCGTCCTCGCCCGTACCGAGGGTCGCGACGCAGAGCGCCTGCGTCTCGCCGCGGGTGAACAGCGCAGAGCCGTGGGTGCGCGGCAGCACGCCCACCTGGCTGACGATCGGGCGCACCGTCTTGGTGTCGCGGCCGTCGATGCGCTTGCCGGTGTCGAGGATGGCGTTACGCACCAGGTCGTACTCGACCAGGCCGAAAGCCTCGCCGACATGGGCCAGCGCCTCAGGGTTATCGGCAAACATCGCCTTGGCCTTGTCGCGGGCCTTGCCGATCTTCTCATAGCGGTTCTGCTTCACCGTCTCCGAGTAGGCTTGGCGCAGCTCGTCGCCCAGGGCGGCGGCAATCTTCGCCTTGACGTCGGCACCCAGCGCCGAAGCCTCGGGCATCGGCCACGGATCCTTAGCGCAGCGTTCGGCGAACTCGATGATCCCCTGGATCACCGCCTGGAACTCGCGATGGCCGAACATCACGGCGCCCAGCATCACGTCTTCGCTGAGCTCCTTGGCTTCGGATTCGACCATCAGCACGCCCTCGGCCGTGCCGGCAACGACGAGGTCGAGATCGGACGTCGCCGTCTCGCTGGTCAGCGGGTTGAGCTTGTACTCGCCGTTGATGTAGCCGACGCGCGCGGCGGCGACGGGGCCCATGAAGGGCAGACCGGAGATGGTCAGGGCCGCCGAGCAGCCGACCATGGCGACGATGTCGGGGTCGTTCTCGAGATCGTGCGACAGCACGGTCGCCACGACCTGGACCTCGTTCTTAAAGCCTTCGACGAAGAGCGGGCGGATCGGGCGGTCGATGAGACGCGAGACCAGGGTCTCCTTCTCGGTCGGCCGGCCTTCGCGCTTGAAGAAGCCGCCGGGGATCTTGCCCGCGGCGAAGGTCTTCTCCTGGTAATTCACGGTCAGGGGGAAGAAGTCCTGGCCGGGCTTGGCCGACTTGGCGCCGACCACCGTGCACAGCACGACCGTCTCGCCGTAGGTGGCGAGCACCGAGCCGTGGGCCTGCCGCGCCACGCGGCCGGTTTCCAGGGTGAGCTTGCGCCCGCCCCACATGACTTCCTTGCGTGTGATATCGAACATGATTTCTCTTCCTTCCACGTACGTCTACCGCGTCGCCCAGTGGCGAAGCGGCGGGCGCGGGAACGATTCCCGCACCGGTTCAGTCATCAGACTGCCAGCGACAATGAAACCCCGATCGGAGGGCTGGGATCGCGCGCTGTACGCAAGAGCGCGCGACCGTTGGGTTGAGGCGGGCGCGGTTGTCATCTCCGATCCGCGCAACGCCGGAAAACGCTCTGCCCTGCCGGCGCCGCAGCGCGGGCTGTGCAGGGAGAAAGGCGGGCAAAAGCACGATACGGCAGAGCGGTCGCCGCTCAGCGCCGCAGTTCGAGCCGGTCGATGAGCTTCTCGTAGCGACCGGTGTTCCGGCTCTTGAGATACTCGAGCAGCCGTCGCCGCTGGCCGACCATCATCAGCAGGCCGCGCCGCGAATGGAAATCCTTGTTGTGCGACGAGAGGTGCTCGGTGAGGTTCTTGATCCGCTCGGAGAGAACCGCGACCTGTACTTCCGGCGAGCCGGTATCGCCTTCCTTGGTCGCATACTCCTTGATGAGCGCTTCCTTGCGCTCCGCACTAATCGACATCGTGTACTCCTTTCTTGTTCTCGAGGTTAAGTACGCGCAGCGGTCTCACCAGCAGATGCTCGGGCTCGGGCTCGATGCGAACCAGAGCCACTGGCCGGCCCTCGGCGCTTGCCAAGGCAAGCCCCTCCGTGTCCGGCCCCTGCTCGTGTGCTGCGCGTCGCACCCGCACGGCCTGCCCCTGCCGAAGGCGGAGGCTGTCGGCCTCGGTGATGGCCAGCGCCGGGATGTCGTCCAGCGCGGTCTCGACCGGCCGCAGATGCGAAAAACGGGCCGGACTATGCCCCACGGATACCAGCTTTTCCAGCGAAATCGCGGTATCTGCCGTGAAGCGGCCGACCGCCAGCCGGCGCAGCTCGCCGACATGCCCGACGGTTCCGAGAGCCTCGGCTAAGTCTCTGGCAAGACTGCGAATATAGGTCCCCTTGCCGCACTCGACGATGAAGGCGGCATGGTCCAGGTCGACGAGGCTCTCGAGCTCGAAACGGGCGATCTGGACCCGGCGCAGCGCCATCGTTACCACCTCGCCGGCCCGGGCCCGGGCATAGGCCGGCTGCCCCTGCAGCTTGAGCGCCGAGTAGACCGGGGGCCGCTGCTCGATATCGCCGATGAAGGCCGGCAGGGCGGCACGAATGGCGGCCTCATCGGGGCGAACCTCCGAGGTTGCCATGACCTGGCCCTCGCGATCATCGGTATCGCGCGCCTCGCCGAAGCGGAGGGTGAAACGATAGGTCTTGGCGCCGTCCTGGACGAAGGAAACGGTCTTGGTCGCTTCGCCGAGCGCGATGGGCAGCACACCGGTCGCCAGCGGATCGAGCGTGCCGGCATGTCCGGCCTTGGCGGCGTTGAAATGACGGCGCACCGCGGCGACGGCGCCGGCCGAGGACAGACCGGCAGGCTTGTCGAGAATCAGCCAGCCGTCGACCTTGTCGCCTTTACGAGTCCTCGCCATCGGTATCGCGGCGGACGGTTGGCTGGCGCAGCGCCGCATCGATGCGGCTGGCGTAGTCGAACGACGTATCGGGGACGAAGCCAAGGTTCGGCGCGCGACGCAGCTTCACCGCCTTGACGACCTGGCCGCGAATATAGGGAGCGGCGCGATGCAGCGCCGCGACGATCTTGTCGATGTCACCGCCGCCGAGCGGCGCCACGAAGGCGGTGGCCTGCAGCAGGTCCGGCGAGACCCGGACCTCGGTGACGGTGATCGACAGGTCGGCGAGCTCGGGATCGCGCAACTCACCGCGCGCGAAGACGGCCGAGAGCGCATGGCGGATCTCCTCGCCCACGCGCAAGGGGCGCGTGCCGGGCGGTGCGGCACCGCCCTCTTTCTTCCTGGCCGAGGATCCTTTGTGTCGGGCCATCGCCCACCCTCGTCCTTACAAGGCGCGGGCGACCTCTTCGACGTCGAAGCACTCGATGACGTCGCCCTTGCGGATGTCCTGATAGTTCTCGAACGCCATGCCGCATTCGTAGCCCTGCTGGACATCACGCACTTCGTCCTTGAAGCGGCGCAGCGTCTTGAGCGTGCCGGTATGGATGACGACGTTGTCGCGCAGCAGGCGCACCTTGGCGCCGCGGCGAACCTCGCCTTCCGTGACCATGCAGCCGGCGACTTTGCCGGCCTTGGAGACGTCGAAGACTTCGCGGATCTCGGCGTTGCCCAGGAACTTCTCCTTGAGCGTCGGCGCCAGCATGCCCGAGAGGGCCGCTTTGATGTCGTCGATCAGGTCGTAGATGATCGAGTAGTAGCGGATCTCGATGCCGTCCCGGCGGGCCGCCTCGCGAGCCTGCGGGTTGGCGCGCACGTTGAAGCCGATGATCAGGCCGCGCGACGCCTTGGCCAGGACGATGTCACCCTCGGTGATGCCGCCGACCGCGCCGTGCAGCATCCGCACGGTGACCTCGGCGGTGCCGAGCTTGCCGACCGCCCCGGTGATCGCCTCGAGCGAGCCCTGGACGTCGGTCTTGACGACGATCGCCAGTTCCTTGGCCGTGCCTTCGGCGATCTTGGAGAACATCTGCTCGAGTGTGCCGCGCGCTCCGGCGGCAGCCCGCTGATCGCGGGTGCGGCGCTGGCGGAAAGCCGTGACCTCGCGGGCCCGGCCCTCGTTCTCGACGACCTGGAAATCGTCGCCGGCCAGCGGCGTGCCGTTGAGACCGAGCACCTCGACCGGATTCGACGGCCCGGCTTCCTTGACCTCGCGACCCTTGTCGTCGAGCAGGGCGCGAACCTTGCCCCATTCGCCGCCGGCCACGAAGATATCGCCGACCTTGAGCGTGCCGTTTTGCACCAGCACGGTGGCAACCGGACCGCGACCGCGTTCCAGCTTCGCCTCGACGATCACGCCCTGGGCGCTGCGGCTCGGATTGGCGCGCATATCGAGCAGCTCGGCCTGCAGCAGGATGGCCTCTTCGAGCCTTTCGAGGCCGGTCTTCTTGAGGGCGGAGACCTCGACGGCGAGGATGTCTCCGCCCATGCCTTCGACCGCGACGTCATGCTGCAGCAGGCCGCTCTTGACCTTGTCCACATCGGCGTCGGGCTTGTCGACCTTGTTGATGGCAACGATCATCGGCACGTTCGCTGCCTTGGCGTGGCTGATCGCCTCGATCGTCTGGGGCTGGATGCCGTCGTCGGCGGCCACCACCAGCACGACGATATCCGTCACCGAGGCGCCGCGCGCACGCATGGCGGTGAACGCTTCGTGGCCGGGCGTATCGAGGAAGGTGATGTGGCGGCCCGATTTCAGTTCGACCTGATAGGCACCGATATGCTGGGTGATGCCGCCGGCCTCGTGCTTGGCGACATCCGTCTCGCGCAGCGCGTCGAGCAGCGAGGTCTTGCCGTGATCGACGTGGCCCATGATGGTGACGACGGGTGCGCGCGACGTCAGGTCGCCGTCGACATCCGCCGTGCCGCCCAGGCCGATTTCGACATCGGCCTCGGTCACGCGCTTGATGCGGTGACCGAATTCGGTAACCACGAGCTCGGCCGTATCGGCGTCGATCGGCTGGTTGACGGTCGCCATGACGCCCATCTTCATCAACGACTTGATGACGTCGACGGCCCGTTCGGCCATGCGGTTGGCGAGATCCTGGACGGTAATCGCTTCGGGGATGACAACGTCGCGCACGATTTTGGGTGCCGGTCCTTGTTGCTGAAGGCGCAGCTTCTCCTTTTCGCGCGCGCGCTTCATCGCGGCGAGCGAGCGGACGCGGATGCTTTCCTCGTCGGAGAGCGCCTGGGTGACGGTGATCTTGCCGGTTCGCCGGCGCGGCTCGTCGCGCTTGCTGAGAGTCGGGCGCTTGGGCTCCGGCCGGTGCTGGCCGGGGCGGCGCGGGCGCTCTTCCTCTTCCGCCGCGTCCGGCGTGGCAACCTTGGCGCCTGCCGCCGCAGCGGTGCCGGCGGGAGCTCCGCCGAGCTTCTTCGCCTCGGCAGCCTGGCGGCGCTTCGCCTCCTCTTCGGTGAGGCGCTGGGTTTCCTGCTCGGCGCGCTTCTTGGCCTCTTCATCGGCCTTGGCGCGGGCTTCAGCTTCGACCTTGCGGCGGGCCTCGTCCTCGATCTTGCGACGGGCCTCGTCCTCCTGCTGGCGACGCAGCTCGTCGTCGAAGCGCTTGGCTTCTTCGGTGTCGCGGCGCTTGGCCTGGATGTCGGCGCGGATGGCGCCCTGCAGGGCCCGGGTACGGGCCGCGCGCTCCTCATCAGTGAGGGTCTTGAGGACCGCAGGCTTCTTCGAGGAAGAGGACGACGGTGCGCCGGGCCTTGGCGCCGGTGCTTCCGGTACGGCGGCGGGCGTTGCCGGTTCAGTCGAGATGGCGTCGGGCTTGGCCTCGGGAGTGGGCGCCGTGCCGGGGACGAAGCTCCGCTTCTTGCGTACCTCGACCTGGACGGTCTTGGTGCGGCCGTGCGGGAAACTCTGCCGGACCTGTCCGGTCTCGACCGATTTCAGCTCAAGCCGCCCCGACTTGACGAGGCCCAGCTTGCGCTTCGCGTCCTGCTCTTTCGTATCCGTCATTCGCTCGTCCGCCGTCCTGGAAACCGTATGTTCAGACCATCTGTCCGCGGAAACCGCGCAGTCGCGCCATATCCGCCATCAACCGCGATGCCAAATTTCCGGCGCGAAGCGCGGCATAAGTCACCGACTCGCGCCCGAAAGCCTCGCCCAGCTCGACATCGCTCAGCACATCGGCCGCGATCAGGGACGAGGGCACCGAGAACTGCCGCCGCCCCTCTGCCGATGCACCGGCCGACACCAGCAACGCCCCGCAAATCCCTCGCCCGATCAGCACATGCACTTTCTCGGTACCGCTGACCGCCTGCCCCCCGCGTCGCGCCAACCCCAATGTGGCCACGCAACGCCGGAGCAGCAACCCTTCAACGCGGGTGGCGAGATCGGCAGTCGCAGTCGCCGCCCCCCGCGCCGCGCGCGCGAAGAGCCGCTTGGCGACCGCCGCATCGACTATATCGCGACGCGCCAAGGTCCACAAACCGCGCCCCGGCAGTCGTTCTTCGACATCGGGCACGACCACCTCGCCCGGACCGACCACGAAGCGGACCAGCTCGCCCTTCGGCCGTTCCTCGCCCGTCACCAGACAGCGCCGCGTGGGCGCGTCAGGCGCTGCCGGCGGCGGAGCCGCCGAGGCAGAGTCCTGGTCGGTGACGGTGGCGCTTGCCAGGTTCACGCCGGCTTGGCCTCCGCGCCTTCACCCTCGAACCAATGGGCGCGCGCCGCCATGATCGCGGCATTCGCCTGCTCTTCGTCGAGCTCGTCCTTGCCGACGATGTCGATCAGTTCGTCGCTCGCCAGGTCGCCCAGGTCATCGAGCGTCTTCACGCCCTTCTCGCCGAGCTTCACCAGCATCGCGGGCGACAGCCCGTCGATTGCGGCCACATCCTCGCCGACGCCAAGCTCCTTGTAACGCTCGGTCAGCTTGAGGTTCTGCGTCTCGAGCCAGGTCTCGGCGCGGCTCTTGAGCTCGCCGGCGACGGCCTCGTCGAAGCCCTCGATTCCGGCCAGTTCGTCCACCGGCACCAGCGCGATGTCCTCGACCTTGGTGAAGCCCTCGGTGACCAGCAGGCCAGCGATCACGTCGTCGACATCCAGCGCCTCGACGAACAGCGCCGAACGCGACTTGAATTCCTCCTGACGCCGCTCGGATTCCTCGGCCTCGGTCAGGATGTCGATGGCCCAGCCGGTCAGCAGCGAAGCCAGCCGCACGTTCTGGCCACGCCGGCCGATGGCCAGCGACAGCTGATCGTCGGGCACCACCACCTCGATACGGCGTGCCTCTTCGTCGAGCACGACCTTGGTCACTTCGGCAGGCGCCAGCGCATTGACCACGAAGGTCGCCGGATCGTTTGACCAGGGAATGATATCGATCTTTTCGCCCTGCAACTCGGCGACCACCGCCTGGACGCGGCTGCCGCGCATGCCGACGCACGCCCCCACTGGATCGATCGACGAGTCATTGGAGATCACGGCGATCTTGGCGCGGCTGCCGGGATCGCGGGCCACGGCCTTGATCTCGATGATGCCGTCGTAGATCTCCGGCACTTCCTGGGCGAACAGCTTGGCCATGAACTGGCCGTGCGTGCGCGACAGGAAAATCTGCGGCCCGCGGGTTTCCTCGCGCACGTCGTAGATGTAGGCGCGCACGCGCTCCGAAGGCTTGAAGACCTCGCGCGGGATGCATTCATCGCGCCGCAGGATGGCTTCGGCGCGCCCCAGATCGACGGTCACGTTGCCGAACTCGACCCGCTTGACCAGGCCGTTGACGATCTCGCCGACGCGGTCCTTATACTCGTTGAACTGCCGCTTGCGCTCCGCTTCGCGAACGCGCTGAACGATGACCTGCTTGGCGGTCTGCGCCGCGATGCGCCCGAAATCGATGGGCGGCAGCGGATCAGTCAGGAAATCGCCGACCTTGGCGTCCGGGTTCTTGGCCTGGGCCTCGGCCACCGAGATCTGGGTCGCTTCGTTCTCGATCGGATCGGCGACCTGACGATAACGCAGGAGCTGGATCTCGCCGTTCGTGCGATCGATGTTGGCGCGGATGTCGTGCTCGTGGCCGTACTTGGCGCGCCCCGCTTTCTGGATCGCCTGCTCCATGGCTTCGAGCACTTCTTCGCGATCGATGCTCTTCTCGCGGGCCACCGCATCGGCAACCTGCAGCATCTCGATCTTGTTGTAGGCGGTTGTGCGTTCCATCGTCGCGTCCTGTCTCTTGCGTTGATTCGCGGAGCGGATCAGTGCCGGGTCACGGCGGCGATCAGCTCGTCGGTAAGCTTGAGTTTCGCCTTGGCGATGTCGGCGAAGGCTACTTCCAGTTCGCCAGCCTCGCCGCTGCCGTCGTCCTCGACGGCCAGGCGTACATGGCTGTCGCTCGCCGCGGCGATCCGGCCGGAAATGCGCCGGCGGCCAGCCACGGGCGTGCGGGTTTCGATCTTGGCCACGTGGCCGGAAAAGCGCCGGTAATCAGCGGGCCGCAAAAGAGGCCGGTCGATGCCCGGGGAGCTGACCTCGAGCGTGTAGGCGGCGGCGATCGGATCCTCGACGTCGAGCTTCTCCGAGACGGCCCGGCTGATGGTCTCGCAATCCTCGAGGGTCATGTTCCTGCCATCGACCCGCTCGGCCATCACCTGGAGCGTCGACCGGGCGGAACCCCCGGCCAGCTGCAGGCGCACGAGCGCATAGCCCATGCGGTCGAGAATGGGCGCAATCAACGTTTCGAGGCCGGCCTGATCCATGCGGCGTTCTGTAGCTCTCAACGTGGCGTTGCTGCGGTTCAGAAACGGCGGAGCCGGAAGACGCGGTTGCCGTTTGCGCAATAAAAAAGTGGGCCGTTTGGCCCACTTTTTTATTAGCCGGATCGCACTCCGACCGAACCGTTATTTCGGGGCAAAATATAGCGATGCGGCCGTGAAATCAAGGCTTTTCGGCCCGGCGGCGAAACCGCAGAAAAGCCGCCGGATGGCCCGCCAGCCCCTTCGCCTCATAGCGGGTCGCGGGCCAATCGGCCGGGCGCAAATGCGGGTCATCGGCCGGCCCGAGGCGCTCGAAGGATGGGTGCGCGGCCAGACGCTCGAGCGTCCAGTCCAGATATCCAGGGTCGTCGGTGGCAAAGCGGAGTTCCGCGTTCGGCGCCATAACCCGGGCCAGTTCGTCCAGAAAAGGGGCCGCGAGCAGCCGACGCTTGTGGTGCCGGGCCTTGGGCCAAGGGTCGGGAAAGAGCACGAACGCACGGCCCAGGGAAGCCGGCTTCAGGGCCGGCAGAAGCCGCCTTATGTCATCCGGCCAAAGGCGGATATTGCCAAGACTGCGCTCCTGGATACGCGCCAGCAGGCGGGCCATCCCATTGATGTAGGGCTCGGCGCCGATGAAACCGACGGTCGGATGGGCCTCGGCCTGGGCAGCCAGGTGCTCGCCGCCGCCGAAGCCGATCTCCAGCCACACGGCATCGGGAGCCGGCCGGAAGAGCGTTGACGGATCAAGCGGCGATTCCGGGGCAGCCGCTGGAATGGTCAATCTCGGCAGCAGGTCGTCGATCAGGGCCGCGCGGTTGGCGCGCAATGGCCGGCCGCGGCGGCGGCCGTAGCTGTGAATCAGGCGATGGGAACCGGTTTCCATGCGGCGTTTGCGACTCTAGCGCAAAAAGCAAAGGGCGCAGGGATGGATCCCTGCGCCCTTGGTTTGCCGCGACGAGGCGGCGGCGTCGCTCAGACGTTGAAGGCGGACTTGAGGTCCTTCACCAGGTCGGTCTTCTCCCAGGAGAAGCCGCCGTCCTTCTCCGGGGTGCGGCCGAAATGGCCGTAAGACGAGGTGCGGGTATAGATCGGCTTGTTGAGGCCCAGATGCTCCCGGATGCCTCGCGGCGTCAGGCGCATGAGCTGCTGCAGGACCTTGGAGAGCTTCTCCTCGTCCGCCTTGCCCGTGCCTTGCGTATCGACATAGACCGAGAGCGGTTCCGACACGCCGATGGCGTAGGCCAGCTGAATCGTGCAGCGGTCGGCCAAGCCGGCAGCGACGACGTTCTTGGCGAGATAACGCGCGGCATAGGCGGCGGAACGGTCGACCTTGGTCGGATCCTTGCCCGAGAAGGCGCCGCCGCCATGGGGCGCGGCACCGCCGTAGGTGTCGACGATGATCTTGCGGCCGGTGAGGCCGCAATCGCCGTCGGGACCGCCAATCACGAATTTGCCGGTCGGGTTGACGTAAAAGTGCTTCTCGGGCGGGAACCAGCCCTCCGGCAGCACCTTCTTGACGAACGGGCGCACGATCTCGCGCACTTCGTCCTGGTCGACCTTGGCGCTGTGCTGGGTGGAGACGACGATCGCGGTGGCGCCGACTGGCTTGCCATCGACGTAGCGCAGGGTGACCTGGCTCTTGGCGTCGGGCTCGAGCTCCTTGGTGCGGCCGGCGTGACGCGCCTCGGCCATCTCCCGCAGGATGTTGTGCGCGTACTGGATCGGAGCCGGCATCAGCTCGGGCGTTTCGTTGCAGGCATAGCCGAACATCATGCCCTGGTCGCCGGCGCCTTCGTCCTTGTTGCCCTTGGCGTCGACGCCCTGGGCGATGTCGACCGACTGCGCATGCAGATAGCAGGCGAATTTGGCGGTCTTCCAGTGGAAGCCCTTCTGGGCGTAGCCGATATCCTTGACCGCCTTGCGGGCCAGCGCTTCGATCTTGGCGGCCTTGACCTTGCCGTTCTTCTCGACGACCGACTTGGGACCACGCACCTCGCCGGCGACGACGATGCGCTGGGTGGTGACCAGGGTCTCACAGCCGACGCGCGCCTCGGGATCGGCGCCCAGGAACAGATCAACGACCGAATCCGAAATGCGGTCGGCAACCTTGTCCGGGTGGCCTTCGGATACGGATTCACTGGTGAAAACGAAATCGCCCTTGCGCACGATCTTTCCTCCGAGAAAGCGAACGCGGGACGCAAGATGCGCCCCGGAAACGCGGCGCTCTTGTGGCAAGCTTTGATTGACCCGTCAACAGCCGTCATGCCCACCCGGCGGGTGGGCGGCCGAATGGGACTATTTCGATCGGCGGTCGCTGGCCGGAGACGCCGCGGCCAGGGCCTTGGTCATCTCGAACAGGCGCTTGCGGACCTTGGCGTCGGTGATCTTGTAGTAGGCTCGCACCAACTCCAGCGTCTCGCGCTTGGTCATCGGATCGGCTTCGCCCGAATCGGGAAGCTCAACCGCGTGGCCCATGGCGTGCTGGCGCCCGCGCGCCGCAGTATCCGCTCCCATCTCCTCGAAAAAGTAGGAGATCGGCACATCCAGCACGCGCGCCAGTTCGAACATGCGTGACGAGCCGACCCGGTTCGCCCCGCGCTCGTATTTCTGCACCTGCTGGAACGTCAGACCGATGGCTTCGCCCAGCTTCTGCTGGCTCATGCCAAGCAGCGTGCGGCGCAGACGGATACGGCTGCCGACGTGAATGTCGATCGGGTTGGGTTTGCCGGTCGGGGAACGTCCACGGCCACGGCCGCGGCCACGTCCTGCTGCTGCTGACGGCACTCTCTTCTCCTTGGCGAAGGCTTTAGACTTGGCTTTCACTGAAGCTTGTAAAAGGAAGCCATGAATCAAACGTATACGGACGATCTCGGGATGAGCATAGGCATACGATTGTAGAGGGTCAATGACCCTATCGTCGCAAGGGGTTATACAATATTGCTCGCTTGAGAGCGAAAAAGTCGCCGGCTGAAGAAAGCCCCGGCGAGGGTCAGCAATCCCAGCACGGCGGCCATGGTATCCCCAAAACGCGAATAAAGCGTCGGCGCAAGAGAGGCCGGCAGCGTACCGTCGAGAATTCCCGTCTCGCCCAGATCGAGCGCGGCCGTGACGCGTCCGTACGGATCGACGATCGCCGAGATGCCGTTATTGGCGGCACGGATCAGGGGGAGGCCTTCCTCCACGGCGCGGAAGCGGGCGGCCGCGAAATGCTGGTAAGGCCCCGAAGAAAGACCGAACCAGGCATCGTTGGTGACGTTGAGCAGCCATTCGGGCCGCGCGCCCGGCGCCACGACGCGTCCCGGGAAGATCGCCTCGTAGCAGATCAACGGGCTGGCCGGCGGCAGGCCGGGAAGCGACAAGGCCTGAAGGCCGGGCCCCGGCAGAAAATCCACGGTGCCGACATTCAGGTTGAACCTGCCGAGGACAGATCTGAAGGGGACATACTCGCCAAACGGCACCAGATGGAACTTGTCGTAGGTCGCGACGATCTGTCCGGATGGATCGAGGGCGTGCAGGCTGTTCCACAGAGCGAGACGTGATTCGGGGTCGCGCTCGGCGCGCGGCGCCCCGGTCAGCAGCAAGCCGCCGGGGGGCGTTGCCGAGGCCAACGCCTCGCGTAGCGCCGGGCCGTTGCTGTTGAAATCCGTCACCACGAACGGCACGGCCGTTTCGGGCCAGATCGTCAGAACCCGCGTGTCGAGGCCTGGCGCCGTGGTCAGCGCCAGGGTCTTGCGCAGGTTGGCCTCGCGTTGCGCCGGGTCCCACTTGAGGCTCTGCGGCACGTTCGGCTGTACCAGGCGCAATTGAATGTCCGTCCGCAGCGCCTGCTCGGGTAGCCGCAGGCTGCCAGCCGCCCAACCGGCGATCACCAGGACGGCGGCAGAGGCGGCGCCCGCCCGGCGCCATGCGCCGCCGCGCGCCGAGCCGAGGCTCGCCGGCAAGGCTACGACGAGGACCGTGATCAGGCTCAGCCCGTAGAGACCGACCAGCGCCGCCGGCTGCATCATCGCCGGCCAGGACGCCCACACGGTGCCGATCAGGTTCCAGGGAAAACCCGTCAGCACGTGGCCCCGCAGCCATTCGGCGGCCGTCCACGCCACCGCGAGGAGGAGCACTGCCGTCAGGCCGCGCGCGCGCGTTGCGGCGACACAGGCCGTGGCAACGCCGGTAAACACGGCCAGCAAGCTCGAAAGACCGAAGGTGGCGAACGGCACCATCCAGCCGAACTGCGCCGCATCGATCAGCAAGGCGTGTGCGAGCCAATAGAGCCCGGTCAGGAAATGCCCGACGCCGAACCACCAGCCGTCGAGGAAGCCGGCGCGGACAGGCCGTGGCGCGTCGCCGGCCGCCTCGATCAGCCAGACGAGGCCGGTGAAGGCAACGAAGACCAGGGGGATCAGATGAAGCGGCGGCAGCGCTCCGGTCGCCGCGACGCCGAGACAAGCGGCCAGGGCCCAGCGCCGCCAGCCCGCCAGCCCGCGGATGCGCTCCGCCAAGGCGGTCATCGACCGCGGCCCAAGACCGTCATGCCGTCGCGGGCGGCGGCAGCGTGACGCGGCGAACGCGCAGGCGCTTCAGGCGGCGCGGATCCGCATCGAGGACTTCGAATTCATAGCCGGCGGGATGGGCGATCACCTCGCCGCGTCCCGGCACGCGGCCGGCAAGCGAGACCACCAGGCCGCCGAGCGTGTCGAGATCGGCCTCGCGCTCCTCGCGGGTCAGGACCGGTCCGACCGCTTCCTCGAAGTCGCCGAGCGGCAGCCGCGCGTCGGCGAGGAAGGCCCCGCTGGCCTCCTTCACCAGGCGCGGGCCTTCATCGACGTCGTGCTCGTCATCGATCTCGCCGACGATCTCCTCGACCAGGTCCTCGATGCTGACCAGTCCGTCGGTCCCGCCGTATTCGTCGACGACCATGGCCAGATGGATGCGGGTCTTGCGCATCTCCAGCATCAGGTCGAGGACGTGCATCGAGGGCGCCACGAACAGTACCCGGCGCAGCACATCCTCGAGCTTGAACTCCTTCGTGCCGCCCCAGAACGGGATGACATCCTTGATGTGAACGAAGCCGATGACGTCGTCGAGCGTCTCGCGATAGACCGGCATGCGCGAATGCGATTCGTGCGCCAGCTTCTGCACCAGATCGGCGAGCGTCACGTCGTGGCGCACCGCGACGATGTCGGCGCGTGGGATCATGACGTCGTAGGCGGTGATCTCGCGCAGCTTGAAGATGTTGCGCAGCAGCTCGCGCTCGCGCGCGTCGAATTCCGCGGGCGCCGCCGCGGATTCCTCGATCAGCTCCTCGATCGTCTCGCGCAGGTCGGGCTCGTTCGAGCGCGGGCGCAGGACCGCCCACAGGCGCTCAACCAGCCGGCGCCGCGACGGCCGGTCCGCCAGCGGAGCCGGCGGCGAGGGGCGCGCCGGATCGCTCATGGCGCTTCCCCGGCTTCGTAGGGCCCGGCTTCGTAGGGGTTGGGCACGCCAAGCCCGCGCAGAATCCGGATCTCCAGCGCCTCCATGCGCCTTGCGTCGGCATCACGCTCGTGATCGTGCCCGAGGAGGTGCAGCACGCCGTGAACCACCAGATGCGTGAGATGCGCGGAAAGCCGCTTGCCCTGGGCGCTGGCCTCGGCCGCCACGACCCCGCCGGCGATCACCACATCGCCGAGCAGCCGCGGCGCCGCCTTGGGCGCCGCTGAATCCGCGGCTGAAAACGACAGGACGTTGGTCGGCTTGTCCTTGCCGCGCCACGTTCGGTTCAGGCGGCGCGACAGGCGGTTATCGGCCAGGACCACGGAGACTTCCCCCGCCCGCCGGGTACGCCCGGCGCCGAGCGCGGCGCGGGCGGCCTTGCGGGCCACCGAGGCGGCCCCCCGCAGCCGGCGCGGCCATTCGGGCGCGGCGACGACCACCGCGATGCGATGGCGAGGCGACACGCGCGCAGGTGGGGTGGCGGCCCGTTTGCTCATCGCGGCTTGGCAGGCTTGTCGCGCCGTTTCGATTCATGGGCGTCGTAGGCGCGGACGATCTTGGTGACCAGCGGGTGGCGAACCACGTCCTCGGCGCCGAAGCGCACGACGCCGATACCCTCGACCCCGTCCAGGGCCTCCAGCGCGTCGTAGAGCCCCGAACGCGCCCCGGGCGGCAGATCGATCTGGGACAGATCGCCGGTGACGACCATGCGGCTGTTCTCGCCCAGCCGGGTGAGAAACATCTTCATCTGCACCGGAGTTGTGTTCTGGCCTTCGTCGAGGATGACGAAGGAATTGGCCAGCGTGCGGCCGCGCATGAAAGCCAGCGGCGCGATCTCGATCTCGCCCGAGGCCAGGCGCTTCATGACCTGCTCGCCGGGCAGCATGTCGTGGAGCGCATCGTAGAGCGGCCGCAGGTACGGATCGACCTTCTCGCGCAAATCGCCGGGAAGAAAACCAAGCCGCTCGCCGGCTTCCACCGCCGGCCGCGACAGGATGATGCGGTCGACGCGGCCGGCGCTGAGCATCTGCACCGCCGCGGCGACGGCGAGATAGGTCTTGCCCGTGCCGGCGGGGCCGAGGCCGAAGACCATCTCGTGGTCGCGCAAAGCCTTGAGATAACCGACCTGGTTGGGCGAGCGCGGCCCGATATGGCGCTTGCGCGTGCGGATCGAGAGCTCCTCGGAGCCGAACAGATCGCTGGCACCGCTGGTCTCCTCGCTCGACAGGCGGATGGCGGCGTCGACCTCGCCCATGTCGACCGTCAGCCCGCGCCGCAGCCGCTCGTACAGAAAGAGCAGGGCGTCGCGGGCGCGTTCGGCCGCCGAGGGCGGGCCGGAAACAGCGACACGATTACCCCGCGACAGCAGCGAGACGCCGAGCTTCTGCTCGATACGCACCAGGTGGCGGTCGTGCTCGCCAAAGAGCATCGGCAGCAACGTGTTGTCGTCGAACTGCAGGTGAAGGGGTGCTTCGACCGGAGCAGGGGGAGGTCTCAAGCCGGAATCCTTTTCCGCTCATCGGCGGGCGCGCCGGTGAGGCTGTTGGTTTTCATGCCGACAATCGCGACGTCGGCTATCGTGCCGATCCAGGAGGCCGGGGCATCGACGTGAACGGCCTGGAGATACGGCGTACGCCCCACCACCTGGCCAAGATGCCGCCCCGGCTTCTCGAACAGCACCGGCAGGACCTGGCCGATGGCGGCGCGGTTGAAGCGATCCTGCTGCACCCGCAGCTCGGCCTGCAGGATCTGCAGCCGCTCGTCCTTCACCGCTTCCGGCACCGGGCTGTCGAGCGACGCCGCCGGCGTTCCCGGCCGCGGGCTGAACTTGAAGGAGTACGCCGACGCGAACCCGGTGTCGCGGACCAAGGTCATGGTTGCTTCGAAATCGGCGGCGGTTTCACCGGGGAAGCCGACGATGAAATCGGAGGAGAGCGCCAGGTCCGGCCGCGCGCGCCGCAGCCGGTCGACGAGGCGGCGATAGTCGTCGGCGCAATGGCCGCGGTTCATCGCCTCGAGCAGGCGGTCGGAACCGGACTGCACCGGCAGGTGCAGGAAGGGCATGAGCTTGGGCTCGCCGGCATGCGCCGCGATCAGCGCCTCGTCCATGTCGCGCGGATGCGATGTCATGTAGCGCAGGCGCGCCAGTCCCTCGATCCGGGCCAGACGCTCCAGCAACGCGCCGAGTCCGATGACCGCGCCGCCTTCGTCGCGCCCGTGATAGGCATTGACGTTCTGACCGAGCAGGGTGATCTCGGCCGCGCCGCGGGCAACCAGCGAGCGGGCTTCGGCCTCGATCGCGGCGACATCGCGCGAATATTCGGCGCCCCGCGTATACGGCACGACACAGAATGCGCAGAACTTGTCGCAGCCTTCCTGCACGGTCAGGAAGGCGGAGACCTCGCTGGCGCCGACGCCGGCCGGCAGGGAATCGAATTTCGGCACGGCCGGAAAATCCGTCTCGATCACCCGTCCCGCCCCGCGCAGCACCCGGGCGATCATCTCCGGCAGGCGATGGTAGCTCTGCGGCCCGAAGACCATGTCGACATAGGGAGCGCGGCGGAGAATCTCTTCTCCCTCCGCCTGCGCGACGCAACCGGCGACCGCGATCAGTGCGCCGCGCTCGCTTTTCACCGGCTTCAGGCGGCCGAGGTCCGAATAGACCTTCTCGGCCGCCTTTTCGCGGATGTGACAGGTGTTGAGGATGACCAGGTCGGCCTCTTCCGGGCGCTGCGTGGCGTCGTAGCCAAGAGGTGCCAGGAGCTCCGCCATACGCGCGGAGTCATAGACGTTCATCTGGCAACCGTATGATCTAATGAAGGCTTTTTTGCTCAAGTCACCCGGCCGAAACGGAAAGGAAGGGAGTTAGCGGCAAGGTACCATTCGGCTTTACCGGCTATCAAGGCAAGTGGCCGGGCGACGGAAGCGAAGAGGCGGCGAGCGCGGCCGGAAGCGGGCGCCCGAAATTGGCCGCCTCGAGCGCCTCGGCGATGACAGCCTGACAATGCATGGCCAGGTCTTTGCGTTTGCCGACGGTGGCCAGGGTCACCGTTTCGTGGAATTGCAATACGGCGGTAAGGCGGCCGATGCCGAGGAGGAACCACAGATGCGGCATCAGGTCCATGTCGCCGTACCAGGCAACGAACGGCCGAATGGCACGACCGATCGGCATTCCGTCCAGGCGCGTATAGGCGATGGTGACCGGCTGCACGGTCAGCGGCCTATCATGGACTCTCCGCTCCGCCACGCTGAAGAGTGCGCTCTTGAAGGGCTGGAGCCGATTGCCATCGTTGCTGGTTCCTTCGGCGAACAGGACGACGTTCGAGCCTTCATCGAGCCGGCGCGCCAGCTCGTCGCGCTCGCCGGCAACGCCTGCCGCGCGACGCTCGACGAACACGGTCTGCTGCAGCTTCGCCAGCCAGCCGAAGAACGGCCATCCGGCGATCTCGCGCTTGGCAACGAAGCAGGTCTCGACTGTCGCCGACAGCACCTCGATATCGAGATACGAGACATGGTTCGCCACGAAGAGCGTCGGCCGGGTCGCGGACAACGCGCCGACGACCTCCACGTCGATGCCGAAGATGCGGCAGCACAGCCGGTGATAAGCGTGCGGCAGACGGCGGGCGAGCGGTGAGCGCACGACCAGCAGAAGCGCCTGCACCGGCATCAGGGGAATCGTCAGCGCCAGATAAAGGACCAGACGCAGGATGGCGCGCGGCGCGGAGCTCACCATGAACGCGGGTCAGAAATCTGCGGCCGCTGTGCCGCCGCCTGCCGTCCGCCGGTAATGATTGAAATACTTGTCCGTCACCCGGTCCGTCACCACGATGATGCACACGTCGGTCGTGTTGAACTGGCGGTCGATCACGCCGCCTTCGCCCACCAGGCCGCCAAGGCGCAAATAGCCCTTGATCAGGGGCGGCAGGGCGGCAAGGGCGGCCCGCGCATCAAGCTGGGCGACCGCCGTTTCGGTGTCGATCTCTCCCGGAGACATCCGGTTCATCTCTACATAACGGTCCGGCAGGGCTCGCGCCCGCAGGCTTGGCGGCGCCAGATGATAGTGATGGAGATAGGACAGCGACGGTGCGAGGACGTCCGGATCGGTGCCAGGCAGGCTGGCGCAGCCGAACATCAGGCGAATGTCGTGACGGAAAACGTAATTTGCGATGCCGCGCCAGAGGAGCTGCATGGTTGGGCGGTTGCGATAGGCCACGTCGACGCAGGACCGGCCCAGTTCGAGGATGGGTCCCGGCATCGCGACAAGCGGCGCGATATCGAACTCGGTCTGGGTATAGAACCCGCCGGCCTTGGCCGCCGCTTCGCGCCGCATCAGCCGATACGTGCCGACGACACCGGCGGCCCCTTCGCCGCGGCGCCGGTCGATGACCAGCAAGTGATCGCACCAGGCGTCGAAATTATCCCGGTCGCGGCGCGCGGCGACCGCTTCCACCGTGGGCCGGGCCGCCATCTCTTCGTAGAACACCCGGTAGCGGAGCGCCTGCGCGGCGTCGATCTCCGCGGTATCTACCGCGAGGCGCACTTCCAGCGTACCCGCAGAGACGACATCGGAAGCACTGGCCGATACCGGCGACGCCTGGTCGACGGGTCGGGCAATCATGATTTCTTCCGCCGAGCCGAAGCGCCGTCGACCCGCGTGCCGAACAGCTCAAGGCGATGGCCAACGAGCTGGAAGCCGAGCTCACGCGCGATTTCTTCCTGCAGGGTCTCGATTCTCGCGTTCTGGAATTCGATGACCTCACCGGTCTTGATGTCGATCAGATGGTCGTGATGGTGCTCGTCTGCTTCCTCGTAGCGCGCCCGCCCGTCACCGAAATCGTGGCGCGTGATGATGTTCGCCTCTTCGAGGAGACGCACGGTGCGATACACGGTCGCGATGCTGATCTTCGCATCGATGGCCGCGGCCCGGCGATAGACCTGCTCGACATCCGGGTGATCGGAGGCCTCGGACAGGACACGGGCGATGATCCGGCGCTGACCGGTCATCTTGAGGCCCTTGTCGATGCACAGCTGCTCAAGCCGTGACGGACCGGACGCAGAGGGCGCTAGCTTTCTCGATTCCACGCCGGAAACTATAAACCAAACCGCCGCGTAAGCCTACCCGGCGGCACGATCTCCGGATCAGCCGCGTTTGCGCTTGCTCTTGGTGCCCAGCCCAAGATCGCGGGCAAGCTGGCTGCGCTGTTTGGCGTAGTTGGGAGCCACCATCGGATAATCCGGCGGCAGGCCCCAGCGTTCGCGATATTGCTCCGGCGACAGGTTGTAGGCGGTCTTGAGGTGCCGCTTGAGCATCTTCAGCTTCTTCCCGTCTTCCAGGCAGACGATATAGTCCGGCAGGACCGATCGCTTGATCGGCACCGCCGGCTGAGGACGCGCCGGCGTCACCGTCGTCGAGCCGATGCTCCGCAAAGCCTGATGCACCTGCTGGATCAACCCCGCCAGATCACCGAGCGCGACGGAATTGTTCGAAACATGCGCGGCGACGATCTTCGCTGTGAGAGCCAGAAGATCCTCGTTATTCGCTGCGTCGCTCATGGGCGCCGGGACCCGCTCAGGCCAAATTTCATTGAATCTAAGGGAGAGAACATTGCGCGGACTATAATTGTATCGCTTCTTTTTGCAATAGACCGAAAGACGAATTATTGCTTTAGTCTATGTCAGATTGGTATTTCGACTAACATCCCTTTGCACACGTTTGCAGAGTTACGGCGCCGATCTGGATGAAAGAAGCAGGCGCAGCGTCAGCGCCGCGATGGGCACCGCGTTCGGCCGACGATAGTAGTCGGGCCGACGGCCCACAGCCGTGAAGCCGCGAGCACCGTAGAGCAGCCGCGCGGCATCGTTGCTTTCCGCTACCTCCAGGAAGAGAGCGCGCGAGCGCGCAGCAACCGCGCGCTCGATGACTGACGCCAAAAGCATCTTCGCGATGCCCTTGCGGCGTTGCGAGGCCACGACCCCGAGGGACAGCAGCTCGGACTCGTCGCCCGCCACGCGCGCTACGGCAAAGCCGACAGGCACGGCATCGCCCTGCACTGCCAGGAGGGCGAAAGCGCCGGGCGACACGAGAACTTCCGCAATCGATGACGGGGACCAGGCGTCGTCGAAGCATTGCGTCTGCAGGGCAGACAGGACGCCGGCGTGTGGCACTCCCGCCGGTACGATGCGGGTCGCCTCGCTCATACCGCGGGCGGTGCGCGCCGCGGCGATGTCGTTTCCGCCGCATGGAGGTAGAGCGGGGCGGGCGGCTCACCGGGTAGAGGCGCAACCGCGGCGAGCGCGGCTACAACGGCGGCGTCCGGTCGGGCCGGCGCGGTCGTATGGACGACGGCGCCGGCGGCCAGGAGAACCGCGGCCAGCGCATCAGCCGCGTCGCCGGCAAGAACATATCGGGGCGCCGTGAGCCGGAGCAGCTCTGCGCCAATATCGGCCGCCTGCCGCGCCGCCGGACTCGTCAGCGGTCGAAGACGCTCGTCGAAGGCCTGCACGTAGAGTTCCGCGCGTTTTGAATCGAGCGCCACCACGATGACGGCACCCGGCCACTCGCTGGCCGGCACGCCGGCGGCCACCGCCGCCAGGGTGGTGATCCCGATCAAGGGCCGCCCGAGGGCAAGGGACAGGCCACGGGCCGTCGCCAGGCCGGCGCGCAGGCCCGTGAAATGTCCCGGGCCGATCGTCACCGCCAGGCGGTCGATCGTAACGAGATCGAGCCCGGCCTGGTCGCGAACGCGCTCGACCATCGGCAGCAGTGCCTCGGCCTGGCCGCGTTCCTGGATCGTGCGCTCGACGGCGAGCACGATACCGTCGGCCCATACCGCCACGGAGCAGGCTGCTGTCGCCGAATCGAGTGCCAGAATTTTCATGATGCCGAGGCGACCAATGGCTTGCGGGCCGGTGGCGTGATGCTACAAGGACCAACGGAGGATTGCATGCCCCTCGTGCCTATTGTTCCGCCTGCTTACGATGTCGATCTCGATATCGCCTATGCCACCAGCCGGAATTTCACCGGTGCGCCGATTTATCGGCGGGCAGCGGCCTATCTGCATCCGGACGCCGCCGCGGCGCTGACCCGCGCCATTGCGCTGGCGCACGAGCAGGGGCTCAGACTCAAGATCTTCGACGCTTTCCGCCCGGCGGAAGCACAGTGGAAGATGTGGAACCACACTCCCGATCCCGAATTCCTAGCCGATCCGCGGCGTGGGTCGCCCCATTCGCGGGGCGCCGCGGTCGATCTGACGCTGATCGACGCGAGCGGGAAAGAGCTCGACATGGGCACGGCTTTCGACACCTTCAAAAGGCAGTCGCACCACGCCAACACGGAGATAGCGGCCGCGGCCCAGCGCAACCGCTTATTGCTGCTCGGCCTGATGACCTCGGCAGGGTGGGATTTCTATCGCAACGAGTGGTGGCACTATCAGCTCTTCGACGCGCGCCGTTACCCGGTGCTGGGCAACGCGGACGTCGAGGGCGGGATGATGTGAGCGGCAGTCTGTCGCGAGGAGGCAGGCTCAGCCGCCTGCGAATTCAACCACCCAGCCGGGCCGCGTCGAGCGGCCGCAGCCGGTTGACACGGATGATGCTGCGCACATCCCGGATATAGTCCGACTTGCGTTCCGAGTAGCTGGCCAGCGCGAGCGTCAGCTCATAGCCGTCCGGGATCTGGCCCTTGCTGCGCATCTCCGCCCGCTTGGCCCGGAAGCGGCCATAGGCCCTGTGCGTGTTCAGGTTGAGCGCGTAGGCCTCGACCGCGTGAGCCAGGTGGGCAAAGCGGCGCACCGCGAGGGTGTCACCGTCGGCGAGCACGACCATCTGCCCGAACACCGCGTGGCCGCGCTGGGCGACGGCGCTGGTGCCCCAGCCGGTTTCCAGCGCCGCCTGGCCGATGGCCAGCGATGGCGGCACGGCGTCAACACGGCGCACGAGCTCGGTAAAGGCTTCCGGTACGCGGAAGCGGATGTTGTAGCGGGCGGACACCGCTTCCAGCCAGGCCACGTCCGTCGCTTCCAGCAATTCGCCGACATGCATCTGATCGCGCAATTTAAGAATGCGCTCGCGATCCGCCAGGACGCGCTCGTTCTCGGCAAGAATGAGCGGCAGCATGAGCTTGACGAAAACCTGCTTGCGCAGGTCGATGACATCGAGATCCGGCAGGTCCGGCGGCAGCCTGGCGGCGAACATGCGCGGCACGTCGACCTCGGCCGTGCGCACGCCATCGAGCGTGTAGCCGCGCGACACGAGCTCGCCATGCAGGGCCTGGGAACCGAGATCGGGTACCGGCAGGGGCGTGGGCAGGGCCAGCACGGCCGGCAGGAACACCTCGCGGCGGGCCAGCGTGCTGACGGGATCCGCGGCGAACAGCCCGGACCGGCCGAGCGCTGCGATGCCGATCACGACCAGCAGGAAAGCCAGAACGGCGAACAAACGCGCTCGCCACGCGCGCGCGGTCTTCAGGACAGCCAACATCTATGGAATCTCGCGGAAGCGCCGGATAGCCGGGCTAGACCGCGCGAACCTCGAGAACCTCGGGTACGTAGTGCTTGAGCATGTTCTCAATGCCCGACTTGAGCGTCGCCGTGGAACTCGGGCAACCCGAGCACGAGCCCTGCATGTGCAGATAGACGACGCCATCCGTGAAGCTGTCGAAGACGATGTCGCCGCCGTCCTGGGCCACGGCCGGACGCACGCGCGTATCGATCAGCTCCTTGATCTGCGTAACGATCTCGGAGTCCTCCTCCGCGCCTTGCGCCGATGCAGCGGCGCTTTCCGCCAGAATCGGCTTGCCGGCGGTGAAGTGCTCCATGATGGCGCCGAGGATCGCCGGCTTCATCAGATGCCAGTCCTTGTCGGCGCCCTTGGTGACGGTAATGAAATCGTTGCCGAAGAAAACACCGGCGACGCCCTCGATGCCGAACAGGCGCTCGGCAAGCGGCGAGCGGCGAGCCTGCTCCGCCGACGGAAAGTCAGCCGTGCCCGTGGCCATGACTTCGCGGCCGGGGAGAAATTTCAAGGTGGCCGGATTGGGCGTTTGTTCGGTTTGGATGAACATTGGCTCTCGCCTCCGCTGGCTCACTCACTAGATTAGCTCAACGCTAAATGGTGGTAGGAACGCGCGCGGTCAACGCTTTTCGACTCTTGCGGATATCATACTACCGCGACTCGACTGATTGTTGCGTTGAAGGAAGCTGCCCTGACGATTCGTGACTTATCCACAGGCGCGTGGGCGGACGCCAGGCCCCCCGCCGGCGACTCGATGTTGGTTAAAAGCAAGCGTGCACTCGAGCGCCCAGCGGGGGAGCGGCCACGGGCGCGTTCGCTCGACGACGTGCGCGCCTGGCTCACCGGACCGGCGCGCCGGCTCTCCGACACTCTCGAATTGGTGGACGAACTTTGCTGGCGCCTGCACTCCGCCGGCATGCCGCTGGCGCGGGTCATCGTCAGCCTGCCAACCCTGCATCCGCAGTTTCTCAATACCGGCTATCGCTGGTCGCTGGCCCTGGGCCGCTGCGAGGAGACCCAGATCGCCCACGGCATTCGCGAAACCGCCATGTTCCGCAACAGCCCCATGCAGCGCGTTTTCGAGCGCGGCGAGCGGGTGCGCCGCGCGCTGAGCGGCTCGGGCGCGCAGCTCGACTTCCCGGTTCTGGCCGAGCTCGCGGCCGAGGGCATGACCGACTACATCGCCCTGCCCTTCGAGCTCTCGGATCGCCGGCGCATCGCCATCACGCTGGCCACCGCGCGCGAGGGCGGCTTCCACGAGGACGAGCTCGAGGCCATCGAGCCGCTGCTGCTTCTGCTCGTGCCGCTGCTCGAGATCCACGTCCAGCGCAGCATCACGCGCAACCTGCTCGACGCCTACGTCGGCCCGCAGGCCGGACAGCGCGTGCTGAACGGCGAGGTGGTGCGCGGCCAGGGCGAGACCATCCGCGCCGTCATCTGGTTCTGCGACCTGCGCGGATTCACGGCGCTATCGGAACGCCTGCCGGACGAGAATGTCGTGGCCTTCCTCGACGCCTATTTCGAGCGCGTGGTGAGTGCCGTGTATGCGCGCGACGGCGAGGTGCTGAAGTTCCTGGGCGACGGGCTGATCGCCATCTTCCCGGTGCCCGACATCGAGCTCTCGGCCAACGCGACCAGGCGCGCCTGCGAGGCCGCGCGCGCGGCGATCGCCGACGTCGATGCTCTCGCTGGCCATGCCTCGCTGGCCGGCGAACCGGTCCCTCAGCTATGCGTCTCGCTGCATCTGGGCGACGTCTTCTACGGCAATGTCGGTTCGGCCGAGCGGCTGGATTTCACGGTCATCGGGCCGGCGGTCAACCTGGTGAGCCGAGTCGACCAGCTCTCGAAGACTCTTCATCGGCGCGTGCTGATGACCTCTGAGTTCGCCAAGGTCTGCGGCCAGAAGCTCGACCCGCTGGGCAGCCATCCCCTTCGCGGCGTGGCCGATCCCGTCGAGATCTTCGGCCTGCAGGAAGCGGACGAAGCGCTTAGGTGATGGCGTCGATCTCGTCCTCGGTCAGGCTGCCGGGGACGATGGTGAGCGGCACGTGGAGCTGGCCGACCGACTTGCCGGCCAGCGAGGCGACCAGCGGGCCCGGCCCCTTGGGACCGACATCCGCCGCCAGCACGAGGACCGAGATGCTCGGCTCCTCGTCGATCAGCTTGAGCAGCTCGGCCGGGGCCTCGCCCTCGCGCACATAGAGCATCGGCATCATGCCCGACAGGGCCTGGGCCTGGGCGGCAAGCTCCTGCAGCCGCGCCTCGGCTTCCTGGCGGCGTTCCTCGCGCATCAGCTCGCCGACGGCGGCCCACTCGCTGTCGGCCGGCTCGGTGACGTAGAGCATCGCCACGCGGCCGTTGGTTGCCTTGGCGCGGTTGCAGGCAAAGCGCAGCGCGACCTTCATCTCCGGACTCTGGTCGACGACCACGAGAAAGATGCGCTGAGTATGCTTGGCTTTGGACGGCATCGTTCGATCAGGCCTTGCGGAATGCCACGCTCGCACCCCAACCCGAGGCCGCGGCGAGCAGGATGGCGAGTATGCCATAGAGAGCGGCGTGACGATGGGCGAAGTCGTAGACCTCGGCGCCCAGCCCGATCTTGCTGACGAACATCGGCGTGGTCTGCGCCGCGATCACCTGGCCGTTGCGCAGCAGCAGCACCTCGGCCGTGTAGGCGCCGGGCGGCACGTTGGCCGGCAGGAACACGCGCGTGCGGAACAGGCGCGGCCCCAGGAAAGTGACGCGCCCGACCTCGGAGGAGAACAGCCCGCGCGCTTCCTGGTTGCGCAGCAGGCCGGCGCGGAAGGCAGCGGCGACCTCGGGCCGCGCATCGGTCGGCGGCGTCATGCGGATGTTCTCGAGACCGATCTGGTGGCGGGCGCGCACCGGCGGCGGAGCGACCTGCTCCACGGGCCGGCTGGCGGCCACCCGGTAGAAAGCCGGCACGCCGCTGAACTGCGCGCGCTCGGTGTTGATCCAGATGCCGGCGACGCGCGATTTCTTGCGCACCACGGGCGCCGTCTCCGGCCCGCGCAGCACGACGACGACATCGCCCTCGCCTTCGGTAGCGCCGAAGAGCAGCAGCTCGATGCCGGAAAAGCCCGTGGTGATGGCGATGAGATGGCTCGACAGATCGAAGACCAGCGACTGGGCGCGCGCCGGTGTCGCCATCAGCAGGACGAGCAGCCCGATAACGAGTGCGGCCGCGCAACGCATCAGTGGGACCCTCCGCTCTCCGGCAGGCCGGTCGAGAACAGGTCCTCGGGCGTGGAGACCAGGTCCCAGGCGAGCTTGATCGCCACCGACAGCACCATCAGCGCCATCAGCCCGCGCAGCTGCTCACCGCGCAGCTTGGCGCCGACCCGCGCCCCGATCTGCGCGCCGACCACGCCGCCGGCGACCAGCAGGAGTGCGAGCACCATGTCGACGGTCTGGTTCTGATAGGCCTGCAGGAAGGTGACGTTCGAGGTGACGAAGATGATCTGGAACAGCGAGGTGCCGACGACCACCGAGGTCGGCATGCCGAGCAGGTAAATCATCGCCGGCACCATGATGAAACCGCCGCCCACACCCATCAGGGCGGAGAGCACGCCGACGAACATGCCGATCGTGAGCGGCAGCAGCGAGCTGATGTAGAGCTTCGATTTCGGGAAGCGCATCTTGAGCGGCAGGCCGTGCAGGAAATTGTGCTGATGCAGCTTGCCGCGGTTGGCCACACCGGTGCGGCGGTGACGGATCAGCGTGCGCACCGCTTCCTGCAGCATCAGTGTGCCGACGGTCCCGAGCATGATGACGTAGGACAGGGCGACGACCAGGTCGACCTGGCCGACGCTGCGCAGGAAAGCGAAGAGCTGGACGCCGGCCGTCGAGCCGACGATACCGCCGGCGAGCAGCACCGCCCCCATGCGGAAATCGACATTGCCGCGTCGCGTATGGGCCAGGACACCCGAGACCGAGGAGGCGACGATCTGCGCCGCCTCGGAGCCGACGGCCACGGCCGGCGGCACGCCGACGAAGATCAGCAGAGGAGTCATCAGGAAGCCGCCGCCCACCCCGAACAGGCCGGAGAGCAGACCCACACCGCCGCCGAGTCCCAGGATCAGGAACACGTCGACCGACATTTCGGCAATCGGCAGGTAGACTTGCATCGGGCCCGGGCGGCGAAGAGAACGCCCGACCGAGACGCAACGCCCACTTCAGACGCGGCACCCCCGCCGGCTGCGGTTCCCTCGCCCCTGCTTGGCGCGCCGGTGGATTCGAGATCGGATTGTTACTTTGCGCCCATGCCCTTGGCGGTGCAAGGAAATATGGCCGTTTTTGCCTGATTACGGGCGCAGGAAGCCGACGATGTCGAAGACCTCGCGCAGGTGCGGCGCAGCAATGGCGTTCGCCCGCTCGGCGCCCCGGCGCAGGATGCCGTCGACATAGCCGGGATCGGCCATCAACCGCTTCATCTCCGTGCCGATCGGCCCCATCACCGAGACGGCGACGTCCGCCAGCCGCGGCTTGAAGGCCGAGAATTGCTGGCCGGCGAATTCGGCCACGGCCTGCTCCATGGTCTTGTCGGTCAGCGCCGCGTAAATGCCGAGCAGGTTCTCGGCTTCCGGCCGGCCCTCGAGGCCCTTCAGGTCCTCCGGCAGGTTGCCGGGATCGGTCTTGGCGCGCTTGACCTTCTGGGCGATGGCCTCGGGCCCGTCGGTCAGGTTGATGCGGCTCTGGTCCGAGGCATCGGACTTGCTCATCTTCTTGGTGCCGTCACGCAGGGACATGACCCGCGTGGCGGCGCCGAAGATCTGCGGCTCGGGCAGCGGGAAGAACTCGACGCCGTAGCGCCGGTTGAAGGCCCCGGCCAGGTCGCGGGCGAGTTCCAGATGCTGCTTCTGATCCTCGCCGACCGGCACATGCGTGCCCTTGTAGAGCAGGATGTCAGCCGCCATCAGGGCAGGATAGGCATAGAGGCCGAGGCCGGCCTCCTCGCGCTGCTTGCCGGCCTTCTCCTTGAACTGGGTCATGCGGTTGAGCCAGCCCAGCGGCGTCAGGCAGCCGAGGATCCAGGCCAGCTCGGCATGGCCCGAGACGGTCGACTGGTTGAACAGGATGCAGGCTTCGGGATCGATGCCGCTGGCGATGTAGGCGGCCGTGACCTCGCGGGTCGCCGCTTTGAGCTGGGCGGGATCCTGCGGCAGCGTGATGGCATGCAGGTCGACGACGCAGAAGATGCAGTCGTAGTCTTTCTGCAGCTTGACCCAGTTGCGGATCGCGCCGAGGTAGTTGCCGAGATGCAGGTTGCCGGTCGGCTGGATGCCGGAAAAGATGCGGTTCATAACGATCCCCTGAAACGGCGGCAGTTATCGCCGCTGGCACGGCCGGGGTCAACGCACGGGATGGCGCTGCCGGCATGCCACGGCTAAGGTTTGACGATGCCCGCCCGGAAGCCCAAGCAGCGCGCCGCTTCGCACACCGCCCTGCTCAAGCGGCTGCGCCGTCACGCCAGCGAGACGATCAGCGACGTGCTCGACGTCATGGGACTGCCTGGCCAGGTTCTGGCGGCGTCGATCCGCCCCATTGTGCCCGGCGCGCGCCTCGTCGGCCCGGCCTTCTGCGTGCACGGCAGGAGCCTCGAGCCCGGCCAGCCGGCGCGGACCGTCCAATACGCGGTCGACCGGGCCCTGACGCCGGGCTGCGTGGTGGTCATGGCGACCGGCGGCTACACCGGCTCAGCCATCATCGGCGGCAACATCGCCGCCTCCTACCGTAAGCGGGGCGCGGCCGGCGTGGTGATCGACGGGGCCCTGCGCGACCCGGGGGAAATCCGCCGGCTGCTGCCGGCTTTCGCCACGCATGTCACGCCGCGGCGGCCGGGCGGGCGCTGGAACGTCGTCGCCTTCGGCGAAGCGATAGCCATGCCGGGACAGGACGGCGAGGAGGTCATCGTCCACCCTGGAGACCTGATCCTGGGCGATGCCTCGGGCGTGGTGGTGATTCCGCAGGCCATCGTCGCCGAGGTCATCGCGGCCGCCGACAAACTGGTGCCGCGCGAGAAGAAAGTGCTGGCCGCCATCCGCCGCGGCGTCGATCGCGAGCAGGCGCTGAAGGCGGGCGACCGCTACGGCCATATCCGCAAGCTCGTGCCGGGCTAGGCCTGGCGCTTGGGCGGCGCTATTGCGCGCGCCTGAAGAGCCGCTTGATCTCGGCGCGGTCGGCGGCACCGGTCAGCAGCGCGGCGGCCCCGAACACCGCCATCCCGACCACGACCAGAATCACCAGGGCAGAGGCGCGGAGCATGAGGCCGGCCCGCAGCCAGCCCGCCAGCCACGGCAGCAGCGCCCAGAGAGCACCGCCCATGACCAGGCTCGCCAGGACCATGCGCGGCGTGCGCTTGAGCAGGGCAGTATCGGGAATGAGGTGGCCCCGACGCTTGAGGATCACCGCCAGGGCCGCGACATTGATCCAGGCGGAGACAGCCGTGGCGAAGGCGATGCCGACATGGGCGAAGGGCCCCATCAGGGCGAGGGCCACGGCCGTATTGGAGATGACGCAGACCACCGCGATCTTGACCGGCGTCTTGGTGTCTTCGCGCGCATAGAAGCCGGGAGTCAGCACCTTGATCAGCACGTAGGCCGGCAGACCGATGGCATAGGCGGCGAGGGCCGCCGCCGTCGCCGCCGCCTCGCTGGCGCCAAAGGCGCCGCGCTCGAACAGCACGCTGATGATCGGCAGCGGCAGCACGACGAGAGCGACCGTAGCCGGCAGCGAGAGCAGCAGCGAGGCTTCAAGGCCGCGGTTGAGCGTGGCGATGGCCGCCGCGGTCTCGCCGCGCCGCGTCTGGCGCGAGAGCGCCGGCAGCAGGGCGGTGCCGATGGCGATGCCGATCACCGCCAGCGGCAGCTCGTAGATGCGGTCAGCGTAGTAGAGGTAGGAGACGGCGCCGGTCGGCAGCAGCGAGGCGATGATGATGTCGATCAGCAGGTTGACCTGCACCACGCCCGCCCCCAGGGCCGCCGGCAGCATGAGCGTCAGCAGGCGCCGCACCTCGGGCGTGAGCCGCGGGAAGGGTAGCGCCAGCCCCATGCCGGTGCGGCCCGTCGCCCAGGCGAGCCAGAGGAACTGCGCGACACCCGCACCGGCCACACCCCAGGCCAGCGCGTGGCCGGGTGTGGGCATCATCCCGGTGAGGCCGATCAGCGCGCCGATCAGGCAGAGATTGAGCAGCACCGGGGCGAAGGCCACGGCCCCGAAGCGATCAAGAGAATTCAGCACCCCGCCCTGCAGTGAGACGAGCGAGATGAACAGGAGATAGGGGAAGGTGATGCGCGTGAGATCGACGGCGAGCTGGAATTTCGCCGGGTCGCCGACGAAGCCCGGCGCCAGGCCGCGCATGATCCAGGGCATGGCGATCTCCGCCACGACAAGCAGCAGGAACAGCACGGCCAGCAGCACGGCCATGGCGTCCTCGGCGAAGCGCCGGGCGGCCTCGCGGCCAGCCGTCGCCACCGTACCGGCGAAGATCGGCACGAAGGCCGCGTTGAAGGCGCCCTCGGCAAACAACCGACGGAAAAAGTTGGGGAACTTGAAGGCGATGAAGAAGGCGTCGGCCACCGGCCCGGCACCCAGATAGGCGGCGACCAGCACGTCGCGCAGGAAGCCGAGCACGCGGCTGATCAGCGTGTAGCCGCCAATGGTGGCGACCGAGCGGAGCAGAGCCATTCCCCGCTAAGTAACCGATTCGCCGGGCGAAAAGAAGGCGCGGACGCTACGATGCCTCCATGAACGAGACGAACGGCGCCTGGGCGGCCCTGGGCCTCGGGAGAGCGCCTGCAGGCTTGCGCGCCACGCGCCGCCGGCTGGTCCGTGGCGAAGCCCTGTTTCGCCAGGGCGATCCCGCGCGCGCCCTGTTCGTGATCGAGGAAGGGCGCCTGACCCTCACCCGGCACGCGGCGGACGGGCGGCGCCTCGTGCTCTTCACGGCCCAGCAGGGCGACAGCCTGGCCGAAGCAGCGCTTTTCGCCGACGCCTATCACTGCGATGCCATCGCCGAGAGCCGCGCCGTGGTGATTGAGTTTCCCAAGCCGGCGTTACGGCGCCTGATGCGGGAGAACGCGCAGGTTGCCGAAGCCCTGACCGCTCGCCTGGCGCGCCAGGTTCAGGATCTCCGCCAGCGGCTGGAGCTGCGGAACATCCGAAACGCCCGCGAGCGGGTCTGGCAGAAGCTGCTACTCAGCAGCGCGATGAATCCGGTTTTGACCCTCGACCGGCCGCTCAAGGATGTCGCCGCCGAGATCGGCCTGACGCACGAAGCCTTCTACCGGGCCCTCGCTGCCTTGGCCAAGGACGGACGCATCCGCCGCCGCGGCCGCACCATCCGCCTGATGTCGCGGCCATGATTGCAATCATATGCCCCGCCTATTGTCAGGCGGCACACTCCACGGCCAAACCGAGGAGATCTCCATGCGCCGAATGGTTCCTGTTCTTGCGATTTTAGCCGCTGTCGCCCCCGCCCTCGCGCAAGCGCCGGAATCGCCCTACGCGGGCCAGCAGCATCGCATGATCAAGTCATTGTCCGCCGAAGACATGCGCGATCTGACGGAAGGCCGCGGCATGGGACTGGCCAAGGCGGCTGAGCTCAATGGCTATCCCGGCATGATTCATGTGTTGGAGCTGGCGGAACCCCTGCAACTCACACCCGATCAGCGCGCCGCGACCGAGGCGCTTTTCCATCGCATGCAGGCTGAAGCCAGGCGCCTGGGGGCGGCCATCCTCCAGGCGGAAAGTGAACTCGAGCAGCGCTTTCAGCATCGGCATATCGACCTGGCGAGCCTACAGGCGGCCACGGCGGCGATCGCGATCCTTCAGGGGAAGCTGCGCGCCGTCCACCTCGCGGCCCATCTGGAGCAGGCGGCGTTACTGACGCCGGCCCAGGTCGCCGAATACGGACGACGACGCGGCTATCACTCGACGCCGGCCGGCGTCCAGCACGGCGGCCACCGTCGCCACTAGGCAGGCCGCGGCGTCGGTCGGCTAGCGCGGGCCGACCGTGACCCACTTGATGTCGACCTGGTTCTCCGGCTGGATGACGGCATCGATACCCGCTCGCATGGCCCAGGCGATCACCTGATGATGGAGCGGGATGTGACCGACATCCTGGTTATGAAGACGATGGGCCTGGCGGATCGTTGCCAGCCGCCGCCCGGGATCGACCTCGGTCTTGACGGCATCGATCAACCGGTCCACGGCGGGATTTGAGTATCCCGAGAAATTTCCACTACCATCGGCGCCCTGGCCGGGCGAGCGCATGATCGCCTGCAATGTCACCAGCGCGTCGAACGTCGCCGGGGCCCAGGCCAGCAGATAAAAGGCGCTCTCGCGTCGCTGCACCCTGGTCATCATCGCCCCAAAGGACTGCAGGTTCACGCGGACATCGATGCCGACATGCGCCAGCATGGCGGCAAGAGCGGTACAAATATGCTCGTCGTTGACGTAGCGATTGTTCGGGCAATCCAGCGTGACGGTGAAGCCCGCGCCGAGGCCCGCCTCGGACAGCAATCCGCGCGCGGCAGCACGGTCAAACGGCAGGCGCACGTCGTCTTCGGCGGCATACCCCTTGATCGATGGCGCCCACATCGAACCGGTCGGCAGCGACTGACCGCGCATCGTCTGGCGATGCAGGGAGTCGATATCGATGGCGTGATAGACGGCGCGCCGGACGCGAACGTCCTTGAACGGATTGCTGTCGGCGCCCGCGGAAGCCGGCAGCTTCTCCATTTTCTGATTCATGCCGAGAAACACGGTGCGATTTTCTGGCCCGGTGAGCACCCTGACACGGCGGTCGCGCTGAAGTGCCGGCAGGGACTGGGGCGGCACGTCGAGCACGAAGTCGATTTCTCCCGACAGCAGCGCGCTGAGACGTGTCGCGTCGTTGGCGATCGTGTTGAAGGTGAGCCGCTCGACGTTGCCGCCGCTGGCGGTCGCCCACCAGCCGTCGAAGCGCACGAACTCTGTCCGGCTGTCGGGCTCGCGCCGCAGCAAGCGGTACGGCCCGGTCCCGTTGGCCTGGCGTACCGCATAGGTCTCTTCGCGCGCTCGGAAGTCTTGCGGCACCGACACGCCATGTTGCCGGCTCCACCCGGCATCCATGATCAGGACGCGGGTCAGCTTATCCGGCAGGATGGGGTCCGGTCCCTCTGTCACCAGGTCGACGGTTCTGTCGTCGATGCGCCGGATATCGCGGATTCCGTCGACCTGCACCTTGAGGTCGGATGTTGGAGCCAGAGCGCGGTTGATGGAGAAGATCACGTCGTCGGCGTCGAACGGCGCCCCGTCGTGAAAACGCACACCCGGGCGCAACCGGATGCGCCACCGCGTCGGCTCCTCCAGCTGCCAGGACTCGGCCAGACCGGGGACCTTTTCCATGTTGCGGTCGCGCGCGATCAGCGGCTCGTAGATCTGGCGCGTGACCAGCATGGTCGGGCCGGCATTGAGGGCGTGTGGATCGAGGGTGCCGGCATCGGTGGCGAGGCCGACCTGAAGCCCGGCGGCCATGGCAGGGAGAACGCTGCCAGCTGTCAGGCCCAGCAAGACGCCGAACCACAATCGCTGCCGTAAGGCCATTCCTCGTCCTATCCGTGCTTGGCTCTGCCAACGCAAAGCGCGATCCCTATCCGTGTTGCTCATTGTCGCAGGCGCGACAACAGGCACTCGACCATGATTTCGTCGCGGATGCCATGGCGTCCACGCCCTCTCACGCGCCCGGGCGCGATTCAAGGCTGCTTGAGACGTCTGCCCGCCTGGATCCCGGCAGCCTCTCGGTCCGCCCGTGGTCCGGAGCCGACGAGGGTACAGCCCTGGCAGCTCTTCCGCGGGGGCGCTCCGGAACCCGTATCCGCTCCACCGACCTTCGCATGGACCGGCAATATATTGATTTCATTATAAAAATACTTGCTTGTTTGAATTGTGGAAAAGATTTGGGCGGGGTAAAATTGCCAGCTTAGAAACGTTCCAGGGCGGGCGGTGGGGTCTTGAACCGCGACCATTTATATTCCGCGCCGAAGCGACACAGCGGCGCATCAGCGGCGCTCTGCCGCTCACAGTCGTAGTGCGACCGATGGCCCGCTATCTCGTCGACAGCGCCGGCCGGGTATGGGATCCCTACGATCATGGGCTCCTGCAGGAGCTCGGCGACCCCGATCCCGACTACGACATCATTGAATACGCGGTGCGCAACCTCGGCTTCGTGTCCGTGGATGCGCAAGGCGCCGGCGAGTTCGCGGCCCTCATCCGCTTTCGACGGCTGTGCTTGACGGATACCGCCTTGTCCGTCACCCGGCGGCTTATCGCGACGCTGCCCAACGGCCCCATCAAGATCATGTGCGAGACGGAGCAGTGGGAGGAGTTCTCCTTCCCCGATGCCGACGCCGCGCTGTCATGGCTGTCCTCCGGTAGCCCCACCCTCGCCGGCACATTCCGGGACATCACGACTCTGCCCCGGGGTCTGAGCAGTCTGAGCGAGCGCCGGCTGAACTCTCTTGATCAGCACGAAGACCTGTTCGCGCTGCTGTTCAAGAAATGGCGCATGACCAGTGGCGTCTTCACACCGGATTTTGCCCAGTTCATGGTGCGTTTCGGCATCCTGGATCGCGCCGTCATTGCCGCAGAAAGCCAGAGCTCGCTCGTCTTTCAGCATATCGGTCTCAACATCAACCTCTACGCCGGGCATCAGGAAGAGGGCTGGAATTTCAGGATGGCCGGCCAGCCGGTCAGCGCGCAGCCCGATCCGAATGTCGCCAAGTACACGGAGCTGGCGTTTCGCAACTCCCTGGATAAGAACGAGCCGGCCTTCGATCACGTTGATGCGGTCATCCGCGATACCGAAGGCGCGCGCCGCCACCGCTACGACAGGCTGCTGCTGCCGTGGCGAAGCAACGAAGGCGAAGTCCGGATGGTGACGACGCTCTCGTACAAGACCGATCCGGACCTCGTTCTCTCCTAGTTCCGGCCTTCGACGCCGGCGCCTCTCACGACAGGGCCATGCTGGGCATCGGCCTCGTTTCCGACGCGACCTCGGGCACCGCTGCAATGACGGCGGCCTCGACTTCCTCGGTGGTCATCCAGCAAAGACAGAATTCCAGCCGGGACTCGAAGCCAGGCAAAGCGGAAAAGACTATCGATCGCTCGACGCGCGATTCGGGCCAGCCGTAGACCGCCGCCATGCCCGCCTCCACCGTTTTCCGGGATACCAGGCCAAAGATCGCCTCGGGATACCAGCGCGACAGGGTGAGCGCCCGGGTTAGCGGCGAGACGGTGCGCGCGAGGCCTTTGTTGCGAAAATCGCTGCGGATCCACAGCGCCCCGGTGTGAGCGATACGGCCAGTCAGCATGGATGCCGAGGCCGCCGTGGCCTCGCCGCGCGCACCGGCGAGATCGACCACGGTCGGCCCGTACAGCAGGCGAAGCGATTCGGTCTCGCGCCGCAGGTCCGTATCCGCCCATACATACAGCCGGACGGCGTGCGACAGCACGGTTTCGCCGGCGTGGTTCACACCCTTCAGCCAGAAACCGTTCTTCGGGCCGAGCTCATTGAAGGTTTGATCGAACATCGGTGGAAGCGTGTACCAATCCTTACCCTTGGCGCGGGCGTTGATCTCCCAAAGCTCGGCAAAGTCCGTCGAGAGCGACAGTCGGATGCCACTGTCGCGCAGCAGCCGATCGGCCCTCAGAATGAAGCGAGCCAGGGGGTCGATGGGGCCGAAATCGAGAGTCAGCTGGTCGGGAAGACGCGGGATCTTGATCACGCTCATGGTGAGTCCTTTGCGGGAAGAAATTGAGAAAGGTCGGGTTTGGCTTTTTCCAACATGGGAACGCGGGGGTTAATTACCGTTAACCACGATTTTCGGAACTATTCTGATCATGTGTCCCTCAGTGCCCTCGGTATCGCTCTAGGCTGGGAGGGATTCGGAAGGGGCGCGGCGTCGACCGGGGTCGTCGCCTTCCGCCGCTCGTTCCTCGGGATCGGTCAGGGCGACCAGCAGCCGCTCACGGATACGCTTGAGCTTGGCTTCCTGGTCGATTTTGTGACCGAAGACGTCCTTGACGTAGAACACGTCGACTACCCGCTCGCCGTAAGTGGCGATCTTGGCGCTGGTGATCGACAGGCCGAGCGCCGTCAGCGTGCTGGTCACGTCGAAGAGCAGGCCGGGCCGGTCACGGCCGTTCACCTCGATGAGCGTGGCGCCCGCCGAGGCCTTGTTGTCGATCAGCACGCGCGGCGGCACGCGGAAGACGCGCGTCCGGCTGACGATCGCCGGCCGCTTGGCCAGCGCGTCGCGCAGGCGGATGCGTCCCGAGAGCGCCTGCTCGATATGCGTGGCGAGGCGCGCCAGGCGCTCGGGCCGTTCGAAGGCGCCGCCGGCGGTGCCATCGGCGCCCGCCGACTGGAGCTGAAAGGTATCGAGGGCCATGCCGTTGGACATGGTGAAGATCTGGGCGCCGGCGATGGTGGCGCCGGCCAGCGCCATGGCGCCGCACAGGCGGCTGAAGAGGCCGGGATGATCGGTGGTGTAGATGACAACTTCGGTCACGCCGCGGGCGCGATCGATGCGCTTGTCGACGGTCAGCGGCGTCTTGCTGCGATCGGCCTCGCGCACCAGCCGGGCCTGGCGGGCCAGCGTCGCGGTATCGAAGGCCAGCCAGTAGTCGGCGTAGCCGCGCGCCAGGTGCTCGTCGATCTCCGCTGCCGGCCAGTCCTTGAGCTCGGCGCGCAGCTCGGCATGGATCTGGGCGACACGCGCCTTGGTGCCGGCACCGACCGGCACGCCGGCCAGCGCCTCCTCGGTGCGGTAGTAGAGCTCGCGCAGCAGCGCGGCCTTCCAGTTGTTCCAGACGGTCGGGCCGACGCCGCGGATATCGGCGATGGTCAGGCAGAGCAGCAGGCGCAGGCGCTCGGGCGACTGCACCAGCTCGGCGAAATCGCGGATCGTCTGCGCATCCTGGATGTCGCGCTTGAAGGCCGTGTTCGACATGGCCAGGTGCCAGCGCACCAGCCAGGCGACGGTCTCGGTCTCCTCCTCGCTGAGGCCGATGCGCGGCCCGAGCTTCAGCGCGATCTCGGCGCCGATCACCGAATGATCGCCGCCGCGGCCCTTGGCGATGTCGTGCAGCATCAGCGCAAAATAGAGGGCGCGCCGCGACTGGATCTTGTGGATGACCTCGCTGGCCAGCGGATGGTCGTCCTTGAGCTCGCCGCTCTCGATGCGCTGCAGGATGCCGATGCAGAAGATGGTGTGCTCGTCCACCGTGTACACGTGATACATGTCGTGCTGCATCTGGGCGACGACGCGGCCGAAATCGGGAATGAATTTGCCGAAGACGCCGGCCTCGCTGAGCCGGCGCAGCGTGATTTCGCCGTCGCGCGGATCGGTCAGCATCTCGAGGAACAGCCGGTTCGCATCCTTGTTGTCGCGCAGCTTGGCATCAACCAGCTTCAGGTTCTGGCGGATCAGGCGCAGCGCATAAGGATGGATGTCGAGCCCGTTGACCTGGGCGACGCGAAACAGGCGCAGGAAATTCACGGGATCGTCGGCGAAGGCCGTGGTCTTGGCGACGGTCAGCCGCCCGCTCTCGATGGCGAAACCCTCGATGGTCTTGGCCTTGCGCCCGAAACGGCCGAGCGCGCTCAGGCTGAAGCGCGGCTTGACCTCGGATTCGATCTCGAGCGCGGCGCAGAAGATGCGCGTCAGGTCGCCGACATCCTTGGCCACCAGGAAGTAGTGCTTCATGAAGCGCTCGACGCCGCGCGTGCCGCGGTGGTCGGTGTAGCTCATGCGCTGGCCGATCTGGCCCTGGACGTCGAAGGTCAGGCGGTCCTCGGGACGATTGGCGAGGTAATGCAGGTGGCAGCGCACGGTGAGCAGGAAATCCTGCGCCTTGGCGAATTTCGCCGCCTCCTCGGCGGTGAGCAACCCGCCCTTGCCGACCAGGTCCTCGACCTGCTCGACCCGGTGGACGTATTTGGCGATCCAGAACAGGGTGTGCAGGTCGCGCAGGCCGCCCTTGCCTTCCTTGACGTTGGGCTCGAGCACGTAGCGTGAATCGCCCAGGCGCTTGTGGCGCTCGTTGCGCTCCTCGAGCTTGGCGGCGATGAATTCGGTGTTGCTGCCCTTGACGATCTCGGCGAGGAAGCGCCGGCGCAGCTCGGCATAGAGCTTGTCGTCGCCCCACAGGAAGCGCGACTCCAGGAGGCCGGTGCGGATCGTCATGTCCTCGCGCGCCAGGCGCAGGCATTCGGGCAACGAGCGCGTGGCGTGGCCGACCTTGAGGCCGAGATCCCACAGCCGGTAGAGGATGAACTCGATGACCTGCTCGCCGCGCGGCGTCTGCTTGTAGGGCAGCAGGAACAGGAGATCGATGTCCGATTGCGGGCAGAGCTCGGCGCGGCCGTAGCCGCCGACCGCGACGATCGCCAGATGCTCGGCCGTGGTCGGGTTGGAGTTGGGATATTCGTGGCCGTCGGCGTAGTCGTGAACCAAGCGCACGAGCTGATCGACCAGGAAACTGGTGGCGCGCACGCAGGCCGTGCCCACGCCCGGCTGGCCTGCCCCGTCGCCGCGCTCGAAGCGGCGGCGAATCTCGGCGCGGCCGTCATTCAGGGCCTGTTTGAGGACCTCGCGGACCAGGATAAGGCGCGCCTCGGGCGAGGCGGCCGGCTCACGCGCGACGGCTTCCAGAGCCGCCGCGACGACCCGGCGATCGATGATGTCGCGCTGACGGGGTATGTCGCGCGGCGGCGCCCCGCCATCCATTCGCGCCTCGGACAAGGGAGGTTATGGTTAAAAAAGCGTTTATTAAACGAGAGTATAGTTGCGCTTATCAGCAAACAACTGTGAAAAATCGCGCCAATTTCGAGGAAAATTCAATGAAACGCGGTGTCGCCGTAGGCCTTGGCTTGGCGCTTTGCTTGGCGGTGAGCGCCTGCGAGCGCGGGAGTCCTGCTCCAGCGCCAACAAGTCCAAGCATCAGCGTGAGTTACGTCGACGGCGCGCCGCCCGGTGTCGCCGTCGCCGCAACTCATCCACAGCCCCTCCTCTCCGCCGAGCTGGTCGGTCCCGGCGGGGCGGTGATCGGCACGGCGAGCGCCGTTGAGCGCGACAGCGCCACCGCCGGCTATGGCGGCTCGCCGGTCGGCGTCGGAGTCGGGGTCTTCGGCGGGAGCGGCGGCGGCATCGGCACCGGGATCGGCCTGGGATTCCCGCTGGGCAGCGGCCCGCCGCCACCGCCGGCCAATCCCACCCGCTACCGGGCCCGCATCCCGATCAGCGACCTGGCGGCCTACCGGCAGAACTGGGAGCGCACGACGGTGCGCCTGCGGTTCGGCACGACCAGCGACAACGTCAGCGCCGAGATTCCCGCCCCGGCCCCCCGCACACCCTGACCGAAGAGCCGAGCCCCGAGAGGCACCGCGGGAGAACCGACGAGTCTCAGGACTTGTCCAGCAGGCCGCGCAGACGGTAGAGCGCCTCGAGCGCTTCCTTGGGGCTGAGCTCGTCGGGATTGAGCGCGCGCAGCGCCGCCTCGGCCTCGGACGGCGCGACAGGACCGTGACCGGAAGAAATCGGCCGCGCCGCGCTGAACAGCGGCAGATCGTCACCCAGCCGCGCCGCCGCGTCGGCCTGCTCGCCCGCCTCGAGCTTGCGCAGGACTTCCTCGGCGCGGCCGATGACCGCCGCCGGCAGGCCGGCGAGCCGCGCCACATGGATGCCGTAGGAGCGGTCGGCCGCCCCCGGCGCCACCTCGTGAAGAAAGACGACGTCGCCCTGCCATTCCTTGACCCGCATGGACCAGCAGGCCAGAGCGGCGAGGCGCGCGGCCAGCGCGGTGAGCTCGTGATAATGCGTGGCGAACAGCGCCCGGCAGCGATTGACCTCGTGCAGGTGCTCGACCGTCGCCCAGGCGATCGACAACCCGTCGAAGGTCGCCGTGCCGCGGCCGATCTCGTCGAGGATGACCAGCGAGCGGTCGCTGGCCCGGTTGAGGATCGCCGCCGTCTCGACCATTTCGACCATGAAGGTCGAGCGGCCGCGCGCCAGGTCGTCGGCCGCCCCCACGCGGCTGAACAGCCGGTCGACGGCCCCCAGCCGCGCGCTCTGCGCCGGCACGAACGAGCCCATCTGGGCGAGGATGGCGATCAGCGCGTTCTGGCGCAGGAAGGTCGACTTGCCGGCCATGTTCGGGCCGGTCAGCAGCCAGATCTTCTTGGCGCCGAGGTCGCAGTCATTGGCCACGAAGCCGGCATTGCCGGCTTCGGCCAGGGCCGCCTCGACCACCGGGTGGCGGCCGCCGCTGATCGCGAAGTCGCGCGACAGGTCGACCACCGGCCGCGCATAGGCCCGCTCGACCGCCAGCTCGGCCAGCGCCGCCGCCACGTCGAGCGACGCGATGGCCCGCGCCGCCAGGCCGATCTCGACCGCGCGTGTCAGCACCTCTTTCACCAGCTCCTCGAACAGCGCCAGCTCGAGGGCCAAAGCCTTGTCGGCCGCACTGGTGATCCTGCTCTCGAGCTCGCTGAGCTCGACCGTGGTGAAGCGCATGGCCCCGGCCATGGTCTGGCGATGGATGAAGCGCCCGCCTGTCTTCTCGCCCTGCATCTTGTCGGCGTGAAGCTGCGTCACTTCGATGTAATAGCCGAGCACGTTGTTGTGCCGGATCTTGAGGCTGGCGATCTTGGTCTCGTCGGCATAGCGCGCCTGCAATCCAGCGATATGCTTGCGGCTCTCGTCGCGCAGCACGCGGAATTCGTCGAGCTCGGCCGAGTAGCCGGCGGCGACGAAGCCGCCGTCGCGCGCCATCAGCGGCAGGTCGGGACCGAGGGCGCGGCGCAGCCGCTCGACCAGCACGCCGTGCTCGCCAAGATCGCGCCTGGCCTCGTCGAGCCCCTGGGGGATACCGGCGAGCCCGCCATCGCTGATCACGGCCTTGAGGGCGGGCGTCTGGTCGAGCGCGTCGCGCAAGCCGGCGAGATCGCGCGGGCCGCCGCGCCCCAGGCCGAGACGCGACAGTGCCCGCTCGATATCGCCCACTCCCTTGAGCGCCGCGCGCGTCGCCTCGCGGCGGCGCGTATCGGCGGCGAACCACTGCACCATGTCGAGCCGCTGGTCGATGGAAGCCGGCTCGGTCAGCGGCGAAGCCAGGCGCGCGGCCAAGAGCCGCGCTCCCGTCCCAGTCAGCGTGCGATCGATGGTGTGGAGCAACGAGCCGCGCCGCTCGCCGCTCAGGGTCTCGGTCAGCTCGAGATTGCGCCGCGTCGCCGGGTCGATCTCCAGCACGCCGCTCTCGGCGACCTGGGCCGGCGGCGCCAGGCGCGGAGCGCGGCCTTTCTGAGTCAGCTCGACATAGTCGACGAGCGCCCCGCCGGCCGCCAGTTCGGCCCGGCTGAAGCTGCCGAAACCATCGAGCGCCTTGACGCCGTAGAGCGTCTCCAGCCGGCGCCGGCCGTTCTCGCTGTCGAAGCGCGAGGCCGGTTGCGGCGTCAGCGCGGCTTTCCACGGGGCAAAACTCTCGAACAGCTCCGGCCGCTCGATCAGGCGATCGGGAACCAGCAGCTCACCCGGCGCCAGTCGGGCCAGAGCCGAGGCCAGGCGCGACGGATCGACCGGCTGCAGCCAGAATTCGCCGGTGGAGAGATCGAGCCAAGCCAGGCCGAAGGCCTGCGTGCCGGTGCCGCCGGTCTCGGCCACCGCGGCGAGATAGTTGTGGCGCCGCGCGTCGAGCAGTGAATCCTCGGTCAGCGTCCCGGGCGTGATGATGCGCACCACCTCGCGGCGTACCACGGACTTGGCGCCGCGCTTCTTGGCGGCGGCCGGATCCTCGGTCTGCTCGCAGACGGCGACGCGGAAGCCCTGGCGGATCAGGCGCGGCAGATAGGTCTCGGCGGCGTGCACCGGCACACCGCACATCGGGATGTCGTCGCCCTCGTGCTTGCCGCGCTTGGTCAGCGTCAGGTTGAGGGCACGCGAGGCCTCGACCGCGTCCTCGAAGAACAGCTCGTAGAAATCGCCCATGCGGTAGAACAGCAGGCAGCCGGGATGGGCGCGCTTGATCTCCAGGTACTGCGCCAGCATCGGCGTGGCCGGCGCCGGATCGGGCGCCGGCGACGCGGGCACAGGGACGGAGGGCGTCGAGTCGTTCATGGGTGAGTCGTTCTTAACCCACCCGGCTAGCGAGCGTCTAACGACCAAAGCGCGGCCCGCAGACTCGCTGGGGATAACTTGGCCAAGCTCCGGAAACGGTCGAGCTAACGCGCCTCGTACAGCAACACCGGGCAGTTACATCATCCGTTTCATCTCGGCGAAGTCGCCGCTGGCGCGGACCGTCACCGTGACGTCCTTGCTGCCGCGGTTGCGCCAGAACCAGCCGTGATGCCCGTCGAACTGCGCGGCCAAGGTGCCTTCATCCTTCGCCACGCCGCGTCCTTTCTTGTAGCTCGTCTCCTTGCCGGAGGCGTCGCCGTGCAGGTCGTAGTTGACCATACCGGTCGCGGTCCAGGCATAGGTCGCCTTGGCGCCCTTCTTCATTTCCAGCTTGATCTCCCCGCCTTCGCCTGGCTTGAGGACGATGGACATCTCGTCGCTCTTTGCCTGCGGCACGGCCTGTGCGAAGGCCGGGCGGATGAACAGCGCGCCGAGGATTCCGGGCAAAGACGAGCGGCGCTCGGGCACGACTTCGCCACGATCGCGCCGGCGATCTTCCTCGGCCTCCTTGGCGAGCTGCTGCTTGATCTGACCCATCTCGGCTAGCCCCAGCATCCGGCCGATACCGGTCGGGTCGATGGCGTATTCGGCAGGCAGAACCAGGGTCACGAGAATCGCGGCCGCGGCGATGACCGCGAGGACGGTCGAGCGGATCAGCTGGCGGGAGGTTGGAAGCTCGGCGCGGGTCGGAGTATCGAGGTTGTACACGGGAGCGCTCCTCGTGATCTCAGGTAACAAAGTAGCCGGTGAGCTGATAGCCGATCAAAACAAAACCGGCAGTCATCAGAACGACGTTGGCGGTGTAGGCGTGGCGCAAAAATGCATCGGTGCGGCGCCAATAGCCCATGGCGATCAGGATGCCGGTCAAGGCCACCAGCTGGCCGATCTCCACCCCGACATTGAAGGCCAGGAGATTGGGCAGGAGTCCCTCTGACGAGATGTCGTAGTCGATGATCTTGGTCGCCAGTCCAAAGCCGTGGAACAGGCCGAAGATCAGCGTCGCGAGCCTGGTATCGGGCTGATGGCCGAACCAGCGCTGGAAGGCGCCGAGGTTGTCCAGCGCCTTGTAGACGACAGAGAGGCCGATGATCGCGTCGATCAGATAGCTGCTGACGCCCACATTGACGTAGACGCCGAGCAACATGGTCGTCGAATGGCCGATGGCAAACAGGCTGACATAGAGCGCGATGTGCTTGAGGCGGTAGAGAAAGAAAATCACCCCGAACAGAAACAGCAGATGGTCATAGCCGGTCACCATGTGCTTCGCCCCCAGATACATGAAGGGGATGACGTGCACACCGGTGATCTCCTGGATGTAGCCCTTATCGCCTTCGGCAACGGCGTGAGCGAGCGCCGGGCCACTGGTGAGCGCCAAGACCGTCATGGCGAGGAGCAGCAGCGAGACAACGCGCCCAGGTCCGGCCGTATTCCTGCGTGCAGCCATGCGGTCAACGCCCCGTGTGGTTCGCGGCGAGATAGTCGCCAAACTCGTCGAAGAAAATATAGAGCATCCGCTTGGCGGGGTCCGGCGCTTCGGGATTCCTCAGGGTCACCATCCAGACGTTTTCCTGATTGCGGACCGTGCGTTCGGCGCTGAGGGGCCGCACGCCATGCCAGCTGGCATCCACGTATTTGCCTTCGACCATCTCCTCCAGAACCATGGCGCCCGATTCCATTGCTTGTTCGTAATCGATCGGACCGTGGCCGCCCGGATGCGCGTCCACGGGCCCCAGCCCCAGGATGGTGACGGCGGACGCAAACGCCAGGCTGACGATGAAGCGTCGGGCGAGGTTTGACATGGGGTCTCCGACGTTGACCTATCCCCGGGGAGGGGATATACCGGCTCGTGCGTCCCACGACAAGAGGCTGACATGCCGCGTGCCGAAACCGCCAAACGCGCCGACGTTCAGGTTGCCCCCCACGATCATGGCGTCCACGGAACCCACAAGGACGTCATCAACCGCCTGAAACGGGCTGACGGCCATCTGCAGACGATCATCGGAATGATCGAAGGCGGACGTGCCTGCGTCGATGTCGCGCAGCAGATGCATGCGGTCATCCGGGCGCTGGAAGGGGCCAAGGAGACCTTCATCCACGATCACATCGACCACTGCCTCGAGGCGGCGATGGGACCGACCAAGCGGGTCGACCGGGCCACCATCGGCCAGTTCAAGGAAATCACCAAGTACCTCTAAGGACGCCGCCGTGACCCCCTTCGCCGAGCTGGTGCAGCAAGGCGCGGCCAGCGCCTGGCTGTTCATCCCCAGCGCCATCCTGCTCGGTGCGCTACATGGTCTGGAACCGGGTCATTCCAAGACCATGATGGCGGCCTTCATCGTCGCCATCCGCGGCACGGTCTGGCAGGCGGCGCTGCTGGCCATCACCGCGACAATCTCGCACACGGCTATCGTCTGGGCCCTGGCGCTGGTCGGCCTAACCTATGGCAGCCAGTGGAATACCGAGACCAGCGAGCCCTATTTCCAGCTTGCCTCGGCGGCGATCATCGTCGGCATCGCGGTATGGATGCTGGTCCGCACCTACCGGGACCAGCAGGTGGCCCGGCAGGCGGCCGCGCATACGCATGGCCGTGACGATCACGCCGGTCACAACCACAGTGGCCATAGCCCTGGCGGCGGTCATTCGCATGGCGGAGCGCAGCCGGCTCACAACCACGGCGGTCTCGATCTCGATGACCCGGGGTACCAGGACGCGCATCAGCGCGCTCACGCTGCGGAGATCCGGCAGCGCTTCGCCAATCGCAACGTGACGACGGGGCAGATCGCCCTGTTCGGCCTCACGGGCGGACTCCTGCCCTGTCCGGCCGCGGTCACCGTGCTGCTGCTCTGCCTGCAGCTGCAGCAGTTCTGGCTCGGCATTGTCCTGGTGTTGTGCTTCAGCGTCGGACTGGCGCTGACGCTGCTGGTCTCGGGCGCGACGGCTGCCTGGGGCATGCATCATGCCGCCCGCCGCTGGCCGGGTTTCGACGCGCTCGCGCGGCGCCTGCCCTATCTTTCGAGCGCGCTCATCATCTGCATCGGTCTCTACCTGGGCTACCAGGGCTGGAGCCACATCGCCTGAGGCGCCTTGCCTGCCGGTCCGCGGCCCCATGCTATGCTTTCCGCATGGATATGCCGCGGATGATCTTCGCTAGTGGCCCCTCAATCTTCTAACGCGACCGACCGGCTGCGCGCCGCCGTCGCCGCCCATCGTGCCGGCGCCCTCGACAAGGCCGCCAAACTTTACGCCGAAGCGCTGGCCCTCGATCCCCGCCATCCCGACGCGCTTCACCTGTCCGGCGTCGTCGCCTTCCAGCGCGGCCGCCACAAGGACGCCATCCGGCAGATCGGTCGCGCGATGCAGGCCGCGCCGGCGGTGCCTGACTTTCCCAACAGTCGCGGCCTCGTCCTGCGCGAGACCGGCGATCTCGAAGGGGCCGAGACGGATTTCACGGCGGCGACGACGCTCAATCCCGAATACGGCGCGGCGTGGCTCAATCTCGGGCAGACGCGGCTGCTGCGCGGGCGCGGCCGCGACGCTGTCGGGACTTTTCGTCGCGCCGTCGAGCTGATGCCCGATGCCGCGGAAGCACACGCCTATCTCGGGACGGCCCTGTTGCGCGAGGGCGACCTTCCGGCAGCCATCCAGGCCCTGCGCCAGGCCGTGCGCCTGGACGGCCACCTTGCCGAGGCGCACTACAATCTCGGACTTGCCCTCGATCGCGGCGGCGACGACGTGGCGGCCGAGCGCGCCTGGCGGCAGGCGATCGAGGCCAATCCGTTCTATCTCAAGCCGTGGAATCATCTCGGCCTGCTGCTGCGGCGGCACGGCAAGACGGCGGATGCCCGGACCGTGTTCGAGCGGGCGCTCACCCATACCGGCACCGACGCGGCCGGAGCGGCGGAGCTGTGGAACAACTTCGCCAACCTGCTCGAGGATAAAAACGACATCGAAGCCTCGCTGGCCGCCTACGACAAGGCCGTCGCCCTGGCGCCCGAGGCCGCCTTGCTGCGCCTCAACTACGGCAGCGCCCTGCTGGCGGTCGGCCTCAACGAAGAGGCGCGCGTCCATCTGGAGCGGGCGCGCCAGCTCGCCCCCGCCCTGCCAGCCACCGCGCACGCGGCGTTCTTCATCACGCTCTATACGCAGGATCCGGCTCGCCCGCCGCTCGACCGGCTGCGCACCTGGTCCGCCACCCTGCCGCGCGGCATACCTGATTTTTCGGCGCACGATCGCGATGCCCGGCGCCGGCTGAAGGTCGGCTATGTGTCGCCGGATCTCTGCCGGCATTCGGTGGCTTATTTCTTCGAGCCGGTGCTTGCCGCGCACGATCGCACCGCCGTCGAAGTGTTCTGCTACGCCAATGTCCGCAACCCCGACACGGTCACCGAGCGCCTGCAGCACCACGCGGATCACTGGCGCGACACGCGCGCCCTGAGCGACGAGCAGCTGGCCGAGGCGGTCCGCAAGGACGACATCGACATCCTCATCGATCTGGCCGGCCACACGGTCGGCACCCGGCTGTCGGCTTTCGCCCGCCGCCCGGCACCCATCCAGGCGACCTGGATCGGTTATCCGGCGACCACCGGCCTTCCCGAAATCGACTGGCGCATCACCGACGAATGGGCGGACCCGCCCGGCCTGACCGACGCGCAGTTCAGCGAGCGCCAGTTGCGCCTGCCCGGCGGCTTCAACGCCTACCGGCCGCCGACGCGTGCGCCCGACGTGGCGCCCCTGCCGGCGTCAGGCAACGGCCACGTCACCTTCGGCAGCTTCAATTTCGGCGGCAAGCTCAACACCGCGACGCTCGATCGCTGGGCCGAGCTGCTGCGGCGCATCCCCGGCTCTCGCCTGATCATCAAGCATCGCGGGCTGGCGGTCGCACGGGTGCGCGAGACCCTGCGCGCGCGCTTCGTCCGGCATGGTATCGATCCGGCCCGCCTCGATCTCTTCGCCTTCCTGCCGGACACGCAAGGCCACCTTGCGGTCTACAACAAGGTGGACATCGCGCTCGATTCGTTTCCCTACAACGGCACGACGACGACCTGTGAAGCGCTGTGGATGGGCGTGCCCGTCCTCACCCAGGCCGGCAACGCCCATATGAGCCGGGTCGGCGCCAGCCTGCTGACGCGCGCCGGTCTGGGCGAATGGATCGCGGAAGACGGCGACGCCTATCTCGAAATCGCGACTCGCATGGCGAGCGACCTGCCGGCCCTGGCCGATTTGCGCGCCACGCTGCGCGGCCGGCTCGCCCGCTCGCCCGTGTGCGATGCAACGAGGCTGACGCGCCAGCTTGAAGTCGAGCTTCGCCGTTTGTGGCGCGAATGGTGCGCGTCTACGCCGAACGTCTAATGGCTCCACCGGCGTCGTACTCCGATGGTCACATAACCTCCCATGATTGAGAGGCGCTGGCCGAAAGAGCAGTCGTGCCGCAGACCAACTGATTGGTAAATTCCGTTGCAGGGGCGGGACCTCGCTTGCGGCATGCGGAAGAACGGCGCCGATGACAGCCCCGCGCCCCGATTCAAACAGACCATCGTGTTGAGCCGCCGCGAACAGGCGCAGCGCTGGCGGGAGCGCGCCGCGCAGCTGCGCTCGGCCGCCGAACAGGTCCACGACACCGCCGCGCGGGTGACGCTGCGACATCTCGCGACGACCTACGAGGACATGGCCCGTCGCCAGGACGCATCGTCGCCGGCTTCCGCGGCCGGCAAGACGCCGCCCGAAAGCCAAGCCTGACTTCTGTTCGATGCCGAATATAGGCCGGTCGGCCCAGGAACCTGCTGCGCGCCAATTCGGCTGCCGTTGTTTGGTGTGCGGCGCACCAATGGGTAGTGGCAGGGGATGTCGACGGCTCCCAAGACGAGGGAATATCGGGAAAAGGCGGCGAGCAATTGGCAGCCCGCGTCGAGCGGCGCGTCCCGCAACGCAGCGAGCAGGCGGATTGGCGCCAAACTCGGCTGTACTGGTCAGGCCAATCCTTTGACGGCACTCGCCGGGTAAGCCTAGAATTTAGGAATTTCGCGAGGCCCAACGGCCCGCCGCTTACCCAGGGATCAAACGCCGAATGGCCAACGACATAGACTCCAAGTTTACGAACAAACTTGAAGAGGACGCGCTCAGCTTCCACGCCAAGGGCCAGCCGGGAAAAATCGCCCTCGCCCCGACCAAGCCGCTGACCACCCAGCGCGACCTGACACTGGCCTACTCGCCCGGCGTTGCCTGGCCCTGCCTGCACATCGCCAAGAATCCCGACCTCGCCTACGACTACACCTCCAAGGGCAACGTGGTCGCCGTCATCACCAACGGCACGGCGGTCCTCGGTCTCGGCGATATCGGGGCGCTGGCCGCCAAGCCGGTCATGGAAGGCAAGGCCTGCCTGTTCAAGCGCTTCGCCGATGTCGACGCCTTCGACATCGAGGTCGACACCAAGAATGTCGACGAGTTCGTCAACTGCGTGCGCTTCATCGGCAAGGCCTTCGGCGGCATCAATCTCGAGGACATCAAGGCGCCGGAATGCTTCATCATCGAGCAGCGGCTGCGCGAGTATCTCGACATCCCGGTCTTCCATGACGACCAGCACGGCACGGCGATCGTCGCCACCGCCGGCATGATCAACGCGCTGCACCTCACCGGCCGCGACCTCAAGACGATCAAGATGGTGGTCAACGGCGCCGGAGCGGCGTCGATCGCCTGCGTCGAGCTCCTCAAACGCATGGGCTTGCCGCACGACAACGTCATCCTGTGCGACACCAAGGGCGTCATCTACCAGGGCCGCACCGAGACGATGAACCAGTGGAAGTCGGCCCATGCCGCGCCGACCAAGGCGCGCACCCTGGCCGAGGCCATGGTCGGCGCCGACGTCGTGTTCGGCCTGTCGGCCAAGGGCGCCATCACCCAGGCGATGGTCAAGTCGATGGCCGACAAGCCGATCATCTTCGCCATGGCCAACCCCGATCCCGAGATCACGCCGGAGGAAGTGCGCGAGGTGCGCTCCGACGCGATCATCGCCACCGGCCGCTCCGACTATCCCAACCAGGTCAACAACGTCCTGGGCTTCCCCTACATCTTCCGCGGCGCGCTCGACGTACGCGCCAGCACGATCAACGACGAGATGAAGATCGCCGCCGCCGAGGCGCTGGCCTCGCTGGCGCGCGAGGAAGTGCCGGACGAGGTCGACGCCGCCTATGCCGGGAAGCACCTGCGCTACGGCCCGGAATACATCATCCCCGCCCCCTTCGATCCGCGCCTGATCTCGGTAGTGCCGGCGGCGGTGGCCAAGGCGGCGATCGATTCCGGTGTCGCGCGCCGGCGGATCGCCGACATGCCAGCCTATCGGCGGGCGCTGGCCTCGCGCCGCGATCCGACGGCCGCCGCCCTGCAGCTCATCTTCGAGGCGGTGCGGGCCAATCCGCGCCGCGTGGTCTTCGCCGAGGGCGAGGAGGAGAAGGTCATCCGCGCCGCCATCAACTTCCGCGACGCAGGCTACGGCAAGCCGGTGCTGATCGGCCGCGAGGAGCGCATCTCGCAGACCATGGAGGCGATCGGCTTCGGCCGCAGCGTCGCCGGGCTCGAGATCCACAACGCGCGGCTCTCCACCGACAACCGCCGCTACAGCGATTTTCTCTACGGGCGCCTGCAGCGCCAGGGCTACCTGTGGCGCGACTGCCAGCGCATGATCAACCAGGATCGCAACGTCTTCGCCGCGGCGATGGTCGCCTGCGGCGACGCCGATGCCATGGTCACCGGTGTCACGCGCGGCTACTACGTGGCCTTGGACGAGATCCGCCGCGCCATCGATCCCCTCCCCGGTCAACGCCTGATCGGCGTTTCGATCATGGTGACCAAGTTCGGCACGGCCTTCGTCGCCGATACGACGGTGACCGAGCTGCCCACGCCGCGCGACATGGCGGAGACGGCGGTGATGGTGGCCGGCCTCGCCCGGCGGCTTGGCCACGAGCCGCGTGTCGCCATGCTGTCCTTTTCGACCTTCGGCAATCCGGTGCGCGAGCTGGCGCTGACGGTGCGCGAAGCGGCGGCCGAGCTCGACCGCATGAAGGCGGCGGGCCGCGCCGGGATCGATTTCGAGTACGACGGCGAGATGTCGGCGGAAATCGCCCTCGACCGCGACCTGATGCGGAGCATGTACCCGTTCTGCCGGCTTTCCGACGCGGCCAACGTGCTGGTCATGCCCGGCCTGCATTCGGCCAACATCACCAGCCAGGTGATGGAGAAGCTGGGCGGCGGCACGGTGATCGGGCCGCTGCTGGTCGGCCTGTCGAAGCCGGCGCAGATCGTCACCCTGGGGGCGACGGTCGGCGACCTGGTCAATACCGCGGCCCTCGCCGCTTACGACGCGATTCCCGCCAAGCGCTGACGAGCCGCGCAGCCCGAACGGTCGGCCTCCCTAGCCAAGCGGGGTACGACCGAAGGGAGTCGTGTGACCGCTTTTGACGCAGTCCGGCGCCGCTGCGAAGCATAACATTACAGTCATCGAAGTTGCGCCGACCGGTCATGCGCCTCTCCGCGCGCCGGCACGGCCGGCACCGGCACCACACAGAGCGAGCCATCTCCATGCAAGACGCCGACCGGAAGCCGGAGGTTTTCCGCTTCTTCGCCTTCCTCCTTGGCCTCCTGCTCGTCATCGGCGCCGGCTTCGTCGCCTCCTCCCTGTATGAACGGACGGTGCTCGGCGAGCACAGCCTGGCCATCGGCAAGGCGCCGCTCTACACGCCCTACTACCTGGCGCGGATGCTCCTGGCGCTGGCGCTGTCCTGGCTGCTGGTCGCCGGTCTCTACCGTCTGCAGGCCAGTGCGGCGACCATCCGTCGCCCGGCGCTGTCGGCCGCCAAGCGCGCCGCTTCCTACACCATGCTCGCGGCGACGGCGGCCTGCGTCCTCCTGTTCGTCGCCAATCCCTGGCTGTTCTACGAGCTCGCCCTGGAAGACGAGGCGCTGGAATGGGCGTCGGCGCTTCTTCCCCTGGCCTCGAGCCTGCTCATGGCCTACGCTTTCTGGCGCATCCTGCGTGCGGAGCGGCGCGACCTCCGCCGCCTCCTGATGCTCGTCCTCACGGGATTGTTCGCGCTGGGCCTGTTCGTCATCGGCATGGAGGAGATCTCCTGGATGCAGCGGGTCTTCGGCATCGCCACGCCGGCGGCCTTCGCCGGCAACCAGCAGCAGGAGATGAACCTGCACAACATGCACTCGATCGTCATCGGCACGGCGCACAAGCTCGCCATGTATGCCGGGCTGATCGTCCTGCCCTTCATCGTCGACGTCGCCCCGAAGAACCGGCTGTTCGACCTGCTGGAGGATTTCGTGCCGAGCCGCTTCGTGCTGGCCATCAGCGCGCCGTTCGCGGCCTACAACTACAACGGCTGGAATTTCTTTCTGACGCCGGTCACGGTTTTCCTGACCGTGTTCATCCTGGCGTATTACGCGCTGGCCGCGCGGCGCCGCGGCGACCGTGAGGAGATGGTGCTGTTCACCGCCCTTGCCGCCTTCGTCGTGCTGGGCCAGGCGACGTTCCTGGCGCTGGGCTCCGGCTTCGTGCGCATGTGGGACAACTCGGAATACGGCGAGCTGTTCATGGCCATCGGACTCGCCGTGTTCAGCTGGCAGGCGGCGGCCCGGCTGGTGGCGCGCTATCGCGCGGCGCCGGCGTCCTACGGCTCCCTGCAGGCCGGCGGGATGACGCCCGCGAGCTAGCGGGTTCGCCATAGCGGGATTGGGCGAATCCCGCTACACCCGGGCTCATGGCTGAGCCCAGCCCCGTTGGCTCCGATTTGGCGGCACCCGTCTCGCCCGCCCGCGTCATCCGCGCCACGGCCGTCCTGGCGGCGCCGGTCGCCCTGGTGCTGCTGGCGCTGGTCGGCTACGCGGGGCTGGCCCTGCCCCATGCCGCCCTCGCCTTCGTCGCCCTGGTCGCCGGCCTCGGCATCATCGCCTATCGCCACGCCACCGCCCTCGAAGCGGTGCGCCGGCGCATCGAGGCGCTGTCCCGCGACGAGCCCCATTCCAGCAAAGAGGGGCACGGCGGGATGCCGGGCTCGGCCTTCGGCCTCGCCGAGGCGGTCGCCGAGCTCGACCGCACCTGGTCGCGCGGCCGCGACGTGCTGCGCTCGGTCTCGGCGGCCAACGCGGCCATCCTCGAGGCCATCCCCAGCCCGCTGATCCTGGTCGACGGGGATCGCCGGGTGACCCGCGCCAACAACGCGGCGCGCGCCCTGTTCGGCGAAACCCTGGCCGGACGCGACCTCGACACCGTGCTGCGCCACCCGGACGTGCTGGAGATGGCCGACGAGTATCTGGCCGGCCGGCCGGGTGCCGCGACCATCGACATCGCCTGGCCCGGCCCGCCCGACCGGCACTTCGTGGTGCGCTTCGCGCCGCTGCCCGATGCCGGCCCCAGCGAGGGCTTCCTGCTGGTGCTGCATGACGTCACGGCGCTCAAGCAGGCCGAGCGCATGCGCGCCGATTTCGTGGCCAATGTCAGCCACGAGCTGCGCACGCCGCTCTCGGCCCTGCTCGGCTTCACCGAGACCCTGCGCGGACCGGCGCGCGACGATGCGCCCGCCCGTGAGCGGTTCCTGGGCATCATGCACGAGCAGGCGCAGCGCATGACCAGGCTGGTGCGCGATCTCCTGTCGCTGTCGCGCATCGAGGAGCTCGAGCACACGCCGCCGACCGAGGCCATCGACATCCGCCGCGTGGTGGGCAGCGTCGTCGACACCCTGGCCCTGCAGGCCAAGGCGAAGGGTGTCACGGTGGAGGTCGACATCGCCGAGGATGTGCCGGCGCTGACCGGCGACGCCGACCAGCTGGCGCAGGTGCTGCAGAACCTGCTCGACAACGCCATCAAGTATGCGCGCACCGGCGGCCAGGTGCGGATCGCCGGCCGCAAGACGGCGAGCGCCCCGGCGCGCGTCATCACCAACGCGGCGCGTGGCCGCGGCCAGCCCTTGCCGCCTTACTGGGTCTCGGTCGCGGTGGCCGACGACGGCGAAGGCATCGCCCGCGAGCATCTGCCGCGCCTGACCGAACGCTTCTACCGGGTCGACGCGGCGCGCTCGCGCCAGCTCGGCGGGACCGGGCTGGGCCTGGCCATCGTCAAGCACATCCTCAACCGCCACCGGGGCGGAGTCGCGGTCGACTCGGAGGTCGGGCGGGGCTCGGTGTTCACCGTCTGGCTGCCCGGCGGACGCCCTTAAACCACGGGTTATATTGAAGAAAACGCCCTCGTCCACAATATCCGGCGATGTGTCATCAAACTGTAATATGCCGGTAGCATAAGTGTCCCGGGGCGGGTCTAGCGTCCGGAGCGTCGGGGTCACACCCCGATCCTCTTCCCGACTACGGAGTGTCGCTCATGTTCAAACGAATACTGATGGTGGCCGCCACGGCCGCCCTGCTCGCCTCTCCCGCGCAGGCCCAACAGGTCTCGGGGGCCGGCGCCACCTTCCCCTATCCGCTCTACGCCAAATGGGCCGAGGCGTTCCACGCCGCGACCGGCATCAAGATGAACTACCAGTCGATCGGCTCGGGCGGCGGCATCAAGCAGATCAAGAGCAAGACGGTCGATTTCGGCGCCTCCGACATGCCGCTGCCGGTCGAGGAGCTGAAGGAAGCCGGCCTCGTCCAGTTCCCCATGGTCATGGGCGGCGTCGTGCCGGTGATCAACGTCAAGGGCCTCGCACCCGGCCAGCTCAAGCTCACCGGCCCGGTCCTGGCGGACATCTTCCTCGGCAAGATCAAGAAGTGGAACGACAAGCCCATCGCCGATCTCAATCCCGGCCTCGCCCTGCCCAACCAGGCGATCGCCGTGGTGCACCGCTCCGACGGTTCGGGCACGACCTTCATCTTCGCCGACTACCTGTCGAAGGTCAGCCCCGAATGGAAGGAAAAGGTCGGCGCCAGCACCTCGGTGAAATGGCCGACCGGCCTCGGCGGCAAGGGCAATGAAGGCGTTGCCGCGACCACCGTGCGCACCAACGGCGCCATCGGCTATGTCGAGTACGCTTATGCCAAGCAGAACAAGATGGCGCACGCCTTGATGGCCAACCGCGACGGCCAGTTCGTGGCGCCCAACAGCGAGACCTTCCAGGCCGCCGCCGCCAACGCCGCCTGGGACAAGGCGCCGGGCTTCAACCTGCTGCTCACCGACCAGCCGGGCAAGGCCAGCTGGCCGATCACCGGCGCCACCTTCATCCTGATGCACGCCAAGGTCGAGAAGGCGGAAGCCTCCAGGCAGGCGCTGCAGTTCTTCGACTGGTCCTACAAGAACGGCGCGGCGCTGGCCGAGCAGCTCGACTACGTGCCCATGCCGGGCAAGGTCGTGCAGCTGGTGCAGAACGCCTGGCGCGGCATCGCCGGGCCCGACGGCAAGCCGGTCTGGACCGGCGCGGCGGGCATGTAAGGAGACCGGAGGCCGGGCCCCGGTCCGGCCTCCCTTCCCATGACCGCCATCCCCACCACGACCAGTCTCGAGGCGCGCATCGGCCGGTGGGCGCGCGGCCAGCGCCGGCTCGATACGGTGTTCCGCCTGGGCACGGCGCTCTTTGCCTTTCTCGTGCTCGTGCTGCTCGGTGGCGTGATCGTCGCCCTGGTCGAAGGCGCCTGGCCGGCGCTGCGGCATTTCGGACCGAGCTTCGTCACCACCGAGGAATGGAACCCGGTGACCGACGAGTTCGGCGCGCTCGCCCCGATCTACGGCACGCTCGTCACCTCGGCGATCGCCCTGCTGATCGGCGTGCCGATCAGCTTCGGCATCGCGCTCTTCATCACCGAGCTCTGCCCGCCCTGGCTCAAGCGCCCGATCGGCACGGCGATCGAGCTGCTCGCCGGCATCCCCAGCATCATCTACGGCATCTGGGGCCTGTTCGTCTTCGCGCCCTTCCTGCAGGAGACGGTGCAGCCCTTCCTCATCGACACCTTGGGCGAAGTCCCGGGCCTGGGATTCCTCTTCGCCGGCCCGCCGCTGGGCATCGGCGTGCTTACCGCCGGCCTGATCCTCGCCATCATGGTCCTGCCCTTCGTCACCTCGGTGATGCGCGACGTCTTCGAGACCGTGCCGCCGATGGTCAAGGAATCGGCCTACGGGCTGGGCGCCACCACCTGGGAGGTGATGTGGAGCATCGTGCTGCCCTATACGCGCATCGGCGTGGTCGGCGGCGTCATGCTCGGCCTCGGCCGGGCGCTGGGTGAAACCATGGCTGTGACCTTCGTCATCGGGAACGCCCACGACATTCACGCCTCGCTGCTGGCCCCCGGCACGACGATCTCGGCCGCCCTGGCCAACGAGTTCACCGAGGCGACGACCGATCTCTACCTGTCGTCGCTGATCGCGCTGGGCCTCATCCTGTTCGTCATCACCTTCGGCGTGCTGGTGCTCGCCAAGCTCCTGTTGCTGCGCCTGCAGCGCCAGCAGGGGACGTAAAGATGACTCTCTACCAGCGCCGCCGCCTGTCCAACCAGGTCGTGCTCGGTCTGTCGCTGGCCGCCACGGCGCTCGGCCTGTTCTGGCTGGCCGCCATCCTGACGACGCTGCTGGCCAACGGCCTGACGGCGCTGAGCGCCGATCTCTTTACCCAGATGACCCCGCCGCCCGGCAGCCAGGGCGGCCTGGCCAACGCCATCTTCGGCAGCCTGGTGATGACCGGCATCGCCACCCTGATCGGCACGCCGGTCGGCATCCTGGCCGGCACCTATCTCGCGGAATACAGCCGCGGCAGCCGCCTGGCCGAGGTCATCCGCTTCATCAACGACATCCTGCTGAGCGCGCCCTCGATCATCATCGGCCTGTTCGTCTACGAGGTCGTGGTGTTGCGCATGGGCCATTTCTCGGCCTGGGCCGGGGCGCTGGCGCTGGCCATCATCGTTGTGCCGGTCGTGGTGCGCACCACCGAGGACATGCTGCGCCTCGTCCCCGACACCCTGCGCGAGGCGGCCGCCGCCCTGGGCGCGCCCAAATGGCGCACGGTGGTGCAGATCTCCTACCGGGCCGCCCTGCAGGGCATCGTCACCGGGATCATGCTGGCGGTGGCGCGGATCAGCGGCGAGACCGCCCCGCTGCTCTTCACCGCCCTCAACAACCAGTTCTGGAGCACCGATCTCAACGCGCCGATGGCCAACCTGCCGGTGGTCATCTTCCAGTTCGCGCTCAGCCCCTATGCCGACTGGCAGACCCTCGCCTGGGGCGGAGCACTGCTGATCACCACCGTCATCCTCGTCCTCAACATCGGCGCCCGCCTCGTCGCCAGCTGGAGCAGCGTCAAACGATGACCGTCCTCAGCCCGCCCGCCGCCCGTCCCCTGACCCGCCCCCTGGTGCCGGCCGAACGCCGGACCGAGCCCGCGCCGGCGATCAAGGCCGATATCCGCAACGTGCATTTCTTCTACAAGAAGTTCGAGGCGCTCAAGGGCATCTCCCTGCCGCTCTATGACCGGCGGGTGACCGCCTTCATCGGCCCGTCGGGCTGCGGCAAGTCGACCCTGCTGCGCGTGTTCAACCGCATCTACAATCTCTATCCCGAGCAGCGCGCCGAGGGCGAGGTGATCATCGACGGGCGCAACGTGCTCGAGCCCGGCTACGACGTGAACCTGCTGCGCGCCAAGGTCGGCATGGTGTTCCAGAAGCCGACACCCTTCCCCATGTCGATCTACGACAACATCGCCTTCGGCATCCGCCTCTACGAGACCCTGCCGGCGAGCGAGCTCGACGGAAGGGTCGAGCAGGCGCTGCAGCGCGCCGCCCTGTGGAACGAGGTCAAGGACAAGCTGAAGCAGAGCGGGCTCGGCCTGTCCGGCGGCCAGCAGCAGCGCCTCTGCATCGCCCGAGCCATCGCGCTGAAGCCCGAGATCCTGCTGCTCGACGAGCCGGCCTCGGCGCTCGACCCGATCTCGACCTCCAAGATCGAGGAGCTGATCCACGAGCTGCGCTCGGACTACTGCATCGCCATCGTCACCCACAACATGCAGCAGGCGGCGCGCACCGCCGATTTCACCGCCTTCATGTATCTGGGCGAGCTGATCGAGTACGCCGAGACGGAGAAGATCTTCACCAAGCCGAACAAGAAGCAGACCGAAGATTACGTTACCGGCCGGTTCGGCTGAGGGAGGCGAGGATGCCGATGCACCACACCGCCAAGTCCTTCGACGAGGAGCTCAAGCGCCTGCAGAGCCTGATCGCGCGCATGGGCGGTCTGGCCGAGACCCAGCTCGCCGCGGCGATCCAGGCCGTGGCCGATCGCGATACCGAGCTCGCCACCACCACGGTGCGCGGCGATCAGAAGGTCGATGACCTCGAGCGCGAGGTGGACGACCTCGTCGTCCATATCATGGCCCTGCGCCAGCCGGTGGCGGTGGATCTGCGCACCATCCTCTCGGCGCTCAAGATCAGCGCCGATCTCGAGCGCATCGCCGACTACGCCGCCAACGTCGCCAAGCGCGCCATCGCCCTCAACCAGGTGCCCGTGGTGCGGCCCGTCCACGCCATTCCGCGCATGGGCCAGGTGGTCAAGGAGATGATCAAGGACGTGCTCGATGCTTACGTCAACGCCGACGTCGACAAGGCGATCCGGGTGTGGAACCGCGACGAGGAGCTCGACGAGATGTATTCGAGCCTGTTCCGCGAGCTCCTGACCTATATGATGGAGGACGCGCGCAACATCACGGCCTCGACCCATCTCCTGTTCATCGCCAAGAACATCGAGCGGATCGGCGATCATGCGACGAACATCGCGGAAACCATCCACTTCCTGGTCGAGGGCCGTCCCCTGCGCGAGGAGCGCCCCAAGCACGACGAGACCAGCTTCGCGGTCATCAAGCCGGCCGGCGCCGGCGGGGGACGTTGACGCCATGGCCGATGCGGGCGCCACTATGACCAAGCCGCACATCCTCGTGGTCGAGGACGAGACGGCGCTTGTCGAGATGCTGCGCTATAACCTCGAGAAAGAGGGATTCAAGGTCAGCGCCGCCATCGACGGCGAGGACGCGCTGACCGCGGTCGACGAGCACCAGCCGGACCTGCTAATCCTCGACTGGATGCTGCCGCTGGTCTCCGGCCTGGAGATCTGCCGCCAGCTCAGGCGCAAGCCGGACACGCGCGAGCTGCCGATCATCATGCTCACGGCGCGAGGCGAGGAATCCGACCGGGTGCGCGGCCTGGAGGTCGGCGCCGACGACTACGTGGCCAAGCCCTTCAGCCCCTCCGAGCTCATCGCCCGGGTGCGCGCCGTGCTGCGCCGGTCCAAGCCCTCGACCGCCGCCGACCTGCTGACCTATGCCGGCGTGGTCATGGACCTGTCGTCGCACCGGGTCCTGCGCGACGGTCGCGCGGTCCATCTCGGTCCGACCGAGTTCCGGCTCCTGCGCTTCCTGATGGAGCGGCCAGGCCGGGTCTACAGCCGCGAGCAGCTGCTCGACGCGGTCTGGGGTCGCGAGATCTATGTCGAGGCCCGCACGGTCGACGTCCACATCCGCCGCCTGCGCAAGGCGCTCAACGGCCCGAACGATACGGACATCATCCGCACCGTGCGCTCGGCCGGCTACGCCCTCGACGAGCTGACGCAGTAGATCCGCGCGCGCTGTCTAGCAGTGCGCACTCATTACCCCCCACCCTATCCCCTTCCCCTCAAGGGGGGAGGGGATAAGAGGGATGGGCCGTGCTCCTTAGTCTTCCCCTCCCCTTGATGGAGAGGGTTGGGGTGGGGGTGCTCCGGGAGAGCTACAGCGCCTTCTCCGCCGACATCAGCGGCAGCTTCAGCGCCTCGGCCACGGCCGGGTGCGTGATCTGGCCGCGTGCCACGTTGAGGCCGTTGCGCAGATGCGGATCGGCGGCCAGCGCCGCCTTGATACCCTTGTCGGCCAGCGCCACCACGAAGGGCAGGGTAGCGTTGTTGAGCGCGATGGCCGAGGTGCGGGCGACGCCGCCCGGCATGTTGGTGACGCAGTAATGCACCACGCCCTCCTCGACATAGGTCGGATCGGCATGCGTGGTCGGACGGCTGGTCTCGAAACAGCCGCCCTGGTCGATCGAGATGTCGACCACCACCGAGCCGCGGCGCATGCGCCTGATCATCTCGCGGGTGACCAGCTTGGGGGCGGCCGCCCCCGGTACCAGCACCGCGCCGATCACCAGGTCGGCCTCGACCACGTGCTTCTCGATCGATTCGCGCGTCGCGAAACTGGTGTGCAGGCGCGAGCCGAACTGCAGGTCGAGGTCGTAGAGCCGCGACAGCGACTTATCGATGACGATGACATGCGCCTCGAGACCCATGGCCATGCGCGCCGCGTTGGTGCCGGAGACGCCGCCGCCCAGGATCACCACCTTGGCCGCCGAAACGCCGGGCACGCCGCCGAGCAGGATGCCGGCCCCGCCCTGGCGCTTCTCCAGGCAGTGGGCGCCAACCTGGATCGACATGCGGCCGGCGACCTCGCTCATCGGAGCGAGTAGAGGCAGGCCGCCACGTTCGTTGGTCACCGTTTCGTAGGCGATGGCCGTGGCGCCCGACGCCATCAGCGCCTTGGCCTGCACCGGATCGGGGGCGAGATGCAGATAGGTGAACAGCGTGTGATGGGCTTTCAGCCGCTTGATCTCCACGGCTTGCGGCTCCTTCACCTTGACGATCAGGTCGGCGGCGGCGAACACCTCGTCGGCCGTGGCGACGATCGTGGCGCCAGCGGCCTTGTAGGCGGCATCGTCGAAGCCGATGCCCTCACCGGCATGGGTCTCGACGGTGAGCTGGTGGCCGTGATGGACGAGTTCGCGCGCGCTACCCGGCGTCAGGCCGACGCGGTTTTCCTCGCTCTTGATTTCCTTCGGCACGCCGACGCGCATGTGATACATCCCGCTTGCCCGTGAGCCCCGCGCAAGAGTGGGGTCGGCCGGGCTCCGGGTCAACTCCGCTGCCCTTTCCGCGATGGCCGTCTCCGCTCCCCGTTCCGTGCTCGTTTATGTCGGCCTCGACCTCATGGGCGACGCGCTGATGAAAATGCCCTTCGTGCGGGCCTTGCGCGACACCTATCCGCAGGCGCGCATCACCTGGCTCGCCGGCAAGGGCAAGACGGTGTTCAGCGGCCCTCTGGCTCCCCTGGTCAAGGGGCTGATCGACGAGGTGATCGAGGACGTGGGCATCGGCAGCGACTGGAGCGAGCTCCTGCGCCGCCCGCTGGCCGGGCGCCATTTCGACCTGGTCATCGACACTCAGCGCCGGGTGCTGACCACCATGATCCTGCGCCGCCTGCGCTGCGACACGTTCATCTCCGGGGCGGCCGACTTCGCCTTCTCCAGCGTGCGGCCGCCGCGCGGCTATAAAAAGCCGACGACCATGATCCGCCAGATCCTCGACCTGATCGAGGTGGCCAGCGGCAAGAAAATCGAGGAGCGCCTCGCGCCGCTCTACGATCCTGATTCATATGCTCGAGCGACGGCGCTGCTGCCCGACGGCTCGGTCTATGTCGGGCTCGTCCCCGGTGCCGGGGGCCGGCACAAATGCTGGCCGCGCGAGCGTTTCGTCGAGATCGGCAAGCGCCAGGCGGCGCGCGGCCGCGTGCCGGTGGTGATCCTCGGCCCCGACGAGATTCCCTGGCACGACGAACTCAAGGCTGCCCTGCCCGAGGCGCGCTTCCCGCTGCAGGAAGCACCGAGCCGTGGCATCAAGCCGACGGCGCTGCTGACCATCGCGCTGGCCGCGCGTATGAAAGCGGCCGTCTCCAACGACAGCGGCGGTGGGCACCTGGTCGCTGCCGGCGGCGTGCCGCTGGTCTCGCTCTGGGGCCCAACGGTGATGGAGAAGGCGCCGCCGCAGACCCCGACCCTGATCACCGTGCTGGCCCGCACCTTCGGCAGCATGGCGATGGAGGCGATCCCGGTCGAGGCGGTCGATGCCGCGATCGAGACGCTGCTGACGAAGCAGCCCTAGTCCGCCGCCACGAAGGGCCGGGGTGACGCCGCGCCGAGCGGGAACCGGCGCATCAGCCAGACCGCGAGGCACAGCGCCGGCAGGGCGGCGGCCGTGGTCAGCAGGAAGAACGACGGCCAGCCCATCGCCTCGGCGAGGAAGCCGCTGCTGGCGCCCAGCGTGCGCAAGGGCGTTGCGGCGAGCGAGGAGAGCAGCGCGTACTGCGTCGCCGTGAAGGCGACATTGCACAGGCTCGACAGGTAAGCGACGAAGGCCGCGTCGGCCAGGCCGTCGGTGAAGTTCTCGACGCCGACCTGCAGCCAGAGCATGCCGATATCGTGGCCGGCATGGGCCAGGGCCACGTACATCAGGTTCGAGAGCATCTGCAGGATGCCGGTGACGATCAGCGAGCGGAAGACGCCGATCCGATAGACGACCAGGCCGCCGACCGCAGCCCCCCCGAGGGTAGCGAAGAGCCCGAAGACGCTGGAGATTGCCGCCACCTCTTCGCGGCTGAAGCCGAGCGAGCGGTAGAAGGGCGCGGTCATGATGCCGGCCAGCGCCTCGCCCAGCTTGAACAGCACCACGAAGCCGAGCAGCAGCACCCAGGCGTCGCGCTTGGTGAAATCGAGCAGCGGGCCGACGACGGCGCTCCTGATCCAGTCGATGGCCGCGGCGATGCCGTGGCGCGTCGAGGCGGCGGGCGGCGCCACGGTCGGCTCCTTCATCACCAGGCAAGTGACGATGCCAACGCTGACCAGGATGCCCATGGCGATGAAGGCCGCCGGCCAGCCGGCGAAGCCGACGATGAACAGGGCGCCGGCATTGGCCACCAGCAGGGCTATGCGATAGCCCCAGATATAGGCGGCAAGCCCGGCCCCCTGTTCCTCGGGCGCCAGGGTCTCGATGCGGTAGGCATCGATGACGATGTCCTGGCTGGCCGAGAGGAAGGCGACCAGCACGGCGACGGCGACCGTGGCCACCGGCGCCGTCACCGGATCGGTCAGCGCCAGGCCGGCGATGGCCAGGGCGAGAAGCACCTGCACCGGCAGGAGCCAGCCGCGCCGCCGGCCCAGCCGGGCGCTGAACCAGGGCAGGCTCAGCCGGTCCATGAACGGCGACCAGACGAATTTGAAGCTGTAGGCGATGCCGATCAGGGCGGTGAGGCCGATGGCGGCCAGCGCCACGTTCGACTCGCTCATCCACTGGCGCAGGGTGAAGCCGGTCAGCGGCAGCGGCAGCCCGGCCGAGAAGCCGAGGAAGAGCATGACCAGGACGCGCTTCTCGCGGTAGAGGCGCAGCGAATCGAGCCAAGTAGACATGGAGCGATTGTACGTCGTGTTTATGGAAGGATAAAGGGTAATAAGAAATAATACCTATCGATATGCCGGCATGATTCACGACACTTTGCTCACCATTATTCGCTGGTCGAGGTCTCGCGAGCCTTAGCGCCGCAGAGACTTCTTCTTCCTCGGGCGATGGGCGATCTTTGGGCCGCTCTCATAGCGGATCTCGCAGGCTCCGCTAAACCAGAAGCTCTTCGTCGGTGTCGGGCGACGAAGGCGTTCTGGTCCAGCTAGCAACCAGCCGACGATCTGCATGAGCAGTGGGACGTACGGCACTAAGATGCCTATCACACCGAGCAAGTCGAAGATCATTCGCTTCCTCGTGTGCGGGCACAAAAAAACCCGGCGGCGGATGCCTACCGGGTTCACTGCTTGCTGATACAGCAAGCAATCTCTTCAAACGGGCGTATCTATCGGTGCCTGAACTAGGCTTCGGTAAGCATGTCCATAGAAGCTGCGCAGATCAAGCGGCCGAAATACAAAACCCGCCGCGGCGTCACCGGGCGGGCGTAACTCTGGACTCTATACGTGTCCACCTAATCCACTGATATTGGCTCGTCAAGCGGCCCGCATAGATGTTCTCGGGCATAAAAAAACCTGCCGCCCAAGGCTGCAGGTCTCGGCGAACACTTCCGCCATGCTATAACTTTTTATACCTGAAAACCCGGAATTTGGAACATCACGTTTTCGTGAATAAAAAATCCGCTGACTCGAAAGCTCAGCGGACACAGAATCCTCCCCTACCAGAAAAGTGTGCCTCCAATGCCACTTGCTGTCAACGCCCCCCGGGCCACCGTCAGCCCGCTTCGGCCTCGGCCAGGCGCGTGGCCTTCTTGCGGTCGTTGAGGTCGAGCAGCTTCTTGCGCAGGCGGATCGACTTGGGCGTCACCTCGACCAGCTCGTCGTCGGCGATGTAGGCGATCGCCTGCTCGAGGCTGAGGATCTTGGGCGGCGTCAGGCGCACCGCCCGGGCCGGCGCGGCGAGGCCAGATTTTTCCGGGAGAATGAGGGATCTAGCCGAAATCCATTTCGGTATCGCGATAAAGTTCCTTGGCCTTGAAGTCGTGGGTCGAACGCAACGACGACTCGCGCTTGAGCGCCTGGACCAGGGGCCGTCGGGGAACTTCGGTTTCGCGATCTTCGTGGCCGTGCTTCCCCTTCATCGTCGACATCAGGGAGACGAGCCGTCGGTCGTTCGTCTTGTCCTTCGACTTGTTGTCGAACAGCTGCCAAAGGGTTTTCGGGGTGGCATTGAGGCTGCCGTGATGCCCGACCTTATAAAGATTTACGCGGGCCAGCAGGTCTTTGTATTGCTGCTGCCCGAGGGCGTATTGCCAGTTCTCGAGCTGGGCGTCGCCGGGAAACAGCAGCAGCTTGTCGCCGACCTCGAACAGCAGAATGAGGCTCGTGTTGTTCATCTGCTGATCGAGGATGCGCACGATCTGCAGAAGCTGCTCGCCGCGCAGCCGGCGCGACCGGTAGATCAGCCAGCGGGCGTCGATGGGAAAGCCCGACCCGCGGGCCCGGACATAGGCTTCCGGAAAGATCGCGGCCGCTCCGCCACCGGACGCGCCGAAGTCCCGCAAGGCACGCGCCTGGAGGTGCCAGAACTCATCCGCGTCGCGGCTGCGCATCTTCTTGATCGTATCGGTTTGCTGGATGGTCGGTGGACCCAGCACGTGGACCCGCACGCCCGGCAATACGTCGTCTCGCTCCAGCCCGGATTCGCCAGCGCAATGCGTATAGACGTTGGGCGCCATGTCCATGAGGTTTTTCACCGCGCTGCGGTTGGCGATGTTGTCCTCGCCCAGGAAGGCGAGCTGTCCCTGCACGTCCTTGGCGAAATAGAGCTGCGCGCTCTCCCTCAGGGCGGACTCGGCCACGTCATTCATGGAGGCGAGCATCGCAATATGTCGCTGCTCGCCGGTCAGGGCCGGGCGGCCCGGCCCCGTGGCGTTGGTCTTGAGCTTGGGATCCTCGGTCCAGGGCTGGACCACGACCAGAGGCTTCAACGCCCGGATGATGTCGCCGGGACCGCTGCCATCCTCTTTGGTCTCGAAACCCGAGATGTGATCCTTGTGCCGATGGGTCGCGACCACGGCGTGCAGCCGGTTGTTTTTACCGATCCGCTCGCGGATATGCTCCGCCACGTCGCGCATATGCGTCTTGGGCAAGTGCTCCGGCAGGCCCGTGGAGCCGAAGTCCATCAGCACGTGCCGCTCGTCGCTTGCCGAATAGCGGAAGCTCAACAGGAAACAATCGCCGAACCCGACCTGGTAGCTGCGGATGGTGACGCTCAGCGGAGAGGTGGCCATGCGCGTTCTCCTCAGCCTGTCGCACGCGCCAGATGCAGCGCCGCGAAGGGCGCCCGGTCGTCGGCAGGTCGATCAAAGAAGCCGTTTTCCCAGAGATACTTCAGACGGGCATCTTGCCGTTCCTTGCTTTCGAGGCGGTTGCGAATCTGATACTTGAGCTGTCCATAGTCGTCGAAGATCAAGGCACCGCCGCCAAAGATACGGACCCGGCGATCCTCGGGCATGTCCGCGGGCGGATCGATTCCGAGCTCTGCCTTCAGCTCGCCGACCGTCAGGGTCATGATCTGAACGTATTGGGCGATCGTCTCGCGCAGCACGAAGCCGTCGGGCCCGATCCGGATGCTGGGATGGATCGCCTCGACCTCGACGTAGCCGTCGTCATCGATTTTCAGCTGCTCGCGGTTCTCCCAGATGAAGCGGAACACTTCCTCCTTGTCGCGCAGCAGCGAGTCGTAGCGTGTCCGGGCGTAGGTGAACGTGCCCTCGGAAGGACGCCAGGTCCCGTCGTCATTGGCCTGTCTGGCCGGTTCGATCCCGTATGCCTTGAAGTTGCGGATCAGCGTGCCGCGGTAGCCGTACTTCGTGTCGTCGGGCACGACCTCCTTGTCCACGGTGAGGAGCGCCGACAGGAAGTCGGAGAAGTTGATGTCCGTCGGCGGGCTGTAGTCGATGGCGCGGATGGCCATGGTCAGCAGATGCTCGGCCACACGGGCCCCTTCCTCGACGACCAGGCTGCGGTCCTTTTCCCTCCCCTTGAGGAAGCCGAGGCGCTCCAGCCGCGCCAGCCAGATATCGAGGAACGAGCTCATGATTGCGGCCACCAGGATCTCGCCCCGGCGGTGGGGCTCCTGGAACTCGGGCATGTCCAGATGGGCCTTCCCCGGCGTCAGCTCCAGCGAGCGGCGCAACGCCTGGCCGCGTACCCGTGACAGTTCCGAACCCATCTGGTTGGCCAGGCCGAAGAGCACCGACTGCCGGATCTTGTCGCGCTCCAGGTCCTGCTGCGGGATGAGAGGCGACGCCGGGCCCGAGCCCAGCAATGCTCCCACCACGTCCTGCAAGGAGAACATCGATAGCAGGGCGACGATATCGGCGAACCCTTCGTGGAAGGCGGCCTGATCGGGCGATGATGGTTCGAGATAGCGACGGCGCAACCCGTCGAGGATCGCATGCGTCGTCTCGTGCGCGATGATGTCGTGCGACAGGCAGGTGAAGACAGGCTTGTCCGGCCCATCCGGCCGGGAGACGGTGAAGTAGCCGAAGAACAGGCCGCGATCCTCGCGCGAATAGAACGCATTGGCCTCGGCAAAGGCGTGCGGCGCGACGTGAAGCTGGTGCCCGTCCGAACCCCAGGCCACCCGTCGGCCGAGGGCGAATTCGAAGCGCGCCAGGATGCGCATGACGATCGCGTAGACGTTCTGCGCATGGAAGCGGGGATCGTTCAGGAAATACGACTCTTCGTCGCTGCCGTGGGCAACGACCGGGAGCTCGGCCGGCTTGTAGAGCGTATCCGTGGTCGCATCGTAGTCGACGACGCTGACCCGGTAGCCGCGCGGACCGGGAATCAGCTCCTCCGCCGGGATCTCAACCTCGGTGGTCAAAATCCGGCCGCCGACCTTAACGTCGGGATCCTCAGCAATGATGGTGAGCTTGCGCTTGTGAGGGGCGGCAGCGCCCCCTGATGAGCTTTTGCGCACAGCAGCCATGGCCCCCCCTCGGCACCCCTCCGCGGCGGAGGCGGCGCAGCCGTCTAGGCACGGAACATCATTGCCCGGATAGGTTGCATTATCAAGGCGGGCGCAGCCGTGAGGCGCGCCGCTCGGCCGGGCTGACGCGGCGGCTAGACGTGCCGCCGGAGACTCAGCCCGCTTCGGCCTCGGCCAGGCGCGTGGCCTTCTTGCGGTCGTTGAGGTCGAGCAGCTTCTTGCGCAGGCGGATCGACTTGGGCGTCACCTCGACCAGCTCGTCGTCGGCGATGTAGGCGATCGCCTGCTCGAGGCTGAGGATCTTGGGCGGGGTCAGGCGCACCGCCTCGTCCTTCGACGTGGTGCGGATGTTGGTGAGCTGCTTGCCCTTGAGCGGGTTGACGTCGAGATCGTTGTCGCGCGTGTGCTCGCCGATGATCATGCCGGGATACACGGGACCGCCGGGATGGATCATCATCGGGCCGCGATCCTCGAGGTTCCACAGCGCGTAGGCGATGGAGATGCCCGAGGCGTTGGAGATCAGCACGCCGGTGTGCCGGCCCTCGATCGGGCCCTTGTAGGGCGCGTAGCCGTGGAACACGCGGTTCATCAGGCCGGTGCCGCGCGTATCGGTGAGGAACTCGCCGTGGTAGCCGATCAGGCCGCGCGACGGCGCGATGAAGCTGACACGGGTCTTGCCGCCGCCCGACGGGCGCATGTCGCTGAGCTCGCCGCGGCGGTTGGAGATCTTCTCGACCACGATGCCGGTGAACTCGTCGTCGACGTCGACCTGCACCTCTTCCATCGGCTCGAGCCGCTGGCCGGTCGTCGGATCGGTCTTGTAGATGACGCGCGGCCGGCTGATCGACAGCTCGAAGCCCTCGCGGCGCATCTGCTCGACCAGCACACCGAGCTGCAGCTCGCCGCGGCCGGCGACTTCGTAGGCGTCGCCGGTCTCGCGCACGCGGATGGCGACGTTGCCTTCCGACTCGCGGAGCAGGCGGTCGCGGATCATGCGGCTGGTGACCTTGGTGCCCTCGCGGCCGGCGAGCGGCGAATCGTTGACCGAGAACGTCATCGCCAATGTCGGAGGATCGATCGGCGTCGAGGGCAGCGGCGCGGTCACCGTGGGATCGGCGATGGTGTCGGCCACCGTGGTCTTGCCCAGGCCGGCGATGGCGATGATGTCGCCCGCCTCGGCCTGCTCGATGGGCAGGCGCTCGAGGCCGCGGAAGGCGAGCAGCTTGGTGAGGCGCGCCTCTTCCAGGACCTGGCCGTCGCGGCCCAGAGCACGCACCGGCATGTTGACCCGGGCGACGCCGCTATGGATGCGCCCCGTGAGGATGCGGCCGAGATAGGAGTCATACTCGAGCGTGGTGACCAGCACCGAGAACGGCGCCTCGAGGTCGCGCTTGGGGGCGGGCACGTAAGAGAGGATGAGATCGAAGAGTGGGGCGAGATTCTCGCGCGGCGCTTCCAGGCTCTCCGCCGCCCAGCCGTTGCGGCCCGAGGCGAAGAGGGTCGGGAAATCGAGCTGCGCCTCGGTCGCATCGAGCGCCGAGAACAGGTCGAACATGGCGTTGTGGACGTCGTGCGGGCGGGCGTCGCCGCGGTCGATCTTGTTGACCACGACGATCGGCTTGAGGCCCTGGCGCAGCGCCTTCTGGGTGACGAACTTGGTCTGGGGCAGCGGCCCTTCGGCCGCGTCGACCAGCACGACCACGCCGTCGACCATCGACAGGATGCGCTCGACCTCACCGCCGAAATCGGCGTGGCCCGGCGTGTCGACGATGTTGATCCTGACACCCCTCCACTCGACCGAGGTGCACTTGGCCAGGATGGTGATGCCGCGCTCGCGCTCCAGGTCGTTGGAGTCCATGGCGCAGTCGGCCACCTGCTGATTGGCGCGGAACGAGCCCGACTGCTTGAGCAGGGCGTCAACCAGGGTGGTTTTCCCGTGATCGACGTGCGCAATGATCGCGATGTTGCGGATGTCCATGGCGTAACACTTTGTAAACAAGGGAGAATTGGGTAAATAAAAGAAGAACCGGGGCGCTCTCGGCGGCCCCGGTTCCCTATTGCGGCGCAATATACCCGACTCTTGTGGAAAAGTCCTTAACTTTCAGCGGCCCCGGCCAGGCTGGCGAACGCGGCTGGCAGCCCTACCCTTGGCCCATCTTGGCCCGCACCAGGTCCTTGAGCGAGACCTCCGGCCGGGCGCCGAAATGCGAGATGATCTCGGCCGCGCAGATCGACCCGACGCGGCCGGCGCTGGGCAGGTTATGGCCGTGGGTCAGGCCGAAGAGGAAGCCCGCGGCATAGAGATCGCCGGCCCCGGTGGTGTCGACCACCTTCGAGACGCGCTCGGCCGGCACGGTATGCACGTTCTCGCCGCCGACGATCACCGCCCCCTTCTCGCTGCGGGTGATGGCGGCGATGCGGTTCTTCTTACGCCGCACGAGGCTCATCGCCTGGTCGAAATCGCTGACCTGGTAGAGCGACAGGATCTCCGCCTCGTTGGCGAACAGGATGTCGACCTCCTTCTCGACCAGCTCGAGGAACTCGGCCCGGTGGCGGTCGACGCAGAAGGCGTCGGACAGGGTCAGCGCCACCTTGCGGCCCGAGGCGTGGCAGATCTTCATCGCCTTGCGGAAGGCCTCCTTGGCCTCCGGCCGGTCCCAGAGATAACCCTCGAGATAGGTGACCCGGGCCGCCTGGATCTGCTCCATGGTCACGTCGTCGGGGCCGAGCTCGATGCACGCCCCCAGGAAGGTGTTCATGGTGCGCTGGCCGTCGGGCGTCACCACGATCAGGCAGCGCGCGGTCGGCGGCCCGCCCTTGTGCGGGGGCGTCGCGAAGTGGACGCCGGCGGCGCGGATGTCGTGGTTGAACACGCTGCCCAGCTGGTCGGCGGCGACCTTGCCGATGAACGAGGTGCGCCCGCCGAGCGAGGCCATGCCGGCCATGGTGTTGGCCGCCGAGCCGCCCGAGCACTCGATCGCCGGGCCCATCGCCGCGTAGAGGTGATTGGCGGTCGGCGCGTCGATCAGGGTCATCGCCCCCTTGTTCAGCTTGTGCTGCGCCAGGAAGGCATCCTCGGCCTTGGCCAGGACGTCGACGATGGCGTTACCGATGGCGACGACGTCGTAACCCGAACTGCTCATCCTCGTGACGCTCCCGCGAATCCAATTCGATCAAGTGCCGGCGAGTATACCGGCCGGCCCCGGAGTGGCAAATTTCGCTCTCGTCCGGTATAGATATGATACAAAATGTATAGATCAAGCACGGTGGAACACTTTATTTTCAATGAATTAATTTTCATTATCGCAACCGCCTTGTTAAAGACACAAAGACAATATGTCGCTAAGTGCGCGGCCCGCCCCCGCCTGCTACAACCCGGCCCATGATCCCCGCCCTCTTCCGCGCCTTTGCCCAGCTCGGCGACCCGGCCTTCCGCCGGCCCCTGCTCCTCGGCCTGGCCGGGGCGCTGGCCGTCTTCGCCGGGCTGTGGAGCGCCATCGTCGCGGTGCTCACGCATACGGCGGTGTTCGAGACGCCCTGGCTCGACACCACGCTCGACGCCTTCGGCGGGCTGGCAGCGCTGCTGCTGACCTTCCTGCTCTACCCGGCGGTGGTCGCCGCGATCATGGGCCTGTTCCTCGACCAGGCGATCGAGGCGGTGGAGCGGCGGCACTATCCGGGGCTCGAGTCGCCGCGCCGAGTCGGGTCGACCGAACAGCTTGGCCGTGCGCTGCGCCTGCTCGGCTCGGCCCTGGTGTTCAACCTGCTGGCGCTGCCGATTTATCTGATTCCGGGCGTAAATCTGGTGGTTTTCTACACGCTCAATGGCTATCTTTTGGGTCGGGAATATTTCGAGATGGTGGCCCAGCGCCGGCTCGACCCGCAGGCGATGCGCCTTCTCTGGCGTCGCCGCCGAACGGGAATTCTGCTTCTAGGAATCGGCGCTGCCTTCATTTCGACAATTCCGGTGGTCAATCTCGCGGCGCCGTTGATCGCGGCGGCGGCGATGACCCACCAGGTCCGATCATGGACCTCGGCATAATGGATTGGGGCACGGAGCGGCTACGCTCCGGGTGACGGCTGAAGCGAGAGGGAGACCACCACGCATGTTCCGTCGTAAGCGCGAAGATGGAGACGAGATGAAGCCGGAGCCGACAGCCGAAGACACTGCGACATCCGTTGAGCCGGTAGCCGCCCCGCGGCCCAGCCCGGCTCCACGCCCGCTGACCCCGACCCCGCCGACACCGACCGCCGGCGGCGGATTCGGCAAGCCAGCCGGCGGCCCGGTGATCGGCCGCGGCGGCGT
>JALHMR010000015.1 GCA_022843945.1 Rhodospirillaceae bacterium | reverse complement strand
CTACGCGGCCGCGCCCGGAACTCCGCCGGCGTCGCCCCCGGCAACCGTAGCCGGGGCCACCATCAGCGCCCCGCTTCCCTCGCAGGCAGCCCCCGGACCGACGCCGGGCGCCGCGCCGCCCCCCGTCTTGCAACCCCAGCCGGCCGGCACGCAGGTGCAGATCCGTCTGGCCGCGACCGCGGGCACCGCAACGCCCTCGACCGTTCCGGTCCAGGCCACCCTTGTCGGCCGCACGCCCGCGGGCCAGGCCATCATCGACACGCCGGTCGGCCGCCTGGCGGTCAACCTGCCGCCGAGCACCGGCACTCTGCCGATCGGGAGCCCGCTGGCGCTGGAGATCGTCTCGTTCGGGTCCTTGCCGGGGAGCGTTGCCTCGCTGGCGCTGGGCTCGCAGGCGGCCGCGTCCCGCTCCCTCCCCACCCTCGGCCACGAATGGTCGTCGCTCAAGGCGGCCATGGGCGCGCTGGGCAGCATCGACCCGCCGCTGGCGCGCCAGATCCTCGAAATCTCCCTGCCGCGCCTGGGCACGGCGCGCTTCCTCGGCCAGGTCCTGAACCAGCTGGCCAGCGGCGGCGCCCGCGACGCCAGGGCGCTGCTCGGCGACACCGCGCATGCCGTCCTGGAGCGCAACGGGCGCGCCGACCTGCTGGCCCGGCTCGATGCCGAGCTGCGCGAGATGGCCCGCCTCAACAGCGGCGCCAGCGACTGGAACGTGATGTTCCTGCCGCTGGTCGACGTGCACGAGCTGCGGCAGATGCGCGTCTACACCCGCAAGAAGAAGCCGGGCGGCAAGGGCCGCGATGCGGGCCGCTTCGTCGTCGAGGTCGAGTTCGATCAGCTCGGCGAGGTGCAGATCGACGGGCTCATCCAGAAGCCGCGCATCGACCTGATCCTGCGTAGCCATGTCGAGCTTGAGCCGGGCATGCAGGCCGGCATCGCCGAGGTCTTCGGCCGCACCTGCGATTCATCCGGGCTTATCGGCAAGATATTCTTCCAGGCGACACCGCAGTTCCCGGTGGCGCCGCTCGACGAGATAACCAGCGCGGGGCCGGGACTTTCGATCTAAGCTGACAAAAACCAGCCGCGGGAGGAGACGATGAGAGCAGGGCCCAGACTTCTGACCGTCATCTTCGGGGCGTTGCTGGGGATTGTGACCGCGGGCCTCGCCGACGCCCTCGCCCAGACCTTTCCCAACCGTCCGCTCAGGCTGGTGGTGCCCTACTCCGCCGGCGGCTCGACCGACCTGCTGGCCCGCCTGGTGGCCCAGCACATGGGCGAGGCGCTGGGCCAGCAGGTCGCCGTAGTCAACAAGCCGGGCGGCGCCGCGATGATCGGCGCCGAGGACGTCGCGCGTTCGCCCGCGGACGGCTATTCGCTGCTGCTGGCCACCACGGCGGTCGGCGCCAACACCGTGCTCTACAAGAAAGTGCCCTACAGCCTGGAGAGCTTTGCGGCCGTCTCGCCGGTGGCGGTGGCGCCCATGGTCCTGGCGGTCAATGCCAGCCTGCCGGTCGACAACCTGGCCGGCTTCATCGCCTACGCCAAGGCGCGGCCAGGGGTGCTCAACTACGTGGCCTTGGGCCGCGGCGGCCTCACCCATCTGGTCAGCGAGCGTTTCCTGGCGCTCGCCGAGCTCAAGATCGTCGAGGTCAATTTTCCCGGCGCCGGGCCGGCGCAGACGGCGCTGGCCGGCAACCACGTGCAGGTGTTCTTCGATTCCATCCCGTCGAGCCTGCCCTTCGCCCAGTCGGGCCAGACCCGGCTGCTGGCCGCCACCAGCGAGCAGCGCATGGCGACCCTGCCGAACGTCCCGACCTTCGCCGAGCTCGGTTACCCGCAGATGACCAAGGGCGGCTGGTACGGCATCCTCGCTCCCGCCGGCACGCCGGAGCCGATCCTCCTGCGCCTGCGCGGCGTGGTGGACGGCACGCTGAAGCTGCCGGCGCTGCTGGAGCGGCTGACGGCGCTGGGCGCCGAGCCGCTGTCGCTGACCCCGGCCGCCTTCGACGATTACATCCGCAAGGACGCCGCCTATTGGGGCGAGATCGTCAAGCGCCTCGGCATCCAGCTCGACAACTGAGCCTGAGCGTCATGGACATTGCCGCGACCGTGCAGGCCCTGAGCGACCGGCAGGCGATCCTCGACTGCGTCATCCGCGCGGCGCGTGGCCTGGACCGCCACGATACCGAGATCCTGCGCGGCGCCTATCACGACGACGCCGTGGTCAATATCAGCGCCTTCGTCGGAACCATCGGCGAATTCGCGGCCTGGAGCCAGGCCGGCCACAGCGAGCTCTATGGCGGGCATACGCATAACATCACCAATCATTCGGCCGAGATCGCCGGCGATACGGCCCATGCTGAGAGCTACGTGCTGATGGTGCTGCGCCACAAGGACGGCCAGACGGTGACGGTCGCCGGCGGCCGCTATATCGATCGTCTCGAACGGCGCAATGGCGAGTGGCGGATCAGCCTGCGTCGCTTGGCGCCTGATTGGCGGTTCAAGGCGGATGGCTCGGTATGGAACGCCGACCGGCCGGGCATCCCGTACGGCACCTGGGACCGCAGCGACATTTCCTATCAGCGCCCGCTCACCCTGCCGCCGGAGATCGCGGCGCGACTGGCGGCGAAGGAAAAATCCTAGGGCCGGACCTCGACGTTGACGTTGAAGGCCACGGAGATGCGCGTGCCCTTGCCCTTGTAGGGGTTTACGTAGTGGTAGAGCCACGCCGGGAACATGAGCAGCAGGCCGGCCACCGGGCGGATCTGCAGCTTGCTGGCGTGGATGTTCCCCGGCCGCGGATCGACGAACTCGATGCAGGCATTGTCCTTGGGCTCGGGCTCGGGATCGCCCATGTCGATATAGACGACACCGCTCCACACCGCGCCGGGATGGTTGTGGACCTTGTTGTAGCCGCCCTCGCGCGAGACGTTGGCCCAGCTGCCGGCGTAGAACACGACCTCGATCCGCGCCCGCTGCAGCTCCGGTGGCAGGATGTTGCGGGTCATGTCGGCCGAGGCAGCAAGCACCGCATCGCGCAGCGCCATCACCTCCGGCACCTTGCGCTCGAAGAAATCGCCCTTCGAATGCCAGCCGCCGCCGGCATTGCTGACGGCCAGCCCCCGTTCGCTGCGCTCCATCTCCAGGATGAAGGTGCGGAGGCGCTGTAGGAAGTCGGGGGTGGCGATCGGCAGCTGCCGCGACATCAGCGGCGTGACGAAGATGCTTTCAATGTCCTGGGCCATGGGGCGCAGTCTGGAGTTCCGGCGCGTCCAGATCAAGCCGGCGTTCAGATCAGGGCGGGCGTCCTAGGCCTTGCCGTCGGCGCGCCGCTGATACTGCATGAGGCTGACCTCGTCGAGATTGGCCTGGTCGAGGCGTTCCTGCTCGAGCTTCTCGCGCTTCAGCCGGTTGGCCTGGGTGACCTCGTAGCGCTTGAGCTCCTGATAGGCCTCGGCCACTTCCTCGCGCTTGGCCTCGATGCGCACGCGGATCTCGGCGATCGACTGGGCCAGCCGCTTGCGCCGCGCGATGACGCCCGCGGCAAAGCCGCCATAGGCGAAGACGCCGCTTTCCGAATCCTTCGCATAGGCCTGCTCGACGACCATGTCGTCCTCAAGCTTGCGCACCTCGGCGTGAAAGCCATCCTCGACGCGCTCCAGGTCGGCCAGCTCGCGGCGCTTGCCGTCGAGCTGCCAGGTATGGAGCCGGATGAGGGCGGGCAGACCCTTCATGGTCTAGCGCCGGTCAGGTCGGCGGCGGCATGCCGAGGACCTCGGCAAGCTGGCCATAGCCGGTGGCGAGATCGGTGCGCTCGGTCTTGCCCTGGGCCAGGAAGCGCTCGATATCCGGGTTGTAGTGGATCGCCTCGTCGACGCCCGGATCGCTGCCCCGGCGATAGGCGCCGAGGCGGATCATCTCCGCCATGTCGTCGTACTGGGCGATCAGGGCCCGCGCCCGTCCGACCAGCTCGTTCTCCGGCGGCGTGTTGCAGCCCGGCATGGTTCGCGAGATCGAGCGCAGGACATTGATCGCCGGATAGCGGCCGCGCTCGGCGATGGCCCGATCGAGCACGATATGGCCGTCGACGATCGAGCGCACCGCGTCGGCGATCGGCTCGTTGGTGTCGTCGCCTTCCACCAGCACGGTGAACAAGCCGGTGATGCTGCCCTTGCCCGTGCCGGGCCCCGCGCGCTCCAGCAGGCGCGGCAGCTCGCCGAAAACCGAGGGCGTATAGCCCTTGCTGGCCGGCGGCTCGCCGGCGGCCAGGCCGATCTCGCGCTGGGCCATGGCAAAGCGCGTCACGCTGTCCATCAGGCAGAGCACGTCCTTGTCCAGATCGCGGAAGAACTCGGCCACGGTCAAGGTCAGGTAGGCGGCGTGATGCCGCATCAGCGGCGATTCGTCCGAGGTCGAGACCACGACCACGCTACGCGCCAGGCCCTCCGGCCCGAGATCGTCCTGGATGAACTCCTGCAGCTCGCGGCCCCGCTCGCCGATCAGGCCGATGACCGAGATGTCGGCGGCGGTGTAACGGGCCATCATCGACATGACGGTCGACTTGCCGACACCCGAGCCGGCGAAGATGCCCATGCGCTGCCCGCGGCAGCAGGTGAGGAAGGTGTTGATGGCGCGGATGCCGAGATCGATCTTGCCCTGCACGCGCTGGCGGGCATGGGCCGGCGGCGGCGCCGCGCGCAGGGCGTAGGGTCGCGACCCCTGGGGCAGCGGCCCCTTGCCGTCGACCGGCTCGCCCAGGGCGTTGATCACCCGGCCCAGCCAGCCGGGATGGGGATAGAAATAGGTTTCCGAGTCGGCGATCTCGGCCTGGCAGCCGACGCCGATACCATCGAGCGCGCCGAACGACATGAGCAGCGCGCGGTTCTCGCGGAAGCCCACGACCTCGCAGGAGACTCGCCGCCCGTCGCGGGCCAGGAGCTGCACCCGGCCCCCCACTGAAAGTTGGTTTTCGACCCCGCCCACCTCGACCAGCATCCCCAGGATGGCGGTCACCCGGCCGTAGAATCGGAAGGTCGGAATCCGGTCGATGCTGTTGATCAGGGTGGACGCGTCCATGATTCTATTGGGGTTTTTTGGCTGGCGGTCGGGGGTTGGGGCGCGTGTGAGAAATTATGGCCGAATTATGCTTAACGTCGGGTAAAGTTAACCATTAAGCAAGGTTGCTCCGCTAGGCTCCTAGGACGATGATCCTTATCCACATACCCCACTTAAGTCGGGGCCGCGGGTAACGGCAGCGTCTCCAGACATACGGAGCGACGCCGCGACTTTTACGGGTCCGCCGATAGTGCTAGGGTAAACGGGTAAGAAGTTATCCACATATCCACAGGATAACCCGGGAGAGAGTGAATGCGAGTGCTAGTGGTCGAAGATGACTCGGCAACGGCAAAAAGCATCGAACTGATGCTCAAGTCCGAGGGCTTTATTTGCGATACCACCAGCCTCGGCGAGGATGGTCTCGAAATCGGCAAGCTGTACGATTACGACATCATCATCCTCGACCTCATGCTGCCCGACATGGACGGCTATGAGGTGCTGAAGCGCCTGCGCGCCGCCCGCATCAAAACGCCCATCCTGATCCTGTCCGGGCTCGCCGAGCTCGACAACAAGATCAAGGGCCTCGGCTTCGGCGCCGACGACTACCTGACCAAGCCGTTCGACAAGCGCGAGCTCGTGGCCCGCGTCCAGGCGATCATCCGCCGCTCGAAGGGCCATTCGCACTCGGTCATCAAGACCGGCAAGCTGACGGTGAACCTCGATACCCGCACCGTCGAGGCGAACAACCAGCCGCTGCACCTCACGGGCAAGGAGTACGGCATCCTCGAGCTCCTCAGCCTGCGCAAGGGCACGACCCTGACCAAGGAGATGTTCCTCAACCATCTCTACGGCGGCATGGACGAGCCCGAGCTCAAGATCATCGACGTCTTCGTCTGCAAGCTGCGCAAGAAGCTGGCGACGGCCTGCGCGGGCGACAACTACATCGAGACCGTCTGGGGCCGCGGCTACGTGCTGCGTGATCCCTCCCCGGCCAAGGCCGGCGGTCGCGCCGACAAGCAGGCGGCCAACGCCTGAGCCAAAAGAAAATCCGGACCTAAAAGTTCAAAGGGCGGTGGCTTCGGCCACCGCCCTTTTCATTTGCGGCGGCGCCAGAGATCCTCATTCACGATGAGACAGAGCGCGTACCGGAGAGCCAAGCAGCGCAGCCGGCGGCTCAGCGGCTCTGTGACGGAAGCGCCGCCCAGCGCAGGATCGACTCAACATAGCCTCTCGGCATTTTCAGCCGCGGCACTTCGTCAAGGCCGAAGAGCCCGACCTGCTTATGCTCGTGGCTGAGGACCGGTTTCTGCGAACCCTGGGTACGGGTCCCGTAGGTGACGATAAGAACCTCGATCGACGGCGTAATGCGATAGAGCCAGCAATCGAGCAGGTCTTCGACCGAGACCCCGAGCGAAAGCTCCTCCTCTATCTCGCGCGCCAGGCAGCGGACCGGGACTTCTCCGGCCTCCAGCTTGCCGCCCGGCAACTCCCATTCGTCGCGCTCGTTGAGCAGGAGGACGAACTTGTCCCCGACCGTCACCACGCCCTTGATCGAGACCGGAAACAGCGGCGCCCGGCCGTCGGAGGGCGGCACCGGCGTCATCGCGCCAGACGTGACAGTAAGGGGGCCGCGATCAGCAGCCCCGCGAGCTGGGCCAGCATGAAACCCGGCGCGTGCTCCGGGCTGATCCCGGCAAAGGTGTCACTCAGCGAGCGCGCCAGCGTGACCGCCGGATTGGCGAACGACGTCGAGGCCGTGAACCAGTACGCGCCGGTGATATAGGCGGCGACGGCGGCGGCGGTGACCGGCATCCCGTGGACCCGGCTGCCCCAGATCGTCAGCAGCAGGCCGAATGTGGCGATCGCTTCCGCGACCCATTGCCCGGCGCCGGTGCGGGCGTGCTGGCTGGCCTGCAGGATCGGCAGCTCGAACATGAGATGCGCCAGCCAGACGCCGATGACCGCGCCCGCGGCCTGGGCCGGCAGATAGGCGAAGACCCGCCGCCAGGGCATTTCGCCCCGCCATCCGGCCAACAGCGACACCAGCGGATTCATATGGGCGCCGCTCTGCGGGCCGAAAACCAGGATCAGGGCGAACAACGCGCCGCCGGTGGCGATGGCATTGGCCAGCAAGGCCAGGGCGACATTACCGCCGCTCAGGCGCTCGCCCATGATCCCCGATCCGACCACCGCGATCAGCAGCAAGGCTGTCGCGACGCCCTCGCAAAGGACCAGGAAGGTGGGCGATGGCTCGCCGGATACCGGGCGCATCGCGACGGAAGCCGCGCCCGCTTCGGGACTCATGCCTCCACCGGGTTGTCCTGCCTGCCGATGTCCCGCGCCTTGCTTTGCACGGTGAGGCGATCCAGCCCTTCGAGAGGCAGGCTGATCAGCAAGGCGATGCGGTTCTGCAGCGTCTGGAGGGCGTCGCGGAAGGCCTTTCGGCGCGCCTCCGGTGTCCCCTCCACGGCCGCGGGATCGGGAACGCCCCAATGAGCCGTGATCGGAGTCCCCGGCCAGAGGGGGCAGACCTCTCCCGCCGCCTGGTCGCAAACCGTGAAGACGAAATCCATGACCGGCGCGCCCGGCCTGGCAAATTCGTCCCAGCTCTTGCTGCGGGCGTCAGCGCAGGGAAGCCCGACGGCGCTCAGCAGCTCGACGGAGAGAGGATGAACCTCGCCCTTGGGGAAGCTGCCGGCGCTGTAGGCGCGAAAGCGGCCGCGCCCGAGATGGTTCATCAGGCTCTCGGCCAGGATGCTGCGGGCGGAATTGCCGGTGCACAGGAACAGGACGTTGAACACACGATCCGGCATGAGGCCCCCTAGAGCGCGATCGGATCGAGTTGACCCTCTCCGCCCGCTTGCGGGGGGAGAGGGTGCGAGCGCCCCATCTTCTTCCCGGGGGCGAAGCCCCCCGGACCCCGGGAGCGGGTGAGGTGGGTCCGAGTGGCGTTGGCGGCGAGCACCACCTCACCCTTCCCGTCGCTGACGCGACGAGCCCCTTCCCTCTCCCCCACTTGGCGCACGCGAAGCGCGTCGCCGTCGTGGCGGAGAGGGACATAGTGTTGCGTCACCATCAGCCCTAGCTCCTTTGCCGTGATTCGATCAAAACGAACATTGCTCTAGGCGGCCACGGCCCGGCGGCGCCGCGGCCTGACGACTTTGGCCTGCCGCGCGGGAAGGCAGAGCGCCGGACTGCCGCCGCAGCAATCGTCGGTGAGAAAGCCGAGCAGACCGTTCATGGTCGCGAAATTCGCCGAATAGACGATGGAGCGGCTCTGGCGCGCCGACACCACCAGTCCGGCATTCGCCAGCTGGCTGAGATGAAAGGACAGCGTCGGTCCCGGCACACGAAGGCGGGTGCCGATCTCCCCGGCCGCAAGCCCTCTCGGCCCGGCGCCGACCAGCAGGCGGAAGATGGCAAGGCGCGTGTCCTGGGCCAGGGCGCCCAGCGCGCGGACGGCGGCGATCGACTCCATATATTGATACTTATAGAAATATGGAATCCAGTCAAGTTTGCGCTTGACCCCTTACCCCTCGATGCATAAATTCGCCCTATGCCTCGCCCCTCAATGCATATGAAGCCCGTCCGCCGCCCGGTGCCGGACTACACCGACCGGGCGTATTGGAACGGCCTCATCAAGATGAGCCTGTCCAAGTTCTTCATCCTCTGCGTGCTCAACGAGAAGGGCCTGCACGGTTACGAGATCGCCAAGGCCGTCGAATTGACGACGCAAGGCTGCTGCTCGCCCACCGAAGGCGCCCTTTATCCCGTCCTGCATGAGTTCGAGTCCGGCGGCTACGTCACCTCGCGGGCCGAGCATGTGAACGGCCGCGAACGCAAGGTCTACGAGCTGACGGCCAAGGGCCGCGAGGCCTTCCGCGTCGCCGCCAGCGCCTGGCTCGAAGTGACGGGCTGCCTGGGCGGCTCGTGCAAGCCGTCCAAGAGTCGCCGCAAATCCGCCTGCGCCACCTGCTAATGCATCATCCCTGCAGCTTCCGAGAGGACAGACCATGATCCCGCAGCTTCCCGTGGCGATCATCGGCGCCGGCCCCGTGGGTCTGGCCGCCGCCGCGCATCTCGCCGAGCGCGGCGAGAAATTCGTCGTCCTCGAAGCCGGCTCCGCGGTCGGCCATGCCCTGCGACAGTGGGGGCACGTGCGCGTCTTCTCGCCCTGGCGCTATGACGTCGACCGCGCCGCGCGCCGGCTCCTGGAGCAGGCGGGCTGGACGCATCCGGACATGGAGGCCCTGCCGACCGGGAATGAGATCGCCACGCTCTACCTCGAGCCGCTGGCCGCCCTGCCCGCCCTGCGCAGCCACATCCGGCTGGATGCGGCCGTCGTCGCGGTCGGCCGCCGGGATTTCGACAAGCTGAAGACCACGGGACGTGACGAGCAGCCGTTCGCCGTGCGGGTGAAACCCGCCCGGGGCGATGAATACGAGTTGCTGGCGCGTGCCGTAATTGATACGTCCGGCACGTGGTTTGCCCCCAACCCGATAGGCAGCGGCGGCTACCCCGTCCCCGGTGAAACCGGGAACGACGCCATCGCCTATGGCATCCCCGACGTCCTGGGGCGCGAGCGCGGGCGCTATGCCGGAAGGACCACGATGGTGGTCGGTAGCGGCCATTCCGCGATCAACGCGGTGCTCGATCTTGTCACCCTGGCCGGCCGGGAGACCGGGACGAAGGTCATCTGGGCCGTCCGCCGCGCCGACACGAGCACGCTGTTCGGCGGCGAAGAGGCCGATGCCCTCGAAGCGCGTGGCGCCCTGGGCACGAGCGCCCGCCAGGCCGTGACGACCGGTGCCGCGGAGATCGTCGCGCCGTTCCGCGTGCGCGCCGTCCGCCGGGAGCCCGACGGCAAGCTCCGCGTGACGGGGCTGCTCGGCGAGCACGAAACCGATCTGCGCGTCGACCGGATCATCGTCGCCGCGGGCTTCCGGCCGGATTTCTCCTTCCTCAAGGAGATCCGCCTGGGGCTCGATCCCTGGCTGGAGACGACGCCGGTCCTCTCGCCCCTGATCGACCCCAACCTGCACAGCTGCGGGACGGTGCGCCCGCACGGGGCCGCCGAGCTGGCGCATCCCGAGAAGAACTTCTACATCGCCGGCATGAAGAGCTACGGCCGGGCGCCGACCTTCCTCCTGGCCACCGGGTACGAGCAGGTGCGTTCCATCGTTGCCGCACTCGTCGGCGATCACGAGGCGGCGCGGCGGGTCGAGCTCGAACTGCCGGAAATCGGCGTCTGCGTCACCGGACCGCGCGTCAAGGGCCAGGCGGAGCCGGCGACGAGCTGCTGCGGGCCCGCTCCGAAGGCAAAGCCCATCGTCAAGGTCGCGGCGGCGAACGACTGCTGCGGCGGCCCCGCGCCGAAGGACAGCGATGCCTGCTGCGTCGACGATGCGCTGGCGAAAGCGGCGGGCGACAGAGGTTGCGGTTGCGCCGCCCCTGCGGCTCCCGTGAAGACGAAGGTCAGTGCCTGCTGCTGAGAGGACGCGGCCGGCCGGGGCCGCCCCGGCTTACGCGCCGACGGCGCGGGCGAAAGCGGGCGGCTGGGCGGCCGACTGGCTGTTGGTCAGGGCGTAGATGCCGCGATGGCCGCTCAGCGGCTCGAACTTCTCGGTCACGCCGAGCACGGTCTCGGCGCCGCCGAGATAGAGGAAGCCGTCCGGCGCCAGGCCCTTGGCGATACGCTCGAGGATGGCGCCCTTGGTCTTCTGGTCGAAATAGATAAGCACGTTGCGGCAGAACACGACGTCGAACGTGCCGAGCCCGGTCAACTCACCCAGCAGGTTGAACTCGCGGAACTGAACCATGTTGCGGATCTCTTGCGCCAGCTGCCACTTGTCGCCGTCCTGCTTGAAGTACTTCACCAGGAACTGGATGGGCAGGCCGCGCTGGACCTCGAACTGGGTGTAGACGCCGGCCTGGGCCTTGGCCAGCACCTCGTGCGAGATGTCGGTGCCGACGATCTCGAAGGTCCAGCCGGCGAGCTTGGCGCCCTGCTCCTTGAGGATCATGGCCAGCGAATAGGCTTCCTGGCCGGTCGAGCAGGCGGCGCTCCAGATGCGGACGCGCTTCGAGGTGGCGCGCGTCGTCAGCAGGCGTGGCAGCACGACCTCGCGGAACTGGTCGAAGGGCTTGGTGTCGCGGAAGAAGAACGACTCATTGGTCATCAGCGCGTCGGTGAAGTCGCGCAGCAGCTTGGCGTCCTTGTTCTGGCGCAGGGCCGTGGCCAGGGCGTCGAGGCCGCCCAGGTTGTGGCGGCGCGCCACCGGCGTCAGCCGGCTTTCGATGAGGTAGCTCTTGTCCGGGCCGAGGACGAGGCCGCTGCGGTCCAGGATCAGCTTGCAGAAATAGGCGAAATCTTCGGGCTTCATGCGCGCCCCCCCGCCATCTTGGCGATGGCTGGCGCGATCTCCGAGATCGAGAGCACGGCGCTGCAGATGCCGGCCGCGGCGGCGGCTCCCGGCATGCCCCAGACGACGCTGGTGGTCTCGTCCTGGGCCACGACCGTGCCGCCGGCGGCGACGATCGCCTGCCCGCCCTTGGCGCCGTCCGAGCCCATGCCGGTGAGGATCACGGTGAGCACGGCCGGTCCGTAGACCTGGGCCAGGCTGCGCAGCATGGGGTCGACGGCCGGGCGGCAGAAATTCTCCGGCGGATCCTTGGAGATGCGCAGCACCCGGTCGGTGCCGCTGGCCTCGACGCGCATGTGGAAGTCGCCGGGCGCCAGGTAGATGCGGCCGGCCTTGACCGACTCGCCGTCCACCGCCTCGGCCGTCGGCCGGTTGGCGACGCGGGCGATGTGCTGCGCCAGGATGGTGGTGAAGGTCGGCGGCATGTGCTGGGTGATCAGGATCGGCTGGGTCACGCTGGCCGGCAGCGCGCCCAGCACGCTGAACAGGGCCTGCGGGCCGCCGGTGGAGCTGCCGATGGCGATCACCGCCGGAGCGGTGCGCGAGGGCGCGCGCAGCACGATCGGGGCGGGTCCCGCCGGGATTGTCTTGGTGCCCGCCGCCGGGCGGAAGGGCAGCTCGGCCTTGGAGAGGGCGCCGCCGCTGCGTTGGCGCGCGGCGCGCCGGGCGCGGCCCAGCGCCTTGATCTTGTCGACCAGCTCGCGCTTGAAATCGGCGGCGGCGTTGAGCTGCGAGGAGCTCGGCTTGGCCACGTAGTCGGAGGCACCGGCGGACAGCGCCTTGAGGCTGATCTGGGCGTTCTTCTGGGTCAGCGTCGAGGCGACGATGATCTTCACGTCGGGCGAGGCTTTGAGCAGCTGGGGCAGCGCCGTGAGCCCGTCCATCACCGGCATCTCGATATCGAGCACGACGACGTCGGTGTCGGCGCGGCCGAGGGCCGAGATCGCCATCTGGCCGTTGCCGACCGAGGCGACGACCGCGATGTCGGGATCGGCTTCGAGGGTGCGGGTCAGCAGGCCGCGGATGACGGCCGAATCGTCGACCACCATGACCCGGATCGGGTTGGCGGCAGCACCGCCCGTGGCGCTGGGTTCGGCAGCGGCTTGAACCATGACGATGGTGCCGGTGGCCTTAGATCAGGCCGATCTGGGAGAACTTGGCCTCGATGATGTCGCTGTCGAACGGCTTCATGATGTACTCGTTCGCACCGGCCGAGATCGCCTCCTGGATATGGGCGAGGTCGTTTTCGGTGGTGCAAAACACCACGCGCGGAGCGGCGCCGCCGTCGAGCCCGCGCAGCGCGCGCAGAAAGTCGATGCCGTTCATCACCGGCATATTCCAGTCGAGCAGGATCGCGTCGGGCATCGTCTTCAGGCAGGTCTCGAGGGCGATCTTGCCGTCGGCGGCCTCCATGATCTCGAATTGCAGCCCTTCCAGGATGCGCCGGGCAACCATGCGGATGACTTTGGAATCGTCGACGATCAGGCAGCTTTTCATCGGTGTTCTCCGGAGCGGCTCTGAGGCCTCGCCTCCGTTCGTGAGGGGGTTGCCGTCGGGGCTCAAGCGGCCTCGGCGCGGCGCATGTTGAGCAGGCGCTCGACCTCGAGAACCACCAGGAGCTTGCCCTGCAGGCGGTAGATGCCGCCCGAGACTTCGCGCCAGCGCGGATCGAGGGTGGCGGGATTGCGCTCGAAGGCGTCGGCCGGCAGGCTCATCACCTCGCCGACCGCGTCGACGATCAGGCTGTAGAGCTCGCCCTTGTGGTCGACGACGACGCTCATGCCCTGGCTGTCGGCGGTGCGCGCCGGCAGGTTCAGGCGGCTGCGCACGTCGATCGCCGTGACGATGCGGCCGCGCAGGTTGAGGGCGCCGGCCACCTCGCGCGGAGCGAGCGGGATGCGCGTGATGCGTTGCGGCCCGAGCACGTCCTGGACGGCGAGGACCGGGATGCCGAACAGCTGGTCGGCGATCGTCATGGTGACGAAATCGCTGGCAGCGCCGGCCGCGTGGGTGAGCTTGTCGTTCATGCGGCACCTCTGGTGGTCTCGGACAGCGTGCGCAGCAGCGCCTCGCGGTCGAGCTTGGCAATGTAGTCGGTGAAGCCGACGCGCCGGCCGCGGTCGATATCCGCCGGCGCCGTGCGCGAGGTCAGGGCCACCAGCGGCGTCTCCTGCCAGCGGGCGTTGCTGCGCACCGCCTCGCAGAAGGCGAAGCCGTCCATGCCGGGCATTTCGATATCACTGACGATCACATCGAAGTCCTTGCCGGCGTCGCACAGGCCCAGCGCCTGGTCGGCGCTCTCGGCCGTGGTCACCTCGTAACCGGCGGTCGACAGCAGGGGTGCGAGCAGATTGCGGAAGAACGGGCTGTCATCGACCAGCAGCAGCTTCTTGCCCGGGTCGCCCTTCGGCGAGGCGCCGTTGCCGCCGTGGCGGTCCATGGCGCCGAACCAGTCCGGATAGGCCTGGGTCAGGTAATGGCCGGTATCGATGATGTCGGTCGACTTGCCGGCGACGATGGCGCTGCCGACATAGCCCGGGCGGTCGGCCGCGAGCTCGATCTTCAGGCGCTCCTCGACGATGTCGACGATCTCGTCGACCAGCAGGCCCATCGAGCGCACGCCGTCGGCGAAGACGAGAACCGGCTGGCGGCCCTCGCGCTTGGCCTCGTAGCTCTTGTCCATGGTGACCAGCGGCATCAGGCGGCCGCGGTACTGCACGACCGGCCGGCCGTCGCCGTACTCGATCGACTTGCCGTCGACCTCCTCGAGGCGGGCGATGAGGGCCAGCGGCACCGCCTTGGGCGCCGACTGGCCGGTGCGGAAGACGAGCAGCGTGACGCGCTCGCCGTCCAGGCCGGCCTGGGAAGCGGTCTCGGCGCCGTGCGCGCTCTCGGCATTGGCCGCCCCGCCCGAGGCGGCGGCGATGCCGTTCGGATCGAGGATCATGATGACGCTGCCATCGCCCAGGATGGTGTTGCCGGCGAACATGCCGACATCGCGCAGGATCGGCGCCACCGGCTTGACCACGATTTCCTCGGTGTCGAAGACGCGGTCGACCATGATGCCGAAGGTGTAGTTGCCGACCTGGGTGACGACGATGAAGGTCTCGGTCGAGTTCGCCTTCTTGGCGGCGTCGAGGCCGAGCAGGTCGTGCAGGCTGACCAGCGGCAGGATGCGGTTGCGCAGGCGGAGGAACGGCGCGTCGTTGATGCGCTCGATCTTGCTCTCCGAGCCCGCCCCGGCGCGCACCAGCTCGAGCACGCTGATCTGCGGGATGGCGAAGCGCTCGCCCGAGGCCTCGACGATGAGCGCCGAGACGATGGCCAGGGTGAGCGGGATCTTGATGACGAAGGCCGTGCCCTTGCCGAGCTGCGACTTGAGCTCGACGGTGCCGCCGATCTTCTCGATATTCGTACGAACCACGTCCATGCCGACGCCGCGGCCGGACACGCTGGTCACCTGGGCCGCGGTGGAGAACCCGGCCTTGAAGATGAACTGCATGACCTGCTGGTCGCTGAGCGCCGCCGCCTCGCTTTCGCTCGCCAGCTTGTTGGCGACGGCCTTGGCGCGGATCTTGTCGAGCGGCAGGCCCTTCCCGTCATCCGAGATCTCGATGACGATGTGGCCGCCCTCGTGGAAGGCATTGAGCGTGATGCGGCCGGTCTCGGCCTTGCCCGCGGCGCGGCGGTCGGCCGGCACTTCGAGACCGTGATCGGCGCAGTTGCGCACCAGGTGGGTGAGCGGATCCTTGATCAGCTCAAGGACCTGGCGGTCGAGCTCGGTCTCGGCACCGAGCATCTGCAGGTCGATCTTCTTGTTGAGCTCGTGGCTCAGGTCGCGCACCAGGCGCGGCAGCTTGGCCCAGGCGTTGCCGATCGGCTGCATGCGCGTCTTCATGACGCCTTCCTGCAGCTCCGACGTGACGTGGTTCAGGCGCTGCAGCGGCGTGACGAAATCGGTGTCCTTCTGCGAGCGCATGATCTGCAGCAGCTGGTTGCGGGTGAGCACCAGCTCGCTGACCATGGTCATCAGGTTCTCGAGCACGTCAACGCCGACGCGGATGCTCTGCGCGGCCACGGCCGAGTCCCTGGTTTCGGCGGCGAAACTCGTGGCGGCGGCGGGCGCGGCGGCGGCGACCGGCTCGGCCACCGGCTCCTCGGCCGCGATCTGCATGTTCTTGCCGGTGTCGGCGGCCGGCACGGGCGTGAAGCCCATGTCGTCCTCGACCGGTGCGGCGGCGGGGACCGGGGCCGGCGCGGCGACCGGCGCCGGAACGCTGCCGGCTTCGGCGAAGGCATTCAGCCGCTTGATCAGGTCCTTGTCCTCGCCCGCGGGCTCGGTCTCGGTTTGCTCGAGCACGCTGAGCAGGTTCTTGATGCGGTCGAGGGATTCGAGGATCAGGGTGACGGCGTCCGGCGTGACGACGAGTTCGCCGTCGCGCACCTTGCCGAGCACGTTTTCGGAGGCATGCGCCACGGCTTCGAGCCGCGGCAGGCCGAGGAACCCGCAGGTTCCCTTGATCGTGTGGACGATGCGGAAAATGTTTCCGAGCAGTGCTGGATCGTTGGGATTTTGTTCGAGCCTCACGAGCTCGAGATCCAGGAGCGCCAGGCTCTCGGAGGTTTCGGTGAGAAATTCGCGCAGGAGGTCGTCCATCTCGCGGTCCCTTTGCCTTGCTTTGCGCAGCAGTTACGGGCCGACGACCCGCTCCTCCCGCTACTGGTTCGATGCCGCAAAGCTGACAGAGGAAGCTTAAGGAGGCGTAAAAGGGCAAACGCCTATCCCTGTGGAATATCGCAATAAAATGCCTAAAATCCGCTCCAATGAGCGGCCGTGGCTACGCCGCGGCGGTCGGCACGTTGATTGAAAATTCGACGCGATCGACCGATGCCGACTGGTTGATCCGCGTGCCGATGGCCTCCGCGACGCGCACCGCCAGGAAGGCCGGGATCGATTTCGGCGTCAGCTCGGCGCTGCTCGCCCCCGGCTTCAGCGCCACCTGGATATCGTCGGGAATGCGCGCCCCGCTGCCCGTGGCGGTCATCTGGACGCTCAGCGCGCCGCCACTGCCGACCAGCCGGGCCTGGACGGATCCGCCGCGCGGCAGGACCTCGAGCGCCAGCAAGGCCAGGTTGAGAATGATCTTGGCGGCCAGGCGCGAAGCGGCCGCCTCGGCCTCCGCATCGGGAGACGGCCAATCGAGCGTCACCCGCCCCTCCTCGTAGAGACCGCTCGCCAGGCGCCTGGTTTCGGCGAGGATTCCCGAGGCCGGAAGCACGTTCGCGGTGCCGAAGGCGATGCGGAACCATTGCAGCCGCCGCGAGGCCTGGCGCGCCGACTGGGCAATGAGCGCGTTGACCTCGGGATCCGGCGGGCCGCCGTCGCCAAGCAGCTCGACGCCGTTCGACACCGCGCCAATCGGTCCGACCAGGTCATGGCACAGGCGTGCCGCCATCAGTTCGGCGAGTTCCAGGTCCTGAGGCATACTTCCCCCTTGTGATCGGGCGGAGCCTCGCCCGTGTTGGCGGTATTTTCAAGCTGCTTGCAGAGGTAGCGCGACGCGCCGGAAAACGCCCTATGTTATCCCGCTATGTAATTGTATTCATTATATTTATATCGCCCCTCGCGGCGGCCCAGCCGACCACCACCCCGGCGCCGCAGGCGGCGCTCGACCGCTGGCTCGTGGATTCAGCCGGCGCCGGCGAGCTGGGCGCCGTGGAACAGCTGCTGGGCCGGGGCGCCAATCCCGATGCCCGCGGCGCCAACGGCCTCACCGCCCTGATGAGCGCGACCCTCAACGGCCACGCGCTGGTCGTGCGCCAGCTGCTGGCGGGGGGCGCGGACATCGCGCTGCGCGAGGAACGCTACGGCGCCGATGCCCTCACCCTCGCCGCCCGTCGCGGTCATTTCGATATCGCCGTGACCCTGCTCGAGCGCGGCGCGCCGGCGGGTGGCGGAGAAACGCGCACCGGCGTCACGGCCCTGATGCTGGCGGCGCGCGCGGCCAGCGCCGAGCTCGTTGTCGAGCTGATGGCGCGCGGCGCCGACAGCCGGGCCGCTTCCCATGACGGAACCACGGTGCTGATGCAGGCGGCGGCCGGCGGCGGCGACGCGGTGGTTCAGCTTCTCCTCGACGCCGGCGCCGATATCCAGGCGCGGCGCCCCGATGGCAGCACGGCCCTGCTGCTCGCCGCCGAACAGGGCCATGCCGCCGTGGTCCGGCGTCTCGCCCGCGCCGGAGCGCGCGCCGATGCCGTGGCCGGCGACGGCCGCACGCCGCTGATTCGCGCCATCGCGCGCGGCGACAGCGATACGGTTGCGGCGGTGCTGGAAGCCGGCATCGATCCCAATGGCCGCGAGCGCGGCGAGACGGCGCTGATGCATGCGGTCAAGCGCGACGACCGGGCCAGCGTCGAGCTTCTGCTGGCCGCCCGGGCGGAGGTCAATGCGGTGAGCGATCCGGAAGGCCATACGGCGCTGATGCTGGCCGCCAACCGCGGACTGGCGACCCTGGTCGGACGATTGATTGCCGCCGGAGCCGATGTAAATATCGAGGCGCGCGACGGCTGGACCGCGGCCGCCGCGGCGGAAATGATCGGTGAGACGGAACTGGCCGAGACCCTGCGCCGGACCGGCCGGCGTACGGCCCCCTGAGAAGGCCGCTCCCGGAGCGAACGGAGAACGATCTTGAGTCGACGGACGGGCGCTGCGATTGCCCTGTGTGTGCTGAGCGCCCTCACCTCACCGGCCTGGGCCGCCGACGCCGCGCGCGGCGAACAGGTCTATCGCAAATGCGTGAGCTGCCACACGCTCGAAGCGAATGGCCGCAATCGCGTCGGTCCGCGGCTGCACGGGTTGTTCGGCCGGGTGGCCGGCAGCGTTGCCGATTTCCGCTATTCGGACGCGCTCAAGGCCTCCGGCATCATCTGGACCGACCAGACCCTCGACGCCTATCTCAAGGACTCGGAAGGCTTCGTGCCGGGCACCAAGATGTATGGCGGCCTGTCGCTCGATGAGGACCGCGAGGACCTGATCGCCTACCTGAAATCGGCGACCAAAACGCCGTGATTCCGGGCCCTTTCGGGTCTTCCACAGGTGCTTTAAGCGCTTGAATTTCGGCTCTCTTCGGGTATCCTACGAGGGTTAACCAGCGGCGCGGCGAACGCGACCGGTGGGGGTACTGGGAGGCACCTATGAAAAGCATCATTCTCGGCATCGCGGCCACGATCGTCCTCGCGGTCGTTGCCAGTTACGGCCTCGCCACGCTGCAGCAGTCGGCGACCGAGCGCTACACGGTGCCGTCGAGCGTGCGCATCAACCCGGGCTCGTAAATCCGGACGAGTTCTCCGGCCTCCGGTCGGAGCTGACAGCAGAAAGGCGCGGCTTTGGCCGCGCCTTTCGTTTTCCCCCAGTCGTCATGCCGGCGAAAGCCGGCATCCATCTTCTGAGCCCGCATAACGACTGGAGAGACGATATGGCATGGCCGCCTACGTCTACATCCTTGCCAGTCGACCGAATGGCACCCTTTACATCGGCGTCACCACCGATCTGGTTCGGCGTATCGGTGAGCACAAGCAGGGATTGGCTGACGGATTCACAAAGAAATATGGCGTGAAAACACTGGTGCACTTCGATGTCTTCGATGACGTCGAATCCGCTATTGCACGCGAAAAGCAGATGAAGGGGTGACGATCCCATCCTGCTGCGTTACGGCGCGATCTCGTTGCCGCTCTCGATATCCCAGACCTTGATGACTTCGTCGTGACCGCCGGACAGCGCGCGCTTGCCGTCACGCGCGAAGGCTACGGTCCACACCGGCCGTTTGTGGCCGATGAATGCCTTGATCTCCTTCTGCGCCTCCACATCCCACAGCCGTACGGCGCGATCCCCGCCGCCCGACAGGGCCAGCCTGCCGTCCGGCGAGAGGGCGACGGTGGTGACGAATCCCGCATGGCCTTCGAGCACGCCGGTTTCGCTGCGCGTCGCCAGGTCCCAGATGCGCACTGTCCCGTCGGTGCTGGCCGACAGCGCGCGCTTGCCGTCCGCCGACACGGCGATGCCGTTGATGCTGTTGTTATGGCCGGTGAGATGGGCGATCTCCTCGCCCTTCTCGAGGTCCCAGAGCTTCAGGGAATGGTCGTAGCTGCCGGAAAGCAGCCTGCCGTCCGGCAGAAAGGCCACCGCCATGACATTGGCCTGATGGCCTTCGAGCTTGCGGATCTCCTGGCCCGTACCGATATCCCAGACGCGCACCGTGCGGTCCCAGCCACCCGAGGCGGCGGTCTTGCCGTCGCGGGTGAGCGCCACGCTCGAGACGTTGTTGGCGTGGCCCTTGTAGGTCCGCACGACGGCACCGTCGGCGAGGCTCCACAGGATGAGCGTCGAATCCCAGCTCGCCGAGATGACCTGTTTTCCGTCCGGCAGGAAGGCCACGCCGTTGACGCTGGCGCGATGCTCGTTGAGCACCTGCAATTCCTTCTGCGTCGCCAGGTTCCAGAGGCGGACCGTGTAATCCCAGCTGCCCGACAGCACGCGCGTGCCATCGGGCGAGACGGCGATGGTGTTGACGATGCCGCCATGCCCGACCATCTCGGCCTGCGCGGCAAGCGGCGCCGTTGCGGCCAGGCAGAACAAAAGACCCGCCGAGGCGGGTCTGAGACTGGAATACATACGATCCATTATACGCCTGGATCCGAACTGGGTCCCCGCGCGCGTAGGGTTGGTGTGGCGGCTACGCGCGCGGGGGAATTGCTGCGATCAGTCGTCGCCGCCGGCCTTCGCCTCGGCCGCCCAGACGCTGTGATGCTCCTTGGCCCAGCGCTCGTCGACCTCGCCGGTGTACATCGCATCCCACGCCCCTTCCATGCCGAGCGTGCCGATGTAGATGTGACCGATGATCACGGCCGTCAGGATCAGGGCGAAGATCGAATGCAGCACCGCCATGAGCTGCACCGTCTCCAGCGTGCCGAACCAGAACGGGAAAAGCAGCATGATGCCCGAGACGGCGATGATGCCGCCGAAGATCATTACCGACCAGAACACGACCTTTTGGCCGAAGTTGAACTTCTTGGCCGGCGGATGCACGCCCTTCGTGAAGATCCCGCCGCCCTGCATGATCCAGTTCCAGTCGTAGCGGTTGGGGAAGTTGTAGGCGATCCAGTTCACGCACATCAGCACGATGCCGAGGATGAACGGGAAGGCGACGAAGTTGTGGAGCAGCTTGGCGAAGGCCGACCAGGTGGAGAAGGCCTCCGGCCCGAGCAGCGGCAGCAGCAGGTAGCGGCCGTAGGTCACGTTGAGGCCGGTCAGGGCCAGGGTGATGAAGGCGCTCGCCGTCATCCAGTGGTTGAAGCGCTCGAATTCGGTGAAGCGCGTGATCGTCCGGCCCGAGCGGCCGCCGTCGATCATGACCGAGCCGCGCATCAGGTAGAACAGCGTGACCAGGGCGATCATGCCGAAGACCAGCCAGGCGCCCCAGGCGCGGATCGTGCCGGCCATGGTCTCGCGCCAGGTGCGGCCCTGCGGCTGCACCAGCGTGCCGGCCTTGCGGTCGGGGATGGTGACCTGGCCTTGCACGCCCTGCAGGGCGCGCAGCATGTCGGCTTCGGACGGGTTGGTATGGCCGGCCATCGGCCGGGCGGTCGGGTTGTTGTCGCCCGACAGCGGGGCCGGGGCCTGCGCCAGGGCCACGCTGCTGCCGATGGCGAGAATACCCACAACGGCGAAGGCGCGCAGCGCGCGGCCCAGCCACGAACCTGTGGAGGTCAACGTCATGATCAGTCCTTCCCCTAAATCTTTGCTCAGTACCGCTGCGCGCCGACGCGCGAACCCAGCGCGCGCTGCGCATCCGCCGGCGGCGTGCCGTCCGTGACGGAGCGGCCGAGGTAACTGCCGCTCTTGCCTTCACGCATGCCCTGCCCCTGGATCGACATGGCGACCGCGGTCACGGCGAACAGAACGATGATCAACCAGCCGACCCACCGGCTCCCCATAGCGCTCTCCATTTTAAATCTCCCCTTCGTCCCGTGTACCCATGCCCGGTCGTGGGCGCCGGGCTTCTTCTATCCTCGCGTCGAACCGAAAAGGGCGGCGGTCGTCCCGCCGCCCCATCCGTGTCGCCGTGTTACGAACGCGGCGGCTGGCCGTAAGCCGTGCTCCAACCCCAGGCGCCCGAACCGTAGCCGCGCGTGGCGGTACGCTCGCGGTAGATGCCGGCGATGACGTCGCCGTCGCCGCCGAGCAGAGCCTTGGTGGCGCACATTTCCGCGCAGAGCGGCAGCTTGCCCTCGGCGATGCGGTTGCGGCCGTACTTGGCGTACTCGGCCGGCGTGTTGTCGGCTTCCGGACCGCCGTTGCAGAAGGTGCACTTGTCCATCTTGCCGCGGCTGCCGAAGTTGCCGGCCTGTGGATACTGCGGCGCGCCGAACGGGCAGGCGTAGAAGCAGTAGCCGCAGCCGATGCACAGGTCCTTGGAGTGCAGGACCACGCCGTCGGCCGTCTTGTAGAAGCAGTCGACCGGGCAGACCGCCATGCACGGCGCGTCGGTGCAGTGCATGCAGGCCATGGAGATCGAGCGCTCGCCGGGCTTGCCGTCATTGAGCGTGACGACACGGCGACGGTTGATGCCCCACGGAACCTCGTGCTCGTTTTTGCAGGCTGTGACGCAGGCGTTGCACTCGATGCAGCGCTCGGCGTCGAGGAGGAATTTCATTCTGGCCATTGTTGTCTCTCCTTCGCCTTAGACTTTTTCGATCCGGCAGAGCGAGGTCTTGGTTTCCTGCATCTGCGTCACGGGATCGTATCCGTAGGTCAGAGCGGTGTTCGCCGCTTCGCCGAGCACGATCGGGTCGGCACCCGCCGGGTAGCGATGCCGCCGGTCCTCGCCCAACCAGTGGCCGGCGAAGTGGAACGGCATCCAGGCGACACCCTTGCCGACGCGCTCGGTCAGCATGGCGCGGACCCTCAGGCGCACCGGCTTGGCCGGATCCTGACCGTAGACCGCGTCCTTGCTGTTCGGGCTGTAGACCCAGACGAAGTCCCAGTTCTTGATGCCCTTGGCGGCCGCGTCGGCCGGATTGACCTCGATGAACATCTCCTGCTGGAGCTCGGCGAGCCACTTGTTGGAGCGGGTCTCGTCGCCGCCGCCCTCGTATTCGACGAGGCGGCCGGAGGTGAGGACGATCGGGTAGTCCTTGGAGAAGTCGATGTCCTGGATCGACTTGAACTTGATCGGCAGGCGCCCGCCCTTGCGGTCCGGATAGGTCGGATACTTGGCGACCAGCTCACGGTTGGGCGCGTAGAGCGGCTCGCGGTGTGTCGGCACCGGATCCGGGAAGTTCCAGACATTCGCCCGCGCCTTGCCGTTGCCGAACGGCGCGCAGCCGTGGGCGATGGCGACCCGGATGATGCCGGCCGAGAGGTCGTAGCTCCAGATCACGCCATCGGCATTGGCACCGCCGATGCGCTCGATCGTCGCTCTCTCCTCGTCCGTCAGGTCCTTGTCCCAGCCCAGCTTCTTGAGCAGCCCGTAGCTGAACTGGACGTGGCCGTCCTTGATCTCGGCGCCGACCGGGTACGAGCCCTCGGCCAGCAGGTTGGCACCCTGGTATTCCGCGCCCATCAACGCGCGGAAGTTCAGGCCGCCTTCCTTGACCGGCTTGGAGGTGTCGTAGAGGACGTGAGTGCCGGGATGCTTGTGCTCGGCCTTGCCCCAGCACGGCCAGGGCATGCCGTAGGTGTCGCCGGCGCAGGGGCCCGACGTCGCCTTGAGGGACTTCGGATCGAAGTCCTTCTGGTTCGCCATGTGCAGCTTGAGACGCTCCGGCGACTGGCCGGAGTAGCCGATGGTCAGTGAGCCCTTGTTCAGCTCGCGCAGGACGTCCTCGGCCAGAACCTTGCCGTTGTCGACCTTGACGTTCTTGAACATCTCGTCGGCGAAGCCGAACTTCTTGGCGAACATGTACATGATGTCGAGATCGGTCTTCGATTCGAAGATCGGCTCGACAATCTTGTAACCCCACTGCAGCGAGCGGTTGGAAGCGGTACGCGAACCGTCCTGCTCGAGCGCCGAGCAGGCGGGCAGCAGGTAGATGCCGTCCTGGCGGTTCGACATCGCCGCGACCTGGATCGGATGCGGGTCGATGACGACCAGCATGTCGATCTTGTCCATCGCCTTCATGGCGTCAGGACCGCGGGTCTGGGTGTTGGCGCCGTGGCCCCAGAAGACCATGGCTTTCAGATTGTCGCTCTGCTCGACGTTCTCTTTCTTCTCGAGCACGGCGTCGTGCCAGCGCGACTCAGGGATGCCGGGCGCCTCCATGAGGGCCTTCGACTTGAAGCGCGCCTGCATGTAGTCGTAGGGCACGTCCCAGACGCGGGACCAGTGCCGCCATGCCGCCTCGACGAGACCGTAATAGGCCGGGAGCGTGATCGGCTCGAGACCCATATCCGTGGCGCCCTGCACGTTGCAGTGGCCGCGGTAGATGTTGGCGCCGCCGCCCGACGTGCCGATCGTGCCGTGCGCCAGGCCGAGAATGCAGTAGGCGCGGACGTTGGCCGAGCCGACCGTGTGCTGCGTACCGCCCATGCACCAGATGATGGTGAACGGCCGGTTGTTGGCCAGCGTCTGGGCAACGCGGCGGAGCTGCGCGCCGGGGACGCCGGTGATGCGCTCGACCTCGGCCGGCGTGTACTTGGCGACTTCCTTGCGCACGTCATCGAAGCCGTAGACGCGCTGGGCGATGAACTGCTTGTCCTCCCAGCCGTTCTCCAGCGTGTGCCAGAGGATGCCCCAGATCAGCGCGATGTCGGTGCCCGGACGCATGCGCACGTGCTCGGTCGAATGCGCGGCCGTGCGGGTGAAGCGCGGGTCGCAGACGATGAACGGCGCGTTGTTGTTCTCCTTGCCGCGCAGCATGTGGATCAGCGACACCGGATGCGCCTCGGCGGGGTTGCCGCCGATGAGGAACAGCGAGCGGCTGTTCTGGATGTCGTTGTAGGAGTTGGTCATCGCGCCGTAGCCCCAGGTCTGGGCCACGCCGGCGACGGTAGTCGAATGGCAGATGCGGGCCTGGTGGTCGACGTTGTTCGTGCCCCAGAAGGCGGCGAACTTGCGGAACCAGTAGGCGCCCTCGTTGGTGAACTTGGCGGAGCCCAGCCAGTAGACCGAGTCCTGACCCGAGCTTTGCCGGATCTGCAGCATCTTGTCGCCGACTTCGTTGATCGCCTGGTCCCAGCTCAGGCGCACCCAGCGGCCGCCCTGGAGCTTCATCGGGTACTTCAGGCGGCGATCACCGTGCGTCACCTCGCGCAGCGCCGCGCCCTTGGCGCAATGCGCGCCGAGGTTGATCGGCGATTCGAAGGTCGGCTCCTGGCCGACCCACACGCCGTTGACCACTTCGGCGGTGACCGTGCAGCCCACGGAGCAGTGGGTGCAGGTGTTCTTGACCAGCTTGACCTCGCCGGTTGCCGGACGCGCCTGCGCGTCGGCTTTCTTGACCGTGCCGAGGGACAGCGTCGAGGCGGCGGCGAGACCGCCGGCGGCGAGACCCGAGCGGCGCAGAAAGGTGCGGCGATCGACGGCGCCGCCGGTGACCCCGGCGAAGGCCTTGGTCAGGCGCGTGCCGGAGAGATGGCTGGATTTGCGCGTCAGCATGATGCGGATCTCCCCTTAGAACTTCGACAGTTCGTAGTAGCGCTTGACGTGGTCGGTCTCGCGATAGCCCTGACCCTGGGGCGTCGCTTCCGCGGCCTGGGCCGGAGCGGGCTCGGAGACGAGACCGGCGGCCACGCCGGCGGCCGCGCCAAGCCCGGCGGTCTTGAAGAACTCGCGCCGCGTCGGCGATGTAGGTGTTTTTTTCTGTTCGCTCATCTGGGGTCTCCTCTGGCGAGTTCGCGTTCCGCCGGTCACGCCGCCTGTTCGGCGGCGATCAGGGCGAAGGCCTGGGTTTCGATGTCGATGAAGGTCCGGCCGAGCTTGGCGACCGGCATGTAGAAGGCAGCGGACTTGGCGGCTTCAAGATCGGCGAAGAAGCGCGGCGCCCACGGCGCGATATGGGCATTGAAGAAGCGGCGCTGCTCGTGGAGATCGGCGACGGCGTCGAACTGGCCGGTGATCAGCCCGGCCATCATCTCGCACAGCGAGCCGATATGGTCCTCGGGCTCGGGCACGCCTTCCTGGCGCGCGATGCCAAGTTTGGTCATGTCACCGCGCAGATTGGCGAGCGGCTTGGAATGCAGGAAACCGGCGAGATAGTACGAGGCGAAGGGCACGACCTCGCCGCGCGTCACGCCAACCATCACGTCCTGGAATTCGTCGGCGATGCGGCTCGGCTCCATGCGGCGCGCGGCGGCACTCAGCGCCGCGAGGGCCTGGCCGAGTTCGCTGTCGTCGCCGCCGATCTGCGTCAGCCTGGCCAGCAGACCCGTATCGGGAGCGGCGGTGAGCAAACGACCGAGCAGCGCATAGAGCTGTGCGCGGCTTTGATCTTCGTCAGCGATGTCGAGTGTCGAATGTGTCTGCAGCAAGGACGCCTCCCAACGTCCAAACGCGAGCCACTCAATCGGCACCCTCGTGGCATTTTTCCGGCTTTTCAGAAGCCGCCGCGAGGGTCGTAAAAGCGCCCTAAAAACCGGGCCTTAAAGCGCCTTAACTATAGATGATTAGATGATTTTTTGGGCACCCCGTCAAGGCGCTTAGTATTTGAAAAGAACAGCGAAATACGTAATCTGTGCAGCTTTTTGCATAGAAACGCACAGTGCAGTGCGGCGACGCCCACGCTTATCCCCTGCCGCGTGGCGCGGGCTCGTCCGGCGGCTGGCTTTCGGTTGTCCGGGCCTCCGGCGATTCGCCCGCGGCGGGTGGCGTGCCGGGCACGGCCTCGCGCGAGCGCTCGACCAGCTCCTTGGCCACCGCCGCCACCGCTTCGATGACCGGTGCGACCAGGGGCCTGAGGCCGTCATTGCCCGTGTAGTCCCAGGCGTGCATATCGAGCAGGTCCGGACCGGCGATCGACGGGTCGGTCGCCCACATGCGGCGGATGGCCTTGAGCCGCAGGTCGTCGGGCACCCCCTTCTGCATGAACATCGTGTAGTCGGAGTCCTTCCCCAGGCTCTCGATCGACGGCAGCTTCGACAGGTCGAGCGGCGCTTCGGTTTCCTCGGCGGGTTTCCCGGGGGCTTGCTCGGCGTGTTTCTCTTCGGCCGCGCCCTCGGTGGGTTTCGCGGGCGGCTGCTCGGCCTGCTCTTCGCTCTTGCGCCGCGACCAGCGCGACAGGAAGTTCTCCTCGCCGCTCACTGCACGCTCCCGCTTCGGGGCTTGTCGCGCCCGCGCTTGCGCTTGCGGAACTGCTCCTCGACATGGAAGGTCTCGACATAGGCCGCGAGCCAGGCGGTGATCTCATCGTCCATCGGCACCTTGTCGACGGTCGCCATGCCGCCTTCCATATAGGCCTCGGCCTCGGCCGGCGACGGCGAGGCGAGAATGAGGGCCACGCCCTGCGGCGCGCCGGAATCCTCGCGCAGCACGACGTAGAGCGACGGCGCGTCTGAATCGAGATTCATCTTGTAGGAGACGGTCTCGCGCGGATGCAGCTCCATGGTGAAGCGGCCGGCGAAGAAGCGCGTCGTCGTGCCCTCTTCGCGCATCACGCTCCACGGCTCGAGCGGCGGCACCAGCGTCACCACCTCGACCGGCTGCCAGACGAAATCCTGCCACGGGGTCTTCGCCTTGCGCCGCTCGACGATCACGCCGACGGTCAGCGTCTCGTGCTTGTCGAGCACCGGCTTGGTTTCGTCGCTCACGCGAGCAGTCTCTCCGCTTCGGCCAGATCCTCGGGCCGGTTGGCATTGAAGAACGGGTCGACCGGCGTCGCCGGGAACTCGACCGCGGCGAGCTTATAGCGCGCCGTCCAGCGATCGACCTTGTAAATCTGCTCCTCGACCAGCGCCCGGCGCAGATCCTCGCGCAGCTCCACGCGCCACAGCCCGAACACCGGATGCGCCTGGCCGCCGGATGTCGCCACCGCGAGATCGGCGCCCTCGCGCTCCACCGCGGCGAGAAACCGCGCCACCAGATCGCCGGGCAGGAACGGCGCATCGCCGGCGAAGCTGGCGACCCAGCGGCCCTGCGGCGCGTTCGCCGCGGCCCAGTCGAGCCCGGCGAGGATGCCGCCCAGCGGCCCGACGAAGCCTTCGACTGAATCGGCGATAACGGGCAGAGCGAACGAGGCGAAACGCGCCGGGTCGCCGTTGGCGTTGAGCACCAGCGCCTGAACCTGCGGCCGCGCCCGCTCGATGATGCGCGCCAGGATCGGCCGGCCGCCGAGCGCGCGCAGGCATTTGTCGCCGCCGCCCATGCGCCGCGACTGGCCGCCGGCGAGGATGACTCCCGTCACGAGCTCAGTCATCGACGAGACTCGCTTTGCGCTGCCTCCCCTCCTCGACCACGGTGCGCGCGTCGGCGTCGTAGACGATGCGCTCGGCACCCGAGAGCACGATGAAGCGGCTGCCCTTGGCGCGGCCGATCAGGGTGAGGTTCGCCTTGCGCGCCAGTTCCACGCCCCAGGCGGTGAAGCCCGAGCGCGAGACGAGAATGGGAATGCGCATCTGCACCGTCTTGATCACCATCTCCGAGGTCAGGCGGCCGGTCGTATAGAACAGCTTGCCCTCCGGCTTCACGCCTTCCATGAACATGTAGCCGGCGATCTTGTCGATGGCGTTGTGGCGGCCGACGTCTTCCATGTAGACCAGCGGCCGGTCCTCTTCGCACAGCACGCAGCCGTGGATGGCGCCGGCCTCGAGATAGAGGCTGGGCGCGGTGTTGATCTTCTTGGTCAGCCGGTAGAGCCACGAGGTCCTGAGCACCGCATCCTTGGGCAGCGCGATCTCCTCGAACTTCTCCATCAGGTCGCCGAACACGGTGCCCTGCGCGCAGCCCGAGGTCAGGGTCTTCTTCTTGAGCTTCTCCTCGAAGTCGGTCTTGCGCTCGGTGCGCACGACGACGGTGTCGATCTCCATGTCGACATCGATGCCGGTGATCGTGTCATCGGCGCGCAGCATGTTCTGATTGATCAGGTAGCCGACCGCCAGATACTCGGGGTAGTCGCCGATCGTCATCATGGTGACGATCTCCTGCCCGTTGAGGAACAGGGTCAGCGGCCGCTCGACGACCACCGAGGTCTCGATCAGCTGGCCCGTCTCGTCCTGGCCGCTGACGCGTTGCGTCAGACGCGGATCGTCGGGCTTGGGCGTGACGGCGAATTCCTTCATGGGCGGACTATGCGACCACGCCGCTCAAACACGCAAGCCAGGGGCCCGAAACCCGCCCTCACGTTAACCAAACGAAGGCAGGCGAGAACTGCGCAAAACTACGATTGCAACCGGGCGGTTTTAACGACCGATAAAATCCAAGCGAACGGACGGCGCAAGACGCCTTCGATCAATGCTCAAGCTTGGGAGGAACGAACTGGGGGCGGCACAAGCAACGGCGGGCCCCGCTTCCGTCGGCAAATTACCCCTGCGCCGACGCAAATCGCCGTTGCTTGGCCCCGCCCCCGGAGTCCGGAAGCGAAAGCGCGAGCGGCCGCGTTAGCGGCGGCGGCGACGCAGCAGGGCGGGAACCTCGCCGTAACGGACGAGCAACGGCACGTAGATCAGCAGGGCGACAGCAACAGCGGCGAGGATCGGGGTATAGGACATCGCGACGCCTTTAACGTAAGTGGCTGACAGCCCACTGCGTTTTCACAATTTTGGTTATACGCCCGAATCGTTAACGTCGGCTTAAACGGCCCACAAATCCCCGCCCTGACATGTTTTTGCCACGGCCGCGCCCACACGCCGATTTCCGGTGCCAGTGCGTAATTTCCGTGGTACCGAATCTCCTGCATAAGAAACGCCTATAGGCGCATAAATTTGCAGAGGAAACGGGCTTGTATGACCTGAGCGCCGCGTTCGGAGCTGCGTTGCGGATGGTGGCCGGGTTCGACCCGGCTCTCATGGGCATCGTTGCGCTCAGCGTAAAGGTCAGCCTGGCCGCGGTGGCCATCGCCACGGTGCTGGGCCTGCCGCTGGGCGCCGCCGTGGCACTCGGCCGCTTCCCCGGCCGGCGCGGCATGATCGTGGTGCTCAACGCCCTGATGGGCCTGCCGCCGGTCGTGGTCGGCCTGCTCGTCTATCTCCTGCTGTCGCGCAGCGGCCCGCTCGGCCCGCTCGGCCTGCTGTTCACGCCGCCGGCCATGATCATCGCCCAGGCGATCCTGATCACGCCGATCGTCGCCGCCCTCGCCCGCCAGGTGGTCGAGGATGCGTGGACGGAATACCAGGAGCAGCTGCGCTCGCTCGGCGCGCCGCCGCGCCGCGCCGTCTGGACGCTGCTCTGGGACACGCGCTTTTCTCTGGTGACCGTCGTCCTTGCCGGCTTCGGCCGGGCCGCCGCCGAGGTCGGGGCGGTGATCATGGTCGGCGGCAACATCGACGGCGTCACGCGCGTCATGACCACCGCCATCGCGCTCGAGACCAGCAAGGGCGACTTGCCGCTGGCCCTGGGCCTCGGCCTGATCCTGATCACCCTGGTGCTCGCCGCGAACGCCGCCGCCTATACGATCAAGGAAGTCGCCCAGAGGAGGCTCGGCTGATGCACGCCGGCGCCACTCTCCTCCCGCTGGTTCTCGATGGCGTCGGCTACGCCATCAACGGCACGCCGCTCGTCAACGAGCTGACGGTCACGCTGAGCGCCGGCTCGCGCACGGTGATCCTCGGACCCAACGGGGCGGGCAAGAGCCTGACCCTGCGCCTGTGCCACGGCCTGCTGGCGCCGACCTCCGGCACGATCCGCTGGGCCGGCGCCTTCGCCGGCGATCCGATGCGCCGCCAGGCCATGGTCTTCCAGCGCCCGGTCATGCTGCGCCGCTCGGCACTGGCCAATGTCGCCTACGGTCTCAAGCTTGCCGGCATGGCGAAGGCGGAGCGCACCGAGCGCGCCCGGGCCATGCTCGACCGCGTCGGCCTGCTGGCCCTGGCCGACCGCCCCGCCCGCTCGATGTCGGGCGGCGAGCAGCAGCGCGTGGCGCTGGCCCGTGCCTGGGCGCTGCAGCCCGAGGTGCTGTTCCTCGACGAGCCGACCGCCAGTCTCGATCCGGCGGCCGCGCGCGCCGTCGAGGCGATCATCCGCGCCATCCACGAGGCCGGCACCAAGATCGTCATGACCACCCACAATCTCGCCCAGGCGCGCCGCCTGGCCGACGAGATCCTGTTCCTCGACCGCGGGCGCCTCGTCGAGGGCAGCCCGGCCGACCTGTTTTTCCGCGCGCCCGCCACGCCGGAAGCCGCTGCTTTTCTAAGGGAGGAATCGCTATGAAGTTTACCCGTCGATCCTTGCTTGTCGCCGCCTCGCTAGCCGTAACGCTGGCCCTGTCGCCCGCGCAGGCGCAGGACAAGTTCATCGTCGTCTCGTCGACCACCTCGACCCAGGATTCGGGCCTGTTCGGCCATATCCTGCCGATCTTCAAGGCCAAGACCGGCATCGACGTGCGGGTCGTGGCGCAAGGCACGGGCCAGGCGCTCGACACCGGCCGGCGCGGCGATGCCGATGTCGTGTTCGTGCATGACAAGGTGGCCGAGGAGAAGTTCGTGGCCGACGGCTTCAGCCCCGAGCGGCGCGAGGTCATGTACAACGACTTCGTCCTGATCGGGCCGAAGTCGGATCCGGCGAAGGTCGCCGGCTCGAAGGACATCGCCGGCTCGCTCAAGAAGATCGCCGAGGCCAAGGCGCCCTTCGCCTCGCGCGGCGACAAGAGCGGCACGCACGCCGCCGAGCTGCGCCTGTGGCGCGTCGCCGCCATCGACCTCGAGAAGGACAAGGGCACGTGGTACCGCGAGCTCGGCCAGGGCATGGGCCCGACGCTCAACACCGCCGCCGGCATGAACGCCTATGTCCTGGCGGACCGCGCCACCTGGCTGAGCTTCAAGAACCGCGCCGACCTGACCATCGTGGTCGAGGGCGACCAGCGCCTGTTCAACCAGTACGGCATCATGCTGGTCAACCCGGCCAAGCACGCGCATGTGAAGAAGGATCTTGGCCAGACCTTCATCGACTGGATCACCTCGCCGGAAGGCCAGAAGGCCATCGCCGACTACAAGATCGGCGGCGAATCCCTCTTCTTCCCCAACTTCCGCAAGGCGGGGACGTGAGGCGATGCGTCGCGTTCTGCTGGCCGTCGCCCTGACGATGGCGCCAGCGCTGGCGAACGCTCAGGAGCCGGTCCGGCTGTATGCGGCCGGCAGCCTGCGTGCCGCCCTCACCGAGGTCAGCGAGGCGTTCACCCGCGACCAGGGGCCGAAGGTCGCGGCGACCTTCGGCGCCTCGGGCCTGCTGCGCGAGCGTATCGAGAAAGGCGAGCCGGCGGAGGTCTTCGCCTCCGCCGATCTGCAGCATCCGACGACGTTGATGAAGGCCGGCAAGGCCGGGCCGGTGACGCTGTTCGTCCGCAACCAGCTCTGCGCCCTCGCCCAGCCAGGGCATTCCGTGACCCCGGCAACCCTGCTCGACCGGATGCTCGACCCGGCGACCCGGCTCGGTAGCTCGACACCGAAGAACGATCCCTCGGGCGACTACACGTGGGTGATGTTCGAAAAGGCGGAGAAGCTCAAGCCGGGCAGCTTCAAGACGCTCGACGCCAAGGCGCTCAAGCTGGTTGGAGCCGCCGACTCCCCGCAGGCGCCGGCCGGGCGCACGGTCTATGGCTGGCTGATGGCCGAGAAGAAGGCCGATCTCTTCATCACCTACTGCACCAACGCCATCCTCGCGGCCAAGGACGCCCCGGGACTGCAGATCGTCTCGATCCCCGAAGCTCTGGCGGTGGGTGCCGATTACGGCATGGCCGTGCTGAAGGGCGCACGCCCGGACGCTGGCCAGCTGGCGATGTATATTCTGTCCCCCGCCGGGCAACAGATCCTGGCGCGCCACGGATTCACACCCGTCGCGCTGCCCATGTAAGGAGACGGAGATGAAGCTCAGCGCACGCAACGTCCTCAAGGGCAAGGTCACCTCGGTGGTGCGCGGTGCCACGACGGCGCATGTGAAGATGGACATCGGCGGCGCCATCGTCACCGCCTCGATCACCAACGAGGCCGCCACCGACCTCAAGCTCAAGAAGGGCGACAAGGCCTACGCCATCATCAAGGCCTCGGACGTCATCATCGGGAAATGACGCCATGTCATTCACGACCGTCCGTCGTGATGACTATTGGCGTCACCCCGGCGAAAGCCGGGGTCCAGGGCAAGCGCGGTTCTCGTGGCCCTGGATGCCGGCTTTCGCCGGCATGACGATCTGTTTTAGATCCCCAGGAGCGGATTTGTGGTGCTAAGTCGCCGCCGTTTCGCAGTTGCTGCCGGTGCCGTGCTCGCCGCACCAGCGCTGATTCGGCCGGCCCGCGCGGCCCGCGTTTTTGTCGATTCAGCGGGACGACGGGTCGCGGTTCCCGACACGGTGCGCCGTGTCTTCGCCGCCGGGCCGCCGGCCACCATCCTGCTCTTCGCGCTGGCTCCCGATACGCTGCTCGGCTGGAGCCGGACCTTCCATCCGGCGGAGCGCGACTTCGTGCCGCAGAAATATGCCGACCTGCCGGAGCTCGGCCGGCTCACCGGGCGCGGCAACACGGCCAATGTCGAGGTGATCCTGACGGCGAAGCCCGATGTGATCTTCGATTACGGCACGATCAACCCGACCTACGTCTCGCTCGCCGACCGGGTGCAGGAGCAGACCGGCGTGCCTTACGTGCTGATCGACGGTGCCTTCGGCGCCATGGACACCGCCATCACCCGGATGGGCGAGCTGCTCGCGGCACCAGCGGTTGCCAGCGAGCTCGCCGCCTATGTGCGCGGCACGCTCGCCACGATCGATGAAGTCCTCGCCAAGCGCCCCGCCGCCCGCCGCCCGCGCGTCTATTACGGGCGTGGGCCCCGCGGCATCGATACGGCGCTGGGCGGCTCGATCACGGTCGAGAGCCTGGAGCGCGTCGGCGCGGTCAACGTCGCCGCCGAGGCGCTGGGTCGCGGCGGCATCGCGACCGTGTCATTAGAGCAGATTCTCGCCTGGAACCCGGACACGATCGTGACCCTCGACGAGAACTTCCACCGCCTCGCCCGCGAAGACGTCAACTGGCGCGGCGTCCGCGCCGTGCGCGAGGGCCGCGTCTACCTCGCGCCGCGCCTGCCCTTCGGCTGGATCGACTTTCCCCCGGCGATGAATCGTCTCATCGGCTTGCATTGGCTGGCCAAGGTGCTGTACCCGGACCTCTATGCCGGCGACCTCACCAGCGAGACGCGCGAGTTCTATCGCCGCTTCTATCATCGCACGCCAACCGACGCGCAGATCGCCCAGTTGCTCGGGCCCAGCCTTGCGCGCTGACCGGAGGCCGCGATGAGCGGCCGCCGCATCGCCGCCACGCTTCTGCCGCTGGTCGCGCTCGCCGGGGCGGTGATTGCCGCCTTCGCCATCGGCAAGTTTCCCGTGGCGCCGGTGGAGGCGCTGGCGGTCTTGTGGGCCAAGCTGACCGGCGGCACACACGGCCTCTCCGACACCATCGAGACCGTGGTGCTGCGCATCCGGGGCCCGCGTATCGCAGCGGCGATCCTGGTCGGGGCGGCGCTGGCGGCGGCCGGTGCCGCCTATCAGGGCCTGTTCCGCAACCCGCTGGTCTCGCCGGACATCCTCGGCGTCTCCTCGGGAGCCGCCCTGGGTGCGGTGATCGGCATCTTCCTCTCGCTGCCGGTGATGGCCATTCAGGGCCTGTCCTTCGTTGGCGGCCTCGGCGCGGTCGCCGTCGTCTACGGCGTCGCTGCGGCGGTGCGCGGCCACGATCCGATCCTGGTGCTCGTCCTCGCCGGTGTCGCCATCGGCGCGCTGTTCGGCGCCGGCGTGGCGCTGCTCAAATACGTGGCCGATCCCTACAACCAGCTCCCGGCCATCACCTTCTGGCTGCTCGGCAGCCTGGCCGGCGCTGCGCCGGCCGATCTCACGGCCGCCGCCCCGCTGACGCTCGTCGGGCTGGTGCCGCTGATCCTGCTGCGCTGGCGGATCAACCTCCTGTCGCTGGGCGATGAGGAAGCCAAGGCACTGGGCGTCTCCACCGGCCCGACGCGCGCCGCGGTCGTCGCCGCGGCGACGCTGATGACCGCCTCGGTCGTCTCGATCGCCGGCATCATCGGCTGGGTCGGATTGCTGATCCCGCATTTCGCGCGGCTGCTGGTCGGACCCGATTTCGGCCGCCTGCTGCCGGCCTCGGCGCTGCTCGGCGGCGGCTTCATGCTGCTGGTCGACACACTGGCCCGCACCGTCGCCGCCATCGAGGTGCCGCTCGGCGTGCTGACGGCCCTGGTCGGTACGCCGTTCTTCGTCTGGCTGCTGGCCACCGTGCGGCGGGGCTGGCAATGACGCTGTCCGCCGAAACGCTGGCTTTCGGCTATCCCGGCCGCACCGTCGGCCGCGGCGCGACATTCGCGCTCAAAACCGGCGAGGTGCTCTGCGTGCTGGGGCCCAACGGCGGCGGCAAGACGACCCTGTTCCGCACCCTGCTCGGCCTGCTCAGGCCGCATGGCGGGCGGGTGCGGATCGACGGCAGCGATCTGCGCGATCTCGCCCGCCGCACCGTGGCGCGGCGCATCGGCTACGTGCCGCAAGCCCATAGCGGCTATTTCCCCTTCACCGTCGCCGACGTGGTGCTGATGGGCCGCACGGCGCATATCGGCCTGTTCGCGGCGCCCTCCGACAAGGATCGCCGCGTGGCGCACGAGACGCTGGAGACACTCGGCATCGCCCATCTCGCCGAGGCGATCTATACGCGGATCAGCGGCGGCGAACGGCAGCTCGCCCTGATCGCCCGCGCCCTCGCACAAGAGGCCCCGCTGCTGATCATGGATGAGCCGACGGCCAGCCTCGATTTCGGCAACCAGGTACGCGTGCTCGAGCGCATCCGCGGCTTGGCGCGCAGCGGCATCGGCATCCTGTTCTCGACCCACGATCCCGATCACGCCTTCCTCTGCGCCGACCGGGTGGCCATCCTCCATGACGGGCACATCGCCGCGCTGGGCACACCGGCCGAGACCGTAACGCCTGGCAACCTGCGCGCCGCCTACGGCGTCGAGGTCAGCATCCAGGAAGTGGATATGGGGGCCGGGCGCCGGCGCGTCTGCCTGCCCTCCTTCGCCGCCAGCCCCTAACCGTCAGGCAACGTCGACGAACAGGAAGTACGGCAGGTGCCGGTTGTGGCCAGCCAGGAAGCGCAGGGTCTGTCCCGTCTCGACCGTCACGGGTGAGGCGAACGTATAGAGCGAATGCATCCAGCCCGACGGGATCTCCGGCGGGCGGCCGGGCTTGTTGTCGAATTCCGTCTGCTCGTCGAGCTGCACGTGCAGCCACTGCACCAGGCCGAGGCACAGGCCGCCGCGCGTGACCTTCGCCGAGAGCACGCGCTCGTACGCCGGGTAATGCGTCTCGCGGAAATCGAAGTCGAGCGCCGCCAGTGGCTGCGACAGCCAGTCGAAGGCGAAGCGCGAGCCGTCAAAGATCAGGCGCTCGGGCGTGAACTCGTTGAAGGCCGAGAGCTCGAAACCGGCGGCGCTCTCGATGCTCACCATTTTCGCCAGCGCCTCGCCGCCGGCCAGCGCCACCATGATCGAGGCGGCCTGCGGGATGATCCGGGCGTCCGGTTTGACGAGGCGGGCCCGCGCGTCCTCGAGGCTGGGCAGCACGCCCTCGCCCAGCAGGTCGCTTTCGAAGATCTCGGAGACCAGCACATCGGCTTTGTCCGGCAGCTCGACGCCGATCTTGAGCTCGTCCGAGCGCTTGCCATGCACCGTGATGCGATCGGCAAGGCCATTGGCCGCGACGATGCGGCGCGCCTTCTCGGCGACCGGTGGGGTCATCTCGCAGGTCACGACCTGGCGCGCCCCGGCGCGGGCCGACATCATCGACAGCAGCCCCGCCCCGGTACCGATATCGAGCACCAGCGCGCCTGGTGTCACGGCGCGGCGGATCGCCGCCTCGTAGGCGTCGTTGCGCGGCCCGTCGGCCATCATCGGGAAATGCCAGGGCTGGACGATGCGGCTCAACGCGATGCGGTGCAGCGCCTGACCTTGCGCATGGTTGGGATCGAGGGCCAGCAGCCGGCCCAGCCAATCGATGGCGCCGGGCGCATCGCGCCGCATCAGCAGCACGGTGGCGAGCGTGATCAGCGGCTCGGGGTGCCGGGGATTGAGGCGGTACGCCGCCTCGGCCGCGGCAAAGGAATGACCGATCTCGCCGCTGGCCAGCAGGGCGGAGGCGAGGTTGTTCTGAGCATCGAAGAGGTCGGGCTTGCGTGACGCTGCAATCTCGAAGGCGGCAATGGCCTCCGCGAGCCGGCCGCGCTGGCGCAGGGCGACGCCGAAATTGTTGCGCGCCTCGACCAGGTCGGGAGCGGCGGCGACGGCACGCTCCAGCAGCTCGATCGCCCGATCGAGGCGGCCGGCCTGCAGCTCGATGACTCCGAGGTAGTGGGCGGCGCGTCCGTTGCCGGGCTCGGCGGCCAGCGCTTCCTGGTAATACGCAGCAGCCTCGTCGGCCCGTCCCTGCTTGTGCAGATCGATCCCGAGCTGCAGAGCCGCAGCAGCCTTAGACATTGTTCACGACCCGCCGATAGTCCACCCGCATGGTGGCGGAGTATACCGGCCGTCCCGCGCTGCGTCTTGGGTCGCCCTTGGGGGCGAGCGTGGCAAAAATACGGGTGAATAGTGCCGCGCCCATCGCTATGGTCAGGCCATGGAGATCAACGGCAAGACCGTCCTCGTCTGCGACTGCAACGGCACGATGCCGATCGACGGCAAGACGCTGGCGCGCGCCTGCGGCGCGGAGCCCGGCATGGACGTCAACACGCTGCTCTGCCGCAGCCAGCTCGCCAATTTCGAGCGCGCGGTGCAGGCCGGCCTGCCGGTGGTCGTCGCCTGCACCCAGGAAGCGCCACTGTTCGCCGAAGTGCGGGCGGAGCTCGGACTCGATACCGATCTCACCTTCGTCAACATCCGCGAGCATGCCGGCTGGTCGGATGAGGGGGCGCGCGCCCTGCCCAAGATCGCCGCCCTTCTCGCCGAAGCCGCTCTCGACGTGCCGCCGACGCCCAGCCTGACCCTCAAATCGGCCGGCGTCGCCCTGATCTACGGCAAGGACGAGGTCGCCGTGGAGGCCGCGCGCCAGATCACCGACCGGCTCGACTGCACGGTCCTGCTCTCGCGTCCCGCCGACGTCGTGCCGCCGCGCCTGGCCGATGTCCCGGTGTTCCGCGGCACCGTCTCCGCCGCCAAGGGTCATCTCGGCGCCTTCGAGGTGGTGGTCAACGACTACGCCCCCGCGCTGCCCTCCTCGCGCAGCGCGCTGCGCTTCGAGCACCCGCGTGACGGCGCCTCGTCGACCTGCGACCTGATCCTCGATATCACCGGCGACCCGCCGCTGTTCACCGCCCACGAGAAACGCGACGGCTACCTGCGGGCCGATCCGCGCGACCCCGTCGCCGTGCAGAAGGCGCTGTTCGAGCTGGTGGAGATGTCCGGCGAGTTCGAGAAGCCGGCCTACGTCGCCTACGATGCCGGCCTGTGCGCCCACAGCCGGAGCAAGAAGACGGGCTGCACGCGCTGCCTCGAGGTCTGCCCGACCGGCGCCATCACGCCCAATGGCGATCATGTCGCCATCGACGCTTATGTCTGCGCCGGCTGCGGCTCTTGCGCCGCGGTCTGCCCGACCGGTGCGGCGACCTATGCCCTGCCGCCGCGCGACTTCCTCTACGAGCGGCTGCAGACCATCCTGTCGACCTACAACCAGGCCGGCGGCACGGCTGCCGTCCTGCTCGCCCATGACGGCCACGGCGAAGAGATGCTCTCCACCCTCGCCCGCCACGGCCGCGGCCTGCCGGCCAATGTCATCCCGTTCCGCGTCCAGGCGGTGACCCAGCTCGGCTTCGATTTCTTCGCCACGGCGCTCGCCTACGGCGCCTCGCAGATCCGCCTGATCGTCGATCCGCGCCAACGCGAGGAGCTTGGCGGCCTGGCCACGCAGATCGGTCTCGCCGAGACCGCGCTCAGCGGCCTGGGCTACGGCGCCGGCCGGGTCAGCGTCATCGACGAGGCCGACCCGGACGCCGTCGAGGCCGAGCTCTACGGCGGTGCCGCGCCGACGCCGCCCCGGGCCGGCTCGTTCACGGCGCGCGGCAACAAGCGCGGCACCACCCTGCTCGCCTTGCGGCATCTGCATTCGGTGGCTCCGGCCCCGGTCGACATCCTGCCGCTGGCGCCGGGCTCGCCGTTCGGCACGCTCGAGGTCAACGTCGAGGGCTGCACGCTCTGCCTGTCCTGCGTCGGCGCCTGCCCGACCGGCGCGCTGATCGACAATCCCGACTGGCCGATGCTGCGCTTCATCGAGGATGCCTGCGTGCAGTGCGGGCTGTGCAAGGCGACCTGCCCGGAGAAGGTCATCGGCCTCAAGCCGCGGCTCAATCTCACGGAAACGGCAAAGTCACCGGTCGTCGTCAAGGAAGAGGCGCCGGCCCAGTGCATCCGCTGCGGCAAGGCCTTTGGCATGCGCGGCGCCATCGACAAGGTCATCGAGAAGCTTTCCGGCAAGCACTGGATGTTCCAGGACGGCAGCGCCACCGAGCGCATCCGCATGTGCGAGGACTGCCGGCTGGTCATCCAACACGAGCGCGGCATCGATCCCTTCGCCGGCCCGGCGCGGCCGAACCCGCGCACGACCGAGGATTACCTGCGCGAGCGCGACGCCCAGGCGGTTCGTGAAGCCGCGCGCCCGCCCGCCAGCCCGCCGCGCAAGTTCGATTCCTGAACGTCAGCCGGCGCGGCGCGCCGGCTCTTCCATACGCCTGACGCAGTCGCCGAGTGCGGCGCGCATCGTTGCCGCCGGCAGGCTCACCGCATCGCCATGTCCCGGCAGCACCCATTCGAAGTGCTGGTCGAGCAACCGCCGCATCGAGGCGGTCTGCGCGGTCCAGTCGAACCAGCAGTAGTCGCGCCAGGCTTCCAGCCGTCGCCGGTCGGTGTCCCAGGCGAGATGATCGCCGGTGAACAGGAAGTGGTTTCGATAGAGAAGACATACCGAGCCTGCGGTATGGCCGGGGACCGGGATGAGCGTCAGATCGTCGGCGAGGCTCACCGGCGCGTTGCCGTCGATCAGCCGCTCGGCCCCGGCCAGCGTCCCTTGCGCATCCGCGCGGTGAATGATCCGGGCGCAGCCGAAATGGGCGGCGAACGCTTCGTGGTCGGCGACGTCATCGATGTGGCTCAGGACCATCAGCGAGACACCGCCGAGCGCTTCGAGGCGCTCGACAAGCGGCCGGGCAAAGCGCGGCGAGTCGACGAGGACGTTGCCGGCAGGTCGGCGGATCAGGTAGCTCGCCGCGCCATAGGATCGCGGCGAAGCCCACCCACAGAAGTAGACATCTTCTTCGATCGGCTCGGGAAACGCCCGGCGCGCGTCCTGGAGGTCGTGCCTAGCTTCGGTGCCGATGGCGGCGACCGGGCAGGCCACGAGCGCCATGCGGGCGCGTTCCACCTGCCCGGCGCTGTCCGGCTGGCGATGGACGCGCGAGCCTCCCCGGCCCTCGGCGAAGCTGTCCGGCGCCACCCGGCGACAGGTTCCGCAGTCGATGCAGGTGGCATCGACGAAAAAATCCCCGGCTGCGTTGTCGGAGAGACGGCGTCCTGCATCGGCCATACGCTCGAATATAGGCCCGAACGTCGCCTTTCACACCCCGGATAGGCGTTATGTCCTGTCGGGCATAACGCTATTTCCCTACCGCGCGAGGGGGTGATTTTCCCCGGCAGGGGCGCTATGGTTCAGGCATGGACGCTTCGGCACCCAGCTCCGCTCCCCCGCTGATCGACCCCTTCCAGCGGCGGATTTCGTACCTGCGCGTATCGGTCACCGACCGCTGCGACTTCCGCTGCGTCTACTGCATGTCGGAAGACATGACCTTCCTGCCCAAGGCCGACGTGCTGTCGCTCGAGGAACTCGACCGCCTGTGCTCGGCCTTCGTGCGCCTCGGCGTGCGCAAGCTGCGCCTGACCGGCGGCGAGCCGCTGGTGCGGCGGAATATCATGAGCTTGTTCCGCGGTCTCGGCCGCCACATCAAGAGCGGCGCGCTCGACGAGCTGACGGTGACGACCAACGGCAGCCAGCTCGCCAAGTATGCCGGCGAGCTGCGCGAGGCCGGCGTGCGCCGGATCAACGTCTCGATCGACACGCTCGATCCGGCGAAATTCACGGCCATCACCCGCTGGGGCAAGCTCGACGTCGTGCTCGATGGCCTGCGCGCCGCCAGGGAAGCGGGCCTCACGGTCAAGATCAACGCCGTCGCCCTCAAAGGGGTGAACGACGACGAACTCGACCGCATGGTCGCCTGGTGCGGCGACGAAGGCCACGACCTGACCTTCATCGAGGTCATGCCGATGGGCGATATCGGACCGAACCGTCTCGACCAGTACCTGCCGCTGTCGCTGGTGCGCAGCCGGTTGTCGGAGAAGTGGACGCTCGAGGAGAGCGATTACCGGACCGGTGGTCCGGCGCGCTACATGACGGTCAAGGAAACCGGCGGCCGTCTCGGCTTCATCACGCCGCTGACGCATAACTTCTGCGAGTCCTGCAACCGGGTACGCCTGACCTGCACCGGCACGCTCTACATGTGCCTGGGCCAGGACGATGCGGCCGACCTGCGGGCGCCCTTGCGAGCCAGCGACAGCGACACCGTGCTCGACGGCGCGATCCGCGAGGCCATCGCGCGCAAGCCCAAAGGGCACGACTTCATCATCGACCGCCGCCACACCGGCCCGGCGGTCCCCCGTCACATGAGCGTCACCGGCGGCTGACGCCGGTCCCGGGGGTCCTTCACGTGCTGGACTGGGGCGCCCTCGCCGTCGCGATTCCGACCCTGATCGTCGGCTACACCGTCTTCGGCCTCGCCGGGTTCGGCGCCGCCCTGCTTACCGCACCGATCCTCGCGCATCTCATGCCGGTGGCCGACATCGTGCCGACGCTGGCGCTGCTCGACATGTTCGCCGCCTTCACCGGCGGATTCCGCCTAAGCGACAAGATCGCCAAGCGCGAGCTCGCCTACCTCGCGCCACTGATGGTCATCGGCAGCCTCGCCGGCGTCGCCCTGCTGCTCACCCTGCCAGCCCGCTACATGATGCTGGCCCTCGGCTTTTTCTGTCTCAGCTACGCCCTCTACAGCCTGATCGGCCCCGCGGTGCGCCACAAGATCCACCAGGCCTGGGTCCTGCCCTTCGGCCTGTTTGGCGGCATGTTCAGCTCGATGTTCGCCAGCGGCGGGCCGGTCTACGCCATGTATCTGAGCCGCCGGGTCGACGACAAGGACGCGATCCGCGCGACCGTGACCACGCTCATCGGCTTCGCCACCGTCACCCGGGTGATCCTCTTCTTCATCGCCGGCGTCTACACCGACGGCTCGCTGCTCTGGCTGGCGGCGGCCTTCGCCCCGGCGATGCTGATCGGCACCTGGTTGGGGCACAAGATCACGCTCAGCCTGTCGCGCGAGCAGTTCTTGCGGCTGCTCTACCTGATGCTGATCGCCTCGGGTTCCTCGCTGGTCATCCGGGCGCTGACCGAGGCCTAGGATGGCACTGCACCCGACTACCGCTATACTCCCGCCATGATTCGACTTGCCTTTGTTGCGGCGGAGACGCCGGCCGCCCGCGACGCCCGTCGTACCTTGGCCAAACGCTATGGCCAGGTGGGCCCGGACAAGGCGGATATCATCGTGGCGCTGGGCGGCGACGGCCTGATGCTGCAGACCCTGCATCGCTACCTCGGCCGTGACATCCCGATCTTCGGCATGCATCGCGGCAGCGTCGGCTTCCTGCTCAACGAATATCGCGTCGCGGGCCTGACCCGGCGCCTCGAACGGGCTCAGAAGGTCACCTTGCATCCCTTACGCATGACGGTGACCACATCGCGCGGCGGCAAGCGCAGCGCGCTGGCCATCAACGAGGTCTCGCTGCTGCGCCAGCAGCGCCAGGCGGCCAAGCTGCGCATCCTGGTCGACGGCATCGAGCGCCTGCCGGAGATGATCTGCGACGGCGCGCTGGTCTCCACCCCGGCCGGCAGCACCGCCTATAACCTCTCGGCGCACGGCCCGATCATCCCGCTGGGCGCCGACCTGCTGGCCTTGACGCCGATCAGCGCCTTCCGGCCGCATCGCTGGCGCGGCGCGCTCCTGCCGCGCACGGCGAAGGTCACCTTCGAGATCCTGGAGCGCGACAAGCGCCCGGTGAGTGCCACCGCCGATCACAACGAGGTGCGCGACGTCGCCCGCGTCGAGGTGCAGGAGGACCGCACCATCGGCCTCACCCTGCTCTTCGATCCCGAGAACAACCTCGAGGAGCGGGTTCTCAAGGAGCAGTTCGCCCCCTGATCGCGCCGCTCGGGGTCCTGCGCCAGCCGAACCGCGCCAGGCAGTGCGGCCGGCGATCCGCGCCGCCCCCCGATCTTCCTGACACCCTGGGCGAGAAGCTCGTCCCCCGCCGCGCATAGCGTGCGGGCGATGGCGCGCATCTCCCATCCCGCCAGGACCAGCGGCTCGCCTTCCCGCACGTAACGGATACTGCGGCGCCATTCGACATAGGTCACCCCGCCGCGAGCCGTGCTCTCGTTCAACGGGCGTGACCAGCGCAACGCCAGGGGTGGCAGGTCAGTATGGGCCCGCAGCCGGTTGCGCGCGGCCACAATGGACAGGACCTCGTCATAGGTGCTGCAGAACAACCTGCAGCGGGCCGCCAGGACACGCAGCTTGCGTTCTTCCGGCCATCTGGCGAAGGCGGCGGCGTCCGGGTGATCGGCTGCCGCACAGGCGCGATAGATCGTGTCGAGCAGATCGCCGAAGGTCGTCACCAGGTCGTCGAGCACCGGCCCCGGATCGCCTGCCGGACCGCCGAAGCGAATGACCGCGCGGTTGAGAGCGCGCAGAAACGGGATGCCATGCGCATCGAGTTCGGCAGCCGCCCGCTGTCTCCTGCTCGCCACGATGCCCCCCTTTTGTCGGATCGCGCGGCCGCTTCTCTCAGAGATTGCACATATCGAATAAGCGTAACCGAGGGTTGTGGTTTTTTGGGGGCACTATCGCGGAAAATTCAGGGCGCGCACGTGCGTTTACGCAGCGACAAAACCACTCAAGCGTGCTCAAGCATACGGATGCAGCGCCGCGCGTGTCCACCCGGCAAGATGGGCGATCAGCGCCGACATCTCGGCCTTCAGCGCCGCATAGCCGCGATTCGGCGCGCGGGTCTCCTCGTCCATGTAGAGAGCGCGATTGATCTCGATCTGCAGGCTGTGCCGGCGCCGGGCGGGATCTGAATAGCGGCGGACAAGCTCGACACCCTTGTAGGGATCGTTGATCGTCACCCGGTGGCCGCGGCCCTTCAGCCAGCGATAGACGGTCTCGGTGAAGGCCGCGCCACAGGTCGTGCCGTCACGATCCCCGAGCACGAAATCCGGCCGGCGTTTGGTGCCGTCGGGAGTCATGGCGCTGCCCTGCGAGCCCATGGAATGGCAGTTGAGATGCCAGACCCCGCCGAAGCGCTGATAGGCCCGGTCGAGCGCCGCCTTGAGCTCCGCGTGGTAGGGCATGTAATAGCGGTCGATGCGAGCCTGGACCTCGGCAATGGACAGCTTGCGGTCGTAGACGGCGATATCGGGCTGCGCCAGGCGGCGGATCAGCCCCATGCCGAGCCTCGTCTTCTCGCCCGGTTTCAGGGGCTCGGGCCACGGGCCCTCCAGCAGGTCCGCATCGATATCGAGGGCCTCGCGATTGACGTCGATGTAGCTGCGCGGAAACAGCGCCGCGATCAGGGTCGCCCCCTGGCTCGGTCCGGCCGAGAAGACGTCGTCGATATGGGTGTCCTCGGCCATGCGCAGAACCGAGAGCGGCACGATGCAGCGGAAATCGGCCGGGTAGTCGATGCCGCTGTGCGGGCTGTCGAGGACCAGCGGCGCCGGCTCGCCGACCGGGTCGTGGCGCACCAGCACGCGCGACGGCGTTAACGGAGCCGTCATCGCCGCCTATCCCTTTCGGCTAGGCCCAAATCGCTCCCCTTCGATGTACCGCGCCGCCCCCACATCTAAGGCGCTGAAAGTCTGTGGCGGAGCACATATGGCGGAAAACTTCACGATCGGTGTCGAGGAAGAATACTTCGTCACCAATCCGAAAACGAGGAATACGCTGCGCCGCATGCCGCCGAAGATGATGGCGCGCAGCCTCGAAATCCTGGGCGACCGCGTCACTCATGAGATGCTGCAGTCGCAGATCGAGGTGGCGACCGGCGTCTGCTCGACCCTGGCGCAGGCGCGCCAGGAGCTCACCCAGCTGCGCCGTGGCGTGGTCCAGGCCGCAGCGGAGCACGGCTTGGCGATCGTGGCCGCCGGCACCCATCCGCTGGCCGAATGGTCGGAGCAGCGCCAGACTGACAAGCCGCGCTACGACCTGCTGATGGACGATCTGCGCATGATCGGCCGGCGCAACCTGGTCTGCGGCCTGCACATCCATCTCGAGCTGCCCGATCCCGAGCGCCGGGTCGAGGTGATGAGCCGCATGACTCCGTTCCTGCCCTACCTGCTGGCGCTCAGCACCTCGTCGCCGTTCTGGAACAAGCAGCGCACCGGGCTGATGGGTTATCGGCTGGCCCATTACGACGAGCTGCCGCGCACCGGCCTGCCGCCGCTGCTGCGCGACGGCAAGGACTATACGAGCTATATCGAGACCCTGACCCAGGCCGGCATCATCCCGGATGCCAGCTACGTCTGGTGGGCGATCCGTCCGTCGAAGCGCTTCCCGACCCTCGAGCTGCGCGTCGCCGACAGCTGCACCTACCTCGACGATACGATTGCTATCGCAGCCCTCTATCGCTGCCTGGGCCGTGCCCTCTGGCGCCAGCCGAACCTGCACGCGGACTGGTCCGCGATTACCTCCCTGATCGTCGACGAGAACAAGTGGCGGGCGCAGCGCTACGGCATTGACGAAGGCTTCGTCGACGAGCGGGAGCGGCGCCTGATCCCTTTTCGCGACGCCTTCGCCACCCTGCTCGGCCTGGTCGCCGAGGACATCGCCCATTTCGGATGCGAGGCCGAGATCGAGCTGGCCCGCCGCATCCTGACGCGCGGCACCAGCGCCCATCGGCAACTCGCCATCTATGGCGAGGCCCGGCAGCGGGGCTTGCGTCGGGTGGCGGCGCTGCGCGAAGTCGTCGACTGGCTGATCGCCACGACGCGGACGGTCTAGAGCTTCTTCTTCCGGCGCCGGATCAGGGCCTCGATTTCGCGGCGCAAGCCGGGCTCGACCCGTTTCGGGCGGATATCGATACCCTTGGCGAGCGCGCCGGTGATCGCCTCCAGGGCCACGACGCGGGCGATCCACTTCTTGTCCGCCTGGATCGCTGTCCACGGGGCCGCCCGGGTCGAGGTGCGATCGAACATATCGTGCATGGCCCGCATATAGGCCTCGCGGTGCCCATAGTTGCGCAGGTCGGCCACGGCGAGCTTCCAGCGCTTATAGGGATCTTCCAGCCGCTCGGCCAGGCGCTCCAGCTGCTCTCTGGCCGACACGTGCAGGAAGACCTTGACCAGACGCACGCCGTCGTCGGTCAGCGTCTTCTCGAATTCGTTGATCTCGTCGAAGGCCCGCTGCCATTCGCCTCGGGTCGCGATGCCCTCGACGCGCTCGACCAGGACGCGCCCGTACCAGGAGCGGTCGAAGATCGCCACCGTGCCGGCCGCGGGCAGCTTCATCCAGAACCGGTAGAGCCAGTGCCGACCCTGCTCCTCGGGCGTGGGCGCGCCGACCGGCCAGACCTGGAAAAGGCGCGGGTCGAGCGTCTCGGTGAGCCGCCTGATGGTTCCGCCCTTGCCGGCGGCATCCCAGCCCTCGAAGACGATGACGGCCCGGCGGTTTGTCCGGACGTAGGCCTGCTGGATCGACAGCATCTTGAACTGCAGCTTCTTGAGCCGCCGCTCATAGTCGTCCTGGTCAGCGCAGGGCGTCGGCGGCTTCAGGCGATCAAGCCGGATCTTCGTCATGAATGAGCCGTCGTTTCAGCCGTCGTTGAGATGGCAGGCCGAATACCGGCCAGGCGCAATCTCCTTGAGCGCCGGCGCCTCGACGCGGCAGCGCGCCATGGCATGCGGGCAGCGGGGGTGGAAATGACAACCGCTGGGCGGGTCCAGCGGCGAGGGAATCTCGCCCTTGATCGGCACGAACTGCCGGCGGCGGGTGTCGAGCCGCGGGATCTCGGCGAGCAGCGCCACCGTGTAGGGGTGGTTGGGCTTCTCGAACAGCGCTTCGGCCGGCCCCTGCTCGACCACCCGGCCGAGATACATGATGACCACCCGGTCGGACAGGTGCCGGACCACGCCGAGATCGTGGCTGATAAAGAGGTAGGTGAGATTCAGCTCCTCGCGGAGCCGCATGAACAGGTTCAGCACCTGCGCCTGGATTGAGACGTCGAGTGCCGCCACGGCCTCGTCGCAGACGATGCATTCCGGCCGCACGGCCAGCGCCCGGGCGATACCGATCCGCTGGCGCTGACCGCCCGAGAACTGGTGCGGGTAGCGGCGCCGGAAACTGGCGTCGAGGCCGACCCGGCGCATCATCTCGCCCACGTAGCGCTCGAGCTCTTCGCGCGTGGTCAGGCCATGATAGAGCGGCGCCTCGCCGATGATGTCCGCCACGCGCAGGCGCGGGTTGAGCGAGGCGAAGGGATCCTGAAAGATCATCTGCACGGCAAGGGTGGCGGCCCGCGCCTCGGCGCCGTGCATGGTGGTGACGTCCTTGCCGCGAAAGAGAACGGTGCCGGCCGATGGCTTCAGGATGCCGGCGGCGATCCGGCCGAGGGTCGACTTGCCGCAGCCAGACTCGCCGACCAGGCCGACGACCTCGCCGGGCATGACGTGAAGGTCGACAGTGTCGACGGCATGCACCACCTCCTCGCGCATGCCGGCACCGAGAAAGTTGGCGACTTTGGCGGCCGCATCGAGCGGCTTGGAGAAACGCCGGCTGACCCGCCGGAGCTCGATCAGCGGGACCGCAGCCGGCTCAGGAACGGGATCGCGGGATCGCGCTACCTCGCTCATGCCGCCTCCTGATCCAGCGCCGACGAGGTCACGACACGCACGCCGTTCTGCCGGAAGCTCGCGGTGGTCGCCGCCATCGAGCCGCCGGTGTCGATCCCGCGGCAGGCATCCTCGATCACCACGGCGTCGAAACCCAGCCGCCGCGCGTCCTCGGCCGAGTAACGCACACAGAAATCCGTCGCCAGGCCGACGATGAACAGGCGGCGAACGCCGCGCTCGCGCAAGGCCCCGCCAAGCCCGGTCGGCGTGCGGCGATCGTTCTCGAAAAAAGCCGAGTAGGAATCGATGGACGGGCGGAAACCTTTGCGGACGACCAACTCGGCGCGCCGTGTATCGAGGTCGGCGTGGAACTCGGCGCCGCGCGTTCCCTGCACGCAATGGTCCGGCCACAGGATCTGCGCGCCGTACGGCAGTTCGGCCATCTCGAAGGGCTGGCGGCCCGGATGAACGGAGGCGAAGGATTGATGCTTCGGCGAATGCCAGTCCTGGGTCAACACGACATGAGCGAAGCGCCCGCTGAGGCGATTGATCAGCGGCACGACCTGGTTGCCCCCGGCGACGGCCAGCGCGCCGCCCGGACAGAAATCATTCTGCACGTCGACGACCAACAGGATGTCGGCGTCGCGGCTCATGCCGGCACCGTGGCAAGGATCGGGTGGAAACAGCGCACCCGGCGGCCCGGCACCGGCACCGTGATTTCCGGAGCCGTGGCGCACACGGCGCTGGCCCGCTCGCAGCGCTGGCGGAAGGCGCAGCCCGGCGGCAGGCGCAGCAGCGAGGGCGTCATGCCCGGGATCTGGCGCAAGGGCTGACCGCGCGGGTTGGCGCTGGGCACCGAACGCAGCAGACCCTCGGTATAGGGATGCGTCGGGTGATCGAGGACGTCGTCGACGCTGCCCTGCTCGACAACGCGCCCGGCGTACATCACGCAGACCTCGTCGGCCAGCGAGGCCACGACCGACAGGTCATGGGTGATCCAGATCAGCGCGGTCCCGGTCTGGCGGGCAAGCTTCTGGACCTCGAACAGGATCTGGCCCTGGATGGTGACGTCGAGCGCCGTGGTCGGCTCGTCGGCGATGATCAGGTCCGGCTTGTTGAGCAGCGCCGTGGCGATGGCCACGCGCTGGCGCATGCCGCCCGAAAACTGGTGCGGATAGGATTTCAGGCGCTCGTCGGGCGACGGGATGCCGACCTGCCCCAGCGTATCGCGGGCGCGCGCCCGGGCCTCGGCGTCGCTGACCTCCGGATGATGGGCCTTCACCGCCTCGATCATCTGGGTGTCGATGCGCAGGACCGGGTTGAGGGTCATCATCGGGTCCTGGAAGATCATCGCCAGGCGCGAGCCGCGCAGCGCCCGCATCTCGGGCTCCGGCAGGCCGACGATGTTGCGGCCCTGGAACAGGATGCGCCCGCCGTCGATGCGGCCCGGAGGATCGACCAGGCCCATGATGGAAAAGCCGGTCACCGACTTGCCGGAGCCGGACTCCCCGACCAGCCCGAGAATCTTGCCGCGCCCCACCTGGAAGCTGACACCGTCGACGGCGCGGATCACGCCGGCCTTCGTGTAAAAGGCGGTGCGCAGGTCCTCGACCAGGAGCGTGGGATCGGACATCTCGCCGGCGCGCCCTATTTCTGCAGCCGCGGGTTCAGCACATCGCGCAGCTGGTCGCCCACCAGGTTGATGCTGACAATGGTGACCAGCAGGGCCACGCCGGGGAAGAAGCTGATCCAGTATTTGCCCGAGAGCAGGTATTCGAAGCCGTTGGCGATGAGCAGGCCGAGCGAGGGCGAGGTGATCGGCAGGCCGATGCCGAGGAAGGATAGCGTGGCCTCGAGCGCGATGGCATGCGCCACCTGGACCGTGGCGACCACGATCAGCGGCGGCAGGCAATTCGGCAGCAGGTGACGGAACATCACCCGGCGATGGCTGAGGCCGAGGCAGAGCGCCGCCTCGATGTATTCCTTGCGCCGCTCGACCAACGCGGTGCCGCGCACCGTGCGCGCGTAATAGGCCCACTGGACGGTAACCAGCGCGGCAATCACCTTCCAGGTCCCCTCACCCAACACGGCAAGCAGGATCAGCGCCACGAGAATGGCAGGGAAGCTGAGCTGGATATCCACGACGCGCATCAGGAAACCTTCGACCTTGCCCCCGGCATAGGCCGCGAACAGCCCGACCGTCAGGCCGATGGCCAGCGCCAGCACGGCGCTGCTCACGCCGACGCCGAGCGAGATGCGCAGGCCGTAGAAAATACCGGATAGCATGTCCCGGCCCTGGTCGTCGGAGCCGAGCCAGTAGATATAGCCGGGAGCCGACTTGGCGCCTGGTGGCAGGTTGCCATCCATGATGTCGAGCTGGTTCAGGTCATAGGGATTCTGCGGCGAGATGAATGGCGCCACCAGCGCGATGCCGACGATCAGCAGCAGCACGACCAGACCGGCGACGGCCAGGGGGCTTTCCAGGAAATCGGCCGCGAAGCGCCGCCACGGCGTTTCCACCGGCGCAACCGGCGCGCTCTCGACGCCTTCGTGCGGCAGCACCGTCGCCATGATCAGCCCTTCGCCTCGGACAGGCGGACGCGCGGATCGAGCACCGAATAGAGGATATCGACCGCGAGGTTGATGAACACGAACATCGACACCGTGACCAGCAGGTAGGCGACGATCACCGGCCGGTCGAGGTTGTTGATCGAATCGATGATCAGCTTGCCCATGCCGGGCCAGGCGAACACCGTCTCGGTGACCACCGAGAAGGCGATCAGGTTGCCGAGCTCGAGGCCGGTCACGGTGACCAGCGGAATCAGGATGTTCTTGAAGACATGGACCATGACCACGCGCCGCGCCGTGAGGCCCTTGGCACGGGCGAACTTGACGTAGTCCATGAGCATGTTCTCGCGCATGCCGGCGCGCGCCAGCCGGCAGACCAGCGACAGCTTGAGCAGCGCCAGGTTGACCGCCGGCAGCAGGACATGGGCCAGCCCATCCGGGGTGACAAGGCTGGTGGTGACGCCGAAGACCGTGGCGGTGTGGCCCCGGCCGGTCGAGGGCAGCCAGCCGAGCTGCACGGCGAAGACCATGATCATCATCAGGCCGACCCAGAATGTCGGCAGGCTGAAGCCGAGGATCGAGCCGGCCATAATCGCCTTGGACACCGGCGATTCCGGCCGGTAGCCGGCATACATGCCCAGCGGCACGCCGACGAAGATGGCGATCACCAGGGCGGCGAAGGCCAGCTCCAGCGTCGCCGGCAGGCGCTGCAGGATGAGCTGAAGGGCCGGCATGTTGAAGACGAACGACTTGCCGAGATCGCCGCGGAAGGCACCGCCGACGAAATAGAGATACTGCTCCCACAACGGCTTATCGAGCCCCAGCGCCGCGATGGCGCGCTCACGCTCGATCATGTCTGAGTCGGCGGAGATCAGGATGGCCGTCGGATCGCCGATGGCGAACACCCCGACGAAGACGATCATCGACATCACGACCAGGACGATCGCCGTCTGCATCAGTCGCCGGATGATGAAGACGGTCATTCCGTCCTCCCGCAGCGGACCGGCCTGCCCTCGTTGCCCGGGGAGGCCGGCCGCATTGGCCTAGACGCTGCCGCCGTCAGTTCGATCGCGACACCGACATCGCCAGCGTGTACTCGTCGGCGCGCGGCTTGTAGGTGAGGCCCTTGCGCGTGCCCCAGACGTTGATCTGGTAGTGCAGCGGGATCAGGCCGACATCGGCCATGGCGACCTCGGTCGCCTCCTGCAGCAGCTTGTCGCGCTTGGCGTCGTCGACCGTGGCCAGAGCCTGGTTGGTCAGTTCGTCCACCTTGGCGTTCGAGTAGCGGCCGCGGTTGGAGCCGCCGCGGCCCGGGCCGACGGTCATCAGCAGCGAGCGCAGCGGCGAGGACACCTCGCCGGTCCCCGCCCCCCAGCCGACCAGCATCAGGCTGTAGGCGTAGTTGGGAGCGCTGCCCTGCGACGCGAAGGTGGCCCAGGGCTGGGTCACGACCTTGGTGTCGATGCCGATGCGGTTGAACATCGGGCCCACGGCCTGCAGCACTTTCTCGTCGTTCGGGTAGCGGTCGTTGGGGCCGTGGATGGTCAAGCCGAAGCCGTTGGGATAGCCGGCCTCGGTGAGCAGCTTGCGGGCTCCCTCGGGGTCGTAGGCTTCCGGCTTGAGCTTGGGGCTCGAGCCGAAGAAGCCCTCGGCGAGCACGCCGCCGGCCGGGATGGCCAGGCCTTCCATGATCCGCTCGCTGATCGCCGGGCGGTTGATCGCCTTGGACAGCGCCTTGCGCACGCGCGCATCCTTGAGCGGGTTGTTGGGCAGCACCGCGCCCGCCTTGTCGGTGGCGAACGGCGTCTGGTCGCGGTAGCTGTCGACATGCAGGTAGATCACCCGGTTGCCGACGATCTGCGACAGCGCCACGTTGGCGTTGGTCTTGAGCTTGGCGTAATCGGTCGCCGGCACGGCCTCGATGAGCTGAACGTCGCCGGCCAGCAGCGCGGCGACCCGCGCCGAGTTGTTGGTGATCAGCTTCAGCGTCGCCTTGGCCCATTCCGGCTTCTTGCCCCAATAGGCGTCGTTGCGCGTCACGACGATACGGTCGCCGGGCACGTACTCGACGAACTTGAAGGGACCGGTGCCGATCGCCGCCTTGCCGTTGTTGAAGTCGCCGGTCGGCGCCTGCTCGTTCTTTTTCGAGACGATGAAGACGGTCGACAGGTCGGTCGGCAGCAGCGGATAGGGCGCCGCGGTCTTGAAGCGGATCGTGAAGGGGTCGACGATCTCGTGCGCCGTGATCGCCTGCGTGTATATGCGGAAGGAGGACGGGCTGTTGGGCACCCACGGCACGCGCTTGAGCGTCGCCACGACATCGTCGGCCGTGAAGTCGCTGCCGTCGTGGAACTTCACGCCGCGGCGCAGCTTGAATTCCCAGGTCGTGTCGTCGAGCGACTTCCATTCGGTGGCCAGACCGGGAACGAGCTTCTGCTGCTCGTCCTGATCGATCAGCTTGTCGAAGATATGGGTCGCCACATTGCTGTTGGGCGACAGGTTATGGAAGTGCGGATCGATCGAGGTGACGTTGGCACCCAGGCCGATCGTCAGATCCTGAGCCCCCGCGGGCCCGATCGCAAAAGGGTTGGCAATCGAGATCATCGCCGCGGCGAAAGCGCCCGCGAGCACGCGCCAGCTCATCCGGTTCATGTCTTCCTCACGCCCCTGTCTGTCATTCGGCCGCGATTCCCCGCCCGCAGCCGCCCGGAAACCGTTAAGTCCCGGTTGTTTCAGCAAAGATCGCTGAACTCCCGCTCTTTGGCAAGCCGGGCGAGGGCGCCTCAGCGGCCCTTTGCCCACGCCGGTTCGCGCCATTCGGCGCCGGCATCGAGGGGAAAGACCGGCCGCGGCAGATGCCGGAACGGGATACGCTCGAGCACCGGAGAGGTCAGGCCGGCGGTGTCCACCTCGTACACCTGCTCAGGCTTGAAAAACTGGTCAAATCCCGCCCGGAAATGGCCCCGCGACTTGACCACGACCGTCCGGGCACGGCCGATGTCGAGGCCGAGACACTCGAACTGGATGGGATCGGCGCATTGCTTGCGCCGCGTGCCGACCACGACGGTGATGCCGCCGAGGTCGAGCGCCGCCACGGGACCAAGGTCGATCGATCGGCCGGCGTAGATGCCGCGCCGGCCGACGACCTTGCCGTCCGACAACGCCGCCACCCGGGCATCTGCCTCGAAGCGTTTCGAGAACTCGGTCTCGGCCAATTCGTTAAACACTGCCCGGAACCGGGCGCCGATGCCCAGCCGATGGGCTTCGGCGGCCAGCGCCTCGTCGATGAATACGCCGACCAGCACGCCCCTGGCGCCCGCCTTGTGCAGCGCCGCCAGCAGCCAGGTCGTATTGCCGCGGCCGCCGCCGCCGGGGTTGTCGCCGGCATCGGAGAAGATCACCGCCGGGCGAGATGGATCGTTGCCGCTCGCTACCGACAGCCGCACCGCCTCATCGAGCGGGGTGAGCTTCTTGACGAAGCGCGGGCGGTCCTTCCAGCCGGCGCGCGCGAGATCCAGGGCCAGGGCCCGCGCCTTGGCCTGGTCGCCGCGCGCGGTGACGATCACGGCGATGCCGTTCTTCGGCGTGTCCGAAAAGACGAAGCCGCCGACCACCGAGACGTTGAGGATGTCGGGGGTCATGCGCCGCTGTCCCTCGGCGATCAGATCGGCGTAGGGACCCGCCGCGGTGAGCAGCGTGACGCTGGCCGGGGTGATCGGCAGGCGGATGAAGGCCGACTTGGCCTGGCCGCCGTTCATCAGCCAGCGCAGCGCCTCGGCGGCCTCGTCGCCCCGCTCGCCCTGGTCGACATGCGGATTGGTCCGATACGAGATCAGCGCCTCGACGCTGTCGACCATGCGCTCCGAAATATTGGCGTGCAGATCGACGGTGGCGACGACCGGCACATCGGGGCCGACCACCTCGCGTACCATGGCGTAGAGCGCGCCGTCGGGATCGTGCTCGGCCGTCGAGGTCATGGCCCCGTGATTGACGATATAAACGCCATCGAGCCGGCCCGCCGCGACCAGGCGCGCGCGCATGTCGGCCATGACGCGGGTAAAAAACCCATGCTCGATCGGGCCACCCGGTTCGGCGCCGGTCACCACGATGGGCACCGGGGTCCAGGCCCCGCCCCGGTCCATGCCGGCCATGAAGCCGGGGACCTCGAGGGGCATGGCCGGTGCGGGCTTGCGCGCCTCGGCGACGATGGCCTCGCCTTCGAGATAGCAGAGAGTACGGAAATCGGCTTCGCTGCTGGGCGGCGCGAAGGCGTTGGTTTCGAGGATGATTCCGAGGATGGCGACGCGTTTGTCGGTTGCGTTCATGGCATTCCGGTTATGCGATAGCGGGCTGGCAGATCAAGCGTTTATGGGCCATAGTAACCATCCCTTTTCCCCACCTCCACACCGAACCCCGCTTATGTCAGCGCCCAGCCGCGCCTCCGTCGATATGATCCGGCGCCTCGTCGCCTTCGACACCACGAGCCGCCTCTCGAACCTCGCCCTGATCGACTACGTACGTGACTACCTGGCGAAGCTCGGCGTTGAATCGACGCTGGTTTTCGACGAGAGCGGCAAGAAGGCCAACCTGTTCGCGACCATCGGCCCCAAGGACCGACCTGGCATCGTGCTTTCCGGCCATACGGACGTGGTGCCGATCGACGGCCAGGAATGGAGCACCGACCCCTTCGCCGTGGTCGAGAAGGACGGGCGGCTCTACGGCCGTGGCACCTGCGACATGAAGAGCTTCGTCGCCGTCGCCCTGACCCTCGCCCCGGAATTCGCCAAGGCCAACCTCAAGACCCCGATCCACCTGGCTTTCTCGTATGACGAGGAAGTGGGCTGCATCGGCGTGCGCCGGCTGCTGGCCGAGCTCGACCGCCAGAAGCTGCGTCCCCTCGCCTGCGTGGTCGGCGAGCCGACCTCGATGAAGGTGATCCGCGGTCACAAGGGCAAGCTCAGCTTCCGCGGCCGGGTGCGCGGCTTCGAATGCCATTCCTCGCTGGCCCCGCGCGGCGTCAACTCGATCCAGTACGCCGCCGAGGCCGTCGCCTTCCTCAGCCGCATGGCGCGGCGCTTCGCCAAGGAAGGGCCGTTCGACCGCGACTTCGACATCCCGCATACCACGGTGCATACCGGCATCATCCACGGCGGCACGGCGCTCAACATCGTGCCCAAGGACTGCTCCTTCGATTTCGAGTTCCGCTACCTGCCGGGCGAGGATCCGCGCGCGCTCTTCGCCGAGGTCAAGCGCTTCGCCGAGACCGAGCTCGAGCCGGAGATGCGCAAGATCAGCCCCGATACCGGCTTCAGCTGGGAGGAGATCTCGGGCTTTCCCGGCCTCGCCACCGATCACGACGCCGACATCGCCCAGGTGGCGCGTGCCGCCACCGGCGACAACTCGCCGCCGGGCATGGTGGCCTTCGGCTGCGAGGGCGGCCTGTTCGAGGAGGCCGGCATTCCGACCGTGGTCTGCGGCCCGGGCGACATCGACCAGGCGCACAAGCCCAACGAGTTCGTCGCCCTAGACCAGATCGCCCTGTGCGAGGTGTTCCTGCGGCGTCTCGTCGAACGCTATGGAGCCCGCGCTTGAGTATGCCCAACGTAAAGACCGTGGTCTTCGATTTCGGCGGCGTGCTCATCGACTGGAACCCGCGGCACATGTACCGCAAGCTGTTCAACGGCGACGCTGCCGGCATGGAAGCGTTCCTGTCCACGGTCTGCACCCCGGAATGGAACGAGCACCAGGACGCCGGCCGCAGCATCGCCGAGGCCGAGGCCGAGGCGATCGCCCGCCATCCCGACAAGGCCGAGCTGATCCGCGCCTTCTACAGCCGCTTCGACGAGATGATGGCCGATTCCATCCCCGGCACGGTCGCCATTCTCGAGGCGCTGCACGAACGCCAGGTGCCGCTCTACGGGTTGACCAACTGGTCGGCCGAGACCTTTCCCTACGCTCTGAAGCGCTTTCCCTTCTTCCAGCGCTTCCGCGGCATCGTGGTCTCCGGCCGGATCAAGATGAAGAAGCCCGACCCGCGCATCTTCGCCCACCTGGTCTCGACGCACGGATTAAAGGCGGCCGAGACGGTGTTCATCGACGACTCACCCAAGAACGTGGAGGCCGCCCGCGCCACGGGCCTGCAGGCGCTCCACTTCACCACGCCCGAGCGCCTGTCCGCCGATCTGCGGCAGCTCGGCGTCCTCTAGGCATCACGGAGTTCCTGCGCGTGTCCGAACCGGTCGATAAGGTCGAGCTCAAAGCCCCCGATATCAGCGCCTACCGCGCCGGCAATACCGGCGTGGAATACGTCACCACCTTCGACAGCGGCCAGGCAGGCACGCACACGCTGGTGACCGCGGTGGTGCACGGCAACGAGCTGTGCGGCGCCCTGGCGGTCGATTTCCTGTTCCGCGAGAAGATCCGGCCCCAGCGCGGCAAGCTGACGCTGGCCTTCTGCAACGTCGCGGCCTTCCTGCGCTTCGATCCGCACAATCCCGGCGCCTCGCGCTTCGTCGACGAGGATTTCAACCGCGTCTGGTCGCCCGAAAGGCTCGACGGCGCCAAGCACAGCGTCGAGCTCGAGCGCGCGCGTCAGCTGCGGCCGATCGTCGACCAGGCCGATTTCCTGCTCGACATCCACTCGATGCAGAACGTCACCGCGCCGCTGATGATGTGCGGGCCGCTGGAAAAAGGCCGGCGCTTCGCCAAGGAGATCGGCGTACCGCCGACCATCGTCAGCGACGAGGGCCATGCGGCCGGCAGGCGCATGCGCGACTATGGCGGCTTCGGCGATGCGGCCAGCCCGAAGAACGCCCTGCTGGTGGAATGCGGCCAGCACTGGGAGAAGGCCAGCGAGACGGTCGCCAAGGAGGCGCTGCTGCGCTTCCTCGTCGCCGTCGGCACGCTCGATGCCGCCGTGCTCGCCAAGTACCGGATGCCGGCCCAGCTGCCCCGGCAGCAGACCATCGAGGTGACCGACGCGGTGACCATCACCGCTGACCGCTTCACCTTCGCCCAGGACTATCGCGGGCTGGAGGTCATCTCGAAGAAGGGCACCATCCTCGGCCATGACGGCGCCAAGCCGGTGCCGACGCCGTACGACGATTGTGTCCTCATCATGCCGTCGCGGCGCCTGACCCGCGGCCAGACCGCGGTGCGCCTCGGCCGCTACGTGCGCTAGGCGCGCCGATGGCGCGCGACGAGCCCCGGCTCGAACCGTCCCCCGCTCCGCCCTTGCCGCAGCCGCCCTGGTGGCGGCGCGCGCTACCCATCCTCCTGGCCCTGGGCGTGGGCACGCTGGGCGGCGCCTTGTTCGACTGGTTGCGCTTGCCCCTGCCCTGGATGCTGGGCTCGATGTCGGCGGTGACCATCCTGGCGCTCTGTGGGGCGAGCGTGCGCGTGCCGCGCCCGTTGCGCAACGGCACCACGCCGGTGATCGGCGTGCTGCTCGGCAGCTCATTCACGCCCGACGTCATCGCCGCCATGATCGGCTGGCCGGTGACGTTGATCGGCATCATGGTCTGGGTGCTGGTCTGCGGTGGCGGCGCCTATCTCTGGTTTCGCCATGTCGCCGGCTACGACGCGCCCACCGCCTATTTCAGCTCGATGCCCGGCGGTTTCATGGAGATGGTGCTGATCGCCGAGCGCCAGGGCGGCAACATGCACATCCTGCCGCTGATCCACGCCACGCGCGTGCTGATCGTCGTCTTCGCCATCCCGTTCTGGTACCGCTTCACCACCGACATCGGCACCATGACGCCGGTGGCCCGCATCGGCCTGCTCGAGGTGAGGCCGGTCGACTACGCGCTGCTGATCTTCTGCGCCGTGGCTGGCGCCTTTATCGCCCGGCGCCTGCGTATCCCGGCCGCCCTGCTCATCGGCCCGATGCTGTTCAGCGCGGCGTTCCATTTGCTCGATATCACCAAGTCCTCACCACCCTTCCTTCTGGTGGCTGCCGCCCAGATCGTGCTCGGGTCGATGGTCGGCACGCGCTTCGTCGGCGCCTCGCTGTGGAAGCTGCGCGCCGTGGTCGGCCATGCCGCGATCATCGCCGTGTTCATGCTGGCGATGATGGTGCTCTTCGCCTTCGTGCTCTCCCGGATCACCGGCTTTCCCAACGAAGCGGTGGTGCTGGCCTTCGCCCCCGGCGGCCTGGCCGAGATGAGCCTGATCGCGCTCGGCCTGCACGTCGATGCGGCCTTCGTCGCGGGCCATCACGCGCTGCGGCTGGGCTTCGTCATCATGTCGGCCCTGCCGCTCTTCCGCTGGGTCACCAGGCACGACAAGGGCCCAGGCGCCTCCCCGCCTGTACAGACTTAGCGCGCTACCCCACGTTGCAGCGCAACCTCACTCGGCAAACCGGCATAAGTTTTAATAATCACTAACGCTTCGTTAACCAGGATTCAGCGATCATTAAGCGTCGGCCTCGGCGGTCCCGACGCTGATCTGGTTACGGAGCGCCCCATGCCTCTCGCCCCGCTCGAAGTCCTGATGTACGCGATGATCGTCGGCGGCAACGCCGCGCCGATGGAATGCACGCTGAAGGCGGACAAGAAGTCCGTGGCCTGCACGAACGGCATAACTGCGGTCGAGGACAAGCAGTTCGGCATGATCCTGAAGCAGGTGAAAAAGAACGAGGACGTGACTTTCACCGGCACCAGCGACGGACGCCTGGTATTCAGCAATGGCATCGAGGGCAAGATGACGGCCGCCGGCTGGATCAAGTTCTCGAACGGCATCCAGGCGCGCCGCGATACCCGAGGCCAGGCCGACACCTTCATGATCTCCGGTGGTCTTATCTGCACCATCGTCAACGAGACGACGGCCGGCTGCAAACCGCGCTAGAGATTCGCCAGCGTGAGTTGATGGCGGTAGAATCCGGCATTCACTGAGCCCGGCACACCGAGTGTCTTGGCCGAAACGGCGACGCGCACGCTCTCCATGAAGCGGGCATCGTCGCCCCAGCCTTCGACGATCAGCGCGTAACGCGGCACGGCGTTGGTGCCGCCGCGCGCCTTCTGCTCCGCCGTGCGCTCGCCGCTCGCCTCTTCATCGGCGACCAGCAGGTGCACGCCGGCGATCCCCGCCACGGCGCTCAAGGAGGGGATCAGGTCGCGGGTCATGTCCGACACATGCGCCTTCGCCTGGCTGTCCGCCACGTCGTAGCGGATGGTGGCCACCTGCCCGCCCTGGGCCTTGCTGTGGCTTGCCACGACCCGGCAGATCGAGCGCGCCACCGAGCGGAAATGCTTGACCGTGCGCACGGTCCACGGCGTCGGGTTGTTGAGCCGCGCGCGATAGCCATCGCCGCGCAGGACGTCGACCGTTTCCGCCTCGTAGAGGTTGAAGTATTCGAGGTCCGCCGCGATCGCCACGAAGCGCCGGCCGCGCCGGAAGCCGGGGATGCCGAGACGCTCGGGCATGTGCTCGTTGCCGTGCCAGTCGTAGAAGGCCTCGCGGCCTTCCGGCGCGATGTCGTGCCAGATGGCGACCGCGCCGGTACCCAGCAGGCTCATGCCAGCAGCCCGTGCTGGCGGCAGAGCGCGGCGATGGCGGCTCGCTCCGTGTCCGAAACGCCGAGCTGCGGCTCGCGGCAGGCCGCTGAGGGGAACAGACCCTGCAGCTTGAGGACCTCCTTCATGCGCGGCCGGAAATCGCGGATCGGCAGGCGCCAGCAGTAGCGGGCGAGCGGACCCCATTTCTCCCAGATCGCCTTGGCCCTCGACAGGTCGCCGGCCTGCACGGCGTCGTTCATCGCCACCAGCTCGGCGGTCGCCGTGCCGGCAAAGCCGATCAGGGCGCCGGTGCACCCCATGACCATCGCCTCAAAGATGAAGGTGTCGCTGCCGGTCAGCACGCCGATGGGCTTCGGCAGGCCCTTCGCCGCCTCGATGGTCGACAGGGTCTGGGCGACATCGAACGAGGCTTCCTTGATGGCGATCACCTCGGGGATCTCGGCCACGGCGCGCAGGATCTCCGGCGTGTAGTCGGGGCCCCAGCCCTTGGGAAACTGGAAGCAGATGATCGGCAGCCGCGCCGCCCGGGCGATGGCGCCGTGATAGCGGGTGATCATCTCCTCCGGTACCGGCGCCCCGGAGAAGGTCGGGAACGGCGGGAAGATGGCGAAACCATCGACCCCGGCGCGGGCGTATTGCTCGGCCTTGGCCGCCGCCGCCCGGGTCGAGCCGGCGACGATGCCGGAAAGAAACGCCGCCCGCCCGGCGATGGCCGAGCGGCAGACGCGGATCACGTCGATCTGCTCCGCCTCGGTCAGCGCGATGACCTCGGAAGCGTCCATGTTCATGGCGATGCCGCCGGGCTTCTGGCCGGCCAGCCAGTCCATGTAACGCTCGAGCGTCGGCCAATCGATCTCGCCGTCCGCGTGCATGGGCAGGAACGGCGCGGCAATCACCCCGGTGTACGGGCGCTTCAGCAAGGCGGCTCTCCTCAGTACTTGATCACGCCGTGCCGCATGAAGCACTCGGTGATCATGTCGCAGTATTCGGTGAAGCGGCGGCTGGCCAGCACGTCCTTGTGGCGCGGCCGCGGCAAGTCGATGGGAATGATGCGGTCGATGCGGCCGGGACGCGGGGTCATGACCACCACCCGATCCGCCAGGGCCACCGCCTCGGAGATGCCGTGGGTGATGAACAGGGTCGTCTGCCGGCGATCGAGCCAGAGCTTCTCCAGGTCGATGCGCATCTGCTCGCGGGTCAGCGCATCGAGCGCGCCGAACGGCTCGTCCATCATCAGCAGCGGCGGATCGTGGATCAGCGCGCGGACGATGGCGGCGCGCTGGCGCATGCCGCCGGACAGCTCGCGTGGCATGCGGTCCTTGAAATCGCCGAGACCGACCTTGCCGAGCAGCTCCAGCGCCCGCGCCTTGTACTGCTTGGGATCGAGCCCGCGCAGCTCAATCTGCACCAGCACGTTGTCGAGCACGTTGCGCCAGTCGAGCAGCACCGGGCTCTGGAAGACGATGCCGAGATTGGTATAGGGCCCCTGCACCTCCTGCCCGTCGATGCGCACGGTCCCGCTGCTGCGGCTGATCAGGCCGGCGATGATCTTGAGCAGGGTGCTCTTGCCGCAGCCGCTGGGGCCGACGATGGAGACGAACTCGCTGCCGGCGATGGCCAGGTCGACCCGGTCCAACGCATGGGTCACCTGCCCGGCGCGCTGGAAGATCTGGCTGACGCCGGCGATATCGATCGGCGCCCGCGCCGGCGTGGCGGCTGTCACCGCCACACCGGTCCGGGGTACTTCGCTGAGACGGGCTGCTGTCACTTCGGCAGGAATTCGTTGGTGTGGAACGCGGTCCAGTCGTTCTTGGTGTCGAGCTCGCGATACTGCTTGAGCAGCGCGATGGTCTGCTCCCAGTCCTTCTGCGCGCCCATGCCGATCTTGCCCTTGGAGTTGGGCGAGTCGAGAAGCTCGATATCGACGATCAGCTGGTCGAGGGTCGACTGCCGGTTGAGGTCCGACTTGACCTTCAACGCCGCATCGACCGCAGCACCCGGGTTTTTCTTCGCCTCTTCCCACGAGCGCACCGACGCCTTGACGAAGCGTCGCACCATGTCGGGCTTGGCCTTGATTGTGTCCTGCTTGGCCAGGATGGTCATGCCGACGATGTTGGCGCCGTGGTCGGCGTAACGCAGGGCGTGCGGCTCCTGGCCGCGGTACTTGATCAGGAAGAACTGGTCGTCGGCGCCGCCGAGCAGTGCGTCCGTCCGCTTCTCCAGCACCGCCACCACCTTGGCGGCCGGGTCGACCTGGACGAACTTGATCTTCGACATGTCGAGCTTGTTGTGGGCGGCGAGCGCGAGGAAGAGCTGCCCCAGCGGATCGCCCGGCGAGACGGCCAGCGACTTGCCTTCGAGGTCCTTGGGCGTGCGGATGCCGGTGGAGGCCAGCGAGACCACCGAGAAGCCGGTCGAGTTGAGCAGCGACATGACCGACTTGATCTCGGCACCTTTGGCCGCGAGGCCGATGACGCTGGAGGAATCGGCCATGCCGAAAGTGTCGGAGCCGGCGGCGACCACCTGTACCGTGTTGGCCGAGCCGCGACCCTCGTTGATCGTGAGATCGATGCCCTCGGCTTTGAAGTAGCCCTGGTCCTTGCCGTAGTAATACGGCACATGCAGGCCGCCGAGATACCAGTTGAGGCGGAGCGATACCGCCTCCTGAGCCATGGCGGGCGCGGCAAAGGCCGCGGCCAGGACCGCAGCGAATGCCAGTGCGTTGCGTCGGATTGTCATCGTTACCTCCCGTTGCTTGTTGTGTTGTTGATCAGATGCCCGTCACGCCGGCCGGCCGCTGTGACACGTGCCAGGGAATGACGAGCCGTTCGACGAGTTCGACGAAGTAGTAGACGACCAGGCCGATCAGGCTGAGCAGCACGATGATGGCGAAGACCATCGGCGTCTCGAGCTGGCCGTTGTACTGCTGCAGCAGGTAGCCCAGGCCGCGATCGGCGGCGACGAATTCGGCCACCACGGCGGCCGTCGCCGAGAGGGCCGCACCCACCTTCAGGCCGGTGAAGATATCCGGCAGGGCCTGGGGCAGCCGGATCTTGAAGAACATGCGCCAGCCGCTGGCTCCCGTCGTGTGGGCGAAGTCCATGACTTCCGGATCCACGGCTTTGAACCCGGCGACGCTCGACACCACGATGGGGAAGAAGCACAGCAGAAAGACGATCAGCAGCTTCGGCGTGAAGCCGAAACCCAGCCAGATGATGAACAGCGGCGCGATCGCGATCTTGGGAATGATCTGCAGGAAGACCACGACCGGATAGACGGACTCCTCGATGAAACGCGAGCGGGCCACGGCGAGCGCCAGCGGGATGCTGACGAACACCGCCAGCAGGTAGCCGCCGACGATCTCCTGGGTGGTGACGATGGCGCCGCTCAGCACGATATCCGAGCGCTTCATGAACTCGGTCCACACCTTGGACGGCGGCGGCAGCAGGTACTCCTTCACCCCGAACAGCCACACCGCGTATTCCCAGAGCAGGAACAGCGCCAGGAAGACGGCAAGCACCCCGCCACGCTTGCGCAGCCAGCCAACGAAGGCGGCGCCCAGGGTCGGCGCGGCGACAGGCTGCAGCGGAATATCGGCGCTCATGGCTTCTTCCCGGCGTCCGCGATATCCACGGTCGAATACTCGGCCGGCATGTTGATCTCCAGCACTTCGAGATCGTCCGAGCGCCCGATGACATTGTGCGCGACACCGGCTGGCTGCGACAGGCAATCGCCGGCCCGCACCGTCACCTCGCCTTCATGGCCGGCGAAGCGGAACTTCAACCAGCCCCTGAGCACGTAGACGAAGTGCCCGTTCATGTCGTGCCAGTGCCAGCCGGTCTCCTGGTCAAACGGCTTGATGGCGCGGATATGCTTGGCGCCAACGCGCCCACCCGTCGCCTTGGCCAGGCCGAGGTCGCGATACTCGACATCCGCCCGCAGGCCTTCCTTGGTGAATTCGGCCTTGCCGAACTCGCTCAGCGCCAGCGCCGTCAGCGCTTTGGCGAGCGGCAGCGGACCGCTGTAACGCGGGGCCGGATTAGACGACATGCTTGATACTCTCCCCTTCGGGCTCGGCGCGCGTGGTCAGCGTCTGGCGGATCGGCCAGATGGCCGCCAACTCGTCCGCGGCCGCCTTCAGATGGCGGGCCAGGGTGGTGCGCTGGGCTGGCGTGAAGCGGCTGACCGGTCCCGCGGCGCTCAGCGTCGCCACGGTGGTGGCGCGGGCGCCCGCGCCGATACGAACGGCCACGGCCACGGCGGCCGTCCCCGGCTCGCCCTCCTCGATCGCCACGCCATAGCCGCGCGCCCGGGTCTCAGCCAGGGCGCGGCGGAATTCCTTGATGGTGCGCACGGCGTTAGGCCCGAAACGCGACGGTGTCCTGAAGCCGGTCCGGGAAACGATGCGCACTGCCTCGTCCTCCGGCAGGGTCGAGAGCCAGGCCTTGCCGGTCGCCGTGGCATGCAGCACGACGTCGTAGCCGGTATCGGGGTCGTATTTGAGGCCGAAGCGCGCCCCTTGCGCCTTGGCCACCCAGACCATGCCCTCGCCTTCGACGATGGCCAGGCGCACCAGCTCGCCGGTGGCGATGGCCAGGCGATCGAGCACCGGCTGGATAAGATCCTTGAGGCCCGTGCCAGCGAAGTGGCGCAGGCCGAGCAGCGTGAGCTTCAGGGTGAGCCCGTAGCGGGCACTGGCCGCGTCCTGGCGCACGAAGCCGCTGTCCGCCAGGAGCGCCAGCAGCCGGTGGGCCACGCTCTTGGGGATGCGCAGCCGGGCGCAGATATCGCTCAGCGCCAACCCATCAGGCGCCTCGCTCAGAAGCTCCAGGATGTCGAGGCTGCGGCGGGTCGCCGACTGGCTCAAAGCGCACTCGTTAAAACCGGAACGATGTTCTTGTTTTACGAAACCGGCCACCGGGAGTCAACGCCAAGCCCCGGGGTGTATTCTCTACCCGGCGATTCGGGGGACACGCTCATGAGCGCGCCGCCGATCCTGGATATCCTGATGTCGGTCCTGATCCTGTCGGGAGCGCCATCGCCAATGGCCTGCGAAGTCGGAACGGACCAGGCCATCCGCTGCACCAATGGCGCCGCCGTCACCTGGAACGAGCGCAGCAACTACACCACCATCAACGGCATACCAGTGACACGCGGCGGCGACGGGCGCCTGGTCTTCGGCAATGGCATCACGAGCTCGCGCAATGCCTTCGGCTGGACCCAGTTCACCAACGGCATCATGATCCGCCAGGACTACCTGGGCGGCCATCCCGACGCCTATCTGGTCAATCCGTCGCTGCTCTGCCGCGAGGTTTCGCAGACCAAGGCCGAGTGCGTGCCGCGCTGAGCGGCGCTAGACGCACTTGAGCGTGATGCCGCCATCCACCGGCAGGTCGACGCCGGTGATGTACTTGGCCTCGTCCGAGGCGAGGAACAGCGCGGCATAGGCCACGTCCCAGGCGTCACCCATCTTGCCCGTGGGGCACTGGGCGTTGCGCTTCTCGATCATCGTCGCCACCCCGCCCTTGCCATAGGCGTTGGCCAGCGGCTCGACGATCATCGGCGTGTTCATCAGCCCCGGCAGGATGGTGTTGCAGCGCACGCCGCGCGCCGCGTACTCCATGGCCACCGCCTTGGTGAACTGGCTCACCGCGCCCTTGCTCGCGTGATACGAGATATAGGGCACGCCGAGCCAGCGGATGCCGGCGATCGAGCCGATGTTGATGATCGCGCCGCCGCGCCCGTCCGCCTCGAACTGTTTGGCCATCACCGGCAGCACGTGCTTGCAGGTGAGGAACATGCTCTTGAGGTTGACGTCGATGACGCGATCCCAGTCGGCCTCGCTCTGCTCCACCGGGCCGCCGACCGCGACGATGCCGACATTGTTGTGCAGGACATCGATGCGGCCGAACTTGCCAAGGCAGGATTCGACCATCGCCTGCACATCGGCGGCCTTCGACATGTCGCCCGCATGCACGGCGCAGGTGCCGCCCTCGCCCTTGATGACGGACCGGGTCTCCTCGGCCGCTTCGCGCTTCAGGTCGACGGCAAAGACCCTGGCGCCTTCGCGCGCGAACACCGCGGCCGTCGCCTTGCCATTGCCCCAGCCGGGGCCGCTCGACCCGGCCCCCGTGACGATCGCCACCTTGCCTTCGAGCCGCCCCGCCATTTGCCCCGCTCCCGTGCTTAGCCGATGAGCTTGGCGACCGCGTCGTCGGTCGCCAGTTCGAGCTTCTCGCCCGTCGCCCGCCGCTTGATCTCGACCTTGCCGGCGGCCACGCCGCGTGGGCCGATCACCGCCTGCCAGGGCAGGCCGATCAGGTCCATGGTGGCGAACTTGGCGCCGGCGCTGTCGCCGCGGTCGTCATAGAGCACAGCCTTCCCCGCCTTCTGCAGCTTGGCGTAGAGGTCGTTGGCGGCGGCATCGCACTTGGCGTCGCCCGAGCGCAGGTTGACCAGGCCGATATCGAAGGGCGCTACACTGTCCGGCCAGATGATGCCGCTGGCATCGTGGCTGGCCTCGATGATGGCGCCGACCAGGCGCGACACGCCGATGCCGTAGGAGCCCATCTCGACCGTGATGGTCTCGCCGTTGGGCCCGGCGACATTGGCCTTGAGCGGCGCCGAGTACTTGGTGCCGAAATAGAAGATGTGGCCGACCTCGATGCCGCGGGCACTGACCAGCCGATCGCCGAGCTTTTCGCCCTGCGCCGTGTCGTGCTTCTCGTCGGTGGCGGCGTAGAAGCTGGTGAAGCCGTCGACTGCCTTCTGCACCGCCTCGCGGTCGTCATAGTCGACATTGATGTTGAGCAGATCGACGTCGAGGAAGTTCTTGTCGACATAGACCGCGCTCTCGCCGGTGTCCGCCAGGATCTGGAACTCGTGGCTGAGATCGCCGCCGATCGGGCCTGTGTCGGCGCGCATCGGGATCGCCTTGAGTCCCATGCGCGCGAAGGTGCGCAGGTAGGCGAGGAACATCTTGTTGTAGGAGTGGCGAGCACCGGCGGCGTCCACATCGAAGGAGTAGTTGTCCTTCATCAGGAACTCGCGCCCGCGCATCACGCCGAAGCGCGGCCGCACTTCGTCCCGGAACTTCCACTGGATGTGATAGAGGTTCTTGGGCAGGTCGCGATAGGTCTTCACCGAGGCGCGGAAGATCTCGGTGATCAGCTCCTCGTTGGTCGGCCCGAAGAGCATCTCGCGCTCATGCCGGTCGGTGATGCGCAGCATCTCCTTGCCGTAATCGTCGTAGCGGCCGGACTCCTTCCACAGCTCCGCCGGCTGGATGGTCGGCATCAGCAGCTCCTGCGCGCCCGCGCGGTCCTGCTCCTCGCGCACGATCTGCTCGACCTTCTGCAGCACCCGGAAGCCGAGCGGCAACCACGAATAGATGCCGGCCGAGGACTGCCGGATCATGCCGGCGCGCAGCATCAGGCGGTGGGAGACGATCTGCGCCTCGCTCGGATTGTCGCGGAGCGTGGGCAGGAAATACTGGGAAAGCCGCATGAAACCTCGGGTCGCGGAAGGCGAAAAGCCGCGCGACTTTAGGCAATGCGGAGGGTTATTGCAAAGCGGGCTTTAGGCTTGGCGACGCTGATCGAGACCGGTCAGTTGAGTTTCATCGGCCCGGTCATCGGCCGGGTCTGGGGCTGCTGCGCCTGGCGCCGTTTGCACAGCTCGGCAATCGCCGACTTCTCGGTATTGCCGATCGGCTGGCCATTGAACAGCACCCGCCGACCGCCGTCCTCGACCGTGACTTTGCCGACGCTGACCTGGGGCTGAAAAATCGGCGAGTTGGAAGGAATGCCGAACCCGGTGAGCGAGGTATTGACGTCGAAGGTGAAGTTCTGCGGCGGCTGGATTTGGGCGCTGGAGGACGGCAGGTCCGCCGGGGCCACGGCGCGACCGCGAGCATCGACACCCGGCTTGAAGTTCACATCCTGCGAAGCCGTGTAGTCGACGAGCTGGCGGCACTCGCGGTCGGTCACCGTCGCCTGCTGGGCGAGGGCCGGCGCAGCGGCAAAAACCAAGGCGGCAACGATCATCTTCAGGCGCATGGCGGCATTATAGACCGGTTTGGGAAAAAACGATTAACGGGGCACCGGCATTCCCCTTAACCTTACGGGTTATTGGCGACTCCGGGGGGCTGTCGTTCCCCGTGCCGTCGCCCAAAAGAGGGGGACCATCCATGACGGCGCTGGAAGACTTCTTCAAGCTGCGTGAGAACGGGACGACGGTGCGCACCGAGGTGATCGCCGGTGGCACGACGTTCCTGACCATGGCCTACATCATCTTCGTCAACCCGGCGATCCTGTCGAACGCCGGCATGGACCGCGGCGCGGTGTTCGTGGCGACCTGCCTGGCGGCGGCGCTCAGCACCACCATCATGGCCCTCTACGCCCGCTACCCCATCGCCTTGGCGCCCGGCATGGGCCTCAACGCCTTCTTCGCCTTCGCCCTGGTCAAGGGCATGGGCCTGTCGTGGCAGGTGGCGCTGGGCGCGGTGTTCATCTCGGGCGTCATCAACGTCATTCTCAGCCTGCTGCCGGTGCGCGAATGGATCTTCGACGCCATCCCGCGCTCGCTCAAGATGGCGATCTCGGCCGGCATCGGCTTCTTCCTCGCCATCATCGCCCTGGAGAATGCCGGCATCGTCGTCGACCATCCGGCGACCCTGGTCACGCTGGGCAGCATGACGAAGCCCGCCGCGGTGCTCGCCGCCTTCGGCTTCGTCCTGATGCTTGGCCTCGAGGCGCGCGGCATCACCGGCTCGATCATCATCTCCATCCTGGTGACCACGGCGCTCGGAGTGATCCTGGGCGTGTCGCCGGGCGGCGGGGTGTTCTCGCTGCCGCCCAGCCTAGGACCGACCTTCCTGCAGCTCGACATCATGGGCGCGCTCAACGTTGGCCTGTTCACCATCATCTTTGCGCTGGTCTTCGTCGACCTGTTCGACACCGCCGGTACGCTGGTCGGCGTGTCGCATCGCGCCGGACTGCTGACGCCGGAAGGCAAGCTGCCGCGGTTGAAACAGGCGCTACTGGCCGATTCCTCGGCCACCATGATCGGCGCCCTGCTGGGCACCTCGAACACCACCAGCTACATCGAAAGCGCGGCCGGCGTAAAAGCCGGCGGCCGCACGGGGCTGACGGCCCTGGTGGTCGCGGTGCTGTTCCTGGCCGCCCTATTCCTGTCGCCGCTGGCCGGCATGGTCCCGGCCTATGCCACGGCCCCGGCCCTGCTCTTCGTGGCCTGCATCATGGCCAAGGGCATTACCGAGCTCGACTGGGAGGACGTCACCGAATACGCCCCGGCCGTCCTGTGCATGGTGACCATGCCCCTGACCTTCTCGATCGCCCACGGCATCGCCTTCGGCTTCATCGCCTACGCCGTGGCTAAGCTATTGAGCGGCCGTACGAATGAGCTCAGCTGGCCAATGATCGTGCTGGCCCTGGTGTTCCTCGGCAAATACGCCTTCGGGGTAGGCTGACCCCTGCCGAAATTTCATTCGTGTGCCTATAAACTAGGGAGAACTTGCGTGACTCGCGGGGGTTCCGGTGGCTATATTTCCCCGCACAAAAATAAGTATCGCGCGGCATAGCCGCCACACGGGCCAAGTTTAGGGAGCTGCGTCGCCAAGTCCGGATCGGGGATCCCCCGGTCCGGATTTGTGTTTTGGGGCTCTCCCTGGCCTCTCCGCAGGCTCTCAGCCCCCTTTCCTACGCCTTGGGCTCCGGCTGCTCCTCCGGCGGCCGTACCCGCGAGAACATGGCCAGGAGCCCCAGGTCGTAGGCGATTTTCAGCACCCCGCCGATGACCAACGGCCAGCCAAAGGGGGAGACGCTAAGCATCCAGCCGCCAAGCGATGGCGCCAGGGCCGAGGCCAGACTACGCGGGACGTTGGTGAAGCTCGAGGCGGCCGGCCGTTCGGCTGGGGTGACCGTCGCCATCACATAGGAGGTCCGGGTCGGCACATCCATCTGCGAGAGCAGGCTGCGCGCCACCAGGGCCGCCACCGCCCAGCCGGCATCCGGTGCGAAGGGCGCGAAGATCAACAGGCAGCTCGACGGCAGGTGCGTGAAGACCATGGTATTGATCAGGCCGATACGGGACGCGATCCAGGTCGCCACGAAGTAGGACCCGGCGCTGCACAGCCCGGTGACGAAGAACACCGCGCCGGTCTCGCTGGGTGACAGCCCGAACCAGCCGAAGAGCCAGATGGCGATGAGCGCGTTGAGTACGAAGCCGCCGCCGAAAGCGTCGACGGAGAACAGGGCCGCCAGCCGGAACACATGATTGCGCGACGGACCCAGCGCCCCCAGGGGAGCATCGCCATGGGCCAGCGCCTGCTTCGGCAGACCGCGATAGAGCAGCATCACGACGAACCCTGCCGCCCCGTACAGCAGGAAATAGCCTTGGATCGCCTGGTGACGGCTGATCCAGTCCGGAAGATGATCGAGCAGACCGATCGACAGCGCCCCGAGTGCCGCGCCGCCGGTGCCGATGGCGCTATAGATGGCAAAGGTCAGGGTCCGCTTCTTGTCGGGTGCCAGATGCGCCAGCAGGGAATGCTCCAGCGGAACAAAAAGACTGACGTCGCCCGACGACGGGTTGAGCGTGCCGGCCGCGGCGATGATGAAGAGCGGCACCAGGGCATCCACCGTGCCGAAAACCAGTCCGGTGATCGTCATCAGCAGCGCCGCGAACACCAGAAGCGAACGCAGGGTATAGCGCCAAGCTTGGAACCCCACCCAGATGGTCAGCGTCGCCGAGCCCAGCAGGGTTACCGTAGCCAGGATGCCGACGACCTTGGCATCGAAGCCGAGATCGAACAGGTAGAGCGGCAGCAGGAGCGCGGTGAACCCGTCACAGAAGGCGCGCAAGCCTCGGCTGGCGTAGATCCGCCCGGTTCCCCTTCCCGCTGCCGACGAAGCCTCCCCCATCGCCGGCGCCCCTAGTAGGCGAATCCCCTGGGCGCCATCCAGGGTGGCTTGAGCTTGACGATCTTGCGATGAACCGGGCACTCGGCGTGATGGGCGCCTGGCAGGTAGCCGGTGCTCATCAGGAACTCGCCGACGATCTCGCCGCCGGTGAACTTGAAGGTCTTCTTGAACAGCTTGACCCATTCCGCCTTGGTCAGTGGATGATGCACGGCGATCCAGGCAGCGAAGGAGCCATGCTCCTTGGCCAGGGCCTGGATGCGGCGGGCGTTCTCGATCGCCGCGTCCACCTTGAGCCGGTTGCGGATGATCCCGGCATCGGCCAGCAGGCGTGCCCGGTCCTTGTCGCCGAAACGCGCCACCTTGGCGACGTCGAAGCCGCGATAGGCCTTCCGGAAGGCCTCGCGCTTCTGCAGCATCAGCAGCCAGCTCAGCCCGGCCTGATTGATCTCCAGGACCAACCGCTCGAAGAGCTGGTTGTCGTCGGCCAGCGGGAACCCGTATTCAGCATCGTGATACGGCCCGTGGAACGGGTGGCCGGGCGCGACCTTGCAGTAACCGCTCACGAAATCCCCTAGTCGCGGAAGGAAAACAGGTCGGCGGCGATGATCCAGTAGACCCCGGCAAAGACGAAACCGGCGATCACCGTGGTCACCGCGAACTTGAGCAACAGCCGCGGCCGCACGGGCGCGCTGGCCGCATGGCCCTTCTCGGGGTTCTCTGGTGCATGGGCGCCCCAGGGCAGCACCGTGAACAGCACGATCCACCAGATGACGACGTAGACGGCGAAGCCGGTGACTATGGACATTCTCAGGCCTGCTCCAGCTCGACCAGCGTGCCGCAGAAATCCTTGGGATGAAGGAACAGCACCGGCTTGTTGTGGGCCCCGGTCCTGGGCTCGCCGTCGCCGAGCACCCGCGCCCCTTGCGCCTTGAGCTTGTCGCGCGCCGCCAGGATGTCGTCGACCTCGTAGCACACGTGATGCATGCCGCCCGACGGGTTCTGCTCCAGGAACCTGGCGATGGGCGACTTGGCCCCCAGCGGATGCAGCAGCTCGATCTTGGTGTTGGGCAGCTCGACGAACACGGTGGTCACGCCGTGCTCCGGCAGATCCACGGGCGCCGAGACCTTGCCGCCCAGCGTGTCGCGATAGACCGCCGATGCGGCCTTGAGGTCCGGGACGACGATGGCGACGTGATTCAGGCGTCCGATCATGACTGCTCCAAAACTCCAACCGTCATGGCCGTGCTTGTCACGGCCATCCACGTAAATCCGCAGGCACGCTGCAAGACGTGGATGGCCGGGACTCGACCTTCGGTCGGCCCGGCCATGACGAGAAATCTAATACCACGAGATTAAACACGGACGAGATGAACGTCGACGACCGGCTTGCCGTCCCGGCGCTCGCGGATGCAAGCGCGGATGGCGCGGCGGACGGCCTCCTCGAGCTTCACATCATCCGCCCCCCGCCCGGCCCGGCCCACGCCGTCCTCGATCGCCTCGACGATCCCGGCGGCGAAGTCCATGTCGGTCTCCGGATCGAGCAGGCCGGGGGCCGAGATCTTCGGCGGCGCGGCCAGCCGCCCCTTGCGGTCGACGACCACGGTGGCGATCACCGCCCCGTTCCACATCAGCTTAACCCGGTTGCGCAGAACCGAGCCGCCGATGGGCAGCAGGCGGTCGCCGTCGACCGCCAGGCGCCCGGTGGGCACCCGGTCCACGATCTCCGGCCCTTCCTCCGACAGGCGGATCAGGGTGCCGTTCTCTGGCACCAGGGCGAAGGGCACCTGGCAGGACCGGGCAAGCTCGGCATGGGCCTGCATGTGCAGCGCCTCGCCGTGCACCGGGATGGCGATGCGTGGGCGCACCCACTGGTACATCTGCGAGAGCTCGTCGCGGCAGGGATGGCCCGAGACATGGACGTGCGGGTGCGTCTCGTCGGTCACCAGCTCGACGCCGAGATGGGCCAGCGCGTTCTGCAGGCGGAGGACGTTGCGCTCGTTGCCAGGGATCATGCGCGAGGAGAAGATCACCACGTCGCCCTTCTCGAGCCCGATATGCGGGTGCTGGTCGGCCGCGATGCGCGAGAGCGCGGCGCGCTGCTCGCCCTGGCTGCCGGTGCAGATCAGCACCGTGCGATCGCGCGGCAGGAAGCCGGCGTCACGCTCGTCGACGAAATCCGGCAGGCCGCGCAGGTAGCCGACCTCCTGGGCCGCGTCCTTGATGCGCCACAGCGAGCGGCCGATCAGCGCCGTGTCACGGCCCACGGCCTTGGCCGCCGTGGCGATCGTCTCGAGCCGCGCCACGTTCGAGGCGAAGCAGGTGACCGCGATACGGCCATCGTACTTGGCGAAGAGCTCGGTCAGGGTCCGGCGGACATCCGCCTCGGAGCCGGAGGTTCCGGGCTTGAGGGCATTGGTCGAGTCGCCGACCATGGCCAGCACGCCACCCTCGCCGATGGCGCGGATGCGCGCGTCATCGGTCACGTCGCCGACCAGCGGATCCGGGTCGATCTTCCAGTCGCCGGTGTGGAACACCGTGCCCGCGGGCGTGCGGATCGCCAGGGCGTTGGGCTCGGGGATGGAATGGGTAAGCGTCACCATCTCAAGGTCGAACGGGCCAACCTTGAAGCGGCCGCCGAGGGGAACGACGTTGATCTCGACCTGGTCGGCGAAATCGGTCTCCTGCAGCTTGCGGCGCAGGAAGGCAGCGGTGAACGGGGTTGCCCAGATCGGGCAGCGCAGCTCGGGCCACAGGTACTGCACGGCGCCGAGATGGTCCTCATGGGCGTGGGTCAGCACCAGGCCGACGAGCTGGTCGCGGCGCTCGACGATAAATTGCGGGTCGCCCATCAGGACCTCGACGCCCGGCACGCCGTCATCGGCGAAGGTGACGCCGAGATCGACCATCAGCCACTTGCCGCCGTATTCGTAGAGGTTGAGGTTCATGCCGATCTCCCCCGAGCCGCCAAGCGGCAGGAAATGGAGATCGTGGCGGGCCGCCTTCCCGGCCCGGCCGCCTTCCGCGGGGCCGTTCATGGGCGGTTGAGCTTGTAGATCGCGACCAGGCCTTTGAGGGTCAGGTCGACATCGACGTGCTGGATGGAAGGGCAGGAATCGGCGATCAGGGGCACCAACCCGCCGGTGCCGATGACGCTCATCTTGCGGCCCCATTCCGTCTCGATACGCGTCAGCAGGCCCTCGATCAGGCCGATATACCCCCAGAAGATGCCGGACTGCATGGCGCCTACCGTGGTGCTGCCGACCACCTTGGGGGGCCGGCGGACTTCGATGCGCGGCAGCTTGGCCGCGCCCATATACAACGCCTCGAAGGCCAGGTTGATCCCGGGCGAAATCGCGCCGCCGCAGTAGTTTCCGTGCTCGTCGATGACATCGAAGGTCGTCGCCGTGCCTAGATCGACCACCACGCCCGGCATCTTGTAGCTGTTGCGCGCTCCGGCGCAGTTGGCGACACGGTCCGCACCCGCCTCCTCCGGCCGGTCGAGCCGGATATCAAAGCCGAGCTTGATCCCGGGCTCGCCCATGACCAGCAACTCGGCCTTGAAGTAGCGCTGGCACAGTGCCTTGAGATTGAAGGTCGCCTGCGGCACGACGTTGGACAGGATCACCCCGTCGACGTCGGCGAAGCTCAGCCCTTCAAGCGCCATCAGGTGGGTGAGCCAGACTGCGTATTCGTCGGCGGTGCGGCGCGAATCCGTAGAAATGCGCCAGGTCGCGCGCTTGGCATCCCCGGCGAAGACGCCGAAGACGGTGTTGGTGTTGTTGGAGTTGATGACCAGCAGCACGGGGCCTCACGCGAAGAAGACGTCGCCGGCGGTAATGCGGCGCACGGTGTCCTGATTCTCCAGCTTCAACAGCAGGGCGCCGTCGGCATCCAGATCGATGAATTTGCCCCGAACCGTCTCGCGGGGCAACCGGACGCGCAGCTTGCGGCCGATCCCCATGCCCCGCTCCTTCCACTCCGCGCGAATCGGCGCGAAGCCGTCCTCCATCCAGCGATTCACCCAGTCGAGGAAATAGATGCCGAAGGTCTCCAGCAGCTTCTCGACCGTGACGTCACCCGCCCCTTCCTCGCGCAGCGAGGTGGCGGGAAACTCGGTGTCCTCGGGGTAGCGCTGGATGTTGACGCCCAGGCCGAGGACCATCCAGTCGAGCGGCGCGTCGGGGGCCGGCTGCAGGGCGCTCTCGGTCTCGATCAGGATGCCCGCGACCTTGGCCTCGCCCAGGAGAACGTCGTTCGGCCACTTGTAATTGACCGGGCAGAGCGGCGGCACCAGGGCGGCCAGCGCCGTTCCCAGGCCCACCGCGGCGACGAAACCCAGCTCGGCCGCGCGCGCCGCCGGGCATTCCGGGCGCAGCACCAGCGAGAGATAGAGATTGCCCCTGGGTGACGACCACGCCCGGCCGCCGCGGCCGCGGCCGCCGGTCTGCTCGCGCGCCCAGACAAGGGTACCGTCCTCGGCGCCCTCGCGGGCCAGGCGCTTGCCTTCGTCGTTGGTGCTGCCAACCGTGTCGAGGGCCACCAGCCGATAGGCCGGCGGCAGGATGACCTCGCCCGACGCGCCAAAGCCCGTCATGCCGGGCGCCGGCCTCAGCCGGCGAAAAGAGCCGCCGCGGCGACCGCGGCAGCCCCGAGGAGCGGCGCCGGGTAGACGAAGAACAGCAGGGTGAACAGGCTGGTACCGGCGAGGACGATGCACATCGCCGTGCCGATCGGCTGGTCGAAGGCCGGGGCCGGCTCGTCGAAGTACATGATCTTGACGACGCGCAGATAGTAGAAGGCCGACACCACACTGGTCAGGACGCCGATCACCGCCAGCCCGTAATAGCCGGCCGCGATCGCCGGCAGGAACACGTACAGCTTGCCGAAGAAGCCGGCGAGCGGCGGGATGCCGGACATCGAGAACATGCAGATGGCGAGGGCCGCAGCGAGCAGCGGCTGGGTCGTCGCCAGGCCCGAGAGGTCGTCGATACGCTCCACCGACTTGCCCTGGCGCCGCATGCACAGGATGACGGCGAAGGTGGCGACGTTCATGAACAGGTAGATGGCGACGTAGGTCAGCACGCCGCGCACGCCGGTCTCGTCGCCGGAGACCAGGCCGACCAGGGCGTAGCCGATATGGCCGATCGAGCTGTAGGCCATCAGCCGCTTGATGTTGGTCTGATTGATGGCGGCGAAGGCGCCGAGGCCCATCGACAGGATCGAGATCACCCAGATGATCTGCCACCACTGGTCACCCAGGGCGCCAAACGGCTCGATCATCACCCGCACGAAGAGCGCCGTGGCGGCGATCTTGGGCGCCACCGAGAAGAACGCGGTGACCGGCGTGGGCGAACCCTCGTAGACGTCGGGCGTCCACATGTGGAAGGGCGCCGCGGCCACCTTGAAGGCGAGCCCAGCGGAGACGAAGACGAGGCCGAAGATCAGACCCAGCGGCGCCTCGGCCGCCTGATCGGCAACGATGGCGGCAAGCCCCGGGAACGAGGTCGTACCGGCGAAGCCGTAGACCAGCGAGGCTCCGTAGAGGAGCATGCCGGACGAGAGCGCGCCGAGGACGAAGTACTTGAGACCGGCCTCGGTCGACTGCAGCGAATCGCGGCGGAAGGCGGCGACCACGTAGAGCGACAGGCTCTGCAACTCGAGGCCGAGGTAGAGCGAGATCAGGTCGTTGGCCGAGACCATGGCCATCATGCCGACGGTGGCGAAGAGAATGAGCACCGCATACTCGAAGCGGGCCATCTGCTCGCGCTCGTTGTAGTCGATGGCCAGGATCAGGGTCAGCGCCGAGCCGAGCAGGATCAGGAGCTTGGCGAAGATCGAGAAGGCGTCGCTGACGAACATGCCGGCGAAGATGACGCTGCGTTCGATCGGCTGGCCAGAGACGATGAAGGCGGTGATGACCAGCAGGCCAATGGCCAGCCAGGTCACGCTACGCGCATTGATCGCGTGCGCCGGACTCCAGGTGGCCGCCGCCTCGCGACCCTTGGGGCCGCGGAAGACACCGATCATGAGCAGCAGCATGCCGCCCACGGCCAGGAACAGTTCCGGCCAGGCCGGCATGAAGTTGAAGCCGTTTTCGCCCATGGTCCCTACTCCGGCTTCTCGGCGATGAGCGAGAAGATGCCGGGCTGCAGCACGGCCGCCGTCTTGGCCGCGTGATAGCGCGCGGCGATCGGGCCGCTCGAGGCCGCGAAGACGTCGAGGAACGGCTTGGGATAGATGCCCATCCACAGGACCAGCACGACCAGCGGCGCGAAGATGATCTTCTCCCTCAGATTGAGGTCGGTGATGTTCTTGAGGTCCTGGCGGGTGAGCTCGCCGAACACCACCCGGCGGTAGAGGTAGAGCATGTAGGCCGCCCCCAGGATGATGCCGGTGGTGGCGAAGAGCGCCGCCCAGGTATTGGCCTGGAAAGCGCCAGCCAGCGACAGGAACTCGCCGACGAAGCCGCTCGTTCCGGGCAGCCCGACCGAGGCGAGCATCATGACCATGAAGACGAAAGCGTAGAGCGGCATGCGGTGGACCAGGCCGCCGTAGCGCGCGATCTCGCGCGTGTGCATGCGGTCATAGATCACGCCAACGATGAGGAACAGGGCGCCCGAGACGATGCCGTGGCTGAGCATGGTGAAGAGCGCGCCCTCCACACCCTGCACGTTGCCGGTGAAGGTGCCGAGCGTGACGAAACCCATATGCGCCACCGAGGAGTAGGCGATGAGCTTCTTCATGTCCTCCTGCACCAGGGCCACCAGCGAGGTGTAGATGATGGCGATGATGCTGAGCACGTAGACGAAGGGCGTGAAGAATACCGAGGCGTCGGGCAGCATCGGCACGGAGAAGCGCAGGAAGCCGTAGGCGCCCATCTTCAAGAGCACGCCAGCGAGGATGACCGAGCCGGCGGTGGGCGCCTCGACATGGGCGTCCGGCAGCCAGGTGTGCACCGGCCACATCGGCACCTTGACCGCGAAGGAGGCGAAGAAGGCCAGCCAGAGCCAGAACTGAACGTTGGGCTCGATGTAGATGTTGAGCAGCGCCGGGATGTCGGTCGTCTCGGTCTCGAAGTAGATGAACAGGATGGCGAGCAGCATCAGCACCGAGCCCGCCAGGGTGTAGAGAAAGAACTTGAAGGCGGAATAGACGCGCCGCTTGCCGCCCCAGACACCGATGATCAGGAACATCGGAATCAGGACGCCCTCGAAGAAGATGTAGAACAGCACCATGTCGAGGGCGCAGAACATGCCGACCATCATCGTCTCGAGGACGAGGAAGGAGATCATGTACTCGCGCACGCGCGTCTCGATGGCCTCCCAACTGGCGAGGATGCAGATCGGCGTCAGGAAGGTCGAGAGCAGCACGAAGAGCAGCGACACGCCGTCGATGCCCATCTTGTAGGTGATGCCGAAGGCCGGGATCCAGGCCCGCGTCTCGACAAACTGGAAGTCGGAGGTGCGGACGTCGAAATCGACCCACAGGAAGATCGACAGCACGAAGGTCAGCAGCGAGGTCCACAGCGCCGCGTGTCGCGCGTTCTGGGCGACGACCTCGTCCGAGCCGCGCACGCAGAAGATGAAGCCCGCCCCGACCAGCGGCAGGAAGGTGACCAGCGAGAGCAAGGGCCAGCCGGACATCATGGCATTCAACCCCGCACCAGCATGTACCAGGTGACCAGCGTGACCACGCCGATCAGCATGGCAAAGGCGTAGTGATAGACGTAGCCGGTCTGCAGCGCGCTCGCCCGCCTGGCGAGGCGCAGGGTGTTGGCGGCGATGTTGTCGGGACCCAGCCCGTCGATCGTCGCCTCGTCGCCCTTCTTCCAGAAGCCGAAGCCCAGGGTGAAGGACGGGCGGACGAAGATCGCGTCGTAGAGCTCGTCGAAATACCACTTGTTGAGCAGGAAGCGGTACAGGCCCTGGGCGTTCTGGGCGATGCGCCTGGGCCGCTCCGGATCGCGGATATAGAGGCCGTAGGCCAGGCCGATGCCGACCAGGCCGACGATGATCGGCAGGATCTTGACCCAGAACGGCACGTGGTGCGCCGCCTCGATCGAGTTGTGGGCCGGCAGGACGAGGATCGACTCGCGCCAGAACTCGTTCATGCGGCTGCCGACGAAGGACTCGTAGCCGATCCAGCCGGCGAAGATGGCGCCGACCGCCAGGACGAAGAGCGGAACGAGCATGATCCACGGCGATTCATGGACATGCGCCATGACCTTCTTGTCGCCGCGTGGCTCGCCGTAGAAAGTCATGAACAGCAGGCGCCAGGAGTAGAAGGCGGTCATGAAGGCCGCGACGATGCCCAGCCAGAAGGCGTACTGGCCGACCGCGCTGTGGGCGCCGAAGGCCGCCTCGAGGATGATGTCCTTGGAGTAGTAGCCGGCGAAGAACGGCAGGCCGGCCAGCGCCAGGCTGCCGATCCACATCATGGCCAGAGTGATGGGGATGTAGGGGGCGAGGCCGCCCATCTTGCGCATGTCCTGCTCGCCCGACATGGCGTGGATCACCGAGCCTGAGCTCAGGAACAGGAGGGCCTTGAAGAAAGCGTGGGTCATCAGGTGGAAGATGGCGGCGGCGTAGGCCGAGACGCCGCAGGCGAAGAACATGTAGCCGAGCTGCGAGCAGGTCGAATAGGCGATGACCCGCTTGATGTCGTTCTGCACCAGGCCGACCGAGGCGGCGAAGATCGCGGTCGAGGCGCCGACGATGCAGACCACCGCCAGGGCGTCGGGCGCGTATTCGAACATCGGCGACAGGCGGGCGACCATGAACACGCCGGCGGTCACCATGGTGGCGGCGTGGATCAGGGCCGAGACCGGTGTGGGGCCTTCCATGGCGTCAGGCAGCCAGGTGTGGAGCGGTACCTGCGCCGACTTGCCCATGGCGCCGACGAAGAGCAGCAGGCAGAGCAGCGTGAGGGTGTCGAACTCCCAGCTGAGGAACGCCAGCTTGGTGCCGACGAAGGTCGGCACGGCGGCGAAGACGTCGTCGAAGACCACGCTGCCGAACATGGCGAAGACGCCGAAGATGCCTAAAGCGAAGCCGAAGTCGCCGACCCGGTTGACGATGAAGGCCTTGATCGCCGCGGCGTTGGCCGAGGGCCGGTCGTACCAGAAGCCGATCAGCAGGTAGGAGCAGACACCCACCCCTTCCCAGCCGAAGAACATCTGGATGAAGTTATCGGCCGTCACCAGCATCAGCATGCAGAAGGTGAACAGGCTCAAATAGGCCATGAAGCGCGGCACGCCCGGGTCGTCGTGCATGTAGCCGATCGAGTAGACGTGGATCGCGGTCGAGCAGACCGTGACCACAAAGACCATGACGGCCGAGAGCGTGTCGTACTTGAAGGCCCAGGAGGCCTGCATGGCGCCCGAAGTGATGAAGGGGAACAGCTCGACCGTGCGGCTTTGGCCGAGGATCGCCACCTGGTGGAAGATGACGATGGCCAGCAGCGCCGAGAGCCCCATGCAGATGCAGGTGGCGAGCTGGGCGGCGAGGTCGCGGCCGTGGCCCTTGGGCGCGAAGGCGAGCAGCAGGCCGGCAATCGAGGCTCCGATCAGCGGCATGAGGACGGCAAGGGAGTACATGGCGCGCGTCTCAGCCCTTCATCAGATTGATGTCTTCGACCGCGATCGAACCGCGGTTGCGGAAGTAGACGACCAGGATGGCCAGGCCGATCGCCGCCTCGGCGGCCGCCACGGTCAGCACCAGCATGGCGAAGACCTGGCCGACGAGGTCGCCCAGATGCGCCGAGAAGGCCACCAGATTGATGTTGACGGCGAGCAGCATGAGCTCGACCGACATCAGGATGATGATGACGTTCTTGCGGTTGAGGAAGACGCCGAAGATGCCCAGCGTGAAGATGATGGCGGCGACAGTCAGGTAGTGGGACAGGGTGATCTGCAGCATCACACCCCTCCCCGCGTCGGCACCTTGACCACCTCGATCGACTGCTCGCGCGTCCGGTTGATCTGCCGCGAGACGTCCTGGCGGCGTACGCCCTCGCGCTCGCGCAGGGTCAACACGATGGCGCCGACCATGGCGACCAGCAGGATCAGGCCCGACATCTGGAAGGCGTAGACGTAGTCGGTATAGAGGATCAGGCCGAGCGCGTGGGTGTTGCTGATCTGGCTTGGATCGGGAATGGGCAGCTGGCTGGCCGAGGCAGCCTCCGGCGCGAAGCTCCAGGCGCCGACGATCAGCGCCAGCTCGGCGAGCAGGATCAGGCCGATCAGGCCGCCGATCGGCAGGTAGCGCAGGAAGCCCGAGCGCAGCGCCGCGAAGTCGACGTCCAGCATCATGACCACGAAGAGGAAGAGCACCGCCACGGCGCCGACATAGACGACGACCAGGATCATCGCCAGGAACTCCGCCCCCATCAGGACGAAGAGGCCGGCGGCGTTGAAGAAGCCGAGGATCAAAAAGAGCACCGAGTGCACGGGATTGCGCGCGGCAATGACCATCACCGCCGAGGCGACGAGGATCGCGGCGAAGAGATAGAAGCAGAGGGCGTGGATCAGCACGGCTATTTCCCCAGTGTCCCCCGGCTCAGCGATACGGCGCGTCCGCGCGCAGGTTGGCCGCGATCTCGGCCTCCCAGCGGTCGCCGTTCGCCAGCAGCTTGTCCTTGTTGTACATGAGTTCTTCGCGCGTCTCGGTCGCGAACTCGAAGTTCGGCCCCTCGACGATGGCATCGACCGGGCAGGCCTCCTGGCAGAAGCCGCAGTAGATGCACTTCGTCATGTCGATGTCGTAGCGCGTGGTACGCCGGCTGCCGTCGCCGCGCGGCTCGGCCTCGATGGTGATGGCCTGCGCCGGGCAGATCGCCTCGCATAGCTTGCACGCGATGCAGCGCTCCTCGCCGTTGGCATAGCGGCGCAGCACGTGCTCGCCGCGGAAGCGCGGGCTGATCGGCCCCTTCTCGAAGGGGTAGTTCAGCGTCACCTTCGGCTTGAAGAAGTATTTGAGCGTCAGTGCCAGCCCTGAGACGATCTCGGACAGGAGCAGGCTGCGGGTCATGGTCATGGTCAGTCTCCCCTCAACCGCGCGGCGTCGGCACCCAGCCGGTGTAGACGAGCACACCGGCGGTCAGCACGACCCAGAGCAGCGAGAACGGCAGAAACACTTTCCAGCCCAGCCGCATGAGCTGGTCGTAGCGGTAGCGCGGCAGCGTGGCGCGCACCCAGAGGAAGACGAAGAGGCAGAAGGCGATCTTGGCGAAGAACCAGATCGGACCGGGGATCCAGTTGAACGGCGCGATGTCGAAGGGCGGCAGCCAGCCGCCGAGGAAGAGGATCGCAGTCATGCCGCTCATCAGGATCATCGCGCCGTATTCGCCCAGGAAGAACAGGGCGAAGGACATCGACGAGTATTCGACGAAGTAGCCGGCGACGATCTCGGACTCGCCTTCGGGCAGGTCGAAGGGCGAGCGGTTGGTCTCGGCCAGCGCCGAGATGAAGAAGATGACGAACATCGGGAAGAGCGGGATGGCGAACCACACCGTCTTCTGCGCCAGCACGATCTGTGTGAGGTTCAAAGAACCAACGCAGAGCAGCACGGTGATGATGACGAAGCCGATCGAGACTTCGTAGGACACCATCTGCGCTGCCGAGCGCAGGGCGCCGAGGAAGGCGTATTTCGAGTTCGAGGCCCAGCCGGCCATGATGATGCCGTAGACGCCGAGCGAGGAGATGGCGAAGAGATAGAGCACGCCGACATTGATGTCGGCCAGCACGACGCCGTAATCGAACGGGATCACCGCCCAGGCGATCAGGCTGAGCAGGAAGGTAAGGATCGGCGCCAGGATGAAGACGACGCGGTTGGCGCCGCTGGGAATGATCGTCTCCTTGAGCAGCAGCTTGAGACCGTCGGCAAAGGGCTGCAGCAGGCCGAACGGCCCGACCACGTTGGGCCCCTTGCGCAGCTGCATCGCCGCGATGACCTTGCGCTCGGCCAGCGTCAGGAAAGCGATGGCCACCAGCAGCGGCACGACGAGCGCCAGGATCTGGGCGACGATGATCGCCCCGGGCAGCGCGTAGCCGTGGACGAAATCACCCATGGGTGCCGGTCTTCCCTGAAGCGGCAACGAGCAGCGCGCTGCACTTGGCCATGGTCTCGGAACAGCGGGTGATCGGATCGGTCATGTAGAAATTGGTGATCGGACTGACGAAGGCGGCGGTGGTCGTGGTCCCGACCTGGCCGAAGGCGCCCCAGGCGGCCGCCGCCGGCTTCTCGCCGACGCGCGCGAACACCGGATTCACGGTCGCCAGGCGGCCGCGTAGCTGGGCGAGCGTGTCGTAGGGCAGCTTGCGGCCCAGCGCCTCGGACAGCGCGCGGATGATCTTCCAGTCCTCGCGTGCCTCGCCCGGCGGGAACACGGCGACGCGTGCCTGCTGCACGCGGCCCTCGGTGTTCACATAGGTGCCGTTCTTTTCCGTATAGGCGGCACCTGGCAGCACGACGTCTGCACGGTGCGCGCCCTTGTCGCCGTGGTGGCCCTGGTAGATGACGAAGGCCTTGCCGAGTTTCGCGGTGTCGATCTCGTCGGCGCCGAACAGGTAGACGACCTCGATCTCGCCCTTACCGGCGCCCTCGAGGATACCGGCCACGTCGCGCCCACCCTGCCCCGGCACGAAGCCAAGATCGAGCCCGCCGACCCGCGCCGCCGCGGTGTGCAGCACGTTGAAGCCGTTCCAGCCGTCCTTGATCAGGCCGCAGGTTTCGGCAACCTGGCGCGCGAGGCCGAGCACGGCGGCCCCGTCGGTGCGCGCCAGCGCGCCCTGGCCGACGATGATCATCGGGTTCTTGGCGTTCTTGAGGACCTCGGCGAAGGCATGCTTGCCCGAAGCGACGTCGGCGAGAGTCTGCGGACCGGCACCGAGATAGTCGTACTTGTAGGTCAGGTCGAGCTGGGGCCCGACAGCCGCGATCTTGAGCTTGCCGGTCAGCCAGCGCTTGCGGATGCGCGCATTGACCAGCGGCGCCTCCCAGCGCGGATTGGTGCCGACCAGCAGCAGCGCATCGGCCTGCTCGATGCCCGCAATGCCGCTGTTAAAGAGGTAGGCAGCACGCGTCGAGGCGTCGAGCTTGGCGCCGTCCTGGCGGCAGTCGATATTCGGCGAACCCAGCGCCTGCATCAGGTCCTTGAGCGCCATCATCGCCTCGGCATCGACCAGGTCGCCGGCGATCGCCGCGATCTTGCTGCCAGGCAGGTTCCGCAGGCGCGCCGCGATGGCGACGAAGGCATCCTGCCAGCTCACCGGCTGCAGGGTGCCGTTGATCCGCACATACGGCCGGTCGAGGCGCTGGCGCTTCAGTCCGTCATAGGCGAAGCGCGTCTTGTCGGAGATCCATTCCTCGTTCACCGCCTCGTTGAGGCGCGGCAGCACGCGCAGCACCTCGGGCGGGCGGGCATCGAGGCGGATGTTGGAGCCGACGGCATCATGCACGTCGATCGACTCCGTCTTGCGCAGTTCCCAGGGCCGGGCGACGAAGGCATACGGCTTTGAGGTCAGCGCGCCGACCGGGCAGAGATCGATGATGTTGCCGGAGAGCTCCGACGTCAGTGCCTTCTCGACGTAGGTCGTGATCTCCATGTGCTCGCCGCGGAAGGTGGCGCCGAGCTCCTCGACGCCCGCCACCTCGGTGCAGAAGCGGATGCAGCGCGTGCAGTGGATGCAGCGGTTCATCGAGGTCTTGACCAGCGGCCCCAGATCCTTGTCCGGCACCGCGCGCTTGTTCTCGTCGAAGCGGCCGCGATCGAAACCGTAGGCCATCGCCTGGTCCTGCAGGTCGCACTCGCCGCCCTGGTCGCAGATCGGGCAGTCGAGCGGATGGTTGATCAGCAGGAACTCCATCACGCCCTTGCGGGCCTTTTTGGTGATGGCGGAGTCGGTCTTCACCACCATGCCTTCGGCGGCCGGCATGGCGCAGGAGGCCTGGGGCTTGGGCGTCTTTTCGATCTCGACCAGGCACATGCGGCAATTGCCGGCGATCGACAAGCGCTCGTGATAGCAGAAACGCGGGATCTCGGCGCCTGCCGCCTCGCAGGCCTGCAGCACCGTGGCCCCGTTCGGGACCTCTACGACCTTGCCGTCAACTGTGAGTTTCGGCATCGCCCTACTCCGCTGCCTGGCGCAGCGCGCCGGACTTGTAGGCCTTGATGCGCGCTTCCATCTCCGGCCGGAAATGACGGATCAGGCCCTGCACCGGCCAGGCGGCGCCGTCAGCCAGCGCGCAGATGGTGTGGCCTTCGATCTCGCGAGTCACTTCTTCGAGCGTGTCGATCTCCTCGATCGTGGCGCGGCCCTGGACCATGCGCAGCATGACGCGCCACACCCAGCCGAGGCCTTCGCGGCAAGGCGTGCACTGGCCGCAGCTCTCGTGCTTGTAGAACTGCGACAGGCGGGCGATGGCATAGATGATGTCGGTCGACTTATCCATGACGATGACCGCCGCGGTGCCGAGGCCGGACTTGGCGTCGCGCAGCGCGTCGAAATCCATCAGCACGGTGTCGCACACCGATTTCGGGATGCAGGGGGTCGACGAGCCGCCGGGGATCACCGCCATTAGGTTGTCCCAGCCGCCGCGCACGCCGCCGGCATGCTTCTCGATGAGCTCCTTGAGCGGAATGCTCATCGCCTCTTCGACGTTGCAGGGCTGGTTCACATGGCCCTGGATGCAGAAGATCTTGGTGCCGCTGTTCTTCGGGCGGCCGAAGCCGGCAAACCAGGCCGCGCCCCGGCGCAGGATGGTCGGCACGACGGCGATGGTCTCGACGTTGTTGACCGTGGTCGGGCAACCGTAAAGGCCGCAGGCTGCCGGAAATGGTGGCTTGAGGCGCGGCTGGCCCTTCTTGCCTTCCAGCGATTCAAGGAGAGCGGTCTCCTCGCCGCAGATATAGGCGCCGGCGCCGCGATGCAGGTAGAGATCGAAGTCGTAACCCGAGCCGCAGGCGTTCTTGCCGAGGAGCCCGGCGGCATAGGCCTCGTCGATCGCCGCCTGCAGCACCTTCGCCTCGTTGACGAACTCACCGCGGATATAGATGTAGCCGGCATGGGCACCCAGGCCGACACCGGCCAGCAGGCAGCCCTCGACCAGCGTATGCGGGTCGTTGCGGATGATGTCGCGGTCCTTGCACGTGCCGGGCTCGGACTCGTCGGCGTTGACCACGAGGTAGCTCGGCCGTCCGTCGCCCGGCTTCTCGGGCGTCGCCTTGGGCATGAAGGACCACTTCATGCCGGTCGGGAAGCCCGCACCGCCACGGCCGCGCAGGCCCGAATCCTTCATCTCGGTGACGATCCAGTCGCGGCCCTTGGCGATGATGTCCTTGGTCCCGTCCCAGTTGCCCCGTTTGCGCGCAGCCGCGAGCTGCCACGGCTGCAGTCCATAGAGGTTGGTGAATATGCGGTCCTTGTCCTGCAGCATCAGTCGTCTCCCGCCGCGGGAACCTGGGTGAGCGAGGTCAGGCCCGAGGCGGGCCCCGAATGCTTGCGGCCCGAGAGCGAGCCGACCGGCGGCGGATTGCCAGCGCGGCAGGCATCGATCAGCTTCGCCGTCGATTGCGCGTCGAGGTCCTCGTAGACGTCGTCGTTGACCTGGATGACCGGGGCGTTGACGCAGCAGCCCAGGCACTCGACCTCGCGCAGGCTGAACAACCCGTCGGCGGTGCTCTCGCCCATGTGGATGCCGAGCTTGCTCTCGCAGGTCTTCACCACGTCGTCGGAGCCGCGCAGCCAGCACGGGCTGGTGGTGCAGACCTGGAAGAACCACTTGCCGACCGGCTGCAGGTTGAACATCGAGTAGAAGGTCGCGACCTCGTAGACGCGGATCGGCGCCATGTCGAGAAGGCCGGCGACGTAGTCCATGGCCGCGCGCGGCAGCCAGTTGTCGTGCTGGCGCTGGGCGAGGTCGAGCAGCGGCAGGACGGCGCTCGCCTGTCGCCCTCGCGGATACTTGGCGATGATCTGCTTCACCCTGGCAAGGTTCGCCTCGTTGAAGGCGAAGCTCGTCGGCTGCGGTACGGCGTTGGCCGAAGGGGCGCTCACCGGTCGACCTCCCCGAAGACAATATCCATAGAACCAATGACGGCGACGACGTCGGCGAGCATGTGACCCTTGGTGAGAAAATCCATGGCCCCCATGAAGGCGAAGCCCGGCGCCCGGATCTTGCAGCGATACGGCCGGTTGGTGCCGTCGGAGACCAGGTAGACGCCGAACTCGCCCTTGGGCGCCTCGACGGCCGTGTAGGTCTCGCCCGGCGGCACGTGATAGCCCTCGGTGTAGAGCTTGAAGTGGTGGATCAGCGCTTCCATCGAGCGCTTCATCTCGGCGCGCGGCGGCGGCGCGATCTTGCGGTCGTTCACCTTGACCGGGCCGCCCGGCAGCTTGTTCAGCACCTGATCCATGATCTTCAGGCTCTGGCGCATCTCTTCCATGCGCACCATGTAGCGGTCGTAGCAGTCGCCGTTCTTGCCGATCGGGATGTCGAAGTCGAACTGCTCGTAGGAATCGTAGGGCTGCGCCTTGCGCAGATCCCAGGGCACGCCCGAGCCGCGCAGCATCGGGCCCGAGAAGCCCCAGTCCGCCGCCTCGGCCGCCGTGGCCACGCCGATATCGACGGTGCGCTGACGGAAGATGCGGTTGTCGGTCAGCAGACGCTCGATGTCGTCGACGATCTTGGGGAAAGCCGTCGCCCAGTCGCGGATGTCATCGATGAGGCCCGGCGGCAGATCCTGAGAGACACCACCCGGGCGGAAGTAGGCGGCGTGCAGCCGCGCGCCGGACACGCGCTCGTAAAACTCCATCAGCTTCTCGCGCTCCTCGAAGGCCCAGAGCAGCGGCGTCATGGCGCCGACATCGAGCGCGAAGGTCGTGATGTTGAGCAGATGGTTGAGGATGCGGCCGATCTCGGCGTAGAGCACGCGGATGTACTGGCCGCGCAGCGGCACTTCGAGACCCAGCAGCTTCTCCACCGCCAGGGCGAAGGCATGCTCCTGGTTCATCGGCGCGACATAGTCGAGCCGGTCGAAATACGGCACCGCCTGCAAGTAGGTCTTGTACTCGATCAGCTTCTCGGTCCCGCGATGCAGCAGGCCGATATGCGGATCGGCGCGCTCGACGACCTCGCCATCCATCTCAAGCACGAGACGAAGCACGCCGTGGGCCGCCGGATGCTGCGGCCCGAAATTCATCGTGAAATTCTTGAGCTGGACTTCGGCCATGTCAGGTCGTCTTCGCAGCGCCGGCGGGCGGCACTGGCTGTGTCGGAGTGGCGGCGGCGGCTTTCTCATCGCCCGGCAGCGGATAGCCGGGCAGATCCGGCGTCATGCCTTCCCAGGGCGAGAGGAAGTCGAAGGTGCGGAAATCCTGTGTCAGCTTCACCGGCTCGTAGACCACGCGCTTCTGGTCCTCGTCGTAGCGGACCTCGACATAGCCGGTCAGCGGGAAGTCCTTGCGCAGCGGATGCCCCTCGAAACCGTAGTCGGTGAGGATGCGGCGCAGGTCCGGGTGATTGGAGAAGAAGATGCCGTAGAGGTCCCAGGTCTCGCGCTCGTACCAGTTGGCGGAACTGAAGATCGTCACCGCCGAGGGCACGGGCGTGTGCTCGTCGGTCATCGTCTTCACCCGGACGCGCCGGTTGTGCTTGAGGCTGAGCAGGCTGTAGACCACCTCGAAGCGCTTCTCGCGGTCCGGGTAGTCGGCGCCGCAGACATCGATCAGCACCTTGAACAAGGCGCCCGGATCGTCGCGCAGCCAGGTCAGTGCCTTGGGGATCGCCGTCGGCCGCACGGTGACGACCAGCTCGTCGAGCACCATGTCGCAACCCAGGACATCCTGCGGCAGCGCCGCCATGACACGGTCGCCGAGTTCCTTCAGCGCGGTGAGCTCGTTTGCGGGAAGCTTCATGGACCGGGACCTAGCGCACGATGGTGGTCGTGCGGCGGATCTTCTTCTGGAGCTGCAGGATGCCGTAGAGCAGCGCCTCGGCGGTGGGCGGGCAGCCCGGCACGTAGACGTCGACCGGCACGATGCGGTCGCAGCCGCGCACGACGGAATAGGAATAGTGATAGTAGCCGCCGCCGTTGGCGCAGCTGCCCATCGACAGCACCCAGCGCGGCTCGGCCATCTGGTCGTAGACCTTGCGCAAGGCCGGCGCCATCTTGTTGGTCAGCGTGCCGGCGACGATCATCACGTCGGACTGGCGCGGGCTCGGGCGGAAGACCATGCCGAAGCGATCGAGGTCATAGCGGCTGGCCGCGGTGTGCATCATCTCCACCGCGCAGCAGGCGAGACCGAAGGTCATGGGCCACAGGCTGCCGGTGCGCGCCCAGGCGACGAGCTTGTCGACCTGCGCGATGACGAAGCCCTTTTCCGCCATCTCGTCGGTGACCGCCTTGAGCAGCGCGTCCTGCTGGGCGCCCGGCGGCAGCGGCGCCGTGGGGGAGGTGATCACTCCCATTCCAGCGCTCCCTTACGCCACTCGTAGGCGAAGCCGATGGTCAGCACGCCGAGGAACACGACCATCGACCAGAAGCCGAACAGGCCGATCTCGCCGAGCGTCACCGCCCAGGGAAAGAGGAAGGCGACCTCGAGATCGAAGATGATGAACAGGATGGCCACGAGGTAGAAGCGCACGTCGAACTTGTGGCGCGCATCCTCGAATGCCTCGAAGCCGCACTCGTAGGCCGACAGCTTCTCGGAATCCGGATGCTGACGCGCGACGATCAGCGAGGCGATGACCATGATCGCCGAGAGCCCCGTAGCGATCCCCAGAAAGAGCAGGATCGGCAAGTACTCGCGCAGCATACTGAGATGGCCTTCCATCACGTCCCCATCGGTTCCCATGGCTCAAGGAGGATGCGCGCAAAAAAACCATGCGGCGCGACCCGACTCGGCCCCCGACTCTTCGTGCCGGCCGGCAGTCTAACGGTCGACCAGTAACAAGAAAAGCAAAGGTTTAGCGCCTAAACCTCGCGGTCTGGCGCCAGCCGGTGCGCACTATCGCGCGTATGCTTCCGGGGCGCAATACGGGTGCAAAACCGCGCCCCGCCGGGGCAGTTGGGAGACCGATTCTGGGTGAAAATGGCGCGAGCGACGGGACTTGAACCCGCGGCCTCCGGCGTGACAGGCCGGCGCTCTAACCAACTGAGCTACGCCCGCGCGATAGGGTGGCAGGGTGTACAGATGAGGACGCACAAGGTCAAGGAAAAGGGGTCCAGGCCCCACCGTAGCCAGATCAGGGCCTTGGCCGTAGCGCGCGAGCTTTAACCCTTATTCACCGCCCCTACTCTCCCGCTGCGGCGGCCTTGCGCTCCGGATAGAGCCGCAGCAGCCCCTCGCGCGAGGCCGGGGCCACACCCCGCTCCGTCACCAGCGCCGTGACCAGCCGCGCCGGGGTCACGTCGAAGCCGTAGTTGACGGCCTTGCTGCCCGGTGCGGTGATATCGACGCTCAGGATCTTGCCGTCGGCGGTGCGGCCGGTCATGCGCGTGATTTCGGCCGGATCACGCTCCTCGATCGGGATATCGCGCACGCCGTCCTCGATCGTCCAGTCGAGCGTCGGCCCGGGCAGCGCCACGTAGAACGGCACGCCGTTGTCCCTGGCCGCGAGCGCCTTGAGGTAAGTGCCGATCTTGTTGCAAACGTCGCCGGTCGCCGTGGTGCGATCGGTGCCGACGATGCAGAGATCGACCTGGCCGTGCTGCATCAGGTGCCCGCCGGCATTGTCGACGATCACGGTGTGCGGCACGCCGTGGCGGCCGAGCTCCCAGGCGGTCAGCGAAGCGCCCTGGTTGCGCGGGCGGGTCTCGTCCACCCAGACATGGATCGGCAGACCAGCGTCGTGCGCCATGTAGATCGGGGCGAGCGCCGTGCCCCAGTCGACCGTGGCAAGCCAGCCGGCGTTGCAGTGGGTGAGGATGTTGATCGTGGCGCCCCCCTTCCCAGAACTTGGGGGTTTCCTGGCCGCGGCGTCGCGGATCAGGCCAAGCCCGTTCTCGCCGATGGCGCGGTTGATGGCGACGTCCTCGTCGGCGATCTCGGCGGCGCGCCGCCAAGCCGCGGCGCTGCGTTCGCCCGGCGGCAGGGCCTTGAGCCGCTGGCGCATGTCGTCGAGGGCCCAACGCAGGTTGATCGCCGTCGGTCGCGTGGCGAGCAAGGTGTCGTAGGCCTGGCCGAGGGCCGCATCCGACGTACCGTCGCGCATGGCCAGGGCCACGCCGTAGGCCGCCGTGGCGCCGATCAGCGGCGCGCCGCGGACCTGCATGCTCTTGATGGCGTGCGCCGCCTCGCCGAGCGATGCCAGGCGCAGAGTGGCGAACTCATGCGGCAGGCGCGTCTGGTCGATGATCTCCACCGAGCGACCGTCCTTGGCCAACCAGATCGTGCGGTAGGAAGTTCCGTCAACCTTCATCGTCGGGTTGCCTCTTTCAGCGGTCGCCTGGAAATGAGTCGCCGGCACCATAAGGGGGCCGGGCAAGCCGGGTCAAACACTCGCCGTCCAGGTTGTCCAGTCGGTCTCATGTAGGCAGGGATAAGTGAGTTTTAACAAATGGTTAGGCATCGTCTACAGCCGCGCCAGGAGGCCCTGTTCGGCGAAAAAATTGGTCGGCGAAAAATCGGTGAAGCTGCGCAGGGTCCCGCCGCGCCGGCCGATCTCTGCGGTGAGCAGCGCCTCGGCCCGGCGGACATCGCCATCGGGGACAGTCATGTCCTTGTCCGAATTGTCGAGATAAAGCCAGCCACCCGGCTTCACCTTGGTCAGCGCCGTACGCACGCAAGCCGCGCGGTCCTTGCCGTCGATCAGCGCGAAATCGAAATAGGCGTCGGGATAGTCGTCGAGCCGGCTGTAGGTATCGAGGCCGCGAAATTCGTGGCGCACGTGGCGCAGCCCCGCTTTCGCCACCAGGTCCTGGACCACCATGCGCCAGTGCGGATCGTCCTCGATGCTCACCAGCTCGGCACAACGCTGCGCGAACCACAGCGTGGAATAGCCGGAGCCGAACTCGACGACCCGGGACTCAGCCGTCAGCAGGCCGTCGATGACGCGCGCCGCGCGGAACGAGATCATGGGCAGGACCGGACGCAGGCCGGCGAGCTTGCCCGCTGCCGTGGCCAGGGCCAGCGGGGCGTGGAGCAGCGCGTCCCAGCTGACGAGGTTGCCCTTCTCGTCGTGGAGGCGCGTCTTGCGCAGTTCGTTGCCACTCAGCAATCGCCGCCAGAGGCCGGTCGACAAGGCCAGAGGTCCTCATGCGTAAGCAGGATGGTGGGCGGTGAGGGTTTCGAACCCCCGACCCTCTCGGTGTAAACGAGATGCTCTACCGCTGAGCTAACCGCCCGTCGTAAGGGTTATACCGCGCCCCATTCAACGATAGAACCGCCGATATGCATCCTGGGTCAGGCCGGCGACAACCGACACAAGGTCCTCGCCGCCCGACAGCCGCGCCCCGGGAACGGCGGCGGCGACCGCCCCGCGCACGGCCGGCACGCGGCAGGAACCACCGGTGAGGAACACCGCGCTGATTTTCTGCGGCGTGAGGCCGGCGTCGGCAACGCACTGCGCCACCGCCGCGTTCAGGCGGTCCGTCATGTCAGCGATCGCATCGTCGAACCGCGTGCGCGTCGCCCGCGGCCGCAGCTGCTCCTCAACGAAATCGAGGATCACGTCCGTCTGCGCCGCGTCGGACAGGGCGATCTTGGCGTCTTCGACCGCAAAGCAGATACGGTGGCCGAGGCGGCGCTCGACTGTCTTGAGCAGGCGTCCGACTTTCTCGGGCTGGACCGCGTTGCGGAGCAGATCGCGGATCTGGCGCATGGCCGGCGGCTGATAGAGCAGGTTCACCCGCGACCAGGTCGCGAGATCGGCGTAGGGCCCGCGCGGCAGCGGCAGGTTTTTCTCAAAAAGGAAGCTGCCCAGGCCGAGCAACGGCATCACCCGCTTCAGACTCAACGCCCGGTCGAAATCGGTGCCGCCCACGCGGATACCGGCATTGGCGAGGATGTCCTGCCCTCGCTCCTGCTGCTTGCTGCGGTCCGGTCCAACGCGAACCACGGAGAAGTCCGAGGTGCCGCCCCCGATATCGGCGATCAGCACGGTCTCTTCGGCCGTGAGCGTGGCTTCGTAGTGATAGGCGGCGGCGACCGGCTCATAGACGAACACGACCTCGCGGAAGCCGACGCGGCCGGCGATCTCGCGCAGAATCGCTTCAGCGCGCCGGTCGGCCTCGTCATCGCCGTCGACAAAGTGCACCGGCCGGCCGTGGACGACCTTGTCGATCTCGGCGCCGAGGAACGCTTCGGCCTTCCTCTTCAGATTGGCGACATAGAGTGCGATGACGTCGGCGAAGGCGATCTTGCGGCCGGCCAGCGCCGTCGTCTCGTCCATCAGCGGCGACGCCAGGATCGACTTCAGCGCCCGCATCAGGCGGCCTTCGGAACCGCCGATATAGGCGTCGATCGCCTCGCGCCCGAATAGCGCCACGTCGTCCGTGTCCGCCTCGAAAAACACGGCTGTCGGCATCAGTGTCGCGTCGCCCTCGATGGGCGCGAGACGCACTTGTCCGTCACGCACGACGCCAATCGCCGAGTTCGATGTGCCGAAATCCAACCCACAGGCGTTCATGCGGGCTGCTTATACAGGATGCGCCGCGCGCCGGTCAGCGCGCGCCGTGGCTCCGCTAGTTGACCGCATCCTTGAGGGTCTTGCCGGCCTTGAACTTGGGGAGCTTGGTCGGCTTGATAGCGATGGTGGCGCCGGTGCGTGGATTGCGGCCCTTGCTGGCCTTGCGGTTGCGCACGTAGAAGGAGCCGAAACCGACCAGCCGCACCTCCGAGCCCTTTTTCAGGGCGCGGGTGATGACATCGAGCATGGCCTCGAGCGCCTCGGTCGCCGCCGCCTTCGACATCGCCGTCTTGGCCGCCACGGCGGCCGCCACATCGTATTTGTTCACGCCTGCTCCCCTCGCCCCGGACTGCACCGACCCGTCGGTACTGTCAGGGCGCGCGCGGATTCGTGTCAATTGCCGAGGCCGCGGAAGCGCCCAAACAAAAACGCCCCGGCCTTGCGGCCGGGGCGTCGTTGGCTTGGCTGGCAGCCCCCCTAGTGGGTGACCACGCCGGTCTCGCCGTCGCGCGGCTTGGCCGGTACCGGATCAACATCCGGAGGCTCGGTCCACTCGATGGGCACGGGCTTGCGCGTCAGCGCCCGCTCGATCACCTCATCGACCGTGTTCACAGGAACCAGGGTCAGGCCCTTCTTCACGTTGTCCGGGATGTCGGCCAGATCCTTCTCGTTCTCCTTGGGGATCAGCACCGTCTTGAGCCCGCTATGCAGGGCCGCCAGCAGCTTCTCCTTGAGGCCGCCGATCGGCAGCACGCGGCCACGCAGCGTGATCTCGCCGGTCATCGCCAGGTCGCGACGCACCGGAATGCCGGTCAGCGCCGAGACGATCGAGGTGATCATGCCGACACCGGCCGACGGACCGTCCTTGGGCGTGGCGCCCTCGGGCACGTGGATGTGGATGTCGCGCTTCTCGAACAGCGTCGGCTTGATGCCCAGCGAGGTCGCGCGCGAGCGCACCAGGCTCTTGGCCGCCTGCACGGATTCCTGCATCACGTCGCCGAGCTTGCCGGTGATCTGCATCTTGCCCTTGCCGGGCAGGACCACCGCCTCGATCGACAGGATCTCGCCACCGACCTCGGTCCAGGCAAGACCGTTGGTGACGCCCACCAAATCCTCGGTCTCGGTCTCGCCCCAGCGGAACTTGCGCACGCCGGCGTACTTGTCGAGGTTCTTCGAGGTGACAGAAACCTTCTTGGTCTCCTTGGTCACCAGCTCCTTGATCGCTTTGCGCGTCAGGTTGGCGATCTCGCGCTCGAGATTGCGTACGCCGGCCTCACGCGAGTAGTAGCGGATGAGGTCGCGCAGCGCGTCGTCGGAGATCGACCACTCGTCCTTCTTCAGGCCGTGTGCCTCGATCTGCTTCGGTATCAGGTGGCGGCGCGCGATCTCAAGCTTCTCATCCTCGGTGTAGCCGGGGATTCGGATGATCTCCATGCGATCGAGCAGCGGCTGCGGCATGCGCAGCGTGTTCGCCGTGGTGATGAACATCACGTCCGAAAGGTCGTAGTCGACCTCGAGGTAATGGTCGTTGAAGCTCGAATTCTGCTCGGGGTCGAGCACCTCGAGCAGCGCCGAGGTCGGGTCACCACGCCAATCCTGGCCGAGCTTGTCGACCTCGTCGAGCAGGAAGAGCGGGTTCGACGACTTCGCCTTCTTCATGCCCTGGATGACCTTGCCGGGCATCGAGCCGATATAGGTGCGCCGGTGCCCGCGGACCTCCGCCTCGTCACGCACGCCGCCCAGCGACATGCGAACGAAGTTGCGGCCCGTGGCCTTGGCCACCGACTTGCCGAGCGAGGTTTTGCCGACGCCGGGCGGACCGACGAGGCAGAGGATCGGACCCTTGACCTTCGCCATGCGCTGCTGCACGGCAAGATACTCAAGGATACGCTCCTTGACCTTCTCCAGGCCGAAATGATCGGAGTTGAGCACCTTCTCGGCGAGCTTGATGTCGCGCTTGATCTTGGTGCGCTTCTTCCACGGAATGCTCAGCAGCCAGTCGAGATAATTGCGCACGACCGTGGCTTCCGCGGACATCGGGCTCATGGTCTTGAGCTTCTTCAGCTCCGCCATCGCCTTCTCGCGGGCTTCCTTGGTCAGCTTGGTTTTCTTGATGCGCTCCTCGAGCTCGGACGATTCGTCCTTGCCCTCGTCGATCTCGCCGAGCTCCTTCTGGATCGCCTTGAGCTGCTCGTTGAGATAGTACTCGCGCTGCGTCTTCTCCATCTGACGCTTGACGCGGCTGCGGATGCGCTTCTCGACCTGCAGGACGCCGATCTCGCTCTCCATGAAGCCGAAGATGCGCTCGAGCCGCTGGTTGACCGTTTCGGTCTCCAGGAGCTCCTGCTTCTCCGAGATCTTCAGCGCGAGGTGCGAGGCTACCGTGTCGGCGAGCTTCGCGGGGTCTTCGATCTGGTTGATCGAGACCAGCACTTCCGGGGGGATCTTGCGGTTGAGCTTGATGTACTGCTCGAACTGGCCGATGACGGCGCGGGTCAGCGCCTCGACTTCGCTGTTCTCGCCCGGCTTCTCGCCAACCGGCTCCGCCCAGGCCTGGAAGAACGACGGGTTGTCGGCGTACTTGATGATGCGCGCGCGGTTGCCGCCCTCGACCAGGACCTTGACGGTCTGATCGGGGAGCTTGAGCAGCTGCAGGACCGTGCCGACGGTGCCCACCGTGTAGATGTCGTCGGGTGTGGGATCGTCCTGGCTCGCGTTCTTCTGCGTCACCAGGAGGATCTGTTTGTCGTCCTTCATCACGTCTTCGAGGGCGCGCACTGATTTTTCGCGTCCGACGAAGAGCGGCACGATCATGTGGGGAAAGACCACGATGTCGCGAAGAGGAAGAACCGGATAGAGCGTGCCGCGGGGTGCTTCAGTCATGGTGCCTCGATGTCGGCTGTAAGCCCGCCTGGGAGTGCCGGAAGGCGGCGGGCGCCAATCCGCCGTTCAATACATGTGCCAGAACGGCGGGAACCAAAGTTTATGTGGCTCTGAGCAACCCCCCCTTCAAGTGGTAGGGGGTAGTCGCCGGCCGAGGGCCTACGCGGAGGATGCGCCAGCGGAGTCGCCGCGGCGATCTGCGTAGATCTGGAGCGGCTTGGCCCGCCCTTCGACGACCTCCTTGTTGATCACCACCTCTTCCACCCCGTTCATCACGGGCAGGTCGAACATCGTGTCGAGGAGGATGCCCTCCATGATCGAGCGCAGGCCGCGAGCACCGGTCTTGCGGGCGATGGCGCGACGGGCGACGGCCTTGAGGGCATCGTCGGCGAAGCTCAGCCGCACGCCTTCCATCTCGAACAGGCGGGCGTACTGCTTGACCAGGGCGTTCTTGGGCTTGACCAGGATCTCGACCAGGGCGTCCTCACTGAGGTCGCCCAGCGTCGCAACCACCGGCAGGCGGCCGATGAACTCGGGGATCAGGCCGAAGCGCAGCAGATCTTCCGGCTCCACTTCCTTGAGGATCTGGCCGGTCTGGCGCTCGTCGTTGGCGCGCACGTCGGCGCCGAAGCCCATCACCGTGCCGCGGGTGCGCTGCGAGATGATCTTCTCCAGGCCGGCAAAGGCGCCGCCGACGATGAACAGGATGTTGGTCGTGTCGACCTGCAGGAACTCCTGCTGCGGATGCTTGCGCCCGCCCTGCGGCGGCACTGAGGCGATGGTGCCTTCCATGATCTTGAGCAGGGCCTGCTGCACGCCTTCGCCCGACACGTCGCGGGTGATCGACGGATTCTCGGACTTGCGGCTGATCTTGTCGACCTCGTCGATATAGACGATGCCGCGCTGGGCGCGCTCGACGTTGTAGTCGGCGGCCTGGAGCAGGCGCAGGATGATGTTCTCGACGTCCTCGCCGACATAGCCCGCTTCGGTGAGCGTCGTGGCGTCGGCCATCGTGAAGGGCACGTCGATGATGCGCGCCAGCGTCTGGGCGAGCAGCGTCTTGCCGCAGCCCGTCGGGCCGACGAGCATGATATTCGACTTGGCGATCTCGACTTCGTTGTTCTTGGTCCCGATCGACAGTCGCTTGTAGTGGTTGTGCACGGCGACGGAGAGCACGCGCTTGGCGTGGTCCTGGCCGATCACATAATCGTCGAGCACGTTGCAGATGTCGCGGGGCGTGGGAACGCCGTCGCGCGACTTCACGAGGGTCGTCTTGTGCTCCTCGCGGATGATGTCCATGCACAACTCGACGCATTCATCGCAGATGAACACGGTCGGGCCGGCGATCAGCTTCCGCACCTCGTGCTGGCTTTTGCCGCAGAACGAGCAGTACAGGGTGTTTTTGGAGTCACCGCTCGACTTGGTCATAGTCACTCCGTTCGCGGCCCCCGTTCCTACGGACAACGCAAGAACAGGGCCTGATTCGTCATGTTAGCGGCAGGACTCCAGTGGCACAACGCCAAAAAACCCTGTCGCCCCCAGATGTCGGGGTATCGCGGCGCTTCATACCCCTGCGGGTTGTGGGGTTTGCTGACGAGGGTGTCAGGACGCGACGCGAGAAACACCTGGGCAGGCACTAATATAGTGCTCACTCGCGATAGTGCCATCGTCCGGTCAACGAATGGTAAACCGTACCCGACTTTGCCGGGAGGCAATGCGTACGAGGTAGGCTTTTTCGCTCGGAATTGCCTGTTTTAGGCCCAAAACGGGGGCAAAACGGCTTAATCCGCCGCTTTGACCTCATCGGAGCGTGGCGGGCGGCTGGTCACCACCTCGTCAATGATGCCGAACGCCTTGGCCTCCTCTGGCGACATGAACTTGTCGCGCTCCAGGGCCTGCTCGATCTTTTCCAGCGACTGGCCGGTGTGGAGGACGTAGATGTCATTCAGGCGCTTGCGCAGGCTGAGAATCTCCCGCGCCTGGATCTCGATATCGGTGGCTTGGCCTTGAGCGCCGCCGGACGGCTGGTGGACCATGATCCGGGAATTGGGCAGGGAGAAGCGCTTGCCCTTGGCGCCGGCGGCCAGCAGCAGCGAGCCCATCGAGGCCGCCTGGCCGATGCACACCGTCGCCACGTCCGGGCGGATGTACTGCATGGTGTCGTAGATGGCCAGGCCCGAGGTCACGATGCCGCCAGGTGAATTGATGTAGAAGTTGATGTCCTTCTTGGGATTCTCGGATTCGAGAAACAGGAGCTGCGCCGAAACCAGGCTCGCCACCTGGTCGTTCACCGGGCCAACCAGGAAGATGATGCGCTCCTTGAGCAGGCGCGAGTAGATGTCGAAGGCCCGTTCGCCCCGCGCGGTCTGCTCGATGACCATCGGGACAAGGGTATTCATCTGGGTATCAAACCGGTCGCTCATCGCCTTCGTCCTTGCTGGTGTGGCGTCGCCCCGCCGCCCTGATTCTCTATCTTAACCCGAAACACTTGGGTTCCCTACCGGCCCTTCAGGCCTTTTCCTCTTCGGGATCCTTCATCAGCTCTTCGGGCGTGATCGGCTTCTCCGTGACATTGGCCATCTCGGCGATGAAGTCGACGACCTTATCCTCGAACAACGGCGCGCGAAGCTGGGCCAGCGCCTCGGGCGAGCCTCGGAAATACTCGATGACCTTCTTCTCCTGCCCGGGATAGCGGCGCGCCTCCTCGATCAGGGCGCGGTTCACTTCGTCCTGGCTGACCTGGATGTTGTTCGTCCGTCCGACCTCGGAGAGCAGAAGACCTAGCCGCACCCGCCGCTCGGCGATACCGCGGAACTCCTTCTTGAGGTCATCGTCGCTCTTGCCCTGGATCGAGGGGTCCTTGTCGCCGCGCTGGCGCGCCTCTTCGATGCCCTTCCAGATCTGCTCGAACTCGATATCGACCATGCCCTGCGGCACGGCGAAGTCATGGCCGGCGGCCAGCTTGTCGAGCAGCTGGCGCTTCAGGCGGCCGCGGGCGATGCGCTGATATTCACGGCCCATCTGCTCCGACACGGCCTTGCGCAGCGCCGCGAGATCGTCGAAGCCCATCTTCTTGGCCAGCGCCTCGTCGATCGAGACCGGCAGCTTCTGGTGGATCTCCTTGACCGTTACGGTGAAGACGGCGTCTTTGCCGGCCAGCTGGTCGTTGCCGTATTCCTTCGGGAAGGTGACCTTGAGGTCGGTCGTCGTGCCCGCCTTGTGGCCGATCAGCTGGTCCTCGAAGCCGGCAATGAACTGATTGGAGCCAAGCTCCAGCCGATGACCCTGCGCGGCGCCGCCGGCGAACTCCTTGCCGTCGACCTTGCCGACGAAATCGATGACCAGTACGTCACCTTTCTGCGTCGCGCGATCGTCAGCCACCTTCTCGGTCTGCGGGCTGGACGAGGCCAGGCGCTCGATCGCCTTGTCGATCTCGGCGTCGCTGAGCTCGGCCTTCAGCCGCTCGAGCGCGATCTCCTTGAAGTCCACCGGCTTGATCTCCGGCAGGAGCTCCACGGCCATCTTGTATTCGAGATCCTTGCCCTCGGCGAAGGACGTGATCTCGATCTTCGGCTGGATCGCCGGGCGCAGGCCTCGCTCGCCCATCGCCTGATACGACGAGTCCGAAACCGCGCGCTCAAGCACCTCGCCCATCACCGAGGTGCCGAAGCGCTTGCGCAGCACCGGCATCGGCACCTTGCCGGGACGGAAGCCCGGAAGCTTCGTCGTACGGCCCAGCTCTTCCAGCCGCAGGTCGACCTTCGACTGGATGTCGTTCGACGAGATGACGACCTTGAATTCGCGCTTCAGGCCGTCGCTGTTGAGTTCGGTGACTTGCATGGCTCGCGGAACGCTTTCGGAAAGAGGGACGGCAACCGGGGCTGACGACGGAGCGGCGGATTGGTGCGGGCGGAGGGACTTGAACCCCCACGACTTTCGTCACCAGAACCTAAATCTGGCGTGTCTACCAGTTCCACCACGCCCGCGCCCGGACGGCCGCGACGGCTTCGCGGGCCAGCTATGTAGAGGGTCCCTTTGGCCCCGTCAACAAACACACCCGGCGGCTCGCCCGCCCCGCCGCCATACCAGACAGTCTGCAAACGGGGACGGCGGCAAGACGCCGGCCGACGCCGAAAACAAAAATAATATCAATGCCTTGTCTTTGCGATCAAGGCCGCTTGTGGCGCGCCGGTGCAAAACTCCGGGCGGACCACAATTCAGCTCAAGGACTTAGCCCTACCCGGCCGGGCTCACCACCACATCTTCATGCTGAGATACGGGCCGAAGAAGGTCATGGTGGTATCGGCAACCATCGGCGTGCCGACGCCTAGGAGCTGGCCGCTCCCCTGGTTGACGAAGTCCTGGAGATTCATCCAATGCTGGCCAAGGAGGCCCCCTTCGAAGCCGAGGCCGAAGCCTTGCCGGCCTTTCGGGGCATAGTCATAGCCTAGGCCCAGCCGGCCATCGAACACGGGTACCGCCCGCACCTCCTGGGTGCTGTAATACTCGTCGGCACCGCCGCAGCCGCAGTTCGACAGCGAGATCACCGATCCACGGCCGATCAGGAGACTGCCGGAAGTGGCCCCGATGGCGCGGAAACCGCCGCTTAGGCCGAAATCTCCGGTTATTCCCAGCTTCGGTCCGAAACCGGCAAAATTGGCCTCGTTATCGGAATAATCCCCGCCGTCACGGACATCGAGACCACGCTTGAGGCTGGCGTAACGTGCGCCGGCGACGAGTCCGAGCTGGTTGCGCGGATCGAGACCGTAGCGCGCGTCGAGATCCACCGACCACAGCTTGTATTTAGATTCGGCGTAGACGGTCTCGCCCGGCTGCGCATCGATGACGTCATTGGCATCGGCGCCAACGTCGAAGAGAGTGGTGACATTGCCGGTGACCACATGTCGTTCGCGGCTCTGGCCCTGCAGGTGTCGCACCCCTGCTCCCAGCGACCACGCGCTGTTCGGTAACGCGTAAGCCACACGCAACTCGGCGCCTGGCTCAAAGTCCTGGTTCACCTGTTGCGGCCCCTCTCCTGTCGCCTGTCCTGAGAGGTAGCGGAAGCTGTCCGAGAAAGCGGTGAGATAGAGCGCCTCGAGCGTCGCCGTGAAGCGCGGGCCGCGCTCGGGCGGGGGCACCTGCGCCACCGCCGCCACGGCGAGCTGCTGTCCCGGCAGGGCCGCCAATCGGTCGCCCGACGGGATGACGATCGAGCGCAGTTCGCGACGGGATTGCTCGAGCTCGCTCTCGGCGTTCGTCGCCCGCACGCGCAGGGTGCTGATCTCCTGCTTCTGCAGGCCCAGCGCCTGCTCCAGCGCCTCGATGCGCTTCTGCTGGTCCTGCAGCATCGCGTGCTGATCGACGATCATCGAATAGATGTCGTCCATGCTCGGAGCCCGCGCGAGTGAAGGCGCCTGCAGCGACAGCCCCCCTAGCAACAGGCAAGCGATGGAAAACAGCCGGACGCGGCTCCGCATGACACCCTCCCCCGAGTACGCGGGCGGGCGCGGGCCCGCACGCGGCGTTAATCTTTATTAACTACAGCGGGAGCTTAGCTTTTCGCAAGGAGAAGAGGCTAGCGCCCCAGGCAGAGGGAAGCGGCGGCGTCGAGTATGGCCTCGGCGTCGAGACCGTACTCCTTATAGAGGTCGGGAATGTCGCCCGACTGGCCGAAATGCTCGATACCGAGGGGGCGGATGCGGTGGCCCTTTACAGCGCCCAGCCAGGACAGGGTGGCCGGATGGCCGTCGATCAGGGTAACGATCCCCGCCCCCGGCGTCAGCGAGCCGAGCAGTTTCGCGATATGGGAGGTAGATGGATCCGACCGCCAGCCGGCATGCAGCCGGTCCGGCGAGGTGACGGCCAGTAGTCCCGCCCCCGGCACGTCTTCGAGGATCTGCCGATGGGCGTCGATGGCTTCCGGCGCCACCGCGCCGGCATAGACGATCGCAAGATCGGCACCCGGTGCCGGCGGCGTTACCCAGTAGCCGCCATCCACGATGTCGGATTTGAGCTTCGCATCGAGCGTACGCGAAATCTGCGGCAGTGGCCGGGTCGACAGGCGCAGATAGAGCGAGCCGCCGTCTTTCTCCTGCATGTGGCGGAAGCCCCATTCCAGGATCACGGCAAGCTCGTCGACATAGGCCGGCTCGAAATAGGACAGGCCGGGCTGGCCGATGCCGATCAGCGGCGTGGCGATCGACTGGTGCGCTCCGCCCTCCGGCGCCAGGGTGAGACCGGCCGGCGTCGCGGCGACGATGAAGCGCGCATCTTGGTAGCAGGCATAGTTGAGGGCATCGAGACCGCGCTCGATGAAGGGATCATAAAGCGTGCCCACCGGCAGCAGCCGCGCGCCGAACAGCGGCGCCGACAGGCCCGCCGCGGCCAGCAGGAGAAACAGGTTGTTCTCGGCAATGCCGAGCTCGATGTGCTGCCCGGCCGGGCTCATCGCCCAGGTCTGGGCCGAGACCACCTTCTCCGCCTTGAAAACATCCGACTTGTCGCGCCGGTCGAACAGCCCGCGCCGGTTCACCCAGCCGCCGAGATTGGTCGACACCGTCACGTCCGGCGACATGGTGACGATGCGCGAGGCAAGCTCGCTCTTGCCGCCGGCGAGGTCGAAGAGGATGCGGCCGAAGCCCTCCTGGGTCGACATCGGCTTGGCACCCGGCATCGGCACGGGAATGTCCGTCACGGGAATGGTCGGCGGGTCGAAGCGGCGCGGAAATACCTGGGCAAAGGGCACGGCATCGAGGAATCGCCGCAGCTCCGACTCAGGCACGTCGAGGCCGGCGAAAGGCTCCCACTCCTCGCCCGGCGCAACACCCATGCCGTCTCGGAAGGCCGTCATCTGGTCGTCACTCATGATGCCGGCGTGGTTGTCCTTGTGCCCGGCGAAAGGCAGGCCGAAGCCCTTGATGGTGTAGGCGATGAAGCAGGTCGGCACGTCGCTGGCAGCCGCGGCGTCGAAGGCGTCGACGACGGTTTCGAGATCGTGACCGGCGAGATTGGTCATCAGCTGGTGCAGCGCGTCGTCGTCGTTATAGCGCGCCAGCAGCTCGCGCACGCCCGGCTCGCTGCCGATCTCGGCCGTCATGTGCTCGCGCCACGCCTTGCCGCCCTTGTAACAGAGCGCCGAATAGATGGCGTTCGGGCATTCGTCGATCCAGCGGCGGAGCGCGACACCGCCGGCCTGCTTGAACGCCTCCTCCAGCAGCTTGCCGTATTTGAGCGTGACGACGCGCCAGCCCGTCCCTTCGAAGGCGCCCTCGATCGCCTTGAAGAGCTGGTCGGAGACGACGCTGTCGAGGCTCTGGCGGTTGTAATCGACGATCCACCAGAGGTTCCGCACGTCGTGCTTCCAGCCTTCGAGCATTGCCTCGAAGACGTTGCCTTCGTCGAACTCGGCGTCGCCGACGATGGCCACCATGCGGCCGGTCTGGCTCTCAGGCGGGGCGAGCTTCTTGAGCTGCACGTAGTCCTGGATGATCGAGGCAAACAGCGTCTCGGCGACACCCAGGCCCACCGAGCCCGTGGAGAAGTCGACGTCGTCCACGTCCTTGGTGCGCGACGGATACGATTGCGCGCCGCCGAAGGCGCGGAAGCGCTGCAGCTTCTCCACGCTCTGCCGGCCGAGCAGGTACTGGATGGCGTGGAAGACCGGGCTCGAATGGGGCTTCACCGCCACGCGGTCCTGGGCGCGCAGCGCATGAAAGTAGAGCGCGGTCATCAGGGTGACGGTCGAAGCGGACGAGGCCTGGTGCCCGCCGACCTTCAGCCCGTCGCGCTTGGGCCGCACCTGGTTGGCGTGATGGATCATCCAGCTCGACAGCCAGAGCACCTTGCGCTCGAGCGCGCGCAGGATGGCGAGGTCGCGCGGAGCGGTCGCCGGCGGGGTGGCGCGACGGGTACCGAGGGGAAAAATCTGAGCTTGGGCCATGAATGGAGGGTATCGCGAAAACCGGGCAATGTTGTTCCGTTCTTTGCGTGCTAAACTACCTGAATAGCAAATTCATTCCCTGAACCTGGCTTTTTAAGCATGGATCGTTCCCAATCTCTCGATGGCATCGACCGGCGGATTCTGCAGTTCCTGCAGCAGAACGCGCGCCTCTCCACGGCGGAGCTCGCCCAGAAGGTCGGCCTGTCGGTCTCACCGGCCTGGCGACGCGTGCGGGCCCTGGAAGAAGCCGGCGTGATCACCGGCTACCAGGCACTCGTCGACCCGGCGAGCGTCGGCCTGCGGGTCAGCGTGTTCATCCACGTCTCGCTGGAAAAGCAGATCGAGGTGGCCCTCGAATCCTTCGAGGCCGCCGTGCGGCGCCGGCCGGAAGTCATGGAGTGCTACCTGATGACCGGCGACGCCGACTACCTGCTGCGCGTCGTGGTGCCGGACCTCGCCGCCTACGAGCGCTTCCTTATGGATCACCTGACGCGCATCCGCGGCATCGCCAGCATCAAGTCGAGCTTCGCCCTACGCGCGGTGAAGCACGGCAGCGAGCTGCCTCTGCCCGAGGATCTGCCCGAGACCAAGCCGGTGCGGAAGATGCGCCGGCGGGCCGGGTGACGGCCGTCACAGCCGACGGCGACAACCATGGTACTCTCCTTCCGGTTGCAAGCCGCGGGTCAAGGGGAAGCCATGATGTTTCGTGCTGTCGTTGCGGCCGTGAGCTTGGCCGCCACCGCGCCGTGCTTGGCGCAGGAGCGCGTGCCGCATATCAACGATGAGGGCCAGCGCTCCTATCGTAATTACCTCAACCAGGGCCTCCACCGGGTCTTCGCGATCAGCGAGAACGGTGGCTACGGCGCCGGCTGGGGCAGTTCCGCCGTCGAGAATGCAATGAAGACGGCAATGGAGAATTGCCAGAAGCGCGACGCCAAAGGCCCGTGCAAACCCTACTCCCTGAACGGCTACGTCGTCTGGGGCAAGGACCCGACCAGCCTCCCGCGCTATGCCGAGGCGCCGAAGCTCGGCCGCTTCATCCCCAGTGACTATGTTCCCGTGAAGGGGCCGCAGAAGTCCAAGGGGCTGGTCGTCTGGAGCCATGGCTACCGCCGCGGCGTCGACGCGACGCAAGGCATGCCGCACCCCTATGTGAGCCGCTTCCTGGCGGCCGGCTGGGACGTCTATCGCTTCAACCGCGAATGGGCGCAGACCGAGTCCGATATCAACGACATGCTCGTCGCGGTCGACGCCGCCAAAGCCGCCGGCTACAGCAAAGTCATTCTCGTCGGCCAATCGCACGGCGCCTGGTCGTCGCTGGCCGCTCTGGGCAAAGGCGTGAAGGCCGACGCGGTCATCGCCACGGTCCCGGCCAAGCATGGCGACCCTCCGTCGCGCGAGGCCCGCCAGGATTTCCGCCAACTTATGCGCGACGTTCGTGCGCGCAACGCCACCGACGTGCCGGTCGTGATCACTCTATTCGAGGGTGATGCTTTCGACCCGGGCGGTCGTTTCGCGGATGTGAAGGACATTCTCGGCGGCTCATCCGTGCCGCTCTATTTCATCGAGCACCCGGCAGAGCTGCCCGGGCACGGCGCGGGAGCGAACGAGAAATTCAATGCTCGCTTCGGCCCTTGCATCCTGCGCTTCGTCACCAGCACGCCGCCGGCGCCCGGAGATTGCAAGTAGGAAGCGACTGCAAGTAGTCGCTACTTCGGCAGGGCCGCCGCGGCTGTGAGGGGCACGACCCGCCGCCCCCGATACTCGACGACGGCAATGCCGGAGAGCACCAGCAGCGCACCGACGAGCTGGGCCGGTGTCGGGACCTCGCCGAGCACAGCGAAGGCCAAGCCCGCCCCGAAGACCGGCATGAGGTGCACGAACTGCCCGGCCCGGCCGGGGCCCAGGCGCGCCACGCCGTACGACCACAGCAGGAAGGCGATCGCCGAGGCGAAGAGCGCGATGTAGCCGAGGCTCAGCAGCACCGGCGCGGAGACGAGGGCCGCCGGGAGCGGGGGTGCCACCACCAGCCAGAGCGGCAGCATCAGCAGCACGGCCGCGGCGGCGCTTCCGGTCATGGCCACGGGTCCTGGCAGGTCGGCGGGGCGGCGCCGCAGCAGCAGCGAATACGCGGCCCAGATTACGATCCCGAGCAGCATCAGCAGGTCGCCGTCGTTGACGCCGAGCGCCAGGAGGTTATCGAGACGGCCGCGGGTGATCAGCACGCCGGCCCCGAATATCGAGATCAGAGCCCCAGCCATCTGTCGGCCGGTCAGCCGTTCCATGCCGGCCAGGGCCGCGCCGACCATGATGGCGATGGGCGCCAAGGACAACATGAGCAGCGCATTGGTGGCGGTCGTGCTCTGCAGTGCCAGGTAGGTGAGCGTATGGAACGAGGCGATGCCGGTGGCGCCCAGGGCCACGATCAGGCGCCATTCCCGCACGAGCGCCGGCCAGTGCGTCACCGTGCCGCGCCAGACGAACGGCGCCAGCAGCAGCAGCGCCAAGAGCCAGCGCAGGAAGTTGAGGGTGAGCGGATCGACCTGGCCGGCGAGGGCGCGGCCGGCGATGAAATTGCCGGACCAGAAGAGCGCCGCGCCTGCGAGGGCGACGGCAGGCGAGCGGAGCGTAGTGAGCATCGGCGGGCGACCTTCCACACGTTTGACAGCGTGCGGAGTCTGGACCGGAGAAGCACCGGCGGTCATGAGGCGGCCGTCCCACGCCGGGTCACGGACCGTCCGATAGCCGAAGAATGCGTGGGTTAGTTGTCCCGCGCGGGCACGCCCAGCCCTGCATCGCGGGCCAGCACGATGGCCTGGGCCCGGCTGTTGACGCCAAGCTTGGAGAACACGCTGGAGACCTGGTTGCGCACCGTCTTCTCGCTCTTGGCCAGCGCTTCGGCGATGGCTGCGTTGTCCAGCCCTTGCGCCACCAGGGTCAGAACTTCCTTCTCGCTCGCCGTCAGGCCGGATCGCGCCAGAGGATCGGCCGCCGCGGTACCGAGAAAGCTTCGCAGCTCTTCGAGAAACTGCGCCCAGGCCGGTTCGCCGCGCAGCAGGACATGATTGCGGCTTTCCAGCGGGACGAAGCGCGCCGCGGGGATAAGACCGGCCAGCCGCCGCCCTTCTTCGAACGGAACCCGCGCGTCGTGGCGTGAATGCAGGACAAGCGTGGGCACGCGGATGCTTTCCGCCGCCGCGGCGACGTCGAGCTGGTACAGCGTCTCGACAATGGTGGCCGCATTTTCCGGCGAGGCCGAAAGGCGCTCCAGGTCGTTGAACCACTGGTGCTGCTCGTGCGTGCCGTCCGGAATGAACTGCGAGGTGAACACCTGGCGGAACGCGGGATTGTCGCGACCCCAGCCGAGGCGGATGAGCTTCACCAGCGTCTCCGCCTCTTCGCGCTGCTGCTCTGTCGGATCGCGACGCAAGACGCCCTTGGCATAGGCCCCGAACAGCACCAGCTGCGAGACCTTGTCGGGATGGCGTGCCGCATAGGCGATGGCGATCGCCCCGCCTTGCGACATGCCGAAGAGCGGGAACTGCTTCAGCCCATGTGCCTCGACCACCGCTTCCAGATCGTCGATCCAGGACTCGAAAGAAGTAGATGGCGGCGACCAGTCGGAGAGGCCACAGCCGCGCTGGTCGTAGCGGATGAACGTGTGATCCCGCGACAGCTCTTCGAGCCAGTGAGTCCACACCGGGCTGCGCGCGTCGTGCTCCACATGGCTGAGCCAGTGCGCCGTGCGCAACAAAGGCGGCCCCTGCCCCACCGCGGCCATGGCGATGCGCGCGCCGTCGCGCGACTTGCAGAATCGGATGTGCTGCTTGAGGCGCCCCGGGATGACGCTTCGCTTCACTTCAGCAGCGTAGCCACGGCGGACGAGGTCATGACCTTGCCCTCACCCTCGTAGGCCTCGTGGTTGGCCTCAATCTCGGCCAGCCGGTATTGGTAGTTGACCATCATGCCGGCGGACTGCCGAAGACCCTTCTTCGAGGTGTCGCCCAGCCAGTTCAGGCGCTCGACGCGCGCGCCGTTGCCGAGATGGAAATTGGCCACGGGATCGACGGCCTTGCCGTCTTCGCGCTTGCCCTCGACCAGGTAGCGCGCCGCCAGGCGCTTGAGCGGCGCCTCGAGGGCGGCCGCCACTTCCGGCTTCCGGGTCCAGGCCGGATCACCAAGAATCTGCTTGAGATCGCCCTTGCTGGCATTGCCCTGTCCCAGCGCGGCGGCGAGCACCTTGCGCTCGTGCTTGCCGAGGACGCCCGGCAGGCCGGCGGCAAACTCCCTGTCGAGCCACTGGGTGAAGCCCGGGATCGGCGAGAGCGTGGCAAAGGTCTTGAGCTTGGGGAATTCAGCCGAGAGCTGGTCAACCACGCGCTTGATCAGGAAACCGCCGAAGCTGATGCCGGCCAGACCCTTCTGGGCGTTCGAGATCGAATAGAAGATGGCGGTGTCGGCGGAACGCGGATCCACCACCGGCGCCGTGACGTCCAGCAGCTCCTGGACGTTGGCCGCCATGCCGTTGACCAGCGCCACCTCGACGAAGATGAGCGGCTCGCTCGGCATGCGCGGATGGAAGAAGGCAAAGCAGCGCCGGTCCGAATCAAGACGGTTCTTGAGATCGGTCCAGCTGCGCACCTCGTGCACCGCCTCGTAGACGCTGAGCTTCTCCAGCAGGGCCGCGGGCGATTCCCAGGTAATGCGCCGCAGCTCGAGGAAGCCGATATCGAACCAGGCGCCGAGCAGCTCCTTGAGATCGGCTTCGAGACCGCCGAGCGCACGGTCTTCGCGCCCGAAGCGCAGAAGCTCGGCGCGCATGTCGACCAGGAACTTGACCCCTTCCGGCAGGCCGTTGAACTGGGTGAGCAGGCGCAGGCGCGGCGCGTTGAGCACGGCGCGCAGGCCGCGCTCGGCCTTGGCCCGCGCCCTGTCGTCCTTGGCCTGGATCAGCGCCGAAGCGGAAGCGGCGGCGGCGCCGTGATCGACGTCGAATTCGTCGGCCAGCAGCCGGAGGAACCGCTTGCGGCCTTCGCCGTCGAGTCCGAGATAGACCCGGCCGAGCTCGGCCGCGCGCGCCCGCGCCGAAACCTCGCCGCCGCGCCCGTCCAGACATTCGCGCATGCGCTCGCGCACTTTCTCGATGTCGCCGTCGGGCAGTGCGGGAGCCACGGCATCCGAGCCGCCGATCGCCCCGCGGGCGGTTTCCGAGATGTCGCGCCAGGCCGTCTGCAGGGTCCGCAGCGTGCGATCGAGAAAGCCGGCGGAGGCCGAGGCGCGTGTTTCACTCATACGGGGATTGTCACCTCAGTTTTCACCGAGTGTAAAGGTACGGGCTTTCAGTTCCTTTAACGAAGCCGGCAGCGTCTCGATCAGGTCGTCGGCGATCAGGCCCGGACCGAACCGCGCTGCCGCGTCGCCGTGCAGCCAGGCAGCGGCACAGGCCGAGTCGAAGGCATCCATCCCCTGGGCCATGAAAGCCGAGGCCATGCCCGCCAGCACGTCCCCTGCCCCCGCCGTGGCCAGTTCCGCCGGCGCGTTGGCGTTGATCACCGCCCGCCCGTCGGGCGCGGCGATCACGGTGTCGTAGCCCTTGAGCAGGACCACGGCGCCGGATTTCGCCGCGGCGGCGCGGGTGCGCGCCAGCTTGTCACGCTTGTGTTGCGCGGCGATGTCAGGAAAGAGACGCGACAGTTCGCCGTCATGCGGCGTGAGCAGGACCGGCGTGCCGGCCCGCCCGATGGCCCGGCAGAGATGCGCCGGATCGTCGGCGAAGGATGTCAGCGCATCGGCGTCGAGCACACAGGCCTTGTGCGCCTGCAACGCGGCCAGCACGCGCAGACGCGTCGGCACGCCGACCCCGTTGCCGGGGCCGAGCAGGACCACGTTCTTGCGCGGGTCATCCAGCAGCGTTTCGAAGGCCCGCGGCTCGTCGGTCGCGGCGAGGAGCAGGCCGGCAGCCGCCGTGGCGAACATGGCGTGCGCTGCCTGGGGGGCCGCCACCGTGACCAGGCCGGCCCCGGCACGCATTGCAGCCCGGGCGGACAGCCGCCCCGCCCCCGTCATTGGCACGCCGCCGACCACGACCGCGTGACCACGGCTGTACTTGTGGCCGTCGGGCTTCGGCCAGGGATAGCGCTGCAGCCACAGCCCGGGATCGTTCTCATGGATCGACGGCTTGATTTCGTCGAGCACGGTGTCGGGAATACCTATTTCGACAACCACGATGTCGCCGCACAGCAGCCGCCCCGGCAGAAGCAGATGCGCCGGCTTCTTGCGGAAGAAGGTGACGGTCGCGGCGCAGCGCGGGGCGTCGCCGCTGACCTCACCGGTATCGCCCGAGACACCCGACGGCACATCGACGGCGACGCAGTGCAAGCCCCGTGCGTTGATCGCCGACACGGCCGCGCGGGCAAGCCCGTCGAGCGGCCGTGACAGTCCGGCGCCGAACAGCGCATCGATGACGACGCAGTCCGGCTCCAGGATATCCACGGACAGAGCCTCTACCGGCCCGCTCCAGCGCGCCGCATGGATCGCGGCATCTCCCTGGAGAGCGCCGCGCGAGCCGAGCAGCGCCAGCCGGACCTCGCGGCCGGCGGCCGCGAGATGCCGGGCCGCAACAAAGCCGTCACCGCCGTTATTGCCGGGGCCGCAGAGCACGACGACGCGGCCGGCGGGGAAGCGTCGCTGAACCTCGTCGGCGACCGCCCGACCGGCCGCCTCCATCAGGCGCTCGCCGGCGATCCCCCGTCGGATCGCGCCCGCATCGGCGCGCATCATCTCGGCGACGGTCAGGACTGAATGGGAATCGTGCGAACCCATGCCCGCCATTCTATCGCACATGCTCGACGATGAAGGCCTCGATGACGCCGAACGTATCGCCATCGAAGATCGTCACATGATCGGCCCCGGGCATGAACCAGCCGCGCTTGGGCTCGACGGCCGCCGCAAAGAGTGCGCGCCCGAAGCGCACCGGCACGACATGATCGCGCTCCCCATGCATGACCAGCACCGGGGCGCGGACCGCAGCGATACGGGCTTCGGCGTCGAACCGATCCTTCACCAGATGGCGGGCCGGGATATACGGGTAATGATGCTGCGCCACATCGGCGATCGAGGTGAACGGCGCTTCGAGCACCAGGGCCGCGACCGGCCCGCCACGCGCCGCCGTCTCGGCGGCGAGCCGCACGGCCACGGCGGTCCCCAGCGATTCGCCGTAGAGCACGATGCGGCCCGGCGGCAGGTTGCGGCCGGCGAGCCAAGCCAGCGCCGCTTCGGCGTCGGCATGGAGGCCGTCCTCGCTCGGCGAGCCGGGATTGCCGCCATAGCCGCGATATTCGACCAGCAGCAGACCGTAACCCGCGGCGGTGAGCTTGCGCGCCCGGTCGGCCCGGTAAGCGATGTGGCCGCCATTGCCGTGCAGGTAGAGCAGCGTCGGCCGCCCGGCCCGCGCCGGCGCATACCAGGCCAGAAGCCGCAATCCGTCGGCGGTGACGGTCTCGACCTCGGACAGGCCGGGGATCGCAGCCCGCGCCAGGCTGGGCCGGCTGGTATCCGGCAGATAAAGCAGGTCGCGCTGGAACAGGTACATCCCGCCCACCAGCGCGCCGTAGAGGGCGGCCGCTCCCGCCAGGATCGCGATCATGGTGTTCCCATCCGGCACGGTGTCACAAATTCACCACAGAGTACCCGTCCAATGACAGAATTCTTGTGATGCGCCGCCTCGCCCTGCTTTTGACGCTCCTGATCGCCACGGTCGCAGGGCTGCGCGCCAATCCTGTGACCACGGGGCCTGCGCCTGTGGATCTGCGCCTCGTGCTGGCCATCGATTCCTCGTCGAGCGTCGACATGGATGAATACTACCTCCAGCTCGAGGGTTACGCGGCAGCCTTCCGCCATCCCGACCTGCATAAGGCCATCGCCTCGGGGCAGCACAAGGCGATTGCCGTCACGCTGTTCGAATGGTCGGGTGCCGGACAGCAGACGGTAAATTTCCCCTGGCGCCGGCTGGACGATGCCGCCGGACTCGAAGCCTTCGCCGCCGAGCTGGCGGCAGCACCCCGGCTGGTACTGGGCGGCGAGACGGCGATCGGCGATGCCATCGATTTCGCCCTGACGCTGTTCGAGCGGGGCGATTTCGAGGGCGGGCGGCGCGTGGTCGATGTCTCAGGCGATGGCGTGAGCAATCGCGGCCGACTAGTGAGTACGGCGCGCGACGATGCCGTTTTCCAGGGTGTGATCATCAACGGCCTGGCCGTCCTCAACGAGGAGCCGGAGGTCGAGGCTCACTACGCCCACTTCGTCGTCGGCGGCAATGGCGCTTTCGTCGTGGCGGCGCGAGACTACACCGACTTCGCCGACGTCATCCTCAAGAAGCTGATTCGCGAGATCACCACCGTCGCCGAAGTGGCTCGCTAACGCAGGACGATCTCCGTCTCGAACACGGCCTTCTCGAAGTCGCTGACCAGGGCGTCGATACGCACGCTCCAGGCACCGGCCAGCGGCAGGTCGAGGCGCTCGAGGCGGAAAGCGCCGTCGGGCGAACGCGCCAGCGGCCGGGTGATGGCTTCGATGCCCTGCGCCGGCGCCGCGAAAGCAGCACTCATCTCCAGCGGCATGAGGGTTTCGCCGCGCGGGTTGAGCAGACGCGCCACGACCGTGTTGGCGCCGGCGCGGGCCGGTGAAACTTCAAGGACCAGCGAGCGTTCGCCCCGGCTCGTCCATACGGCGTAGCCCGGTTCGGTCGAGGCGTGATCATGGATCTCCATGGCCGGCGGCGGCGTATGCGCCAGCACGGCCGTCACCGCCAGGATGGTGGCGCCGAGCGCCAACTCGATGCGGATCAGGCTCGCGAGGTTACCCGTGGCTCCACGCCGACCGGCGGCCAGGGCCGGCGTGGTCCACCAGCGATTGGCCGCGGCGATGGCCAACAGCAGCGCCACCAGCAGCAGCTTGCCGAGCAGCAGCCGGCCGTAGAGCGAGCCGGTGAGCGCCTCGAGATCGGCCACGCGCGTCGTGGCCATGAGTGCCCCGCTGGAGGCCAGCAGCAGCACCGCCGGCATGGCGAAGCCGGAGAAGCGGCGCGCCGCCGCCAGCGCCGCTGCCGGATGGGCCGGCAGGAGGCGCAAGAGCGGCACGAAGGCGCCCAGCCAGAACGCGGCGCAGAGCGCGTGCAGCAGCGCCAGGCCGCGCCCC
>JALHMR010000014.1 GCA_022843945.1 Rhodospirillaceae bacterium | reverse complement strand
CACGCGCCGCGCCGCGGGGACGGGTTGCCGAGCGGCGGCGGCCCCGCGCCCCGGAGAGGGAGCCCAGCGATCTTTCGGCCGAGGAGCTCGAACGCGAGATTGCCGAACTGCGTGCTGCGGCGGACGAGCAGCGCGCGGCCCTCAATCGCCAGACCCTGGCCACCATCCTCGATGGCGAGTTCCCGCCGCTGACCGAAGGCTTTGCGGCCTACCCCGAGCTCGGCGCATGGCTGGCCGAGCTCCGCGACGACCTGCTCAAGCACGTCGACCTGCTGACGCGGGCCGGCGGCGAGGACGAGGAAGCCCGCAGTCTCGAGCGCTACCGGGTCAACCTGTTCGTGGAAGGCGCGCCGGCCGAGGAAGGCGTGGTGCTCGAAGCCAATCCGACCTACGAGAATCTCTTCGGCCGCATCGAGTACCGGCGCATCGACGGCATCGCCGAGACGGATTTCCTGCTGATCCGGCCCGGGGCCCTGCATCGCGCCAATGGTGGGGTTCTCGTGCTGCGCGCCGATGCGCTGACCAAGGACGAATCAGCCTGGCGCTTCCTCAAGGCGGCGCTGCGGGACGGCGAGATCCGCATCGAGGAATTGCACCGGGTGGGCGCCATGCCGATCACCGGCCTGCCCAAGCCGCAGCCCATCCCCTTGCGAGTGAAGGTGGTCATCGTCGGCTCGCGCGACACGTATTTCCGCTTCTTCTCGGACGATCCGGAATTCCACACCTATTTCAAGGTCAAGGCCGACATCGATGCCGACATGGAGGCCAGCGAGGGCAACGTTTCGCATCTCGGCTCCCTGATTTCCTCGATGGCCGCCGCGCACGGGCTGGTCTGCGACCGGGAGGCGGTGTCCCTGCTGCTGGGCCTTGCCGCGCGTTTTGCCGGGCGGCGGGACCTGATGACCGCGCGCTTCGAGCTTCTCGAGGACCTGCTGTGCGAAGCCGCGCAGTTCGCGGTGACGCCTGGCCGGATCACGCCGGCGGCGATCTACGCCGCCTGGCAGGCCCAGCTGCGGCGCAACAGCCGCGCGGAGCAGCGCTTCTTCGACAGCATCCGGCGCGGCCATATCTCGATCACCACGAAGGGGGCGGCGCTTGGCCAGGTCAATGCCCTGACGGTGCGTGATCTTGGCGAGCATCGCTTCGGCAGGCCCAGCCGCGTCACCGCGCGTGTCGCGATCGGCCGCCGCGGGGTGATCAACATCGAGCGCGTCGCCGATCTCGGCGGCCGGGTGCAGCAGAAGGGCGCCCTGGTTGTCGAGGGCTACCTGCGGGGAGTCTTCGGCCAGCGTCACCCGATCTCCTTCGACGGCTCGGTGACCTTCGAGCAGAACTACGGGGGCATCGACGGCGACAGTGCCTCGGTGGCCGAGCTCCTGGCTATTCTCTCGTCGCTCGCCGAGATCCCGCTGCGCCAGGATCTGGCCGTCACCGGCTCCTTCAACCAGCATGGCGAGGTGCAGGCGGTCGGCGACCTGATCGAGAAGATCGAAGGCTTCTTTCGCGCCACGGAGGTCGAACGCCTCGCCGGCCTGCGCCATGGCGTCGTCCTGCCGCAGGCGAATATCGGTGACCTGGTGCTCGACGACGACGTCGCCGCGGCGGTCGAGGCCGGCGTGTTCAATATCTGGGTGATCGAACGGGTGGAGGAGGCGGTCGATCTGCTTTGCATGACCGACCGCTCCAACCAGCGGCCGTCACAGACGGTCTACGAGCAGGCGGCGGCCACGCTCGCGCGCTATGATTCGATCCTCTGGGAACGCGAGGTACGGCTGCGCGCCGGCGCCATGATGTGAGGGCGTCTCCGCCAGGCTTGGCGCAGGCTATTCCTGACGGGATTGGGGAAGCCGCTTCAGGATTTCGAGCAAGTGGTTGGGGACCGGCTCGTTGAGAATTTGCTCGCCAAGCTTCTTCAGCTTGGCTGCCTGCAGCCGCAACGCCTCGACCCGCGCCGCTTCGGCCGGATTCTGGCGCAGGTAGGCGGCTACCCTGGCTTGCTCCGGTTCGCTCAGCCGGCCCTCGATATAGTCCTGCATGTCATCGTGGTGCAGGGAGCGAGGCTCGGCCGAATGGCCATCTCCATTCATGGACGCCTTCTCCCGACCATGATCATTGCGCAGACGCCCTGATAAACACGCGCGCGCGCCGCTTGTTCCGGCTCAAGCGTTGCAGGAAATGCAGTCCGCGGTGACGGGGTACCAAAAAGCCCAACAACCATGCGCGCAAGGATACCCCAGATGCGCGCCGATGTCGTCCGAACGTCACATGGGGCCACACATTGGTCACTACGGTTTGGCCATTCGCGCCCCTACCTACTACTCAAGACAGGGCGTACGAGGACGCAAAAGCGCCAATGAGAAGAACAAGTTCTGCTTTCGCGAACCATCGATTCGACGAGTATGGAGGTCAACGATGACGACGGATGCCTTCTGCGAACTTCTGCAGACATCAATCCCGCACGTGCGCGCCTATGCGCGCTCGCTGACCCGCAACGTGGATTCGGCCGACGATCTCGTGCAGGACACCTTGGTGCGCGCCTGGTCGGCGCGCGAGCAGTTCACCATGGGCACCAACTTCAAGGCCTGGGTATTCACCATCCTGCGTAACCGCTTTCTCGACCAGCGCCGGCGTGACCGCGAGGTGCGCGAGCGGCTGGACGACATCCCGGACGAGAAGCGCGTGGTGGCCCCCTCGCAGGAGGTCGTGGTCCAGTTCGACGACATGGCCCGCGCCTTCTGGCGCCTGAGCCCCCACCATCGCGAGATCCTGATGCTGGTCGGCGCCAACGGCCTTTCCTACGAGGAAGCCGCCGTGGTGATCGGCTGCGCCGTCGGCACGGTGCGCAGCCGGCTGTCCCGCGCCCGCAGCGAGCTGCAGTCGGTCCTGGAGCGCCATGACGACCGAGTGCCGGTGCGCGGCAAGCGCCAGAAGGGTGCTGAAGAGTTTCTGCGTCTGCTCAAAGTTGCCTGATCGGCGCCTCTCGGCGCGTGGAACCCGCGGCCCCCGCCGCGGGTTTCGCTTTTGTAGCTAAGCAGGAGGATGCATGACCGACACCAAACAGCCCACTCCGCCCCACGATCAGGCCCGCCAGGGCGGCAAGCACAAAAACGAAGGCGAGGGCAACAGGACCGCGGCCCGCCAGTACAACAAGGACCAGCGGGAATTCGTGAAGTCCGGCCGCGTCGACCGGGCCGCCAGCGAGGCTGCCGAGGCGGTCAGCGGCGATCAGAAAGATGACCTGCAGCGGGCCGAGGAAGCCGGCCGCAGCAAAGCCAAGGAATAAGGAGAGCCGATATGCCCGTTTCACGCATCGTGGGAATTGCCCTTGCCGTCGCCGGCATCGTGTTTCTGATCATTGGTCTCAATGCCACCGACGCCCCCGTCGAGCAGGTTTCCGAGGCGGTGACCGGCAAGTACACCGAGAACACCATGTGGTACATCGCCGGCGGCCTCGCCGCGATCGTTGGCGGCGGCTTCCTCGCCCTGGCCGGTCGCGGTTAACACCGAGGCGGCCCCTTTTGGCGAAGACCGGGGCCGCCGCACGAGGAGGGAATCATGAAGGTCAGTTTTCCGCCGCTGCCCTATCGGCAGGACGCGCTCGAGCCCGTGCTTTCTCAGGAGGCGATGGAGCTGCATTACGGCAAGCACCACCGCGCCTATTTCGACAACACGGTGAAGATGATCGAGGGCACCGAATTCGAGGATTCGGAGATCGAGGACATCATCCGCCGCAGCGCCGGCCAGTCCAAGCTGAAGAAGCTGTTCAACAACGCGGCGCAGCACTGGAACCACGGCTTCTTCTGGGAATGCATGCGCCCGGGTGGCGGGGGTGAGCCTTCGGGCGCGATCGCCGAGCTGATCGACCGCGATCTCGACGGCTACGACAACTTCCGGAAGGTCTTCAAGCAGACCGCAGTCGACCAGTTCGGCAGCGGCTGGGCTTGGCTGGTGATGAAAGGCGGCGAGCTCGACATCGTCTCGACCCCCAACGGCGACAATCCCCTGACCACGGATGCGCGTCCGCTGCTCACCGTGGATGTGTGGGAACACGCTTACTACATAGACTACCGCAACAAGCGGCCGGACTTCGTCGAGGCGTTTCTCGACAAGCTGATCAACTGGGATAAGGTGAACGAACGCTTGGCCACCGCCGGCGGCTCAAACCGCAAGGCCGCGAAGGCGGGGTCCCGTTAGAAGGAGCGCTAGAGGCGCCCCATCAGCATCAGGATCAGCAGGATCAATAGAACGGTCGTCAGCGCGCCGCTGGGGTAGTAGCCCCAGCCGCGGCTGTGCGGCCATGCCGGTACGGCGCCGATCAGCAGCAGGATGATGACGACGAGAAGGATGGTGCTGAGGGTCATGGAGGACCTTTTCTTCCTTGGTTTCTACGCCCCCTGACTGGTACCGAGGAGCAGGCTACGACGCCTTCTCCCATTCCTTGATCTGGCGCTCCGCCTCATCCTTGGCGATGCCGTAGCGTTCCTGGATTCGGCCAGTGAGTTGCTCGCGCTTGCCGTTGATCTCGGTCAGATCGTTGTCGGTCAGCTTGCCCCAGTTTTCTTTCACCTTGCCCTTGATCTGCTTCCAGTTGCCCTCGACCTTGTCCCAGTTCATTGCTTCGTCTCCTGTAAAGCTTGCGCCACCCGAGAGAACGCCCCGGAAACCGCCAGGGTTCCGCGGCGCCTCTTCGGGGTTAGCGGGGCAATGTCAGCGGACGATCAGCCAGTTCTCGTAGCTGAGGCGCTCGGCCTGGACATAGGCCGGGCAGTCGAGCATCAGGACGCGACCATCGGCCAGCCGCAGGACGGTGCCTCGTTCACGGCAGAACTGGGCCTGGTTCTCCAGCGTGTCGGGCCGGCGCGTCGCCTGCACGAGCACGGCACCCGGAATGGCATGCGGCAGCCGTATCGTGACCAGCTCGTAGGCCGGACGCGGCTTGCCCGGGCGGCCGAGGCGTTCCTCGAACTTCACCACGCTGCCGATGCTCGGCGCATACCAGTAGGTCGACACGTTCTCGCTGTTGTCGGACAGCGACCGGTCGCGGCGCTCGACGACATAAGTGTAGAACGAGCCCGCCGGCACGTTGACGACCTCGGTACGCAGGACGCGCATGTGGATCGCGCGCACCCCGCCGCCGCCGTCGATGTTGAAGGTCTCGGTCTTGCTGACCTGGAGGGGCCAAATGCTCTCGGCTTCCCGGCGGTTGTACTTTCCGGCTTCCAGCCCGTCGGTGAACAGGGCGTGCGAGGTCAACGGCTGGCCGTTGACGTCGTAGACCACCTCGTAGCCGTCGACGGTCTTGACTAGGCGCTTGTCAGCGGTGGTCTCGAGCACGGTTCCGGCCGGTGCGGGATGGAAGGGGGCGGGCTGGACCGCCGTCGTGTTGATCACGCCCTGTGGGACATAGACCCGCGAATACATGACCGTTTCGGTCGTCGCCGGGGCTATGACCATGGGCGGTGGCGAGCCCACCACCACTGGGGCGGGTTGCTGCACGACGATGGTTTGCGGCTGCTGGGCGGGGACGATGACCTGGGCGACGGCGCCACCGCTCACCGCGGCGGCCATAATGGCCAACCCCATGAGATATTTCATGATGCACTCCTGTTGGGTGTTGCGGGGATAGATGTGTGGCTGGGTAACGAGCTTGGCCATTGGGGGGTTCCGTCTCCGGCCGGGGGAGACACCCAAAAGGGCGCGGAATAATCCCTAAGAAGGCGCCGTTTGACCGGACGGGGTCTCGTAGATGCCCAGGCGCGCCCCAAACTTGACGGGAGTGCTGCGGCCGTCAGTCCGTCATATTTAGGCCGTAGCGATCTCGGACAATGAGCACCAGGTATTAAGGACGATATCGCGCCCATGGATATCCCGGCTGTCGCCCCTGTTCCCGCCGCCCGCCAGGCCGTTACGACCCTCGACGCGCCCCGCGCCGCCTGGCGCGTCCGGCGGATGGTCATGGAGGAGTCCTTGCGGCGCTACACCCGCTGGGGGGTCAAGCGCCGCGGGCCCGTGCCGCATATGGTCGATCTGGCGGTGCCTCTGCTTCGGGCCGTGGGCTTGGGTCCGCGGGCCTTGGCGAACACGCTCGCCGTGGAGATCAGCGAGATCGAGCTTTTCTTCCCGCACCTGCCCCTGGCCTTCGACGGCTATACGATCGCCCATTTCTCCGACTTCCATGTCGGCCGGGTGCCGGGGCTGATCGATCGCGTCCTGGATCAGCTCCGCGACCAGACGGTCGATCTCGCGGTGATGACGGGCGACTTTCAAAGCCGCGGCACGCCTTCCGCCACGGTCACCGCCGCAGAGTTGGCGCCGCTCGTTGCCGCCCTCAATCCGCGTGACGGGATTCTCGGCGTGCTGGGAAATCACGATACGCACGATCTCGTCGATACGCTGGAGGAGATCGGCGTTCGCATGCTGATCAACGAGCATGTCACCGTCAGCCGTGAAGGCTCCCCGATCCGCATCACCGGCATCGACGACGTCAACCGCTTCTACACCGACACCGCTCACCGGACCTTGGCTAAGAGCTCCGCCGGCCAGTTCTCGATCGCGCTCGTGCACAGCGCCGAGATGGCCGACGTGGCTGCTGCGGCCGGCCACGCGCTTTATCTCTCGGGTCATACGCATGGCGGGCAGATCTGTCTGCCGGGCGGCCGTCCTATCTTTACGGCTCTCGATAGCCACCGCCGGCTGGCCGTAGGCCCGTGGCAATGGGACGGCATGCTGGGTTACACCACCCGGGGTGTCGGCGTTGCCCAGCGCGCGCGGTTCAACTGTCCGCCGGAGGTCGTGCTCCTGCGTCTGCGTTGCGAGCCGTACGCCGTTCTGTCGCCCTAGCCGGTCAGGCTTTCGCCATAAGGCCCTGGAGATCGAATCCGCTATCGGCCGCCTGTTCGGGTGTCGGCGAGAGCCGGGCGGTCAGCAGCTTGCGGCCGAGCATGTGCTCGCCCGGCTTGTTGACCGAATCGATCGCGATCAAGCTTCCGCGCCGGTAATAAAAGACCGAGAAACGCCCGTCGCTGGGTGTGCCGCGCGTCACGGCCGAATCATGGCCGGCCGCGAGCCCCACCATCTGCAGCTTCAGATCGTACTGGTCGGACCAGAACCACGGCACCGTGTCGTAAGGCTTGGCCACGCCCGAGATGGTCGCCGCGGCGGTCTTCGCCTGGTCGAGGGCGTTCTGCACGGATTCGAGGCGCAGCGGCTGGTCGGCATAGGCGCTGGGATGGCGGGTGCAGTCGCCGGCGCTGACGATACGCGGATCGCTGGTCGTGGCGAAGCGATCGACGATGATGCCGTCCTGGCAGGCAAGGCCGGCGGCTTGCGCCAGCTCGACATTCGGTATGACACCGATGGCCAGCAGCACCAAGTCGGCGCGGATCGATGTTCCGTCGCCGCATATGACGCTCTCGACTCTCCGGTTGCCGCGCAACTCCTTGACGGTGGCGCCGAGGCGGATGTCCAGTCCCTTGGCGCGATGCACATCGGCAATGAAGGCGGCCAGGCCGGGAGCGACGGCCCGCGCCAGCACGCGATCCTGCATCTCGACCACGGTCACCTTCTTGCCCGCCGCGACCGCCACCGAGGCGAATTCAAGCCCGATGAAGCCGGCGCCGACAATGACGACGTCGGTCGCCTCGGCGAGGCGCGTGCGCAGCGCATCGGCATCGGCGAGCGAGCGCAGGAAGAGAACGCCCTCGAGACCGCCGCCGGGAACCGGCAAGGGACGCGGCCGGGCGCCGGTGGCCAGCGCCAGCCGGTCGAAAGCGAGACGTCGGCCGTCGCTCAGCACGACGCTCCGGCCGGAGAGATCGATGCTCTCGGCCCGTGCGCCCAGGATCAATTCGACCTTGCTGTCGCGATAGAAGGCTTCGCTGCGCAACGGCAGCGCCGCCGGCAGTACCTTGCCGGCCAGGTAGCCCTTGGAGAGGGGCGGGCGCTGATAGGGGCCACGGGGCTCTTCGCTGACGATGCGGATCGGCTCGGCATAGCCCTGCTCGCGGGCCGAGGCGGCGATCTGCGCCGCGGCGTAGGAGCCGCCGACGACGACCAGCCCGTGGCTCACAAGGACTGCTTCTCCGGAATCCTGACGGTCAGGCCGTCCAGCGCCGCGGTCATGTTGATCTGGCAGCTCAGCCGGCTGCTGGGCTTGCGCTCGGCGGCTACGCCAGACAGCAGGTCGTTCTCCGTCAGGTCCGGCGGCGGCACCTTGTCGGCATAGGCCGGCTCGACATAGACGTGGCAGGTGGCGCAGGAACAGCAACCACCGCACTCCGCCTCGATGCCCGGCACGTTGTTCTGAATGGCGCCGAGCATGACGCTGGTCCCTTCCGGCACCTCGACGCGCCGCTCGCTGCCATCTTTCAGAATGTAAACCACCGCCGGCATGCCACCCTCGTGCAGTCCCACCGTTTGAGAAGGGGAGTGTCTAGCATCCCGGCCCGTGCCGGGGAAATACGCGAGTTCGTGAACCCCCTTAACCGTCCGGGAAGCCTTACCCGAGCATGCCGGAGCGGCGGAGCGAGGCGATCATCGAGGTCTGCAGCAGGTGCTCGTAGGCCAGCGAGCGGTCCGCGGCGATCCGCCGCCATTCCGCCAGGTTCCGCCGGCGCACCTGCGGATCGCGCTCTTCGAGCAGCTTCTTGTTGCGGGCGGTGATGGCATTGATGGCGTTGACCGCTTCGGGTTTGCGCTGCGCCTCGTAGCCGTCGAGCAGGCTCACCTCGGCCGCGCCATGCCAGACGCGGATCAGGCGGTCGGTCAGGTTCAGGGCGTCGTGCAAGCCGCCGTTGAGCCCCATGCCGCCGAGCGGATTGTTGATATGCGCGGCATCACCCGCCAGGAAGGCCCGCCCCCGGCGGTAGCTGCCCGCCACGCGCTGGCTGACCCGGTAGATCGCCTTGACCACGATCTCGTACGGCTCGGCCCGCGGCAGCAGGTTCTGCAGGCTGGCCTGGATCTGCTTTTCCTGAACGGCTTCGTCCGGCTCGCGGCCGAGATCGACGGGGGTGACGATCCGCCACATGTCGGGAATCTCCAGCAGCAGATACCACTCGACCGGATCGGCGGTGTAGTTGACCGAGCAGATATCGGGCATCGCCGATTTGAAATCGAAGCGCGTGCCGGCGACCAGGAAGTGCTCGGGATAGGTGAAGCCGTCGAAGGCGATGCCCAGCGTCTTGCGCACCGTGCTGCGGCCGCCATCGGTGCCGATCAGGAAATCGCCGCCCAGGGAAACAGGGCCGGCGCCAGTCATGGCGGTCACCTGCACGCCGTCCTCGGTCACGGCCACGTCGCTGACCTCGTGACCGAAGCAGAGCTGCACGCCGGGGATCTTGCGGAGCTCCTCGTAGGCCCAGCCCACGAGCTTGAACTGCTCGCACTGCAGGCGATAGGGATGGCGCGTATCGTCCTTGAGCAGCGACAGATCGAACTCCGCGATCCGGCCCTCGCGCCGGTCACGATACTGCATCACCGGCGCGATCAATCCCATGCGCACCATGGCATCGGTGGCGCCGCAGGCCTCGAGCAGGTCGAGCGTGGGCGGATGGAAGGTCGAGGCCCGGTAGTCCGGCACGATGCCTTTTTCACGCTCCAGCACGGTCACCGGAATGCCGGCCCGAGCCAGGAGCAGGGCGGCGATGGCGCCGACTGGTCCGGCGCCGACAATCAGGACGCGATCGTGTTTTCGGGCCATTGAGGGACAGTAAGATAGAGGGCTGGGACGCCGCGGCGACCGTATCCGAACTCCTGTGCTACTGTCGACGCGCCGAGCCCGGATGAAAGAATTTCCCTTCGCGTCGCAGAAAAACTAAAAGGACAATCTTCCGGGGGCGATACATACAGGTCCGATGGCCCGACGCTTACCACCGCTTAATGCGCTCCGCGCCTACGAAGCCGCCGCGCGCCATCTCAGCCTGTCCAAGGCTGCGGAGGAGCTGAGCGTGACCCCGGCCGCGATCAGCCACCAGATCCGTACGCTCGAGGACCATCTCGGGGTCAGCCTGTTCCGCCGCGACGGCCGGTCCCTGCTGCTGACCGATGCCGGCCAGGCCTGTCTGCCGGGCATTCGCGACGGTTTCGACCGCCTGGCCGAGGCTATCGACGCCATCGATTCCCTCGGTATGGCCGGCGTGCTGACGGTCAGCGTCGCCCCGTCTTTTGCCGCCAAATGGCTGGTCCCCCGCCTGGACCGCTTCCAGGAGAAGCACCCGGAGATCGATGTCCGGGTCTCGGCCTCGATGCAGGTCACCGATTTCTCGCGCGACGATGTCGACCTGGCTATCCGCTACGGGGCCGGACGCTACCCCGATCTGGTCGTCGAGAAGCTGCTGACGGAATCGGTGTTCCCGGTGTGCAGCCCCAGCCTGCTCAAGGACAAGGCCCCGCTGGACAATCCGCAGGACCTCAAGGGTCTTATCCTGCTGCACGACGACAGCCCGGATAACGACGAATCCTGCCCGACTTGGGAAATGTGGCTCAAGGCGGCCGGGGTCAGCGGCATGGACGCCTCGCGGGGCCCGCGTTTCAACCAGTCCAGCCTGGTGATCGAGGCAGCCCTGTTGGGCAAGGGCGTGGCCCTGGCCAAGGCGACCCTGGCGGCGACGGATCTGGCCGAGGGGCGGCTGGTCAAGCCGTTCCAGGTCAATGCGCCGGTGGAATTTGCCTATTATGTGGTCTGCCCGAAGGCCAAGCTGAACCTGCCCAAGGTCGCCGTGTTCCGGGACTGGCTGCGCGCCGCCGCCGCCGAGGGCTAGGCCGCCAGCGAAGCCATAAAGAATCTAAAAGGTCTCTTTAGAATTGATGCCGTGGCACCCCTCGGCCCGGCGCTTACCTTTGGAGCATGGTTCATCTCGGCTCCGAGCAAATCCGGCGTTTTCACGAGGACGGTTATCTCGTCCTTCCGTCACTGTTCGCTTTCGACGAAATCGCCTGGGTGCGCGACGAGGCCCAGGCCGTTGCCCTGCGCCAGGTGCCCCGCGAGCCCTGGCCCGAAGAGGCGCCCGAGGGCACGATCTACGGGGTCCATCGCTCGGAAGCCGTGTTCCGGCGGCTGGCGGCCCATCCACGCCTGGTTCACGCCGCCCGCGATCTCTTGGATACCGCACCGTATATCCATCAGACGCGGCTCCTGCCCTGGCGCTCCGCCGCCGCGACCGAGGCCCGTTTCCGGCGCGACGCCCAGGCCTGGGCTGCCCTCGACGGCCTGACTGAGGCAAAGGCCCTGACGGCCGCCGTGGTGATCGAGGACAGCGCCTACGGTTCGCCGCTGAGCGTCGTGCCCGGCTCGCATCTCGGCAAGACCGGTGCCCCCGTGGCGCTCGAAGCCGGCCTTGGCTCCGTCGTTCTCCTCGACGCCAATCTCTCTTACGCGCTGGGCCGGGCGGGCGATCGGCCCTATCCGCGCCTCTACCTCGTTTCGTTCAACGCCGCCACCAACGCCCAGGCGACAAGACCACGCGGTGCGCCGTATACGGCGGCGGGTGCCGAGGCACTGATCGAGGAAGTCGACGACTGTCTCTGGCCGACACCGTGGTGTGCCGCCGGCTGACGGCTTGGTTCTGCAACCTTTTTGAGGAGTGAGGCGTCGCCGCGAATTGCCGGCTCGCCGCGCTGTTTGTAAGAGAGCACGATGGACTACCTGCCGATCTTCGTCGACCTGAAGGGGCGCAAGGCGCTGCTGGTCGGCAGTGGCGAGCCGGCATTGCAGAAGCTGCGGCTGCTGCGGCGTGCCGGCGCCGCGGTGACCGTGGTGACGCCTGAGCCATCGGCTGGGATCGAAGGGCTCGCGCAGGCCGGCGAGATCGTGCTCGAGCGGCGCGCCTTCGCCGCCGAGGATGTGCGCGGTTGCGCGGTGGTCATCGGCGCCACGGCCGATCCGGCGGTGGCGACAGCGGCGCGGGAGGCCGGCATCCCGGTCAACATTGTCGATCATGCCGAGCTCTCGACCTTCATCGTCCCGGCGGTCATCGACCGCAGCCCGATCGTCGTCGGCATCTCGTCGGGCGGGGCGGCGCCGCTGCTGGCGCGCCTGCTGCGCGCGAAGCTGGAACTGGAGCTGCCCGCACGCCTCGGTGACCTGGCGCGCTTTGCGCAGCGTTTCCGCGGCGCTGTACGGGCGGTGATCGGCGACGCGCCGTCACGCCGTCGCTTCTGGGAGCGGTTTTTCGACAGCCCGGCCGCCGAGCAGGTGCTGGCCGGCAACGAGCGCGCGGCGCGTGAAGCCATGCTGCCGCTGCTCAACCGCATCTCGGCCCATACGCAAGCGGGGGCGGTCTACCTCGTCGGTGCCGGCCCGGGCGATCCGGACCTGTTGACCGGCCGGGCGCTGCGCCTGATGCAGCAGGCCGACATCGTGTTCTACGACGAGCTGATCGGGCCGGAGATCCTCGACCGCGTGCGCCGCGACGCGCTACGGGTCTATGTCGGCAAGACCAAGGGCCGCCACGCCTATACCCAGGACGAGATCAACCAGGCGCTGCTGCGCGAGGCCAAAGCGGGCCGGCGCGTGCTGCGTCTCAAGGGCGGCGATCCTTTCGTCTTCGGCCGCGGCGGCGAGGAAATGGATCACGTCCGCCGGCACGGTATCGAGGTCATCGTGGCGCCGGGCATCACCGCGGCCATCGGCTGCCTGGCCGATGCCGGCATCCCGCTGACCCATCGCGACTATGCCTCGTCGGTCACCTTCGTCACCGGCCACACGCGCGACGGCGCCGACGCTGATTGGGCGTCCCTGGCCCAGAGCGACCGCACGCTCGTTGTTTACATGGGCCTGTCGCGGGCCGGCGCCATCGCCGATCAACTCATGGCTGCGGGCCTCGATCGCACGACACCCGTCGCCATCATCCAGAACGGCACGCTGCCGACCCAGACCGTGGTCACCGGCGTCGTGCGCGATCTCGAAGCGCTGGCCGCCCCGCTCGCCGGGCAGGGTCCGGCGCTGCTGGTCGTCGGCAAGGTCGTCACCCTGGCCGCTGCCTGGGCGCAGCAGCCAGATCAAGCAAGGGTCGCCGTATGATCAAGTCCAAGAATCTCGAAGGCACGCAGGCCGTTACAGCCAATCGCCTGCGCGACGGCGCCGTCGTTTTCCTGACGGCCACCGGCACGTGGTCGCGCCATATCAACGACAGCGCCATCGCCCGCACCGCCGACGAGGCCGCTGCTCTGCTGGCCATCGGCACGCAGGCCGCGGCCGACCGCGTCGTGGTCGAGCCGTATCTGTTCGAAGTCACGGCCGAGGGCGGGGCGATCCAGCCGGTCAGCACGCGCGAGAGAATCCGCGCCTTCGGCCCCAGCGTCGAGGAACAACGGCCGCTCGAGACGGCCTCCTAAGAAAGCCCGGCCCATGTACGCCTATGACGAATATGACCAGACCTTCGTGGAGGAGCGCGTCGCGCAGTTCCGCGACCAGGTGCGCCGCCGCCTCTCCGGCGAGCTGAGCGAGACCGAGTTCAAGCCGCTGCGCCTGACCAACGGCCTCTACCTGCAGCTCCATGCCTACATGCTGCGCGTCGCCATTCCCTACGGCACCTTGTCCACGCGCCAGCTGCGCCGGCTGGGCCATATCGCCCGCAAATACGACCGCGGCTTCGGCCATTTCACCACGCGCCAGAACATCCAGTTCCACTGGATCAAGCTCGAGCAGACGCCGGACATCCTGGCCGAGCTGGCCGAGGTCCAGATGCACGGGCTGCAGACCAGCGGCAACTGCATCCGCAACGTCACCGCCGATCAGTGGGCCGGTGTCGCCGCCGACGAGATCGAGGATCCGCGGATCTGGAGCGAGATCATCCGCCAGTGGTCGACCCTGCACCCGGAATTCACCTTCCTGCCGCGCAAGTTCAAGATCGCCGTCACCGGCTCGCCCAACGACCGGGCGGCGGTGAAGGTGCACGATATCGGCCTGCGCATGCACAAGAACGACAAGGGCGAGATCGGCTTCGAGGTCATGGTCGGCGGCGGCCTCGGGCGCACGCCGATCATCGCCAAGACGATCCGCGACTTCCTGCCCAAGCAGCACCTGTTGTCCTATCTGGAAGCGATCCTGCGGGTCTATAACCAGTTCGGCCGGCGCGACAATATCTACAAGGCGCGCATCAAGATCCTGGTCCACGAGCTGGGCGCCGCCAGGATGGCCGAGCTGGTGGAGGCCGAGTGGCAGCAGATCAAGGACGGGCCGCTGGCGCTGTCGCCCGACACGGTGGCGCGCATCGCCGCGCATTTCGCACCCCCGGCCTATGCCGATTCACCGACCTTCACCCCCGAGTTCGACGCGTTGCGCCTGGAGAACGCGGAGTTCCGCCGCTGGCTCAAGGCCAACGTCGCGGCGCATAAGCGCCCGGGCCATGCCATCGTCACGGTGTCGCTGAAGCCCGAAGGCGGCGTGCCCGGCGACATGACCGCCGACCAGATGGACGCGGTCGCCGATCTTGCCGACCTTCACGGGATGGGCGAGGTCCGGGTGACCCATTCGCAGAACCTGGTGCTGCCCCATATCCGCCGTGCCGACCTGCCGGCCCTCTGGCGCCGGTTGAGCGAGCTCAACCTCGCCACGTCGAACATCAACCTGGTCACCGACATCATCGCCTGCCCGGGTCTCGACTACTGCGCGCTGGCCAATGCGCGCTCGATCCCGGTCGCCCAGCGCATCACCGAGAAGTTCAACGACCTCGCCCGGGTGCACGACATCGGCGAGCTCAAGATCAAGATCTCCGGCTGCATCAATGCCTGCGGCCATCACCATGTCGGCCATATCGGCATTCTCGGCGTCGACAAGAACGGCGAGGAGTTCTACCAGGTGACGCTTGGCGGCAGCGAGGAGCTCAGCGCCTCGCTCGGCGCCATCATCGGCCCGGCGCTGCCGGCGGACCGCATCGTCGACGCGGTCGGCAACCTGGTCGATACCTACGTGGCGCTGCGCCAGGACGGCGAGCGCTTCCTCGACACCTACCGGCGGGTCGGCATCGCCCCGTTCAAGGAACGGCTCTATGCCCCTGCTTAAGAACGGCGCGGTCGCCGCCGATCCCTGGCACAAGATCGTCAACGGCGAGGCGTTGCCGCCCGACGGGCCGGTGATCCTGCCCTTCGAGCGCTGGCGCGCCGAGCGCGAGACCCTGCTCGGGCGCAACACCCCGCTCGGCGTACGGCTGTCCAACACGCATTCGGTGGCCGAGCTCGAGCCCGATCTCGACCGGCTCGAAGTCATCGAGCTTGAATTCCCCAAATTCACCGATGGGCGTGCCTACAGCCAGGCGCGCCTGCTGCGTGAACGCTATGGCTACAAGCACGAGCTCCGCGCCGTGGGAAATGTGCTGCACGACCAGCTCCTGTTCATGCAACGCTGCGGCTTCGATGCCTTCGAGATGGAAAAGGCGGATCCCGTCACGGCCTGGCAGGCGGGCACCAGCGCCTTCAGCGTGTTTTACCAGCCAACCGGCGACGGCCGCGCGCCGGTCGAGCGCCGGCGCGCGGCGGGCGCCAAGGCCGTTTGACCCCGCGCTGAATCTGCCCTTCAATCGGCCTCTCCTGATTCGGTAAGGGGTTCGAGATGCGGCGCTTCATCGCCTTGGCGGTCGGTTTTTTGACGCTGGCCCCCGTGTCCGTGGTAGCCGCGGACGCATCGATCCCGGTTCTCGTGCCGATCACCGGGTTCCTGTCGCTCGAAGGAACCAGCCAGCGCAACGGCGCACTGCTGGCAATCAAGAATGCGCCGGCCGGGGTGCGGGTCACGTACGATGTCTCGGATACGGGCGTCGCCCCGGAAACCGCGGTCAATGCGCTGGAGCGCGCCATCAGCCGCGGGCCGGTGACCGCCGTCGTCGCCTCGATGCTCGGCACCCAGATGCTGGCCATGCTGCCGGTGGCGCAGGAGAACAAGGTGCCGCTGGTCACGGTGTCCGGCACCGCCTCGATCACCGAGCGCAACAATCCTTACGTCTTCCGTTTCTTCCCCGGCGATGCGGTGGTCAAGGCGGCGCATATCCGCTACGCCGCCGAGGAGCTGCGCGCCAGGCGGGCGGCGCTGATCTATCAGACCACCGCCTACGGCCAGAGCGGCCGCCAGCATCTGCAGGAGAACGCCCACAAGGCGGGCATCGAGATCGTCTTCGAGGAGTCCATCGAGGTCGCGGTGCGCGACATGTCGCCGGTCCTCGGCAAGGCCAAGGCCGCCAACCCGGATGTGCTGCTGCTGCATCTGCACGCGCCTTCCACCGCACTGGTCATCCGCCAGGCGGCCGCCATGAACCTGCGCCTGCCGATTGTCTCGGGCTCGGCCATGCACCAGCCGCCGACGGCGGCCTTGCTGGAGCCGGCGGAGCTTGCGGGGGTATGCGCCGAGACCAATGCCTCGCCGGTCTCCGGCGGCACGCCCGAAGCCGACCGTTTCCTTGAGCAGTACCGGCGCGAGTTCAACGCCGAGCCGGATGGCTTTGCGCTGGGCCAGTACGATGGTGTGATGATGGTGCTCGAGGCCGTGGCCAAGGGAGCGAGCAACGCCGCCGCGGTGACCCAGGCCTTAAGTACGGGCAGCCATAAAGGCGTGGCCATGACCTATCGTTCAGACGGCAAGGGCAACATGGCGCACTCGGCGGTCATCGTCTGTTACGATGGCCAGACGCGCGTTCCCCGGATCGCCAAGCGCTACGACGAGATCCTCGCCGTAACACGCTAGACAAGGGGCGGCCGGGACGGGCGAGGGGGAAGCCCGTTGCTTCAGGTTCTGGTCAACAGCCTTGCCTTGGGATCGGCCTACGCGCTGCTGGCGCTGGGCTTCGTGCTGATCCTCAACGCGGTCAACGCCGTCAACTTCGCGCAAGGTGACCTGGTGATGGCCGGCGGCTTCGTCGCCGTCGCCTTCGGCATGCTGCTGCCGGTCCCCGGAATCGTCCTGCTGCCGCTGGTCCTGGTGGTGATGGCGCTGATCGGCCGGGCGCTAGCGGCGGTGGCCTATTTCCCGCTCAAGTCGCGGCCGCCGGTTTCGGTGTTCATCTCCACGATCGCCGTCGGCATCATCCTGCAGAACCTGGCGAACGCCTTGTTCGGCGCCGAGCCGCGCGCCGCCCCGCCGCTCTTTGCCGGCGGCCTGGTCGAGCTTGGCGGCATCGTGGTCAGCCGCCAGGCGCTGGCCATCATCGCCGTCGCCGCCGTGATGATCGCCGCCCAATATGTTCTCTTCCAGCGCACGGCGCTGGGCCGCAGGCTGCGCGCCACGGCCCAGGACCGCGAGATGGCCGAAGCGCTCGGCATCCGGGTCAATCACGTCATCGCCGCCACCTTCGCAATAGCGGCCGCCTATGCCGGCGCCGCCGGGCTGCTGCTGGCCAATACCTTCTTCGTCACGCCCACCGATGGCGGCAACTACATCCTCAAGGCCTACATCGCCGTGGTCATCGGCGGCTGGGGCAGCGTGCCCGGTGCCGTCGTCGGCGCCCTGCTGATCGCGCTGTTCGAGGTCATGCTGCCGTCGCTGCCGCTGATCGTGCCGGGGCTGGCGGGCCTGCCGGGCGCCTCCTGGCTGTTCTCGCAGACCATCGCCACGATCCTGCTCTACCTCATGCTGCTCGTCGTTCTTGTCGTCCGGCCGCAGGGGCTGTTCGGCGAAGCGGTGCAGCGCCGCGCATGATCGCAACGCTCCAGAACGGCCGGCACGGACCGCTGGCGCTCGGCGCGCTCCTCCTCGTGGCCTGGCCGCTGGTCTTCTCGACGCCGTACGACCTGCGCGTTTTCACCCTCGCCGGCATCTATGCCCTGCTGGTCCTCGGCTACCAGTTCGTCTTCGGCCATGCCGGTGCGCTGGCCCTGACCCAGGGCGCCTTCTTCGGCCTCGGTGCCTATGTCACCGGCATCCTGGGTGCGCGCTACGGCCAGGGCTTCCTCGTGACTTTCCCGCTGTCGATCGCGCTGCCGGTGCTGCTGGCGGCCGTGGTCGCCGCGCCGGTCCTGCGCCTCGAGACGCATTATTTCGCGCTCGCCACCCTGGGTATCGCCCAGGTGCTGCTGCTGGTCTGTCTGCTGGCCGAGCCGCTGACCGGCGGCGCCAACGGCATTCCCGGCGTGCCCGGCGTGGAGATCCTCGGCCTTTCGCTGCCGCGCGGTTGGCCCTTGCTGCTCTTCGTCTGGGCCTGGGTCATCGCCGGCGCCTTTGTCGCGCAGAGGATCACCGGCGGCCTGTACGGCAAGGCCTTCCAGCTCATGCGGGCCAGCGCCACGGCGGCGCAGTGTGTCGGCATCGACATCGCGCGGCTGCGTCTCAGAACCTTTCTGTTCAGCGCCGCCTATGCCGGCGCGGCGGGCGCGCTGTTCGTTCACACCCTGCGCGTCGTCTCGCCCGAGGCGCTGGAGTTCCACGTGATGGTCGCCGTGCTGGCGATGACCGTGGTCGGTGGGCGCACGCGCATCGCCGGGGCCATAGTAGGCGCCGTGCTGCTCGTCCACCTGCCGGAGTGGTTCCGCTTCCTGGAGAGCTATTACCTGATCGCCTATGGCGTGGCGCTGCTGGCCATGATCGTGCTGGCGCCCGACGGCCTCGTCGGCGAGCTGGAGCGGCGCTGGCCGCAGGCACCCGAAACCCTGCCCACGGCAGAGCCGCTGCCTCCACGATCAAAGCTTATACCGAGGGAACCTCTGCTCGCCGTCAGCGACCTGCGCAAGCGCTTCGGTGGCGTGCGCGCGGTGGACGGCGTGTCGCTGGCGCTGAAGCGGGGCGAGATTGTTGGCCTGATTGGTCCCAATGGTTCCGGCAAGACGACCTTGATCAACGTTATCACCGGACTGCTTCAGGCAGAGAACGGGGCTGTGCGCTTTGCCGGCGAGCCGCTGGGCGGTCTGCGACCGGACACCATCGCCCGGCGTGGCCTTGCCCGCACCTTCCAGAACCTCGACCTGGTCGACGAGCTGACCGCCATCGACAATGTCGCCGTGGCGCGCGCGGCCTTCGAAGGCGCTGGCTTGCGCCAGGCGCTCCTGGCGGTCGGGCGTGATCCCACCCTGGAGCGCGCCCGTCGGCAGGCGCGCTTTCTCCTGGAGCGTATCGGCCTGGGCGAGGAGATGGGCCGGCCCTGCGGCGATCTGCCGCATGGCACGCGGCGGCGTGTCGAGATCGCCCGTGCTCTGGCTCTCCAGCCCAGCCTGCTGCTGCTCGACGAGCCGGCTGCCGGGTTGAGCGAGAGCGAGCAGGCGGATCTGGCTCGCCGTGTCGAGATCTTGCGCGACGACGGCATCACGATGCTCATCGTCGAGCACAACATGCCGTTCCTCATGCCGCTGGCCGATCGGCTTATCTGTCTTAACGTCGGTCGCGTCATTGCCAACGGCACGCCGGAAGAGGTCCAGGCCGATCCACGGGTGATCGAGGCGTATCTGGGGCGGCGGGGAGAGCAGGCATGACGGCCCTGCTCGATATCGCCGATCTTGTGGTCGGCCATGGGCCGGTGACGGCGTTGCATGGCGTTTCGCTGCGCGTGAATTCAGGCGAGATCGTTGCCCTGGTCGGCGCTAACGGGGCGGGCAAGAGCACGCTCCTGCGCGCGCTCATGGGCCTGGTGCCCGTCACGTCAGGGGAGATCATGTTCGACGGCACGCCGCTCACCGGGCCGGCCTGGAGCCGGGCGCGGCGTGGACTCGGCTATTGCCCGGAAGGCCGGCGGGTGTTTCCCGGGCTCACGGTCGAAGAGAATCTGAACGTGGCGGCCGCACCCGGGGCCAGCCTCGACACGGTCTATAAACTGTTCCCGCCGCTGGCCAACCGGCGCGACGCGCCAGGCTGGCAGCTTTCCGGCGGCGAGCAGCAGATGCTGGCCGTCGGACGTGCCCTGATGGCCAGGCCAAAGCTCCTGTTGCTCGACGAACCATCTCTGGGCCTGTCGCCGCTGCTCACCGACGAACTGCTGGCGCGGCTGCGGGCCATCGCCAGCGATGGTGTCGCGGTGCTGTTGGCGGAGCAGAATGCCGCCGCGGCGCTCGAGGTGGCGGACCGGGCCTATGTCCTGCATCTGGGCCATACGGTCGACGACGGTTCGGCGGCCGACCCGGGGCTGCGGCAACGGGTCCGGGAGGGTATCCTGTCGGCCAAGGGCCTCACGTCGGGATAGGCGAGGGCTGGCGGAAGTGGCATAGTCCGCATACGGAATAAATCGGGCGGGACGGGAGGAAACTGTGCGCGTGCGATCGGAAAAAACCCCGGCCGGGCAGCAGAAGGTTGACCGTCCCATCCCTGGCGAACCTTCGAACCGGCTGTGGGGCAGCGATGCCTTCGCCGCGGTCTTGCGCGCCCTCGATATCCCCTACATCGCGCTCAACCCCGGCGCCAGCTATCGCGGCCTGCACGACAGCCTGGTCAACCACCTCGGCAATACCGAGCCGCAGATGCTGCTCTGCCTGCACGAGGAAAGCGCCGTCTCCATCGCCCAAGGCTATGCCAAGGTCACCGGCAAGCCGCTGCTGGTCGGCCTGCACAGCAATGTCGGATTGATGCACGCCACCATGTCCATTTTCAACGCCTGGTGCGACCGCATGCCGATGATCATGCTGGGCGCCACCGGGCCTGTGGATGCGGCGCGCCGCCGCCCGTGGATCGACTGGATCCACACTGCCCGTGACCAGGGTGCGCTGATCCGCCCCTATACCAAATGGGACGACCAGCCGGCCTCGGTCGCGGCGGCGCAGGAAGCCCTGCTGCGCGCCAACATGCTGACGCGCACCGCCCCCTGCGGTCCGGTCTACATCAATCTCGACTCAAGCCTGCAGGAAGACCCGATCGAGGCGGCACCGCCGGTGCCGGATATCGCGCGTTATGCCCCGCCGCCGCCGGCCGTGCCCGCGGTCGAGGTGGTGAAGCGCGCCGCCGAGATCCTGACCGCGGCGAAGAAGCCCGTGGTGCTGATGGGCCGGGTCTCCCGTGATACCGGCGCCTGGCAGCGGCGCATCGAGCTGGTCGAGGCGATTGGCGCGCGCGTCATCACCGATAACAAGATCGGCGCCGGCTTTCCCACCGAGCACCCGCTGCATGCGGTGGGGCCGGTCAACATCCTGCCCGCCGCGGCCACGGAGCTGCTGGCCTCCGCCGATGCCATCCTCAGCCTCGACTGGGTCGATGTGGCCGGTGCCCTCAAGCAGTCCTTCGGCGGCAAGCCGGTGACGGCGAAGATCGTGCAGGTCTCGGTCGACCAGCAGATCCACAATGGCTGGAGCATGGACCATCAGGGCCTGCCGCCGGTCGACGCCTATCTCCTCGCCGAGCCGGATACGACCGTGCCGCATCTGCTGGCAGCCATTCGCGCCCTGCGGCCGAAGGCGCCGGCTCTGCCGGCCGCCACGCCGCGCAAAGGGCCGCCGCCGGTTGCCGAGCTCGAGACCGCGAAGTCGCTAAACGTGCCGCTGCTAGCCACCGGCCTGCAGGCAGCACTCGGCTCGCAGACCTCCTGCCTTCTGCACGTGCCGCTGAGCTGGGGTGCCGACCTCTGGGAGTTCCGCCACCCCCTGGACTACATCGGCTCCGAGGGCGGCGGCGGCATCGGCGGCGGCCCCGGCGTCTCTGTGGGTGCAGCATTGGCGCTGCGCGACATGGGCAGCGAGCGTATCCCCATCGCCATCCTGGGCGACGGCGATTTCCTCATGGCCAACACCGCCATGTGGACCGCGGCGCACTACCACATCCCCATGCTGGTGGTGCTGGCCAACAACCGCTCCTTCTTCAACGACGAGCTGCACCAGGAGCGCGTCGCCAAGGAGCGTGGCCGGCCGGTCGCCAACCGCTGGGTCGGCCAGCAGATTCGCGAGCCCGATATCGATCTCGCCGGCATGGCCCGCGCCCAGGGCTGCGTCGGCATCGGTCCGGTCGACGATCCCAAGAAGCTGGTGGCGGCCCTGACCGAGGCCATCGCGGTGGTGAAGTCGGGCAAGCCCTGCGTCGTCGACGTGCGCGTCGATCCGGGCTACGACCCGCACACCTCCTCGGCCATGCTGCGCGTGGCGCAGAAATAGCCGATGGCGCTGACCGTCAGCGGCGTCAGCAAGACCTTCGCCGCCAGCGATGGCGGGTCGGTGCACGCGCTCGACGATGTTTCGCTGGAGGTCCGCGAGGGTGAGTTCGTCTCGATCATCGGTCCGTCGGGCTGCGGCAAGTCGACCCTCTTCCAGATCATCGGCGGCCTGCTGACCGCCGACCGGGGCGACGTGCAGGTCAACGGCCGTGCGCTCAACGGCGCGCCGCGCGACATCGGCATGGTGTTCCAGGAAGAGTCGACCTTTCCCTGGCGCACCGTCCTCGACAACGTCGCCTTTCCGCTCGAACTCGCCGGCCTGGGCAAGGGCGAGCGCGAGGACAAGGCCCGGCACTTCATCCGCCTGGTCGGGCTCGACGGCTTCGAGCGCAAATTCCCCGACGAGCTTTCGGGCGGCATGCGCCAGCGCACGGCCATCGCCCGCACGCTCGCCTTCCAGCCCAGCATCCTGCTGATGGACGAGCCCTTCGCCTCGCTCGACGAGCAGACGCGCATCCTGCTGGGCGACAAGATCCTGCAGATCTGGCGCGAGCTGAAGCAGACCACGCTGCTCATCACCCACAACATCACCGAGGCGGTGCAGCTCAGCGACCGCGTCGCCGTGATGACCTACCGGCCCGGGCGCATCAAGCGCGTGATCGAGATCGATCTGCCGCGCCCGCGCAGCTCCGAGATCATCGCCAGCGCCGAATTCGGCCGCTACGTGGGCCTGCTGTGGCAGGATCTGCGCGAAGAGGCCACCCGCGGCATGGCGGACAGCGAACGCAAGGCGGGATAAACGCCGTAACGGAGGAGGAGACGATGACGACACGGTGGATGCAAGCGGCGGTCGCCCTGGTGGCGACGGCGATGCTGGCCGGCGCGGGTCCGGCGGCGGCACAGGACAAGCTCAAGCTGGCGGTCGGCCAGAAGGGCAACTGGGACACCTCGTTCCCCTACATGGGCCAGCAGAAGGGCTTCTTCAAAGAGGCCAATATCGAACTCGACATCCAGTGGACGGATGGCGGCGCCGATACGCTGCAGGCCGTGATCACCGGCAGCTTCGATGCGGGCCTGGCCAACGGCGTGCTCGGCGTCGTCGGCGCCTGGTCGAAGAACGCGCCGGTGATCCTGCTCAGCGGTCAGATGCTCGGCGCTCCCGACATCTACTGGTACGTCAAGGCCGACAGCCCGGTGAAGAGCCTCAAGGATCTCGATGGCAAGAGCATGGGCTTCTCGCGCCCCGGCTCGTCGACCCACTCGGTCGGCATGGCGCTGCTCAAGACGACCGACGCCAAGATCAAGCTGGTGGCCGCTGGCGGCATCCCGGCGACGCTCACCCAGGTCATGTCCGGCCAGCTCGATGCCGGCTGGGCGGCGGCACCCCTGCTGCTCGACCAGGTGAAGGACGGCAAGATCCGCACGGTCGCCGTCGGCAATGACGGGGCCGGGGTGGCGACGCAGACCGTGCGCGTCAACATCACCAACGCCCAGACCTACAACCAGCGCCGCGACGTGCTGCGGCGTTTCCAGGCAGCCTACAAAAAGTCGATCGACTGGATGTACGAAGGCGGCGCCGAGCCGGCCGAGGCCTATGCCAAGTTCGCCAACGTCAGCCCGGCGCTGGTGCCGGAGCTGCGCACCAAGTACTTCCCCAAGTCAGCGGTGGCGCTCGACAAGATCGGCGACATCGACGTGATCATCAAGGACGCGGTCGAGGCCAAGCGGCTTGATAAGGCACTCACACCGGACCAGGTGCAGGCCTTCCTGCGGCCGGTGGCGGAGCTCAACCGCTGAGACAGCAGTCGTTGTTCGCCTCGCGCGGGGCGGGGCCGGTCATTGCCGGCCTCGCCGCCGTCGCGGCGTTCGCCATCCTGCTTGAAACGGCGATCTCGGTCGGGCTGATCGGCGGCTTCGTCGTGGCGCCGCCGACTGCCATCGCCGCGGCGCTGCCCAAATTCTTTGCCGAAGAAGCGGTGGGTCGCGCCTTCCTGCTGACTTTCGGCAGCACCTTCGCCGCCGCGGCGCTGGCCGCCCTGATCGGTATTCCAGTCGGCTACGCGCTCTATCGCTGCCAGTTGCTGGGTCGGGCCTATGAGAACTGGATCGGCGCGATGTTCTCGGCGCCGCTGATTCTCCTCTATCCCATGTTCCTGGTCGTATTCGGCCGTACGCCGGCGGTGTGCATCGCCATGGGTTTCCTGGTCGGCATCATCCCGGTGATCCTCAAGACCCGCGAGGGCCTGCTCGCCGCGCGGCCGGTGCTGATCGACGTGGCACGCTCCTTCGGGGCGAGTGAGCGGGAAATCCTGCGCAAGGTATTGCTGCCGGCCGCACGCCCGCCGATCTTCACCGGGCTGCGCCTGTGCCTGATCTACGCCATGATCAATGTCGTGGGCATCGAGTTCCTGGCCAACCTCGGGGGGCTCGGCTTCCTGGTCGGCGAGATGTTCGACCGCTACGACATCCCCGCCATGTATGCCGCCCTGATCTGCCTGATCCTGACCAGCGCCCTGTTCTACACCCTGACCGGACGGGCCGAGCGATGGCTGGGCGCGCGCTGAACCCCGCCGGCGTGCCGGCGCTGCGTATCGCCACCCTCGTCGGCCTGTGGGCGGCCTGGGAGGCGGCGGCGCGCACTGGTCTGTTCTACGAAGGCGTGGTGCCGTCTTCGCTGCTGGTCCTGCAGTCGATGGCGCGCCATGTCGTGGATCCTGTTTTCTACAGCCATGCCTGGCGCAGCATCTACGAGATCGGCCTGGGCTTCGCGCTCGGCACCGGCATCGGCATGGTCGGCGGCATCGCACTCGGCGCCCATGCGTTCTCGAACAAGGCCGCCGCGCCGTACATCCATGGCCTCGCCTCGACGCCCAAGATCGTCTTCCTGCCCATCCTCATGCTGCTGTTCGGCGCCGGCCCGGGCTCGAAGATCGGCATGGGCGCCTTCTCGGCCTTCTTTCCCATGGTCATCGCCATCGCCGCCGGCATGGGCGAGATCAACCCGGTGCATGTGCGCGTGGCGCGCTCGTTCAACGCCTCGACCTGGCAGATCGTGCGCAAGGTCTACCTGCCGTCGCTGGTCGAGCCGGCGATCACCGGCATGCGCCTCGGCCTTGGCGTGGCGATCATCGGCGTGCTGCTGGCCGAGATCAAATTCTCCGACCGCGGCCTGGGCCACCTCGCCATCCAGCACTACAACTTCTTCCGGGTCGCCGACATGTACGCCGTCCTGCTTCTGACTTTCTCGCTCGCCGTCCTGGCCAACGGGCTCATGAGCCGTGTCGGCACGGCCCTCGTGCGCCGCAAGGCCCCGGCATGAAGACCTGGGAGGAGATCCGCCCGTGGCGCAAGGGACAGCGCGAGGCGTTGCTGCGCGCCCGCGTCGATGCCGGTACCGAGACGCGCAAGGGCTGGAGCGCCGTCATGGAGCCGGCGATCCGCTCGCTTCTGGCTGAGCGCCAGCCGGGATCGGTCGGTTTCTACTGGCCCTTCAAGGGGGAGTTCGATCCGCGCAACCTGGCGCGCGAGCTGTCGGCGGCCGGCACGACCATGGCGCTGCCCACCGTGGTGCAGCCCAAATCCCCGCTCGAGTTCCGCCGCTGGACGCCGGGTATCGAGATGGAGATCGGCGTCTACAACATCCCGTTCCCCAAGCAGCGCGACATCGTCGAGCCGGAGCTGCTGCTGGTGCCCCTGGTCGGTTTCGATGCGGAGGGTTATCGCCTGGGCTATGGCGGCGGCTACTACGACCGCACCATCGCCTCCTACGCCAGGCGCCCGTTCGCGCTGGGCATCGGCTTCGAGCTGTCCCGGCTGGCCACGATCTACCCGCAGCCGCACGACCTCGCCATGGATGCGATCGTCACCGAGGCGGGCGTCTGGCGGCCGGCCGAGGGCTGACCTAAGCTGGCTTATGCCGCAGCGTCGCAAGCCCGCCGCCACCACGGATCCACGTCCGAAGCTGCGTATCCTGTTCGGCGGCACCACGGCCATCGGCCCGGGCAAGGCCGACCTGCTGCAGGCGATCGGTGAAACCGGCTCGATCTCCGCGGCCGGCCGCGCCATGCGCATGTCCTACCGGCGGGCCTGGATCCTGGTGGACGAGATGAACGCCGCCTTCGTGCGGCCGCTGGTGGCGTCCAAGGCCGGGGGTTCGCATGGCGGCGGGGCGGCGCTCACCCGGATGGGCCGCGAGGTGCTGAAGCGCTACCGCGACATGGAAAAGGCGGCCAGCCTGGGAGCCAGCCGCCCGTTCCAGCAATTCACGCGGCTGCTGAAGCCGCGCTAGTTCAGAGCCGCTTGAACGAGTTGTAGACGTTGCGCGTGTGGCCGATGGCGTGCTGCGCGTTGTTCGACCAGGTCGCGTCGAGATCGGCCAGCGGCTTCATCTCGACCACCTCCTGCTCGCTCTTGCCCTCGGCGACCAATTTCTCGATGCGGTCGCGCGAGGTGATCAGCATGTCGCGGAAGACGGTGAGGTCGGCCTTGGTCGCCAGCGGCCCGTGGCCGGGCACGATCTTGGTCGTGTCGTTGGACGCCTTGATGTAGGTGTCGATCGCCCGGATCATGCCGCGCACGTCCCCGCCATTGGCGAAGTCGATGTTCTGGTAGCGCTTGAGGTTGTTGAAGGTGTCGCCGGTCGACAGCACGTTGGCGTCGGCGAAGTACACCCAGGTGTCGCCATCGGTGTGGGCATTGGCGATGTGGGTGAGCTGCGCCTGGCGCCCGCCGGCTTCGATTGTGATGGCGCCGACGGCATAGGTCTGCTTGGGCAGGGCCTCGGGTGCGCGCGGCGGCACAAGCGCGCCGGTCAGGCCGTTGCGCGTGCCCGCGGCCAGGCGCACCCGGATGTTGTCATGCGCCACGATCACCGCGCCGTCCCTGGCGAAGTTGTCGTTACCGCCGGTGTGGTCGCCGTGATAGTGCGTGTTGACCAGGTAGCGGATCGGCAGCGGCGAGATCGCCTTGATCGCCGCCTTGATCTTCTCCGAGAGCGGGGCGAACTGGCCGTCGACCATGATGATGGCGTCGCTGCCCACGGCGATGGTGATGTTGCCGCCCTGGCCTTCCAGCATGTAGGTCTTGTTGCCGAGGTCGGTGGTTTTGATCTGGATGGCCGCCCAGTCGATCATCGGCGGGGCCGGCGGCGTGGCGGGGGCCTGGGCGCCGGCCGGGCCGGTCACCAGGATGGCGGCGGCCGCCAGCGCGGCGAGTGTCGTGGCTCTGATCATGGGTCTCCCTCCCGGTTGCAGGGTTTCCCTGCATCAACCCCATCTTACCCGAACTTATTCCCAAGCGCCCGGGAGTGTGGGAGCATGGGTCATGGCCGCCACCATCCTGCTGATCGACGACAGCGAGCCGGAACGCGCGCTTACCCGCAAGATGCTGGAGGCGGAGGGCTATGCGGTGCGCGAGGCCGCCGGCGGCGGGGAGGGCGTGGCGCTGTTCGGCGCGCTGCGGCCCGCGCTGGTCATCTGCGACCTGATGATGCCGGACAAGAGCGGCTTCGAGACGGTGCAGGAGATCCAGAAGCTCGATCCCGAGGCCCGGATAGTGGCCATCTCCGGCGTGCTGTTCGGCTTCGCCGACCACCCGACGATGAAGCAGAATCTCGGCCTCGCCGCCGTCGTCGAGAAGCCGTTCCGCCAGGCGCAGCTGCTGGACGCCGTGCGCGGCGCTATAGGCGCCCGGCGCTAAGTCCCCTCCGGACCGGCGATTTTCGCTGGCGCACCGCAGGGGGGTGTCTGCTATCTATACGCCCCTCTGAACCCCACCTCTGAATCAAGACCGACAGGAGCCGCTATGAAGATCGCGCACAAGAAGGGCAAGGCCAAGGCGAAGCGCCGCGAGCGCGAGAGCAACCGGGAGCGGTTCATCGCCATGGGCCTGATGAAGCCCAAGGCCAAGAAGGCGGCGAAGTAGCGCGCCCCGGATACGGGGACGGGGCCGCTAGCGGTTCTGCTCTCTCACCGGAGCGGGCTCCGGCGCCGACCGGCCGCGGATCAGATCCGACGCCTTGTCGGCGATCATCAGGGTCGAGGCGTTGAGATTGGCCGAGATCATGCGCGGCATGATCGAGGCGTCGACCACCCGCAGGCCCTCGAGCCCGTGCACCCGCAGCTCGTCATCGACCACCGAAAGCGGATTGCTGGCCGGGCCCATGCGGTTGCTGCAGCCCGGATGGAAGGTCGTCTGGGCGCGCTGCGCGGCGGCCGCCAGGAACTCGTCGTGGGTCTGCACGCCCGGCCCGGGGAAGTCCTCGCGCTCGTAGTAGGGGGCGAGCGGCGCTGATTCCAGCAGCTTGCGCGCCAGGCGCATGCCGGCGACCACGACGCGCCGGTCGATCTCCTCGGCCAGGTAGTTGGTCTGGATGATCGGCGCCTCGAACGGATCGGCCGAGCGCAAGCGCACATAGCCGCGGCTTTCCGGGCGCTGCTGCCAGGCGGCCACCGTCATGCCGGGCTCGTCCTCCAGCTTGCCTTGCTCGCCCTCCTTGTAGCTCGCCGGCGTGAAGGTGAGCTGCAGGTCGGAGCTCTCCGCCGTCTCGCCGGAGTGCCAGAAGCAGTAGACCAGGGTGGGGGCCAGCGCCAGGATGCCGCGCCGCGCGATGCCCCATTTGAGCGCCTCGAGCCCCAGCCGCCAGCCGCGCGCCTGCTGGTTGATCGTGGCGATGTTCCGGACGCGCGCCACGGTGCGCGGCGCGTAGTGGTCCTGCAAGCCCTCGCCGACCCCGGCCAGCGCGTGGCGCACGGTGATGCCGAGCGATTGCAGCAGCGGGGCCGGCCCGATGCCGGAGAGCTGCAGCAGCTGCGGCGAGTTATAGGTGCCGCCGGCCAGGATCACCTCGCGGCGCGCCCGCACCTCCGCCGCCACGCCGCCGCGCCCGCCGACGCTGTACAGCACGCCCACCGCCCGCTTGCCCTCCAGCACGATCGACGTCGCATGCGCGTCGGTGCGCACGGTCAGGTTGGCGCGCTTCATGGCCGGGCGCAGGAAGGCCGTCGCGGCGCTGACCCGGCGCCCGTTGTGGATGGTGCGCTGGGCGTACGACACGCCTTCCTGGGTCAGGCCGTTGTAATCGGGGTTGCGCGGGATGCCCAGGCGCAGCGCGCCCTCGATGAAGGCATCGCAGAGCGGGTGGCGCCACTCCATGTCGGTCACCGTCAGGCTGCCCTCGCGCCCGCGATACGCCGCTTCGCCGTCGCCGATGCGCCGCTCCAGGCGCTTGAAATAGGGCAGGACGTCGGCGTAGCCCCAGCCGCGATTGCCGTACTGCGCCCAGGTATCGAAATCCTGGCGCTGGCCGCGGTTGTAGATATGGCCGTTGATCGAGGTCGAGCCGCCGAGCGTCTTGCCGCGCGGCGCGTAGATGCGCCGCCCCGCCGTCCACGGGCCCGGCTCCTGCGAGTAGCACCAGTTGAGGCGCTTGTTATAGAAGGTCTTGATGAAGCCGGCGGGCAGGTGGATGTAGGGATGCCAGTCGGACGGCCCGGCCTCGAGCACGCAGACTGTGACGTCGCTGTCCTGGGTGAGCCGGTTGGCGAGAACGCTGCCGGCGGCGCCGGCGCCGATGATCACGTAATCGAAACTGTCCACGTCCTGCAGCCTTCGGTGTGCGAAGGGCGATTGTGCGGCGCGCGGCCGGCGCCGTCCATCCCCCGTTTTCTGGTCGTCACCCCGGACGAGCGCAGCGAGATCCGGGGTCCATCCCGCGCGGCCGTATTCGGCCGTCGCGAGTCCACCGGTACCATGGACCCCGGCTCGCGCCCGCCCCTTCTTTGGCGTGCGCGCGAGGCGCACGCAGGAGTGGGCGGGCTTGGCCGGGGTGACACTGGAAGCAAAAGGCACCGGGCTTTCCAGGCGGCGCCGTTGGAGGCGCGCGCCTTCTGGCTCTCGGCAGGTTGCGGTAATATGCCAGGACGATTTCCGGCCGGTGCCCAACTCCGGCCCCATAGTGAGGATCCCGACCATGTTGAAGTTCTATTACAGCGGCGCACCGAACCCGACCAAGGTCGCGCTCTTCCTGGAAGAGGCCGGGCTTCCCTACGAGGCGATCCCCGTGGACACGCGCAAGGGCGACCAGCACAAGCCCGAGTACACGGCGATCAACCCGAATGCCAAGGTGCCGGCCATCGTCGATGGCGAGGCGACCGTGTTCGACAGCAACGCCATCCTGCTCTATCTCGCCGAGAAGACCGGCAAGTTCCTGCCGCAGAACACGCCCAAACAGCGCGGCGAATTGCTCTCCTGGCTGATGTTCGTGGCCTCCGGTGTCGGCCCGTACTCCGGCCAGTCCGTGCATTTCCGGAATTACGCCCCGGAGAAGCTGCCCTACGCGATCAACCGCTACGCCTTCGAGGCGCAGCGCCACTTCAAGATCCTGGACGAGCGCCTCGCCAAGCGGAAATACATGCTGGGCGACGCCTACACCATCGTCGACATGGATGTCTGGGGCTGGGCCCGTCTCATGCCGGTCGTCCTGGGCGAGGGCGCCTGGGACAAGTTCAAGAACCTCAAGCGCCTGGTCGACGAGATCAGCGCCCGGCCGGCTGCCCAGCGGGCCGTGGCGCTCAAGGACAAGCACACGTTCAAGACCGAGATGGACGACGAGGCGCGCAACGCCATGTTCGGTCACCTGCGGGAGAAGGTGGCCTAACCCGCGCCGGCGGCTACCAGTACTTAGCCATGATCTCGCGGGCCCATCCGGGCTCGCGGATCTCCCCGCGCGGTTCGTTGCCTTTCCACACCGGCTTGATGTCGAGCACCGGCGTGCCATCCACCGCATCCAGCCCCTCGACCTCGATGGCGGTGCCGTCGACCCGGACCACGGCGCAGGTCGACAGGCCGAGACGGTTCGGCCGCATGCGGCCGCGCTGTGCGAAGATGCCGACCTTGGGCCAATCGAGCCGGTCGCGCGGATGGCGGGCGCCGGTTTCCACGGGCTCGTCGGCGTGCAGGTGGAAATAGAACAGCACCTCGATATGCGAGAGCGCCTTCACGCCCGCCAGCGCCTCGGGCCCGAAGCGGGCGGGATCGAGCTCGATGCGACTGCGATTGCCGCCCCAGCCGTCCTTGGTGGCCTCCTTGCGGCCGCCGCGCACGACGCCGATGGGGGTGAAGGTGATGGGGTGCAAGGCGGCACTCCTCCAAGATACGCCGGAGGCAACGGCGCCACGAAATTTTTCATGCCCTGACTCTCGTTCAGGCGCGATTGTGCAGCGCGCGGTCTGCGCCGTCCAGCGCAGTCAGGCCTTTGCGCCGAGCATCCGGGATAGCTCCTGTGCCTGGCGCACCAGCAGCTCGCCGAAGCGGTCAGCCACGGCTTGACTCAGCCGGGCATCGGGTCCGAACACTCCCAGTGAGCCCATCACCTGACCTGCACCGTTGAAGAAGGGAGCAGCCACCGCCACTGCGCCTTGCAGCAGTTCGTGTCGGCTCACTGCGTAACCACGTTTGCGCACGCGCGCCAGCTCGGCGAGATAACTGTCGACATCCGTCTTCAGAGATCCATAGGCCTTGAGATCGTCGGCAACCGGATTTATCCAGGCCAGGATGGCCCGGCCGCTCGCCCCTACCGCCAGGCTTTCGCGATAGCCGATGCCGCGCTTGAAGCTCAGCGCTTGCGGACTGGCCATTTCCGAAACGCAGAGGCGGTAGAGCCCGTCACGCTGGAAGAGGGCTACCGTCTCGTCGGTCTCAGCCCATACAACGCGCATTAGTGGTTCGGCAATGGCGGCGATGTCGAGGCCGGCATTCCATACATGGGCGAGCTGTGCCACCGCCGGTCCGAGGCGGAAGCGTCGAGGCTCGCCAGTCGAGATCAGAAAGCGGTTCTGCTCCAAGGTATCGAGCAGTCGATAGAGGGTGGGCCGGCTGAGATCGACGCGCTCCAGCAGGTCGGACACCGCCAGTTCCTGATCGCCGGCGCTGAAGGCAAGCAGGATCTCCAGCGCTCGATCCACGGCGCGCACGCTGTCTTGGCTGCTCTTGGCAGCGATGTTCCTCTGCTTGCTCGCCACGGGAGTGCGACTCGCCTGCTTGATGCCGCGGGAGGATGCCTGATCTTGACGGCCGAACAACTTGTCCATAGTGTGGACTATAATATCACTGTATGGACAAAGGGACTATGAATTCCGAGGCCCCGAAGCGAAACAACACCGCCAGATCGCTGGTGCATACGGGACCCGGCACCCCCATGGGCGCGCTCTTGCGGCGCTATTGGGTTCCTACCCTTTTGTCCTCCGAGATCGCCGAGCCGGATGGCCCGCAGAAGCGCGTCACCATCATGGGCGAGAAACTGATCGCCTTCCGCGACAGCGAGGGCAAAGTTGGGCTGATCGACGAGTTTTGCTCGCATCGCGGCGCCTCGCTCTTCTTCGCCCGCAACGAGGAGAACGGTCTGCGCTGCTCCTATCATGGTCTCAAGTTCAACAGACATGGAGAGTGCGTCGAGGTGCCCTCGTGGCCAAAGGCCTGCGCGACCATGGGCCTTAAGGCTTATCCCTGCATCGAGCGCGCCGGTATCGTTTGGGCCTACATGGGCCCATCGGGCAAGCAGCCCGATCCTCCCGGTGTCGAATGGTGCACGCTGCCCGATAGTCACGTCTTCGTCTCCAAGCGGCTGCAGGAATGTAATTACCTGCAGGCCATGGAAGGCGGCATCGATACTGCGCATGTCAGCTACGTCCACCGCTACGAGGTGGACGACGACCCGATGCATCTCAACACCAAGGCCAACGAGTACATCAAAGCTGACGGCAACGTGATCTTCGAGGTCGAGGACACACCCTTCGGCCTGTCTCTCTACGGCCGGCGCAACGGCGAGCCGGATTCCTATTACTGGCGCGTTACCCAGTGGCTCTTCCCCTGGTACACGCTGATCCCGCCCTTCGGGGAGCATCCGCTAGGCGGGCATGCCTTCGTGCCCATCGACGACGGGAATTGCTGGGTTTGGAGCATCAACTTCCGCCCCGACCGCGCACTCACGCCGGACGAGCGCCACCACATGGAAGAGGGCAAGGGCATCCACTGCGAGTACGAGCCCGGCGGCAGCTGGCGCCCCAAGGCCAACAAGGACAATGACTACCTGATCGATCGCCAGGCGCAGAAAGAGAAGCGCGCTTATTCAGGCGTCTTCGGCTTCGCCTCCCAGGACGCTTCCTTGCAGGAAAGCATGGGCCCGATCCAGGACCTCGACCGCGAGAAGCTGCTGCCCACCGATCGCGCCATCGTCATGGTACGCAGCCGCCTCAACCAGGCGATGCAGGCGTTGCAGCGGGGTGAGGAACCACCAGCGATAGCCGCCGACAAGCAGGCCATCCGCTCTGCTGGCGTGCTGCTGCCCAAGGGCGACAAGCCTCAGGACTGGGCCAAAAGCCATCTGCACAACGCCATGGACCAGCCGGTTCATTCGCTCTGAAGAAAAAGTCGCAAGGGAGGAAGTCATGTTTGATCGTCTGAAGCGCCGCGCCGCAGCGGCGGCCGCCACCGTGCTGTGCCTGCTCGTGGTCATGCCGGCGGTTGCGCAGGAATGGGCGCCGTCCCGTGTCGTCCGCATCATCGTCCCTATCGTTGGTAGCACCAACGACGTGCTCGCCCGCCTGGTGGCGCCGGAGCTGTCCACGGCAATCGGCCAGCCGGTCATCGTTGAGAACAAGCCGGGTGCAGGCGGCACGATCGGCGCCGACATGGTGGCCAAGTCGCCGCCTGACGGCCACACGCTGCTCATCGGATACAACGGACCGATCGCCGTCAATGTCACTCTGCTCAAGAACATGCCCTACGACCCGCTGAAGGACTTGGCGCCGATCACGCTGGCCGTGTCCGTGCCGCAGTTCCTCGTCGTGCCATCCGACCTGCCGGTGAAGAACGTGACGGAGTTGGTGGCTCGCGCCAAGGCGAACCCGGGCGCCATGTCCTACGGCTCGGTGGCGGTGGGCAGCGCCTCGCATCTGACCATGGAGATGCTCAAGTCGGCGGCCAATATCGACATCGTTCATGTGCCCTATCGCGGCGGGCCACCCGCCGTTGCTGATCTGGTTGCCGGGCGCATCCAGGCCGCCTTCTTCGTGCCGGGCAACGTGCTGGAGTTCATGAAGGACAACAAGCTCCGGGCCATTGGCGTCAGCGGCCGGGCGCGCTTTGCCGGCACACCCGAGGTGCCGACCCTGATCGAGCAGGGGTTCCCCGATTTCGAAGCGGTGTCGTGGATCGGCTTCCTGACTGTTGGGGGCACGCCGAAGCCAATCATCGATCGTTACAACAAGGAGATTGTCCGCATCCTCAAGTCGCCGGCCATCACCAGCAAGCTTGAGCAGATTCTGTTTCAGGTCGTGGCCTCGACGCCGGACGAGTTCACCAAGTGGATCGAGAAGGAGATTCCGCGCTGGGGCACGGTGGTCAAGGCGACTGGCGCCACGGCCGACTGATCCGTTGATGAACAGGCTCAAGGGAAAGGCTGCGATCATCACGGGCGGGGGGGCCGGTATCGGCGCGGCGACCGCGCGCCTGTTCTGCGCCGAAGGGGCGGCGGTCCTGCTGATCGACGCACAGACGGAGGCATGGACGCGCACCGCGGCAGCGGTCAAACAGGCCGTGCCGGACGCGCAGGTGACCGGTTTCACCGCCGACGTTGCGCAGGAGGAAGCGGCTCACGAGGCCGTGCGTCAGGCGACAAAGGTCTTCGGGCGCTTGGACGTGCTGGTCAACAACGCTGCCATGCGCAACTACGCCGCTCTGGCCGAGGCAACGCAGGCCGAGTGGCAGGCGATGCTTGGCGTGAACCTGGTCGGTACCGCGACCTGGTGCCGCGCGGTGTTGCCCGCATTGCGCCAGAGCGGTAGCGGCAGCATCGTCAACGTCTCCTCGTCTTATGCCTTGAAAGGCCGTAAGGGCATGGGCCTATACGACGCGACCAAGGCCGGCATCCTGGCCTTGACCCGCACGCTGGCTTGTGAGGAGGCGGCGAACGGCGTGCGAGTCAATGCCGTCTGCCCCGGCTCGACGCTGACCGACTTTCACAAGGGGCGCGCCACTGAGGCGGGCAAGAGCATCGAGAAACTGAGGACTGAGCGCCAGACCACTTCGTTGCTCGGGCGCTGGGCGGAGCCGGAGGAGATCGCCTGGCCGATCCTGTGGCTGGCGAGCGACGAGGCCTCCTATATCACCGGCGCCACGCTAATGGCCGATGGCGGGATGAGCGCGATCTGAAACGGGCTTCCTAGCGGGGGCTACTCCACCATCTCCGCCCGCCGCACGCTGGCGATCATCGAGGTCTTGATCAGGTAGTCGCGCGCCAGCGCCGGGTCGGCGGCGATGCGGCGCACCTCGTCGAGCCGCTCGGCCCGCACCGTCGGGTCGCGCTCCTCGAGCAGCTTCTTGTTGCGGGTCGACAGCTCCTGCACGAACTCCACCTGGGCGAGGTGGCGCTGGCGCACGTAGCGGTCGAGCAGGGCGGCGTCGGCCGCGCCGGTGAACACCGTGGCGAGCTTGGGATAGAGGTTGCAGGCATCGTGGATGCCGCCGTTGAGGCCCATGGCGCCCAGCGGATTGTTCACATGCGCCGCGTCGCCGGCCAGCAGCATCCGCCCCTGGCGGAAGGTGGTGGCCACGCGCTGGTGCACCTTGTAGATGCCGGTATGCACGATGTCGTAGCGCACCTTGCGCGGCACCAGGTCCTGCATCAGCCGCTCGACATTGTCGGGTGCCATCAGGGCTTCGTCCGAGACGCCGGTGTCGGTGATCGAGAACAGCACGCGCCACAGGCCGGGCGGCCGGTCATAGGGCATCTGGAAGATGGCCGAGAAGCAGTCGGGATCGGCGATATAGGCGTTGGGCGTGAAGCCGTGCGGCGCCAGGTCGTAGCGCGTGCCGGTCACCAGGAAGCGGTCCGGCCAGGTCATGCCGGGGAAATCCACGCCCATGGTCTTGCGCACGTTGCTGCGCCCGCCATCGGCGCCCACCAGCCAGGCGGCCTCGATGGTCTCGGTGCCCTGGGGCGTGGTGACGGTGGCGATCACCTTGTTCCCATCCTGCGTGGCGCTCTCGAAGCCGCAGGCGAAGCGCACCTCGGCATGGGGATACTGGCGCAGCAGGTCGTAGACGATCGGCGTCAGCTTGAACTGCTCGCAATGGAAGCGATAGGGGTGGGGTGTGATGTCGGCCAAGAGGCCGAGGTCGAACTCGGCGACCACGCCGGTGTGGCGGTCGCGGATCTGCCAGCGCGGCACCTTGATGCCGATCTTCAGGAAGCGCTCGGTGATGCCCAGCGGCGCCATCATCTCCAGGGTCGGCGGATGGAAGGAGCCGGCGCGCAGGTCCTCGGTCAGCGCCGGTTCGCGCTCGATGACCGTGACCGGCACGCCCCTGGAGGCGAGGCCGAGGGCCGTGATCAGGCCGACGGGGCCGGCGCCCACGACCAGGACGCGGTTGGAGGAAGAAGGCACTTCTTTGTTACCCAGATGCTAAGTATACTTATTAATCGGTTTGAAACGTAAAGCCGGCTGACTCGATTGTCAAACCGCGTTCATGTCAATGACAAGTGCCGCGTGCCTCTTCTCATCTGTCATTCCCGCGAAGGCGGGAATCCAGTCTTTTCCGGAAAAGAGTCTGGATGCCCGCCATGGCGCACACGAAGTGTGTCGCCGACGCGGGCATGACGATTGAGCGGCTGGTATGACCCGCCAATCTTCCGACGATGCCCTCCCCGCGCTGTTCCGCCGGCCGGGCTTCCTGCTGCGCCACAGCCACCAGATCTCGGTGGCGGTGTTCGTCGAGGCCTGCGCCGCGTACGACGTGACGCCCGGCCAGTACGGCGTGCTCGCACTTCTGCAGGCCGAGCCGGGGATCGACCAGCAGACCCTGGCGCGGCGCATCGGCCTCGACGCCTCGACCACCGGCGGCATCGTCTCGCGCCTGGCGGAGCGCGGGCTGATCGACCGGCGGGTGGGGGCGAGCGACCGGCGGGCGCGGGTGCTGGAGCTGAGCGAGGCGGGACGCAAGCTGTTCGCCGCGGTCGGGCCGGCGGTGGCCGCCGCCCAACGCAGGCTGCTGGCGCCCTTCACGGCGGCCGAGCGCGAGCAGCTCCTCAGCCTGCTGGAGCGCCTGGTCCAGGCGCATGCAGCGTTCGCGCTGACGCGCGAACGCGAACCGCGGCGGAAGCGAATGCCGGGCATTCGCGTAAGCCGCTCCGTAAAAAAGTAACGCTAAGAGCTAGAGCGCTACTCGCCGCCTGAAGCGGGGCGCGCCGTCACCGGCGTCGCCGGGCGGTCGAGATACTGGCCGAAGAACGTGGCCGAGCGCTGGAAGGCGTCGTGGCGCGCCTTGCCGCGGAAGAAGTGGCCCTGGTCGGCGTAGATCACCAGGTCGTGGGCGATGCCGGCTTCCTTGAGCTCGCGGGCGAGGGTGCGGGCGCGGCGCACCGGCACGATCGAATCCTTGGCGCCGTGCAGCGCCAGGGTGGGGGCGAGGCGCTCGGGCATGTTGTTGCCGCGCAAGGCGCCGGCCATGTTGACCACGGCGGCGATGCGCGCGTCGCGGGCCGAGAGGTTGAGGGCGTGGAAGCCGCCCAGCGACATGCCGAAGACGCCGATGCGGCTGGCGTCGACATAGGGGTTGGCGGCGACCTGCTCCAGGGCGTCGAGCAGGATTTTCTCCTGCACCCCGAAGCCGGCGCGCACATCGCCGTTCGGAGTCGGGTCCTTGGCAGCCTTGGTCGGGGTCTTCGGCGGGTTTTTCGCCGTGGCGCTCGCTGACGATCTCTTCGGGCTCGTCGTCGGCTTGCTCGTCGGTTCTTTCGTCGGTCCAGTCTTCGCCGGAGAGGCGGCCAGGTAATGGGGCATGAAGGTCACGTAGCCGCGCTCGGCGAAAACCTCGGCGGCACTTCTGTAGAAGGCGCCGTCGCCGATGCCCGAGGCGCCGTGCAGGATGAGGATTGCCGGGCGTTTGGCGTCGCTGTCGGGCCGCAGGATCTCCAGGCGCACGTCGTTGCCCTGGCTGCTAAAGCGTTGTTCGGCCCGCACGAATTGCAGGTCGAAGGCGGCGGGGCGGGCGGCGCCGGGGCCCTCGTGCTCGTCGACCGCCAAGGTCGCCGCGGCCGTCAGGTCGGGATCCTTGTCGACGACATATTCAACGCGGCGCGGCGGCGTGCTGCGGGACGGCGGCTCGGCGATCTCGCTGGTCGTCGGGATGCTGTTTTCGACTGTCTCGCTCGCTTCGAGCGGCGCGCTGATCACCGGCGTTTCCGCCTTCGGCGCGTCGTCGCTGGCGACCTCCTTGGCCGAGTAAATGGCCGTGAGGAGCAGGATTATTTCAATCATCCCAACGTGCTTAGCCGACGCAGACAAGTTTTGTCAAAGCCGAAAGGCTTAATCGATAAAACTTGCCGCAAATTGTTTTTGTTCCGCGTGAACCACTCAGGCGGCGAGACGGGTGAAACGCGCCGGGTTTTGCAGCACCGGCAGCGCCACCACACGCTGGACCGCGGGATCGGCCGAGCTGCGCAGCGTGACGTGGGGAACAGCGCCCGGCTCGGCGGCGACCTCGACCACCGTCCAGCGCAGATAAGGATGCGCGGCCACGCAGAAGGTCTCGCCAACAGTGATCGTTTCGCCCGCCATCGGGACCCCAATCCTTGACGCGCGCCAGCCTAGCGCCCTATGGCTGTCGCGACAACAGCGGGCAGGCGGCAAGCTTATGCGTATCTGTATCTTCGGGGCGGGGGCGATCGGCGGCTATCTCGGCGCCATGCTGGCCGAAGCCGGGCACGAGATCAGCCTGGTGGCCCGCGGCGCGCATCTCCAGGCGCTCAAGAGCAACGGCCTCGCCCTGGAGATCGGCGGGCGCACGCTCAAGAGCCGGCCCCGGGCCTCGGCCGAGACCGTCGAACTCGGGCCGCAGGACCACGTCATCGTCAGCGTCAAGGCGCCGGCCCTGCCGTCGGTCGCCAAGACCATCCGCCCGCTGCTCGGCCCCGAGACCACCATCGTCACGGCGCTCAACGGCATCCCCTGGTGGTTCTTCCAGGGCTTCGGCGGCGCGCATGACGGCCGCCGCCTGGCCAGCGTCGATCCCGACGGCACGCTCGCCCGCGGGCTCGAAGCGCGGCGCATCATCGGCTGCGTCGTACATGCCGGCTGCTCGGTGCCGGCCCCCGGCGTGATCCGCCACAGCTCGGGCGACCTGTTCATCCTCGGCGAGCCGGCCGGCGGCGAAAGCCCGCGCGTCCGCGCCCTGGCCCAGGCGATCACCGGCTCCGGCCTGCGCGCTGAGGTCCATCCGCGCATCCAGCAGGCGGTGTGGATGAAGCTGCTGGGCAACATGTCGATGGGCCCGGTCAGCATCCTGACCGGCGGCACGCTCTTGGGCATGGCGCGCGATCCCGGCCTGCGCAAGCTCTGCGCGGCGATGATGGAAGAGGCGGTCGCCGCTGGCAACAGGTTCGGTCTCGATCCCGGCATGACCATCGAGGCGCGTATCGATCTCGGCGCCAAGCTCGGCGAGTTCAAGCCGTCAATGCTCCAGGACCTCGAGAAGAACCGGCCGATGGAGCTCGACGCCTTCCTCGCCGCGACCATCGAGCTGGCCAGGCTGGTCGACGTGCCGACGCCGACCATCGAGACGATACAGGCCCTCTGCCTTCACAAGGCCCGCGTCGCCGGTCTCTATCCGGCCTGAGCGGATTTCCCCGGATCGCGAGCGACGATCACCCGCCGGAACTCGCTGAGAAGGGGATCGGCTTCGGGCGCCGGCGCCATCGGCCAGATCCATTCGGCCAGGGCGGTTGGCGCTTCGATGCCGTCGATCGAGCTCGAGCGCTCGGCGACCGTGCCATCGGCGCTCGCCCGCCACCACTCGACATCGCCGATCAGGCAGACGCGCCCCGCACAGCGGGCGAGGTCGTCGAGATGGGTGCGGGTCAGCGCCGCGGAAAGCGCTTCGGCCGACGCGTGCCCCGCCGGCCCGGCCCGTTTCTCGATCCACTCGCTGGGCAGCACGCCAAGCTGCGAGAGCAGGTTGAGCGAGACGACCAGATCGACATCGGGCGCGTGGATCATGTCCAGCGACCGCGGCACGGGGAGCGGCTCGCCTGGCCGCCAGCGATGCAGGGCGTCAATGATCCCGGTGACGTCACGAGTGACCAGCGTCACGTTGGCCTGGCGCCGCGCCTGCCAGCGGGCCGCCAGCGGATGCACGGCGTCGACCAGGGTCACCGATTCGAATTGTGCCGCCAGCGCCGCCAGGGGCACGTCGAGCAGCCGGCCGGAGCCGAGCACGATCGCCTTGCGCCGGTTCGGCGCCTGCGCGGCCGCGTCGAGGATCGCCTGGCGGCTGCGCGACAGGTGGTCCGCCCAGGCGGCGCGGCAGCGCCGATGGCGCGCGCCGATGGCGATCAGCTCGCTGAGATAGCCCATGTCGCGCAGGGGGCGCGGGCAGGGCGTCGCCAGCCATTCCAGGGCCTCGAGAATCATCGGCCCTTGTCCGGTTGCCGCGACGCGCGGCTATACTGGCGTGCTGCCATTGGCTTGTCGGGGACCCCTGTCCATGCTGGATGACCGCGCGCTAGACGTCATATTCCGCAACGCCCGCACCCACAATGCCTGGCTGCCCAGGCCGGTGGCCGACGAGACCCTGCGCCAGGTCTACGAGCTGATGAAATGGGGGCCCACCAGCGCCAACTGCTCGCCGGCCCGCCTCCTGTTCATCCGTACCCCTGAAGCCAAGAAACGCCTGGAGCCCGCCCTGAGTGCCGGCAACCGCGCCAAGACGATGGCGGCGCCCGCGACGGCGATCATCGCCTATGACACCGAGTTCTATGATCTGCTGCCCCGGCTGTTTCCGCACGACCAGTCGGCGCGCGGCTGGTTCGCCGGCAAGCCCGACGTGATCCAGAGCACGGCCTTCCGCAACGGCACGCTGCAGGGCGCCTATATGATCATCGCGGCGCGCGCGGTCGGACTCGATTGCGGACCGATGTCCGGCTTCGACAACGCCACGCTCGACGCCGAGTTTTTTCCCGATGGTCGGGTCAAATCGAACTTCCTGTGCAACCTGGGTTACGGCGATCCGGCCGGGTTGTTCCCACGCTCGCCGCGCCTGCCCTTCGACGAGGCGTGCCAGATCCTCTGAGACTATTCGAAGAAGCAGAGCACGCCGTAGCAGCTGTTGAAGACGTTCTTGAACAGGAAATAGAACCCGATATCGAGCGCCAGGCAGGCCAGCAGGAACGGTCCGGCGACGAAGCCGAAGAAATAGAGCCCCGCCCAGAGGGTGAAGCGCGGCCCTTCGGCGACGACGCCTTTGACGGGGGTGGAGCGGCGGAACGGCAGACCAAGCATGGCGCTTATGCTGCCGCAGGAATGGGGATGAGGGAATAGGGACGTGGGGGTCACGCTCGACTGGCAGCCGAAGCAGGGCGAATGGGAGCGGCTGATGCTCGCCGTCCCGCGCTCGACGCTGGAGCAGAGCTGGAGCTACGGCACGGCCGCGGCGGCCCAGGCACATGCGGTGGAGCGGGCGCTGGTGCGCGGGGATGGCGACCCTATCGGCCTGGTGCAGGTGCTGCGCCGGCCGATGCTCGGCATCCTGCAGATCTGCGAGATCCTGCGCGGGCCGCTCTGGCTGCCCGCGGCGGGCGAGGGCGAGCGCCGCGAGGGGCGGGCCGCGATCAAGGGCGCCTTCCGCTTGCGGGAGCGTCGCTTGCTGCTGTGGATGCCGGAGCTGACCGACACGCCGGACAGCCACCGGGCCATGCGGGCGCTGGGCGCCCGCCCGATGATCACCGGCTACTCATCCGTCTGGCTCGACCTGCGGCGTCCCGTGGAGAAGATCGAGGCGGGCCTCGATCAGAAATGGCGCAACGCGTTGCGCGGCGCCGAACGGTCGAAGCTCAAGGTGCAGATCACCCGCGCCGGCCGGGCGCTCGACTGGCTGCTGGAGCGTCACGATGCGTTTCGCCGGCACCGCGGCTTCCGCGCGCCGTCGCCGGCGCTGATCCGCGGTTTCGCCGCGGCCTGCGCCCGTAAATCGGACGTCACGATCGTCACCGGCGCCCTGGGCAGTGACCGGGTGGCGGGCGCGCTCTTCCTCACCCACGGCACTACGGCGACCTACTACGTCGGCTGGAGCGGCCCGCAGGGCCGTGATGTCGATGCCCAGACCCTGTTGCTGTGGCGTGGCATCGCGACGCTCAAGGAGGATGGCGTCGAGGCTCTCGATCTGGGCGGCATCGACACGCGCCGCGCGCCGGGCGTGGCGCGCTTCAAGCTCGGCCTGGGCGGTGAGGTGTTCACGCTCGCTGGAACCTGGCTCTAGGAGCCGGGCGGCAGACATGAAAAACCCCGCAAGCGCGGGGCGGCAAAACCGGCAGGGCGACGGTGATCTCAGACGGTCAGATCGACCTGCGAGCCTGGGGCGTCGGCGCCATCTTCGCTGAGCGGCTGGCGGCTATGGTGTGCGCCGGTGCGGGCCTTGGAGCGCACGTCACCGGCCTCGTTCTCTTTCTCGCGCGTATCGCCGCTGCTCGACGACTGCCGCGGGCCGTTGGCCTGGCGCAGGTCAGCCGCATTCCGCGTCGCCAGGGCCGAGGCGGGAATTTGTGCTTCGCGCGGATCGTTGACGGGACGCACGCCCAGCGTGTCGCGATTAGCGACTGACGGCTGGACGAGCGGGCGTCCAAACGCGTTGATCGGTACCAGGTCCATTACTTTTCCTGAGCCTTTCTGGCTCGGCTGTTACGGTATTTATACACTGCCCAGGTCCCGAAAATCCACTGAATTCATGGGCTTTTCCAGGCGAGTCGTGATGGTAAAGCATTGGAACGAAAGGGATATTGCTTCCGCCCTTGGCTTAAAATAGCGTCAAATCCGTACCGTCCAGGAACCCGAGGATGATGACCCCCTTCCGCGCCTTTTTCTCCCGGCCTCCGTCATGGCGTCCCGTCGTGGCCGCGCTGCTCGCCTTGACGCTCGCCACGGGTGTCGGCGGCTGCAGCACCAATCCCGCGACCGGCCGGTCGAGCTTCACGGGCTTCATGTCGGAGGACAAGGAGAAGGAGGTCGGCCGCGAGGAGCATCCGAAGATCCTGAAGGAATTCGGCGGCGAATATCCGGATCCGAAAATCCGCCAGTATGTGCAGCAGCTCGGCGAGCGTCTGGCCAGGAACTCCGAGATGGCCGACCTCAAATTCACCTTCACCGTCCTCAACAGCGACATCGTCAATGCCTTCGCGCTGCCCGGCGGGTTCGTCTACGTGACGCGCGGGCTCATGGCCCTGGCCTCGAGCGAGGCGGAGCTGGCCGGGGTCATCGGTCACGAAATCGGCCACGTCACGGCGCGCCACACGGCGCAGCGCTACAGCGCCGCGATGGGAGCCAGCATCCTATCGACGGCGGTCGGCGTGCTGCTCGGCGGGCCGTTCGGCCAGGTGGCGAATGCCGGCGCTGGCATGGCCCTGGCGGGATACTCGCGCGAGCAGGAATTCGAGGCCGATACGCTGGGCGTGCGCTATCTCGACCGCACCGGCTTCGATGACAACGCCATGGCCTCTTTCCTGTCGAAGATGCAGGCCGAAAGCGCGCTCTCGGCGGAGCTTGCCGGCAAGGGGGGTGCCGCCGACGAATTCAGCATCATGCAGAGCCATCCGCGCACACTGGACCGCGTGCGCGCCGCCACCGAGGAAGCCCGCAAGCAGGGCGCGGTCAACGCGCAGGCGCGTGTCGGTCGTGACGAATACCTGGATATCATCGATGGCATGGGCTGGGGCGGGGATCGCGACAATGGCTGGATCGTCAACCGCGAATTCATCCACCCGGGTTTGCGCATCCGCTTCGAAGTCCCGTCCGGCTTCCGCCTGTTCAACAGCGACGTCAACGTCATGGCGCGCGGGCAGAACGGCGCGCGCATCATCTTCGATCGTGTGCCGCGCAACAGAAGCGGAGGCACCGATGCCGATGGCCTGGCGCCGGCCGACTATGTGCGCAAGCTGCGGATGAACAACAATCCCTTCACCGGCGTCGAAGCCATCACCATCAACGGCCTGCAGGCGGCCACCGCCGTGGCCGCGGCACAGACGCAGGATGGGACATTCGACGTGCGGATGGTGGCGATCCGGATCGATCCCGCGACCATGTACCGGCTGACCTTCCTATCGAAGAGAGCCGACACCGCCCAGCTCAGCGAGCCTTACCGGCGCGCCACCTATTCCTTCCGCCGGCTGACCGAGCGCGAGGCGCAGAGCGCCCAGCCGCCCCGCATCCGGGTCGTGCGGGTACAGGCCGGCGACACTGTTGAGAGCCTGGCGCAGCGGATGCCGATCGCCGACCTGCCGGCCTCGCGCTTCCGCGTGCTCAACGGCCTGGCGCCCGGCGCGCAGCCGAAAGCCGGCGACCGGGTGAAGATCATCGCCGCGCAGTAGGCGAACCGTCTGCGGTTCGCCGGCACGGCGGCAGCGCAACGCGAAGCGTTGCGCGAGAGCCGTCTTATGGCACACCCCCCACCCTAGCCCTCCCCCGCAAGGGGGGAGGGGACAGGAGGTGCGTTTCATTCTTACCCCTCTCCCCTTTGGGGAGAGGGTAGGGTGAGGGGGCTGTTACTCGGCGAGACGCAGGCCGCTGAACTGCCAGCGCGCCGAGGGCGGGAAGAAGTTGCGGTAGGTGGCGCGGATATGCGAGCGCGGCGTGGCGCACGATCCGCCGCGCAGGACCATCTGGTTGGACATGAACTTGCCGTTGTATTCGCCCAGCGCCCCCGCGGCGGGGCGGAAGCTGGGATAGGGCGTGTAGGGGCTCTGGGTCCATTCCCAGACGCCGCCGAACATCCGCAAGCCTTCACCACCGCGAGGCAGGGGGTGGATGATGCCATCGTCGAGGAACTGGCCGTCGACGGCAACGCTGCGGGCGGCGATCTCCCATTCCGCTTCGCGCGGCAGGCGCTTGCCGGCCCATTGGGCAAAGGCGTCGGCCTCGTAATGGCTGACGTGACAGACCGGGGCGTCCGGATGCGGGGCGCGCAGCCCATGCATGGTGAACTCCCGCCATTCGCCGTCGAGACGGCGCCAGTAGAGCGGGGCTTCCCATTTCTCCGCCTGCACGGTCTGCCAGCCATCCGACAGCCACAGACTTGGCGTGGCGTAGCCGCCATCGGCGATGAATTCCAGCCAGTCGCGGTTGGTCACCGGCCGGGTGGCGAGGCGGAAGTCGTCGACCCACACCCGGTGGCGGGGGGCTTCGTTGTCGAAGTGGAAACCTGGGCCGCCGTGGCCGATCTCGTGCACCCCGCCCGTGAAGCTGGCCCAGCCGTTCGGCGTCGCTGTCGCGGCGACTGGCGAGGGGGCCGGCGCATAGACGGGAGCCAGCGGATTCAGCGACAGGACATGCTTGATGTCCGTCAGGATCAGCTCCTGATGCTGCTGCTCGTGATGGCAGCCGATCTCGACCAGCGCCTGGATCCGGTCGCTGGCGCCGTCGGCCAGCAAGGCCTCCATGGCGTTATCGACATGCTCCCGGTAGCGATGAATCTCATCCAGGCCCGGGCGCGTGATCAGGCCCCGATCGGGCCGGGGGACGCGCTCGCCCAGCGCTTCGTAATAGGAGTTGAACAGGTAGTGATAGTGCGGATCGAAGACCCGGTAGCCGGCCGCCCGCTCCCGGAGGATGAAGGTCTCGAAAAACCAGGTCGTGTGCGCCAGGTGCCACTTCGTCGGGCTGGCCAGCAGCATTGACTGGACCTGCTGATCCTCGGCGCTGAGCGGCGCCGCCAGCGCGGTGGTGGTGTCGCGCACGGCGCGATACTGCGCCGCATGCTGCGGCGCTTCGGTGGAACCCCCCGCGTGGATCATCGAATCAGGCATGCCGGCCCCATTGTCGCGGTATGAGGCAACCCTAACCGCCCGATCGAGGTCGGCAAGGAAAGTTTTTGTGATCAGCCGAAAACGGGGATGGCCTTACCGATCAGCCCGAAAACCATGACCCCGCCGAGCTCTGGCGGTGCCGTGACAGCAAAGCGGCCAGGACCCAGATCACGCGTCTCGAAATCATTCATCTCGAGCCGGCTGCGCGGGATGACCGTGTCGCTGCAATCCAGGGCGTAGCCGGCGATCCATGGCAGGGTGGGCGGCTCCACTCCTAGAACGCGCTTCACCGTATCGGGCGTGAGGAACAGAAGATCGCCGCGGGCCGTGGCCAGGCGGCGGGCGGCACCTTGGGCTTCAGCGCGGATACCGGTGTAGCGGGTGTAGCGTTCGGCGGCTTCCTGGGGGTCGGCCACGCAGACGAACACGCCGGCCAGGCCGAAGCAGCGGTTGGCGTGGTCGAGCCAGCGCCGCTGCCACAGCAGCTCCGGCGTCATCTGCTGAACGAACTGGACACGGCCTTCCGGCATCGTGCCCGAGGGCACGCGCTGCACCGCGAAGCGTGCCGTCTGGTCGCCGTCGGGCGTGCCGATCGGCCGCTCCAGGGCCAAGGTCGGCAACGGCGCGAAACCGGCTTTGTCGAGCCGGGCGCGATCGGCCTCGGGATCGCTGGTGCCCAGGGCAATCAGGTGGATGCCGGTATAGCGCTGGATCGACTGGCGGAGCTGGTCGGCGATCGGCGTCTGGCCGGTCGGCGTGAGGATCTCGAGATAGCCGCGGCGCAGCATGACGCAGCGATTGCCGGTCCCCGCCGGCGTCAGTGGCGCCTCCGGCGTCGGTCTGTGGCTCTGTGCGGAGAACGGCGTGACGGTGAACCCGAACAGCTCGAGCGCTTTCGCGGCGGCCTCGCCGTCAGGCACGAAATGCGCGATGTGGTCGAGCACCAGGGCCCCGCTCGCCGGGCGCTGGCATTGGGCGATGTAGTCGTTCTTCCAGGCGGTCATGCGGTTAGAAAATCCTACAGTTTGATCCAGGTCAACTCATGCTTGTTGTGGAAGAGATGCATCAGGCGCGATCCCGGGATCGCGGCGAATTCGCGCGCCGTGGCGTGATCGGTCTCGCCCTGGAACTTCAGGGTGCAGACGAACCGCCTGGCGCGGCCGGACTCGAGCCAGCGCCGCACGAGAGTGAGCAGGCGGGCCGGGTAGCAGACGACATCCGAGCACAGCCAGTCGACGGGCTCGACAGCGTCGGGCGACAGACCGAAGGCGCTCTCCTGCCGGAACTCCAGCCGCGGCAGGGCCGTGATGCGGGGATCGAGCGGCGCCTTGTCGACCGCGATGACGCGCGCCCCGGTCTCGTGCAGCACCCAGCTCCAGCCGCCGGGACTGGCGCCGAGGTCGAGGCATAACTCACCCGGCGCGGGCCGCACGCCCAGCGCGGTGAAGGCATCCCAGAGTTTCAGATAGGCCCGGTTGGGCGGCGCCTCGCGGTTCTCGGCGAACACCACCTCGCCGTGGCGGAAGGGGCTGCTGCAGCGCGCGGCGGCGATCAGCGTGTTGGCGTCGGTCAGCGTCCAGGAGCCCAGCGGCGCCGACGGGGGTGCGGAAGGAAAGGCCAGGGGCTTGGGCTTCACCGGCGGCAGCTGCTCCTCGATCAGCTTGGCGCGTCCGTGCACGGCCACCGGGAAAAGCGCCCAGTTGCGCTGGATGGATTTGAGGGCGCGCACGCCATCGCCGATCGACTGGATGGGGATGCGACGCGGCTCGTACCACACGTTCTGCACCCAGGCCGCTGGCCGCGGCGGCCCTTCGGCGAAAACCAGGTGTCCGTGAATCGCAATCGTCTCGCCGAGCTCGGTCAGCAGCTCGTCAAGACGGTCTTCAGGGGCGAGATAGCCGGTCCAGCCCGTGGGCACACCCGGCAGGGAAGAGTCGGTCACCGCTGTTTCAGTTCGGCCACCCACAGGCCCGGGGCCGTGGGCAGGCCGGCGATTTCCTTGATCAGCTTGTTGACGATGGCGTGGGCGAAGCTCTCGAAATCGTCGATGGCGATGAGAAAGGCGCCCGGCCCACCGATCACGTTCTCGCGGTAGAAATCGTCGAGCGGCGGCTGGACGCGCTGGGCCACGAAGCCGGGCGTCGGGCGATCGTTCATGATCACCAGCCCGTTGATGGTGACGCCGGCCTTGACCGCGTCGTCCCGGGCCATGGCGGCCGGGCGGCCGCTATTGTTCACCCCGTCGCCGGAGACGTCGATCACCTTGCGCGTGCTCTCGTGCTGGCCGAAGAGCGGAACGGAGAAGTCGATGGCGCCGCTGACCGAGGTCCAGCCCCAGAAGCTGCGCGGCGCCTGGCGGATGGCCTCGCCGAAGAGCTGGCCGCTCTCGGCGTCACTGACCACGGTCCACGGCACGATGACCTTCTGGAAATCGGCGCCGGCCCATTCGATCAAGGTCACGGCGATGCGGTGGTTGGGGTTGGCCTGGATGGCGCTGAGCACGGCGGGATGCTGGAAGGCCTGGGCGTAGCCGATCTTCTGCAGCTGGTATTCCTCGTCGTCGACGCTGCGCGAGACATCGACGGCGAGAACCAGCTCGAGGTCGACGATCAGCGGCGCGGCCATGCTCCCGGCCCCCACGATGGCGAGCGCGACAACGGCCAAAACGCGGAGCAGAAGCGAGGGCAACGCCTCTCCAATCGAGTCGAAGAGCGGGCAAGTATACGCCCCGCCCGCGGCACCGGCGAGGGCCGGCCGCTGGATCAGCCGGTCATCAAAATCTCACGCAAGGCCGACCAGGTAGCAGAGCTGGGAGCCGCCAGCAGCGGGCCGGTGTGGCGGAGCAGCGAGTAGGGCGCCTCGGCCGGCTGCGTGCCGTCGAGATAGGCGACTTCGCCACCGGCCTCGCGGTAGAGCAGGACGCCGGCGGCGTGATCCCACGGCCAGGTGCGGCCGAACATGACGTAGTCGAGGCGGCCGCGCGCCAGGTCGAGGTATTCATGCGCGGCGCTGTTGATGCGCATCACCGGCGGCACGCGTCCGCTGCGCTCCAGGATATCGCGCGCGCGGCCGCGCTCGCCGACCCGCCCGGACACGGAGCCGCGCAGACTATCGAGAGCGGCCGGGTCGGGGCGGCGCAGGCGCTGGCGCGTGCCGTCGCCGGCCCGCAGCCACGCCCCGCCGCCGGCCTCGACCAGGCCGGTCTCGTTGCGCACGGGGTCGTGGATCCATCCGGCCTTGATGGTGCCGGCTTCGACCAGCGCCACCATCACGGCGAAACGTGCGATCGACTTGGTGAAGTTCATCGTGCCGTCGATCGGATCGATGATCCAGGTGGGGGCGCCGGCCTCCAGCCGCTGAAGCACGGCGGTATCGGCGGCCACGGCCTCTTCACCGACCACGGCCGAGCCGGGCAGGAGGGCGCTCAGCGCCGCCGTCAGGGCGTGCTCGGCCTCGACATCGGCCACGGTCACCAGGTTGCCGGGCGCCTTCTCGCGTATGTCATCGCGGGCGAGGTGGCGAAAACGGGGAAGGATATGCTCGGTGGCCACGTTTCTCAGCAGGTCGGCCACCGCGTCGAGATCAACCGCTGCGGTCATGCGGCGCTTATATCATGCATGGCCCCTTTCAGTGCCAGACTGGGCCAGTGCCGGTCTGGGGCGGGCGCCAGGCTGGTCAGCGGCCGGCGGGAAGACTAGGTTTCAGCCATGGCCCGACGACGCCGCCCCCGTCGTGACCCGGCGCAACCGGCTGACGCCGCCGGGCGCATCCTCCATGCCGTGCTCGAAGACGCCGAAGCCGTCGGCTGGCACGCGCTGCGCCTGCACCGGGTCGCCGAGGCGCTGGGCCTGTCGCTGAACGAGGTCTACCGCCACTACCGTGACGCCGACGCCGCCGCCGAAGCGTGGCTGTCGGTCGCGGACCGGGCGATGCTGGCGGCCGGCGCGGTGCCGGGCTTCGCCCGCCGGCCGGCCCGAGACCGGCTCGAGCGCACACTGCTGGCTTGGCTCGACGCCCTGGCGCCCTATCCGCGGGCCACGCGCGACCTGCTGCTCGGCAAGCTCTATCCCGGTCATCCGCACCACGCGGCGGCGCTGGTCTTCCGCCTGTCGCGCACCGTGCAGTGGTGGCGCGAGGCGGCCCATCTCGATGCGCCGCCGCCGCGGCGCCAGATCGAGGAGATGGCGCTCACCACCCTGTTCGTGGCGGCGGTGGCGCGCTGGGCCAGCGACCGCTCGACGGGGCGCGAGCGGACCCGGCTATGGGTGGCGGCCAGCCTGCGGGTGGCCGACGCGCTGGCGGCGCGCCTCCCTCTATCCCAGAAGGCGGCGTCTCAGGACGGCAAGGCCGCCAAGGCGCGGCGGTAGGCGGCGAACGCCTCGTCGCCGAAACAGGCGAAGGTCACCGCGATCGCGCCGGCCTCGCGCGCCACGGTGCGCACGGCGATGCCGATCGCCCGCTCCAGGGGGAAGCGGTAGATGCCGGTGCTGATCGCCGGGAAGGCGAGAGTCTTGAGCTCGTGCTGATGGGCGAGGGCCAGCGAATTGCGGTAGCAGGATTCGAGCAGCGCGTCCTCGCCGCTGCCGCCGCCGTGCCATACCGGCCCCACGGTATGGATCACGTGCCGGGCCTTGAGGCGGTAGCCCTTGGTGATGCGGGCCTCGCCGGTGGGGCAGCCGCCCAAGGTGCGGCATTCGGCGAGGAGCTCAGGCCCGGCGGCCCGATGGATGGCCCCGTCAACGCCGCCGCCGCCGAGCAGGCTTCGGTTGGCGGCGTTGACGATGGCGTCGACGTCGAGCTGGGTGAGGTCGGCCTGCAGCGCGGTAAGGGCCGGCCGGGCCATGGTCTTCACCCCAGAGGGGCCGCGTCAGTCGATGCGGAAGGCGCGCGGTCGCACGGTCTGGCCGAGATTGTCGACCAGCACGGGCACCATCAGCGCGAAGGTCGTGGTCTCGTCGCTCGGGGCGGCGGTGTAGCTCGCCTCGCCCTGCCACAGGCGCTGGCCGCTGCGCTGGTCGTCGAGTGTCGCGCGCAGCACGTAGCGCACCGAGCCGAGATTCGCGACCTGGCTGCCCTGCCGGCCCGTCAGCACGCTGTCCTGGGTTGTCGACCAGAAATTCATGCGCACGCGGGTGTCGTGGTTGCGGCCCTGGACCTGGCCCAGGGTGGGGCCGCTGTCGGGCGTGGTCAGGCTCTCGACCTCGGTCTCGAAGTTGAGCAGCAGCGGCGTCCCGGTCTCGGTCAGGCGCACGCCGCGCTTGCTCATCGCGTCGGTGAAGTTGGCCTTGAGGCGGAGGTTGGCGGCCGAGTTGTCCCAGGGCCGCACGGTCACTGGCAGGTCGCCGGGCAGCGGGGCGTAGGACGAGGCATGGGTGCGGCCGGGCGGCGGGCTGTCCCCGGGCGAGCCCGGGGCCTGCGCCGCCGCCGGTCCGACCATCGCCAATACGCTCAACGCCACAACGGCAAACGCCAGACGAACCATGCTTCGTGCCCCCAAACGATGATCCGCCCAGTATATACCGCCACGGGCGCCGGCCGGCGACGCGAATCTCCCCTAGGGAGCGGCCGGAGACCCCCGAGGCGGCTGCCGCCCTGGCCGTCGCCCCGGCCGCCGATTGACGCCTTTCCGGCGGGTTCCTATCGTAGGGCGCTCAAATGAAACCGTCCGACCTGGAAACCAACGCCCGCAAGGCCAGCGCGCTTCTCAAGGCCATGGCCAACGAGCGGCGGCTGCTGATTCTCTGCCACCTGTCGCAGGGCGAGAAGTCGGTCAGCGAGCTCGAGACCCTGGTCAGCCTCAGCCAGTCGGCCCTCTCGCAGCACCTTGCCCGCCTCCGGCGTGACGGGCTGGTGGCCACCCGACGGGCCGCCCAGACGATCTACTACTCGCTGGCCGGCCGCGAGGCCGGGGCGGTCATGGAGACCCTCTACGCCCTATTCTGCGAGCCGGTGAAGGCGCCGCTGCCGCCCGGATCGGACCGGAAGGTCGACGCCTAGACTTCGCCTGGCCCCTTACTCGGCTGGCAAGGCCGCCGTGCTGCGCGCGTCCTGCATCTCCGACAGCTTCTTGGCGATGGTGTTGATCGGCTTGGTGAAGTGCGCCAGCAGCAGATAGAGGCAGGGGATGACCACCAGGGTCATGACCGTGGCCACGGCCACGCCGCCGATGATCACCCAGCCGATCGCCTCGCGGCTTTCGGCGCCCGCACCGGCGGCGATGGCCAGCGGCACGGCGCCGCAGATCGTGGCGATCGAGGTCATGAGGATCGGGCGCAGGCGCGTGACCGAGGCCTCGAGCACCGCGTCGTGGATGGTCTTGCCCTCGTCGCGCAGCTGGTTGGAGAACTCGACGATCAGGATGCCGTTCTTGGCCATCAGGCCGACCAGCAGGATCATGCCGATCTGGCTGTAGACGTTGAGCGATATGCCGGTCAGCCAGAGCGCCAGGAGACCGCCGGTGATGGCCAGCGGCACGGCCAGCATGATGATCAGCGGGTGGATCCAGCTCTCGAACTGGGCGGCGAGCACCAGGAAGACCACGAGCAGGGCCAGGGCGAAGGTGACGTAGAGGCTCTTCGACGATTCCTTGAACTCGCGGCTCTGACCCTCGTAGGAGATGCGCACTTCCGTGGGCAGCAGTTCGCGGGCGAACAGGTCCATGGTGTCGAGCGCCTCGGCCAGGGTGAAGCCCGGGGCCGGGGTCGCGGTCAGGGTGATCGAGCGCAGGCGGTCGACGCGGGTCAGATCCTGCGGCCCGGCCTGCTCGCTGAAAAACACGAGATTGGACAGCGGGATCAGCTGCTGGGTCGTGGCCGAGCGCACGAAGATATTGGTCAGATCGCGCGGCTTGCTGCGGTCCTCGGCGCGCGCCTGGAGCAGCACCTTGTACTCCTCGCCGCGCTCGACGTAGTTCGTCACTTCGCGCGAGCCGAACATGGTCTCCAGCGTGCGGGCAATGGTCTCGACCTGCACGCCGAGATCGGCGGCGCGCGCCCGGTCGATGCCCACGCGCATCTCCGGCTTGTTCTCGCGATGGTTGGAGTCAGGATTGAGGAAGCGGCCGTCCTCGCGCATGCGCTCGAGCATGCGATTGCGCCAGTCGCGCAGGGTCTCGTAGTCGGTGCCGCCGATCACATACTGAATCGGCACCTGGATGCCGCGCAGGCCCAGTGAAGCCGGATTGGTGGCGGTGGCGCGCACGCCCGGGATGGCCAGGACCTTGGGGAAGAGCTCGCGATGGATCTCCTGCTGCTTCTTGGTCCGCTGGTCCCAGGGCTTGAGCCGCAGCGACATCGTCGCAGTGTTGACCGGCGCCGGCCGCTGGAAGCCGGGCGCGATGTTGGCCATGATGGCCATCGCCTGACCCTGCTCGATATAGGGATAGAGGACCTCCTCGATCCGCTTCACGTGCTGGCGCGTGTACTCCATGCTGGCGCCCTCGGGCGCGGTCACCTGGACGAAGACCGCGCCGCGATCCTCGACCGGCGCGAACTCCTTCGGGATCGTGACGAAGAGCAGGTACATCAGAAACAGCGGGGCCACGAAGCCCAAGGCCAGCACCAGCAGGGGTGCCCGCAGCGCGCGCGACAGGATGGCGCGGAAGCCGTTGTTCATCCCCACGAAGACCCGTTCGGTGACGCGTATCAGCCAGCTGTCGCCGTCATGGTCGGTCAGCAGCTTGGAGCACAGCATCGGCGTCAAGGTCAGGGCGACCAGGCCGGAGAACATGACGGCGCTGGCCAGCGCGATACCGAATTCGGTGAACAGCCGGCCTGTATTGCCCTCCATGAAGGAGAGCGGCACGAACACGGCGATCAGGGTGAGCGTGGTGGCGATGACCGCAAAGGCGATCTGCCGCGCGCCCATCACCGCGGCGAGCAGCGGCGGCTCGCCCAGCTCGATGCGCCGGTGGATGTTCTCGAGCACGACGATGGCGTCGTCGACGACGATGCCAATGGCCAGCACGTAGGCGAGCAGAGTGAGGACGTTGATCGAGAAGCCGAAGGCCGACATCACGGTGAAGGTGGCGATGATCGACACCGGAATGGCGATCGACGGAATCAGCGTGGCGCGCACCGAGCGCAGGAAGAGGAAGATGACGCCCACCACCAGAGACATGCCGATGGCGAAGGCGTGGTAGACCTCGTACTGCGACTGCCGGATGAACACGGCCTCGTCGTAGATGATCGTGTAGCGCAGCCCCTCGGGGAAAGCCGGCGCCAGGTTTGCCAGTTCCGCTTTCACGCCGTCGGCGACCTCGAGCGTGTTGGCCGTCGACTGGCGCACGATGCCCATGCCGATCGAGGACCGCCCGGTGGCGCGCATCTCGCTGCGCTCGTCCTCCGGGCCGACCTCCACCTTGGCCACCTCGCCCAGGCGGATCGGATAGCCGCCACGGATGGCCACGACGATGGCCGAGAACTCGTCGGCGGTGCGCAGGCGCGAGTCGGTCTTGACCGTGAACTCGCGGCCGGTGCTCTCCAGGCGGCCGCCGGGAAGCTCGACATTCTGCCGCCTGACGGCGCTTTCGACGTCGTCGGAGGTGAGGTTGCGCGCGGCCAGCGCCTGGCGGTCGAGCCAGACGCGCATCGAATAGCGCCGCTCGCCGGCGACATTGACCGAGGCCACGCCGGGAACGATCGCCAGCCGGTCAACCAGGTTGCGCCGCGCGTAGTCGGTAAGCTGCATCGCGCTCATGGCGTCGCTGTTCAGCGAGAACCAGAGGATGGGGAAGGCGTCGGAATCGACCTTGTTGATGATCGGCAGGTCGGCGCCTTCCGGCAGACGCGCCAGGATACGGCCGATGCGGTCACGAACGTCGGCGGCGGCGGCGTCGATATCGCGCGTCAGGCGGAACTCGATGACCACCTGGCTGCGTTCCTCGCGGCTGGTCGAGGTGATGCGCACGATGCCTTCGATGCCGGAGATGGCGCGCTCGACCGCCTCGGTAATGCGGCTTTCGACGACTTCGTTGCTGGCGCCCTTGTAGACGGTGACGACCGAGACGATCGGCTTGTCGATCTGCGGGTATTCGCGCACCGGCAGCTTCAGGTATGAGGCAAGACCGAGGACCACCAGCATCAGGCTGATGACGGTCGCGAAAACCGGGCGCTTGATCGAGACGTCGGACAGGACCATCGGGGGCGTTCCTCGGCGGCGCGAAAAGGCTTAGCTGTTGGGGCGGATCGGCTGTGGGTTCACGGTCTGACCGTGGCGAACGCGCTGGATGCCGCGGGCCACGACGACCTCATCGGCCTTCAGGCCGCTGGCGACCTCGACTTCGCCGGGCAGGCGCTGGTTGAGCTTGATCTCGCGCCGCTCGATCTTGTTGTCCTTCACCACGAAGACGAAATGCTTGGTGCCCTCGGCGAGCACCGCTTCCTCGGCGACGAGGACCGCCTCGCGGCGCTCGAGAACGATCTCGACGGAGAGGAACAGGCCAGGCCGGAGCTGTTCGAACGGATTGTCGAACAGGGCATTCACCTTGACCGACCGGGTCGCCGGGTCGATGCGGGTGTCGATCGCCGTGACGCGGCCGATGAAGGTCTTGTCGGGATAAGCCGAGCTCTTCGCCGCCACTTCGAGATCCGGCCGCAGGCGGCCGAGGAAGATCTCCGGCACGTTGAAATCGATTTTGATCTTCGATGTGTCGTCGAGCGTGGTGATCGTGGTTCCCGGCTGGACCAAGGCGCCAAGGCTGACCTGGCGGAGGCCGACGCGGCCGGCGAAGGGTGCATAGAGGCGGACATCGTCGAGCCGGGCGTCGACGGAGCGGAAGCGCGCCTCCATGCTGCGCACGCGGCCGTCGGCGGCACGGAACTGGGATTCGAGCTGGTCAAGTCGCGCCTCGGTGACGTTTCCGCTGCTGCGCAGTTGCTTGGCCCGGTCGTGGGACTGGCGGATCTCGTCGCGCGCGGCGCGAGCCTGCTCAAGATCGCCGCGCGCCTGGTCGAGATCGGCGCGGCGCTCCTTGTTCTCGAGCTCGATCAGCACGTGGTTGGCGTTGACCCGCTGACCTTCCTCGAAGCCGATGATGGCGATGTTGCCGGTCTGCTTGGCGGTGATGGTCACGGATTCGTTGGCGCGCGCGGTGCCGACCGACTCACTCTGCTCGACCACGGTCCCGGACCGCGCTGAGATCACCTCGACCAGGATCGGAGCTTGCGCGCGCGCCGCAGGCGTCGCCGCAGCGCTGGACGCCTGCCAGTCCTTCCAGACATAAAAGGCCCCGCCGCCGAGGCCCACCAAAGCGGCAACCACGACCGCTTGCGTAACCACTCGCATTCTCGTTCCTTGCTCCCCCGAAACGCCCGGACCATGGCCGTGTATTCACGCACAAGTCGGGCCAACCCTGCGCTACAATATTAGCGGTTGGGAGTATCCCGGGAAAGCACTACGACGGCGTAAAGGATTGATTTTCGTCCGATAAAACCGCTACTTGCGGCCCGGCCAACGCCTTGGCCCCTCTGCCGAAACATTTATAGAAATTAGGGAGATAACGCGTGGTTCTTCTTCGCAGCGCGGCGCGATTGATGGCGGTGGCTGGTCTGGCGGCCGGCGTTTTCAGCGGCCCGCTGGGCAGTTCCGCCGCTGCCCAAGCCTGGCCGTCCAAGCCCATCCGCCTGGTGGTGCCGTATCCGGCTGGCGGGCCGACCGACATCCTGGGGCGGGTGATCGCCCAGCGGCTAAGCGAGGCCCTGGGGCAGCCGGTAACCGTCGACAACCGCCCGGGCGCCAGCGGCAATCTGGGCTCGGACCTCGTGGCCAAGGCCGCGCCTGACGGCTACACGCTGGTGCTGGGCAACAACGCCACCCACGCCACCAACGAAAGCCTGTTTCCCAACATGCCGTACCAGACCTTGCGCGACTTTGCGCCAGTCGCGCTGGTCGCCTCGGTCACCAACATGGTCACGGTTCACCCCTCGCTGCCGGTGCGCTCGATGGCGGAACTGGTCGCCCACGCCAAGGCCAATCCGGGCAAACTGAACTACGGCTCCACCGGCAATGGCTCGGCGGCCCACCTGATCGGGGAGCTGTTCAAGACGACCGCGGGGGTCGATATCGTCCACGTCCCCTATCGCGGCAGCGCGCCGGCGGTCACGGACCTTCTCGCCGGGCAGGTCCAGGTGATGTTCGCGACGCTGCCGACCGTGCTGCCGCACGTGCAGGACAATAAGCTCCGGGGGCTGGCCGTGACAGCGCCGGCTCGCCTGGCTTCGCAGGCGGGTGTCCCGACGCTGGTGGAATCGGGCTTCCCCGGTTTCGTTGCCGACGCCTGGTTCGGGTTGCTGGCGCCGGCCGGCACGCCGGTGGATATCGTTACCCGGCTCAGCCAGGAAACCGTGAAGGCGGCACAGGCGGAAGAGTCGCGTCGTACGCTCGCGGCGCAGGGGTTCGAAGTGACCACGGCGAGTGCCGTGGCGTTCGGCGATCACATCCGGGCGGAGATCGCCAAATGGGCGAAGGTGATCCGCGATTCAGGCGCGAAGATCGACTAGCGGCGCTCAGCGGCCGTACGAAGCATCCTGTCGCCGCTGCTGGCGCTCGTAGATGTAGTTGCCGATCAGGGCGCCGGCACCGGCGGCGCCGACCGCATAGACGCGGCTGATCGCCACGATGCTTTCGGCGGTGGCGAGCGGGGTCGTCGCCACGACACCCGTGAACGGCAGATAGGCGAGGCCGCCCATGTAGAAGTTGAGCGCTACGACGCCGGCGAGAGCGCCGACGGCGAGTGCGGTGATCCGGCCGGTCTCCGGCTCGCGCGCCCAGTTCGAAGGCGCGGCAACCGGCGCCTGCGCCAGCATGAGCTCGACATCGAAATCGAGGGGTTGGGCGCGCAGCGGCGCGGCCAGGCTGACGGTCAGACCCAGGACGAGTACCAGACGACGAAACACGAGATAATCCCCCGAAATGCATGACGCCCGCACGGGCGTTCCCTGGGCCGGATGTTGCCGCCGGCCGGCCACCGGTGCAAGCGTTTACTGCTGCGGTCCGCGCGCGCCGCTTGTTGGCTGGGAGGCCGCCTGCCACAATATCTGCGTAACGCGAGCCCGGCGGAGAACTCGTTCCATGTCGACCTTGCTGCTGACGCACGAAGCCTGCATCGACCATGATCCCGGCGTCTTCCATCCTGAACGCCCCGATCGGTTGAAAGCGGTACTCAGCGGCCTCGCGGAGATCAAGCTGGAGCGGCTGCTGGCGCCCCGGGCCGAGGACAAGCATCTGATGCTGGTCCACCCCGCCTCGCATGTTGAGGCGGTGATGGGCACCATCCCCCCGCAAGGGCGCCAGCATCTCGACGGCGATACCGCGGTGAGCCCGGGGTCGGGCGAGGCGGCGCTGCGCGCCGCGGGGGCGGTGGTCGCGGCGGTGGACGCGGTGTGCACCGGCAAGGCGAAGAATGCTTTCTGCGCGGTGCGCCCGCCAGGCCATCACGCCGAGGCCATGCAGGCGATGGGCTTCTGCCTGTTCAACAACGTGGCGATCGGCGCGCTGCATGCCCGCCAGGCGCATGGGCTGAGCCGCGTGGCGGTGATCGACTTCGACGTCCATCACGGCAACGGCACGCAGCACATGTTCGAGCGCGACCCGCACCTCTTCTATGCTTCGAGCCACCAATGGCCGCTCTATCCCGGCACGGGCAGCGAAAAGGAGACCGGGGTCGGCAACATCGTCAACGCGCCGCTGCGCCCCAACAGCGGCGGCCGGGAGTTTCGCGATGCCTTTGAGACGAAGATCCTGCCGGCGCTCGACAAGTTCGCGCCCGAGCTGGTGATCATCTCGGCCGGGTTCGACGCCCACGAGGACGATCCGCTGGCCAGCCTGATGCTGCACGAGGACGATTACGAGTGGGTCACCGCGGCGCTGGCTGAGGTCGCCAAGACCCATGCCAAGGGCCGTATAGTCTCGGCGCTCGAGGGCGGCTACGATCTTGGCGCACTGGCGGCTTCTTCAGCTGCGCATGTGAAGGCGCTGCTGGCGGCGCGGAACTAGTCTGCCGCCGCGCTGGCCACCGGAGCCGGCTTGGCGTACATGCGCGACGTGCCAACCGTCGCGATACCCATCACGAAGAACAGGCCGAGCGCCAGGAAGATCCAGCGCGGCTCGCCGTGGTCGAGGATCAGCCCGAAGATGAAGGGCGCGATGGCACTACCGAGATTGATGCCGGTGGTGACGAAGGCGAAAGCCTTGCCGACATCGCGGTCCGGGGTGATCTCGCGCAGCATCATGTCGCGCGGCGAACGCGTCGTGCCCTGCAGGAAGCCGACGAGGCTGAACAAGGCGATCAGCGCCGCCGCGCCCAGCGGCAGGTAGCCGGCGATGGCTGACAGGCCGCCGCAGACGAGCAGCAGGACGCAGACGATGGGGGCGTGGCGCGAGGTACGGTCGGCGATATGGCCGCCGAGCAGAATGCCGACCGCGCCGGCCGCCAGCAGCGCCGTCAGCACGACATTGGCGATGTTGAGCGTGATGCTGTGCACCTCGACCAGCGCCGTAACCAGGAAGCTCTGCAGTCCCGACGAGGCCATCGCCAGCATCATGTAGAAGGCGAACATGATGAGGATCGGGCCGGAAAGCAGCAGGCGCCAGCCGGTCTTGCCGCCGGGCGCCTCGTTGGCGGCGGCTTTCTTGGGCGCGCGACGGTCGTGCAGGACGTGGCCGAAGCTGATGACGAAGATCATGACCGCGAAGGCGAGCGCGCCGACGCAGATCAGCGCCATGCGCCAGCCGTAAAGCGCGGTCAGCAGGATCATCGTCGGCGGGGCGAGCACGAAGCCCACGTTGCCGGTGAAGGTATGGATGCTGAAGGCCTGGCCGAGCTTGGAGCGCGGCACCGAGGCGTTGAGGATCACGTAGTCGGCCGGGTGAAACACGGCGTTGCCGATGCCGGCGATGGTCACCAGCACGGCCATCGCCCAATAGGTGTCGACGAAGCCGATGGACCCCATGGCCGCGCCGGACAGCGCCAGGCCGGCGATCAGCAGCGGACGCGCCCCCATCTTGTCGACCAGGAAGCCGGCGACGACCTGGAAGCCGCCGGTAGTCGCCGCGAACAGCGTCAGGAGCAGGCCGAGGGCCGCGTAGCTGACGTCGAATTCCTGCTGGATCAGCGGGAACAGGGGCGGCAGGGCGAGCTGGTAGAAATGGCTGAGGCCATGGCCCGAGCCGATCAGCGTCTGAACGAAGGCGGTGGAGCGCGGCGTCGCCGGGGTCGTCGCGGAATTATCAGGCGTCATAAGGTGTTATTCGCCGGGGATGACGGTGCTGCTCATATCTTAGGCTTGCGGCGTGGCCTTGCCAACGAGCGCGGTTGGGCCCGATACTCAGATCCGAGGAAACCGCGCAGCCGGAACCGGCGCGCTGGCAAAGGGAGGAGATCCATGACCGGAACCGTGCAAGCGGTGACGCGCCGCCTTGTTTTGGCCGCGACACTATCGCTGGCGACCGCCAGCCTCGCCCTAATCCCCGGTGCAGGGGCCCAGGGCTTCACGCCCGATACCGCCGACCCCGCCGCCGCCAAGCGCGACGGCAAGGTCGTCTGGTACACCTCGACGCCGGTCGAGGCGGCGCAGAAAATCGGCAAGCTGTTCGAGGAAGCCTACGGCGTCCGCGTCGAGCTGTTCCGCTCCGGCGGCTCCGCCGTCATCCGTCGATTCGCCCAGGAAACCGATGCCGGACGCTTCGCCGTCGACGTGCTGACCACGTCCGACCCGGCCGCCTCCGAAGCCTTCGCCAAGAAGGGGCTGTTCATTCCCTTCCGGCCCAAGAACTTCGACAAGATCCCCGATGAGGCGAAGCATCCGCAGGGGCAGTACATCGCCCAGCGCCTCAACATGATGGTGATGATCGCGCGCGACGATAAGGTCGCCGAGGCCGATATGCCCAAGTCGTGGACCGACCTCACCAACCCCAAATACAAGGGCAAGCTGGTGATGCCGGATCCGAGCTTCACCGCACTGCAGTTGATGGTCGTCGGCACGCTCTCCAAGCGCTACGGCTGGGACTTCTACGAGAAGCTGCGCAAGAACGACACGATGATCGTGCAGGGGCACCAGCAGGTCTCGGACATGTTGAAGCGCGGCGAGCGCATGATCGCGGCCGAAGGTGCCGACCAGTACGCCTATGATGACCGCAAGGCCGGCCACAAGATGCGCACGCTCTTCCCGGCCGATGGCACCTTCGTCGTGCCCTCGCCGACGGCGATCGTCGGCAAGAGCCCGAACCCCAACGCGGCGAAGCTGTTCGCCGAGTTCATGATCAGCGACGCGGTACAGAAGATGTTCCCCGCCGAGGGCATCTACTCGTCGCGCAGCGACGTGCAGCCGCCGGAGGGCAATCCGCAACTCTCGACCCTCAAGCTGATCGCCGTGGACTACGACTACATCGAGAAGGAATCGAAGAAGATCAAGGACCGCTTCAACGAGATCTTCCAGTAACTGACAGTAGTCCCGGTGCGTGAAGCAGCACTCCCCACCCTAACCCTCCCCCGCAAGGGAGGAGGGGACTTTAAGAGGCGAGCCATTCCCGTCTTCTCCCTCCCCCTCGACGGGGGAGGGTGGGGTGGGGGTGACCCTCCGTAAGAAGACGCATGGTCACCATAGCCGCGCCCGCCACGCTTGCCCGGCCGAAGACCGGGGGGATCCGCCTAGAGCACATCGTCATGGGCGGGGCCATCGCTTCGCTCATCGTGCTGGTCGTGCTGCCGCTGGCTTCGCTCATCCTCGGCAGCGTGAGCAGCGAGGACGAGGGCTTCTCGGTCGGCAATTTCGTGCGCGCCATGGAGCGGCCGCTCTATTACCGGGCGCTGATCAATTCCCTGGTGCTCGGGGCGTGGACCGGGCTGTTCAGCCTGCTCATCGGCCTGCCGCTGGCCTGGGCGGTGAGCCGCACCAACACGCCCTTCAAGGGCTTCATCCGGCTGACCGCCAGCCTGTCGTACCTGACGCCGCCGTTCCTGACCGCCATCGCCTTCGTCAACCTGTTCGGGCCGAACGCCGGGCTCATCAACGCCGCCCTGCGCAGCGCCGGGCTCGATTTCCTGACCTTCAACATCTTCTCGATGGCCGGGCTGGTGGTGGTCACGGTGCTGCACACCTTCCCCTTCGTCTACCTTCTGGCGACGAGTGCGCTCGAATCGGTGGACGCGTCCTACGAGGAGTCGGCGCAGATCCTGGGGGCGGGGAAGTGGCGCACGGCGCTGCAGATCACCGCACCCCTGGTGGCGCCGGCGGTGCTCTCGGGCACCCTGCTGGCCTTCGTCAATGCCATCGCGCTGTTCGGCAGCCAGGCCATCGTCGGCATCCCGGGCCGCATTTACACGCTGCCGACGCGCATCTACGCGTTGTTCGACTATCCGCCGCAATACGGCCTGGCCTCGGCGCTGTCGCTGATCTTCGTGGCCATCACCGTGATCGCGCTGTTCCTGCAGCGCGGCTATCTGGCGCGGCGCTCCTATGTGACGCTGGGCGGCAAGGGCAGCCGGCCGCAGCTCATCGACCTCGGGCCCTTCCGCTGGGTGATGTTCGGCTTCACCGTGGTGGTGTTCCTGGTGGCCATCGCCGCTCCGTACGCCTCGCTGATCGGCGTCTCGTTCATCAAGTCGGTGGGCTTGTGGTCGTGGGAGAACGTCACGCTCCAGCACTACCGCTTCGTGCTGTTCCAGTACGACGTGACCCAGCGCGCCATCGGCAACTCGCTTCTTCTGGCCGCGCTGGCGGCGTCGCTCGCCGTGCTGATCGGGGCGATCATCGGCTGGATCGACCTGCGGACCCAGCTCACCGGTCGCCGCTTCCTTGACTATGCTTCTCTTATTCCCTTGGGCTTGCCGGGCATCGTCATGGCGGTGGCGCTGATCCAGTTCTGGCTGGCCACGCCGTTCGCGCTCTACGGCACCATCGCCATCCTGCTGCTCGCCTATACCGGCCGCTACATCCCGCTGGGCGTGCGCGCCGCCAACGCCTCCTTGCGCCAGGTCGACTCCTCGCTGGAGGAGAGTGCCCATATCCTCGGCGCTTCGTGGCTGCAGACCATGCGCCACATCACCCTGCCGCTGATCCGGCCAGGCCTGTTCGCCGGCTGGCTGCTGGTCTTCGTGCCGGCGATCCAGGAGCTCAGCGCCTCGATCCTGCTCTTCAGCTCGAGCTCGATCACCGTCGCCGTGGCCATCTTCAATCTCTACGAGACCGGCTATATCGAGCCGGTCTCGGCGCTCGCCAACATCAACATGATCATCATCGGCGTCGCGATCCTGATCGCCAACCGGCTGGGCGGCCAGCGCGCCACAACATCGGATTAGCAGGGCATGGCGCGCATCCAGATCGACAATCTGTCGAAGCACTACGCCGGCGGCCAGTTGGCGGCGGTGCAGACCTTCTCGCTCGACATCGCCGACAACCGCTTCGTCACGCTGCTGGGGCCCTCGGGCTGCGGCAAGACGACCACCCTGCGCCTGATCGCCGGCTACCTGAAGCCCGACACCGGCACGATCCAGGTCGACGGCACGGTGGTCTCCTCGCCGGAAGGCGTGACGCCGCCCGACAAGCGCGGCATGGGCATGGTCTTTCAGAACTACGCCGTCTGGCCGCATAAGACGGTGTTCGAGAACGTCTCCTTCGGGCTGATGATCCGCCGCCTGGGCTCGGCGGAGATCAGGACCAAGGTCATGGCCATGCTCGATCTCGTCGGCCTGCAGGGCTACGAGGACCGGCTGCCCAGCCAGCTCTCCGGCGGCCAGCAGCAGCGCGTGGCCCTGGCCCGCTCGCTGGTGGTCGAGCCGGGCATCCTGCTGCTCGACGAGCCGCTCTCCAACCTCGACGCCAAGCTGCGCGAGCGCATGCGCAGCGAGCTCAAGCAGATCCAGCGCCGCACCGGCATCACCTTCGTCTACGTCACCCACGACCAGTCCGAGGCGCTGGCCCTGTCGGACGAGATCGCGGTCATGCATCTGGGCGTGCTGCAGCAGTACGGCAGCCCGCGCGACATCTACTCGCGACCCGCCAACCGGGTGGTCGCCGACTTCATGGGCCAGGTCAATTTCGTGCCGGGGCGCGTCGTTGGGACGGGCGAGGCGCGCGGCCGCGTGGCTCTCGACGGCGGACCGCAGCTGCCGGTCGATGTGCCGGCGGGCATGGCGCACGGCGATGCGGTGGACGTGGCCATCCGGCCGGAGAATATCCGTTTGGGCGCGGCCGGCAGCGGCAACGGCGCCTCGATGCCCGCGCGCGTGGCCGAGCTCACCTTTCTCGGCAACATGAACGAGTACGTCGTCGCCGGCGCCAACGAGGCGCGCCTGCGCGTCCAGACCCATCCGACCGTGCTGTTTGGCGTCGGCGATTCCGTCGCGCTAGAGTTCGATCCGCGTCAGTGCACGGTATTCGGCCGCCAGGCCGGCTAGAACACGTTCGGTTAATTCAGCAGGAGACCACCATGGCCAAAGCCAGGAAGAAGACCGCCAAGAAAAAGGGCGCCGCGCTGCGCCGCACCGCACCGCGCAAGGCGGCGAAAAAGCCCGCCACCAAGTCCGCCGGCCTGGTGAAGCCGAAGGGCACCGAGCACTGGACGTACAAGATCGACAACGGCGAGAAGGTGAAGCTCTACCTGTTCAACAAGGTGGTAGGCGACCCGAAGAAGACGCGCGGCACGGTGCTGCTGGTCCACGGCTCGTCGATGGCCTCGACGCCGACCTTCGATCTGCAGGTCCCCGGGCGCAGCGATTCCTCGATCATGGATGTGCTGGCCCGGGCCGGCTACGACGTCTGGTGCGTCGACATGGAGGGCTACGGCAAGTCCGAGAAGGGTCGCGACAACAAGGCCCTGATCAGCCAGGGCGCCGATGACTGCCTGGCCGCCGCCACCTATATCCGCAAGCTGCGCGGGTCTAGGAAGCTGCTGACCTACGGCATCTCCTCGGGCGCCTTGCGCGCCGCCCTGTTCGCCCAGCGCAATCCCGATCTCGTCTCCCGCCTGGCGCTCGACGCCATGGTGTGGACCGGCGAGGGCAGCCCGACCCTCGAGCAGCGGGCCAAGCGCCTCGACGAGTTCCGCGCCAAGAACCGCCGGCCGATCGACCGCGCCTTCGTGCATTCGATCTTCAACCGCGACCACCCCGGCTCGGCCGACGAGGCGGTGATCAACGCCTTCGCCGACGCCATCCTCAAGCTTGACGACTCCGTGCCCACCGGCACCTATGTCGACATGTGCGCCAACCTGCCGGTCTGCGATCCGGAGAAGATCACCGCCCCCACCATCATCATGCGCGGCCAGTGGGACGGCATCGCCAGCTTCGAGGACCTGGTCAAGTTCTTCGCCAAGCTGCCCAATCCCGACAAGACCTTCGCCGTCATGCCGGGCATCAGCCACGCCAGCTTCCAGGGCAAGAACTACGCGATCGCCCATCACATGCTGCTGAATTGGTTTGCCCAGCCGGAGCCAGTCTACCGGGGCTAGTCTTGGCGCGGCGGTCCGCCGATTACCAGCGGCTGCCGAGATACTCCTCGATGGCGGCCGGCGGGGCCTTGGCGTAGGTGCCGCGCCGGCTGACCACCGAGCCGGTCAGACGGTGCAGCGACAGCGCCATCTCGGCCGCCTTGGCGACTACCGGGATGCCGCTGAGCACCAGGGCGTCATCGATGGTGAACGGTCGCTCGCGCGCGAAGAGCAGCATCGGCAGCCCGCCAGCGGGGATCAGAACCTCGGCGCCGGCCCTCACCAGCGGGCGCACCTGCTCGATGAACGCGGTCCGGGTCGCGGCATAGGCGCCCTCCTCGGTGAAGGCGCGCATGAAGGCGGGCAGGTCGGCCTGGATGGCGCGCACGCCAACTACGCGCTCGCCCAGCCCATGCGCCGCCACCTGGCGTTCGTGCCAGGGAATGAACAGTGGGTCGATGGTCACCAGCCCGATCTTACGACCCATCGCACAGGCGGCGAGAAGGTTCGCCTCGCCCAGCCCGATCACCGGGATGCCGAGCGCGCCGCGGCATTCGAGCAGGCCGGGCTCCTGGAAATGGCCGATGACGAAGGCGTCGTAGCCAGTCTTCTCTGCCGAGAGCGCCGCGCGGATAGTCTGCGCGGCGCAGCGAAATTCGGTCAACGGATGGAAGAGGTGGTCGGGCGGCGACAGGCCGTGGACCTCGAATTTCACGTCCGGCGCGGCAACGCTGTCCAGGAGCCGCTGCAGGCGCTCGATATACGGCGCCTGCTCCACCGGGTGGACGAAGCTCTGGTACCAGATCCGCGCTTTCGGCATTGCCGCCTCCGTTCCGCCTGAAACGGCCTGCTTATCGCAGATCGGTCGTCAAATAGCATCGGCCAGAGCACCCGCATTTTTTATAAGTAAAATTGCTAAACGATATTAGATTCTATATTTATATGCGTTATACGAGTGACGACTGTCACAGTATCCCGTGTTGGTTGCTTTAGCCTGACGCCCGCCCATGAGTCTGTCTTTGTCCCGCGGCATGCCGTCCGCCGATCCGCTGGAGGACGACGTCGCCCGGCAGTACGAGCGCTGGATCTATCCCAATCCGATCGAGGATCTCGAGGCGGCGTCGCGCGAGAGTTACGAGCAGGCCGACCCGTCGGTGAACCACCGCCTCTACTGGCCGGACCGCGAGTATCCTGAAGGGCTGGAGATCCTGGTGGCCGGCTGCGGCGCCAACCAGGCCGCAGCCATCGCCTTCGGCAACCCCACGGCCCGGGTCACTGGCATCGACGTCAGCGAGGCCTCGCTGGCGCACGAGCGGCGGCTCAAGGACAGGCATCGGCTCGACAATCTCGATCTCGCGCGGCTGCCGATCGAGGCCGCCGGCACTCTCGGCCGCGACTTCGATCTCATCATTTCCACTGGTGTTCTCCACCATCTTGCCGATCCGCTCACCGGCTTGCGGGCGCTTGTCCCGCTGCTGCGCCGCGACGGGGTGGTCGTGCTCATGCTGTATGGCAAGCACGCGCGGCAGGGTGTCGAGGCGGCGCAGGCGCTGTTCAGGCTCCTGGGGCTGGACCAGAGCCCCCGCTCGATCGCCCTGGCGCGCGAGCTCCTGGAGCGCATGCCGGCCCAGCATCCGGTGAAGGCGGCGCTTGGCTCGCGCGACACGCAGTTCGACGCCGGCATGGTCGATCTCTTCCTGCACGAGCGCGAGCGCAGCTACACGGTGCGCGACTGCCTCGATTTCGTCGCTGGGGCGGGCCTGGTTTTCCAGGGCTGGCTGGAGAGCGGCCGCTATGACCCGCGGGCCCGGCTGCCGGCGGACAGCCGGGCGGTCCAGGCGATCGGCCGTCTCTCCCTTCCCGAGCTGTGGTCGGCGGCCGAGCTGTTCTCGGCCGATATCGCCCGGCACTTCTTCATTGCCTGCCGGCCCGACCGGGCGAGGGCCAGCTACACGATCGATTTTTCCGGCGAGCGCTGCTTCGCCTACGTGCCGCATCTCCGACGCTCGCTGCGCCTTGCGAAGAATCCGGACCATCCGGCCACACCGCTCTCGATCGAGCGGCTGGGCAACGTCTTTCATCTCGGGCCGGAGATGGCCGCCGCCTGCCGCCTAATCGACGGTCGGGCCACGATCGGCCAGATCGCCGCCCGGGTCTTTCCGGCCCCGGGCCAGGCGCGCGAGTTCGGCCGCGCCTTTTTCGAATCGCTCTGGCGTTTCGGCCTGGTCACCCTGCGGATATAGGGAGGGCGGATCCAGGGGCGCGGGGCTAATGCAGCGTCGTGACGGGCGGTGCCGCCTTGGTCTCCCGCCAGTCGGTGTCGCTGGCCGGTGCGTCGTCGAGCGGATCGAGCTGGAAGGCCGCCGCGATCACGGAGCGCAGCTCAAGGATCTCGGCCGCGGTCAGGCGGCCGTTGCGGATCGCATTCTTGACGATGCGGCCGAAGGCGTCCTCTCCCGGGTCGCCGGTGTTCTCACCCATCAGCGCGGTCATGGTTCGGTGCGGTTCGCGTTGCATTCTGCCCCTCCAGGGTGAGTGCCTGGAGCCACCTTACCCGAAAGTGACGGGCCGCCGGCCGGGCCATAAGGGCTATGTGACAGGAAAATGTGGATATGGTCCCGCTTCCGTCACAGGCCGGGGTGCAGCCGGTTACCCAACCCCGGTTCACCGGTAAACGGGCTCCGCTTGCCACCCGGGCAAGTCTACAAATGTCTATAGACAAAATGACCTCTAGACGAAATGGATAGTCGGCCATATCTCCTGGCGTGAAAATCCGCTGGAGGCTTGCATGACCGTCTCGTCGACCACCAACCGCTGGGCCTACGCCGGCGACGGGGAGAGCGTCTCCTTCACCTATGACAACCGGATCTTCGCCGCGGCGGACCTCAAGGTCTACGTGGCCGATGGGCTGAAGAGCCTGGGCAGCGATTACACGCTGACCGGGATTGGCCAGCCCGGCGGCGGCCAGGTCCTGTTCGCCGTCGCCCCGGCCGATGAGGCCCCGGTCGTGCTGGTGCGCGACGTGCCAGCGACCCAGGGGCTCGACCTTGTCGCGCTCGGCAGCTTTCCCGCCGAGGAGAACGAGAAGGCGCTCGACCGCCTCACCGTGCTGGTCCAGCAGCTCATCGATGCCAGCCTGCGCTCCCTGCGCCAGCCGCTGGCCGACGCGACCGCCATCGCCGCCCTGCCGGCCCGGGACACGCGCAAGGGCAAGATCCTCGGCTTCAATGCGGCGACGGGAGATCCGGAGGCCGCGACGGTCAGCGGGCAGGTCCTGGTCGCCGATGACGGCATCGCCATCGACGGCAGCACGATCCGCCTCGCTCCATCGACCCTTGGTTCGGTAACGCCGGCGTCGGGCGACAAGATCCTGCTCGGCGACACCAGCGACGGCGATGCGATCAAGGTGGCGCTGGCCGCCGATGTGCTCGCGCTGGTCGCGGTCAGCCCGGCCGTCTCAGCCCAGACCGCCGACTTCACCGCCGGCAATGCCGCCAGCAACGTGCTCTACGTCGTGACGCCCGCCGGCGCCTCGGCGGACTGCACCCTGCCGGCCGCCTCGTCCGTGGCCGACGGCTTCTTTGTCCGGGTGAAGAACCAGACGGACGGGAAGGGGGTGCGGCTCCTGCGCGCCGCGAGCGATACGATCGACGGGCAGACGAGCCTGCGTGTGCCGGGCCGGGAGGAGGTCGAGGTCACCCGCACGGCCTCCGGCGCCTGGGCGGTGAGCAAGCGGCCGAGCGGCAGGGTCGGCCAGGTGATCGAGTGGGGCAGCAACACCCTGCCGGAAGGCGGCTTCGCCTGGCTCAACGCCCAGGCGCTGAGCCGCACCGACTATCGCGGCCTGTTCGACGAATGGGGCACGACCTACGGCGCCGGGGACGGCAGCACGACCTTCAACGTGCGCGACGACCGCGGCCGGGTGAAGGCCGGCAAGGACGACATGGGCGGGGCGAGCGCGGCGAACCGGCTGACGGTGGGCGGGGCGGGGGTTGCAGGCACGACGCTGGGGGCGAGCGGGGGGAGCCAGACGCATACGCTGTCTATGACGGAAATGCCCTCACATAGTCACAGCATCGTAAAGGGCACTAGCACTGCTCAGAGTGCGCTGACACTTATGACTGATGGCACATACAATGAGCCGCCAAACACTCAGGCTTTCGCAGGGGTGTTCACAAGCAGTGCAGGCGGTAGCGGCACGCATCAGAACACCCAGCCGACTATCATCTCGAACTTCATCGTTAAGGCTTGATCACGAGTGAAACTGGTTTGTGAAATCCGAGGCTCGCCCGGCGGCAAGGTGCTGGAATGTCGAAGTGATTTGGCATCGCCGTGATGCAACCACACCCGCCACAAATAAAAAGGGTACTCATAGGCCGCGCTTGTGCCGCGTACCGCATCGCAAGTTGACTTCAGCCTCAAGCTCACTTCTCCTCCACCAGAGATATCCGGCCTTCCGGGAGTTGGAATTGGGAATTGCCCCGCCTGTTGCTGACCTGATCGCGGAGTTTTGCGCTGCTCGGCGCCTTTCGGGTCGTTGCCTGACCCTGGGCCGGCAGGATATCCAATTGACGATGCACGACTTCGTCGAGCTTCTGGTGCGCCACAACATCGTACAGCGGAAGGACGACAAGGGGGCGCTGGTCGGGTCGCCGGCCAGCATGGCGCGGATCAACCGCGTGATCGGTGCGGGGCAACACCTCACGACGGCGGAGGCGTTTCGCGCCTATGGCTGGATAACGGACCAGCTCTTTTTTGCCGGGCTCGGCTTCAAGGAGGCGCATAGCGTCGATGCCAGTGGCTTCGAAGGCGCGACGCACGTCTTCGATCTCAACGAAGAGGGTTTGTCCCGGCATCTCGGGCAGCCCTACGATCTGTTGATCGACTCCGGCACCACCGAGCATTGCTTCGATGTGCCAGCCGTATTCCGCAATATCTTTCATTCGCTGGCTATCGGCGGCTATGTCATCCACATCGCGCCGTCCAACAACTACATCGATCACGGGTTCTATCAACTCTCGCCGACGCTGTTTCACGACTACTACTCGGCGAACGGCTACGATATCGCCGCGATGAAGCTCTATCGGCATACCATCAGGCATTTGACCGAACCCTGGGAAGGGCGCGATTACCGGCCGGGTGATCTGGATGCGGTGTCGTATGGTGGCCTCGACAACGCGATCTATGATTTCGTGATCATCGCCAGGAAGACCGCGCAATCGACAGCGGACCGCAAGCCGGTCCAGTCGCGCTATACAAAAATATGGCGATAGAGAGCTATGGGTTGGCGCACCAGCGCCGCCACATCTCACGGTAAGCCGCTTCGACCGCGCGGGTGTAGAGCGCCGCGCTGCCGACCGGCGCAGCGGCCAGGCGTTGGCGCAGTTCGGCGGATAGTCGGGCGAGTCCTGCCGTGTCGCGAGCTCGACGTAGGGCGAGAATGACATATTGTTCTTTGTCTTCAGCGATCCAGTCAGAGAGGCCAAGAGCGGTGAGAACGCTTGCCGACATTCGGCCGGCGACGGTCTTGCCGCGGCAGGCCACCACGGGAACGCCCATCCACAATGCTTCGGCCGTGCTGATGCCGCCGCCCAAAGGAAACGGGTCCAGGGCGATATCGATCATGTTATAGGCAGAAAGATGCTCCTGATGGGTCGTCCCGCCCAACAGGGTCAGACGTTCCGGCGACACGCCGAACTGGCGGAGATAAGCGCTCGCCCGGTCCCGTTGCTCCGGCAGATTGAATTGCCAATCCTTCAGCAGAAGCCGGGAGCCAGGGATTGCGCCGAGAATGCGTGCCCAAGTGGCCCAGACCTGAGATGAGATTTTCGAAGCGCGGTTGAGACATCCGAACGTCAGTTGTGAGTATCCGACCGGTCGCGGCACCAGCGGCGGGAGTCTGTCCGGCGGATCGCAGACGATCGCGCAGGGCAGGTCCCAAATCGATTCGGCGAATAGAGTTCGTTCGGATTGTGGCACGGCGACTGGGTCGGCCAAGAAATAGTCCATGGTGGACAAGCCCGTGCCGGTTGCGTGACCCCAGGCGGTTACCTGGATAGGGGCCGGCTTGCGCGCGAAGGTAACCAGGCGATTCCCTTCCGCATGGCCGCAGAGATCGATGAGAATATCCACTTCATCGGCGCGGATGCGCTCGGCTAGCGTCTCGTCGCTGAGCGGGGTGACATGGTGCCAGGTGGACGCTGCGGCCCGAAGCTCGGGTAGGATATCGCGTTCGCTGCGGCTGGTTGAATAGCACACCACATCGAACTGATTGCGATCGTGTGCCCGCAGGATCGGGCCGAAACAACGCGACGCCGAGTGCGGCCTGAAATCACCGACATAACCAAGCCGGAGTCGGCGCGACGGCTCGCGCGAGCACTCCGCCGACACGGACATCGCCAGGCCACGCCCGTGGCGCTCGAACCATCGGGTGCGCTCAGCCTGCTGTTCTGTGACTGTTGCTGTCGCATCGTGGTCGAGAGCGAAGATCAAATTGCTGTGTGCGATTGCGAGGGTGGGATCGATGGTCAACGCGCGCCGGTATTCGGTCAGGGCGTCGCCGATCCGCCCCGCGGCAAGAAGAAGGTTGGCTAGGTTCACGTGGGCTCCGGCATTGGCCGGATCAAGGGCTATGACCTGATTGTAGGTTACTATAGCGGCGTCAACGTTGCCGGCATCGCGCAGCGCGTTTGCTAGATTGAAGGCAGCGCGCGTATGGCGGGGCTCAAGAGAAAGCAGGTGACGATAAGCTTCGATCGCCGCCGCGACGTCCTCGTTGGCCCGACAGGTCGTGCCTAGCGCGAACCACGCCTCGACAAAGCCTCGATCAAGCTCCGTGGCGCGCCGGAGTGCCGAGACGGCATCACCGAGGCTGCCGGCTTCCTTCAGCGTGACGCCGAGATTGTAGGCAACGAGAGGGTTTTCAGGTGCCAGTTGCGCCGCTTGTTGATAAGCCGCCGTAGCCCCATCGAGATCGCCGCCGTCAGCAAGAGCTTTGCCGAGATTGACGTAATAAGCTGCGTTCGACGGACTTGCAGCTATCGCCTGCCGTATAAGCGCCGCTGCTTCACTGGCAAGGCCTAGTGCGCCCTTGGCGACGCCCAGCAGGTTGAGGGCATCCGGATTGCCAGGGCTGATCCGCAACGCCTCTGCGTAGGCCGCCGCCGCTTCGACGGTTTTCCCATCGCGATGCATTGCGACGCCACGCTGCAGGATGGCGATGAGTTTGTCGGCGTCCACGCCTGCTCCTATGGCGTCAGCATTGAACCGATAAGGACCGGCCACTCCTAAAGTCTTATAGACCGGCACCGCGGGCAAGGGCCGAGAGTCGCGCCGCTCAACGCTCGGCAGCTATGTCCTCGGAGCCCAGCGCAGTGCCCTGCCTGGATTGAAGAATCGCCTCGACAAATCGTACCCAGCTCTCGTTCGACGCGCGGCACTCTAGCGCGGGAGCCGGTCCAGCCGCCGTGCAATGCAAGGACACGCCGCCATGCCGCCAGAGCTTGCGCCAGATACCAATATCCGCAAGCGCTTTGCCCATGACACGCGAGCGCAGGTTACGCGCCAGCCAGCGCCTGCCGAGAGTGGCATAGACGAGACCGGCGGCGACCGCGACTCCAGCCGCAAACTCCCAGCCTTGCCACCAGAATGCGAGGCCGGTCGCGGCTAGAATAAACATCGCCCACCACATCACCTCCGCCTCGATCGCCACCGGGCTGTCCATGCCGCGCAGATGCCCAGCGTCGAAATCGATGCGTACGTCGTTTGCAAGAATCAGGCGCCGCAATTCCGGCAGATACTCCGCATCCGAGGCGAAACGATGGTTTTCGGGCACGTCGGTGCTTCGACCTATAACCCCGCCCCGCGGGCCAGGGCCGAGAGGTTGTCGAAGCCCATGCGGGCATAGGTCAGGGGGTGGGCCTTGGCCGGGTCCTGCTCGGCCTCGACCACCAGCCAGCCGTTGTAGCCGGCCTCGGCGACCTCTTTCAGCACCTGGCGGTATTCGACGCAGCCGTCGCCGGGCACGGTAAACACGCCGTCGAGCACCGAATCGAGGAAGCTAGCGTCGCGCGCCCGCGCCGCCTTGAGGATGGCGGGCCGCACGTCCTTGCAATGGACATGGACGATACGCTGGGCGTGGCGCCGCGCCGTGGCGACGGGATCGCCCCCGGCATAGGTCAGGTGCCCGGTGTCGAGCAGCAGGCCGACCTCGGGCCCGGTCTCGGCCATCAGCCGGTCGATCTCGGCCTCGGTCTCGATCACCGTGCCCATGTGGTGGTGATAGGCGAGGCGCAGGCCCCGGCGCTCGAGGTAGCGGCCCATCTCGGTCAGGCGGCGGCCGAACTCCTTCCACTCGCTCTCGGCCAGCACCGGGCGCTTGGACAGCGGCACCTTGCGCTCGCCATGCACGCAGCGGCTGACCTCGGCATAGACCATCACCGGGCAGTTCATGTCGGCGAGCAGCGTCAGGTGCGGGACGATCGCCTCCTTCTCCGCCTCGACCGTGCGCTCCAGGAGACGGGACGAATACCAGCCGGAGACCAGGTCGAGATCGTGGCGGGCGAGGATCGGCCGCAGCTCCGGCGCCTTGCGCGGGAACTTGTTGCCCAGCTCGACGCCGGCATAGCCGGCCTGCTTGGCCTCTTTCAGGCAGGTCTCGAGCGGCGTGTCGCCGCCGAGCTCCGGCATGTCGTCGTTGGTCCAGGTGAGGGGGTTGATACCGATGCGGACAGACATGGGAAAGGTTCAAACTCCGAGGCGTTGACGGCGGCGGTTGGTCTCGTAGGCCTTGCGGGCCTTGCGCTGGGCGGCCGAGCGCGGGGCTTCGGTCACCGGCACGTCCCACCAGGTGCCACCCTCGGCGGTCGAGACCTGAGGATCGGTGTCGATGACGATCACGGTGGTGCGCCGGCCCTGGCGCGCGCGCCGCACGGCGGGCTCGAGCTCGGCGATCGAGCCAACTTTCACCGCCTCGGCGCCCAGCGCGTGGGCATGGGCGGCGAAGTCGACTTGCGGGGCCGCCTCGTCGAGCAGGTTGTTGAAGGGCTCGCCGCCCGTGCCCTTCTGCAGGCGGTTGATGCAGCCAAAGCCGCGATTGTCTAAAAGCACGATGGTCAGCCGGGCATCGAGCGCCACCGAGGTGGCGATCTCCGAGTTCATCATCAGGTAGCTGCCGTCGCCGACCAGGACGATGACCTCGCGCTCGGGGGCCGCCAGCTTCACGCCCAGCCCGCCGGCGATCTCATAGCCCATGCAGGAATAGCCGTATTCGAGGTGATAGCCGGCGGCGTCGGGGGCCCGCCACAGCTTGTGCAGCTCGCCGGGCAGGCCGCCGGCGGCGCAGACCACGATGGCGTCCTTGCCAGCTTGGCGGTTGACCGCGCCCAACACCTGCGCGTCGGTCGGCAGGGTGTTGGCCTTGCGCGCCGGGGCCGCCGTCACCTTGTCGACGACGGTGTTCCACTTGCGCGTCAGGTCCCTGGCCTTGGCCGTCCAGCTATTGCTGGCCTTCCAGCCGCCTAAGCCGCCATTCAGCGCCTCCAATCCGGCGCGCGCGTCGGCGACCAGCGGCCGGGCGCCGTGCTTGATCGCATCGAACCCGCCGACATTGAGGCCGATCAGTTCGGCCTTCGGGAACACGGTACGCGAGGCCGAGGCGAAATCGCTGAGCCGGCTGCCGGCGACCACCACCACATCCGCCTCGGCGGCCAGGGCGTTGGCCGCGGCCGAGCCGGTGACGCCGATCGAGCCGACATTCATCGCGTGGTCCCAGGCGAGCGAGCCCTTGCCGGCCTGGGTCTCGCAGACGGGCACGCCGCGCCGGCTGGCGAACTCGGCCAGGGCAGTTTCGGCCCGCGAATACTTGACGCCACCACCGGCCAGGATCAGCGGCTTGCGTGCGCCCTTAAGCGCCTTGATAGCCGCGCGCAGCTCCCTGGCGTCCGGCTCCGGCCGGCGCAGGCGGTGGACGCGGCGGCGGAAGAACTCGGCCGGGTAGTCATGGCTCTCGGCCTGGACGTCCTGCGGGAAGGCTAGGGTGACCGGGCCGCATTCCACGGGATCGGTCAGCACCCGCAGGGTGGCGGGCAGGGCGCCCAGCAGCTGTTCCGGCCGGGTGATGCGGTCCCAGTAGCGTGAGACCGGGCGGAAGCAGTCGTTGGCCGAGATCGTGCCGTCGGCGAAATCCTCAATCTGCTGCAGCACCGGGTCTGGCCGCCGGTTGGCGAAGACGTCCCCGGGCAGGAACAGCACCGGCAGACGGTTAACGTGGGCTACGGCGGCGGCGGTCACCATGTTGGTCGCGCCGGGGCCGATGGAGGTCGTGCAGGCCATCATCCGCCGGCGGGCATGGGTCTTGGCATAGGCGATGGCGGCATGGGCCATGGCCTGCTCGTTATGGGCCCGGAAGGTCGGCAGGTCCTGGCGGATGCCGTGCAGGGCGGGCCCCAGCCCGGCGACATTGCCATGGCCGAAGATGGCCCAGACCCCGCCGAACAGCGGTACCGTCCGGCCGTCGATCTCGGTCTCCTGGGCGGCAAGAAAGCGGACCGTGGCCTCGGCCGCGGTCAGGCGGATACTCGCCATTCGGGCGTTTCCCCTATAATGCGATAAGCGTGCTGGCGCGTTGTTTAGCAGTTGACGCGCCGCCGCACATTACGGATTTATGACAGCCCCAACAAGCAGGCCCCAAGCCGGATTCACCGGCGGCCTCAGCCAGGAATCCCCATGCTCACGTTTGCCCAGTTCGGCGCCGGCCGTATCGGCCAGATCCATGCCGCCAACCTTGCCGCCAGCGGCGGGACCGCCATCCGCTATGTCGTCGACGTCAACACCGACGCCGCCAAGGCCCTCGCCAAGAGGCACGGCGCCAAGGTCGTCGACGTGAAGACGGCGCTGGCCGACAAGGGTGTGGATGCGGTGATCATCGCCTCCTCGACCGTTACCCATGCCGATCTTGCCATCGCCTCGGCCAAGGCCGGCAAGGCGATCTTCTGCGAGAAGCCGATCGATCTGTCGCTCAAGCGCGTCGATGCCTGCCTCGCCGCCGTGAAGAAGGCCGGCGTGCCGATGTTCGTCGGCTTCAACCGGCGCTTCGACCCGAACTTCAAGGCGCTCCAAAGCCGAATCGCCAAGGGGGATATCGGCGCGGTCGAGCAGGTCATCATCTCCAGCCGCGATCCCGGCCTGCCGCCGCTCTCCTATCTCAAGGTCTCGGGCGGCCAGTTCCGCGACATGACCATCCATGACTTCGACATGGCGCGCTTCCTGTTGGGTGAGGAGCCGGCAGAGGTCTTCGCCTACGGCTCCTGCCTGGTCGACAAGGCGGTGGCCAAGGCGGGCGACATCGATTCGACGATGATCGTCATGCGCACGGCCTCGGGCAAGCTCTGCCACATCAACAACAGCCGCCGCGCCTCTTACGGCTACGACCAGCGCATCGAGGTCCATGGCGCCAAGGGCCGGCTGATGGCCGGCAACATGACGCCAACCACGGTCGAGCTCGCCAACGGCGACGCAGTCAGCGCCGACAAGCCGCTCTACTTCTTCCTCGAGCGCTATGCCGAGGCCTACAAGGCCGAGCTCGCGGCCTTCGTCGAGGCGGTGACTAAGAAAAGGAAAATGCCGGTCGGCGCCGAAGACGGCCGCATGGCCCTCGTCCTCGCCGAGGCGTCACTGCGCTCGCACAAGCAGAAGCGCCCGGTGAAGGTGGCCGAGATCACGGGAGGTGCGAAGTGATCAGCCTGTCGCTCAAGGACAAGGTCGTCGTCGTCACCGGCGGCACGCAAGGTGTCGGCGAGGCGATCGCCCGCGCCGCCGCCGAGGCGGGTGCGGCCGGCATCTGCGTCACCGGCCGCAACAAGGAGCGCGGCGACAAGGTGGCCGCCGATATCTCCAAGAAGACCCCGACGATCTTCGTCGCTGCCGAGCTGGGCGACGAGAAGCAGTGCCGCAACATCATCGCCGAGACCGACAGGAAGTTCGGCCGGGTCGACGGCCTGGTCAACGCCGCCGGCCTCACCGACCGCGGCACGATCGACGACACGACCGCCGAGCTGTGGGACCGGCTGTTCGCGGTCAACGCCCGGGCGCCATTCCTGCTGACCCAGGAAGTCGTGCGCCGCGCCAAGGCGGACAAGCGTCCGGCCAGCATCGTCAACATCATCACGATGTCGAGCCATGGCGGACAGCCGTTCCTGACCGCCTATTCCTCGTCGAAAGGCGCGTTGGTCATCCTGACCAAGAACACGGCGCATGCGCTGCGCAAGTCGCGCATCCGGGTCAACGGTCTCAACATCGGCTGGACCGATACGCCGGGTGAGCACGTGATCCAGGGCCGCGACGGTAATCCCAAGGACTGGCTGGAGAAGGCGGAGCCCCGGCAGCCCTTCGGACGGCTGATCAAGCCGCACGACGTGGCCACGGCCGCGGTCTATCTTCTCTCTGACGCCTCGGAGATGATGACCGGCTCGGTCATCGACTTCGACCAGAATGTCATGGGCGCGTACGATTGAGGACTGGCGACTGAGGAGTAACGACTGACACCGGCCGCATCAGCGATCGACTGGATCCGCGTCGCCGCCTGGACCGAGGCGGTGTTGAGCGAGAACTTGTACGAAATCGCCGAGGTCTTTGCCGAACACGGCGCTGAGGCGCCGATCGTCATCTGGAACCCGAGCCAGGAGCAGTTGATGAGCGAGCCGCCGCGGCATGCGCTCGCCCACTGGTCGGCTCTGGCCGCAGGCTCCCGCCTGCCGGGTTATCAGCAGGTGGATCCCGTAGATCTGCGTCCGGCGCTGGGTTACGTGCTGCTCCTCGATGTCCTGGAAGGCGGCCAGGATTTCAGCTACCGGCTCTTTGGCAGCACGATCGGCAGAGTGTCCGGCTTCGACATGACGGGAAAGCGGCTCTCCGAACACCCGGCGAGCGCCTATGTCACTGAGTTCAGCCTTGCGGTCGGTCGCGCCGCCGTCCGCCGCCGCGCGCCGGTCTACACCGTCCGCCGTCCCGTCGGAGCGCAGGATACGAGCCTCTGGGAACGGCTTGTGCTGCCATTGGTCGACGAGGACGGCAGCCTGGCGCGGCTGATGGTCGTCTCCACGCCCCTTGATCGCGACGGAAAACTGATCCGTACGATGTACTGACCGTCTCGTTTTTTTGTCAGAACGCCGTGGGCGATTGCTACCAAGCCCCGCTATAGTGCGGCCCGTGAGCGGGGGTAGCACTCTGATTCGGATCGACGGCGTTTCGCGCTTCTTCGGCGCCACGGCCGCCGTCGCCGATGTCAGCCTGGAGATCGGGGCCGGAGAGTTCTTCGCGCTGCTCGGCCCCTCGGGCTGCGGCAAGACGACGCTACTGCGGATGATCGCCGGTCTCGAAGCGCCGGATGCCGGCAGTATCGCCATCGACGGCGCCGAGATGACCGCCGTGCCGCCCTGGGAGCGGCCGGTCAACACGGTGTTTCAATCCTACGCGCTGTTTCCGCATCTCAGCGTGGCCTCGAACATCGCCTTCGGGCTCAAGCAGGAAGGCCTGCCCAGGACGGAGATCGAGGCCCGCGTCGCCGAGATGCTGACCCTGGTCGAGCTCGAGGGGCTGGGCGGGCGCAAGCCGCACCAGCTTTCCGGCGGCCAGCGGCAGCGCGTGGCGCTGGCCCGGGCGCTGGCCAAGCGGCCCAAGGCGCTGCTGCTCGACGAGCCGCTCGCGGCCCTCGATCGCCGCCTGCGCGACCAGGTGCGCAGCGAACTCGCCGCCATCCAGCGCCGGCTCGGCATCGCCTTCATCTTCGTGACTCACGACCAGGAGGAGGCGATGAGCCTGGCCGATCGCCTGGCGATTATGCGCGACGGCGTGCTCATGCAGGTCGGCACGCCGCGCGAGGTCTACGAGCGCCCGAGCTCGCGCTACATCGCCGACTTCCTGGGCCGCGCCAATGTCATTGCCGGGCGCGCCGGAGGACGGGATGGAGCCTTCCTGCGCATCGACACGGACATTCCCGGGGTGACGCTGCGGGCCCGCGACGAGAGGTCCATCGGCGACGGCACACCACTTTGGCTTGCGGTGCGGCCGGAGAACCTTTCCCTGGACGCCAGCGAGCAGGCAAACCGGTTGCCGGGCGTCGTGCGTGAGAGCGCCTATGCCGGCGACGTTTCACGTTATGAAATCGAGATCGGCGGCACCCTGACCTTGCGCGCCGTGCTGCCGAACCGCCATGGCGAGAGCGCGCCGCGCCCCGCACGCGGCGCGCCGGTGCAGGTGTCCTGGCCAGCCGAGGCCGGGGTCGTTCTGACAGAATGATGATTCTTTCGAGGAGGGTTGCTGCCTTCCGCTAGCGCCTTACGCTATGCTCCGGCTTTGCTCCGTGTGGCGATGAGGATCCGGGTTTGTCCCTCCTGGTGCGTCTGTTCGCGCTCGTCGTCGTCGCGGTGGTTCCGGCGATCGTCGCGCAGCTCTATGGAGCCTACGAGCTGCAGCGCGACCGTGAGCACACGGCGCACGCCATCGCCTTGGATTTCGCCCAGTTTGCCAACACCGAGCTGGAGCGAATATTCGAGGGCATACGCGGAGTCATGGTGACCCTGGCGGCCCTGCCGGCGGTTCGCGATCGGGACGGCCAGGCCTGTAACACGCTTCTGCGCGAATTCCGCGGTCAGTACCCTTATCTCTACGGCATAGGGGTGATCGGCAAGGACGGCCGCCCGTTCTGCGCGATCGACGATTTCAACTCCGATCTCAATATCGCCGATCGGTCTTATTTCATCGAGGCCTTGAACAACAGCGACCTGGTGGTCGGAACCTTCACGATCGGGCGGCAGCAGGGCGCGCCGGTTCTGCCGCTGTCTTTACGGTTTCTCGGCCCTGACGGGCAGCCGGGCGGCGTGCTGGTGGCTCCGCTTCGCCTGGACTGGCTCCAACAGCAGTTCATTGCCAAAGGTCTGCCGGAGGATTCGACGATCACCCTCGTCGATCGGCAGGGGACGATCATCGGCCGCGTGCCCGATTCCCAGTGGGTAGGGAGGTCAGCGCCGGCGTACATGCAGGCCATGCTGCGCGCTGACCTAGCCGGTGCCGCCGCCATCGGTGGTGGCCAGACGCTGGACGGGGTTTCGCGCGTCGTCGGCTACGTTCCTTTGCGTGTACCGCCGCGAGACGTCTTTGTCGCGGTCGGCATTGCCGAGCCCAGCGACGCGGTCGGGCGCGGCGTCCTGATCTGGGGCATGGTGATCTCCACCGCCGGTTTGGTGCTGGCGCTGCTCGCCGCATGGTTCATCGGTCGCGGCCTCATCGTCGGCCCCATCGAGCGCCTGCGCGATGCCGCCCGCCGCTGGACCGAGGGCGATCTTCACGCTCGTGTCGTCGGCGAGGTGCCGGGCAGCGAGTTCGCCCAGCTCGCCCGGGCGTTCAACACCCTGGCGACGTCGCTGGAGGCGCGGGAAGCCGAGCATCACCGGTCGATCGAGCAGTTCCGCATCCTGATCAACGAGCTCAACCACCGGACCAAGAACTCGCTGGCCACCATGCAGGCCATGGCCCGCCAGACGGCGCGCTCGGTGACCACGCTCCAGGCTTTCGTGCCGGCTTTCGAAGCGCGCCTCTTCGCCTACTCGCGCGCCCATGAGCTGCTGGCGGAGAACCGCTGGCAGGCTACACCGATGCGCAGCCTGGCCGAGGCCCTGCTGTTGTCGCCGTTCGGCGCCGAGAGGTCTGAGCGGGTGGAGTTGATCGGCCCCGACGTGTCACTCAATCCGCCGACTGCGCTGTCGCTCGCCCTGTGGCTCGGCGAGCTGGCGACCAACGCGGTAAAGTACGGCGCGCTTTCGGTGAACGAGGGCCGGGTCCGGCTGGAATGGAGCGTCCTGCTGACGGAGGAAACCCGCCCGCGGCTGGCCGTCAGCTGGGTCGAAAGCGGGGGGCCGACGGTGTCCAAGCCCGCCACCGAAGGCTTTGGCATGCGCCTGCTGCGCCAGCTTTCGGGGGGCTTGCAGGGGACGACCGATATCCGGTTCGAGCCTTCGGGATTCGTCTGTCGTATAGAGTTTCCCCTGGCGCCGCCCGACGAGCTTGCCGCTCTGGCGGATAAGGCGGCCGCGGACAGTCCCAAGGTCAGGTAACGGAGAGCCCGCTTGCGTCGTTTTGTCCTCGGTCTACCGCTGGCCTGGCTCCTGCTGTTTCTGGTCGCACCGCTGGTCATCGTGCTGGCCATCAGTCTCGTGCCGGCCGTCGACGGCCAGCCGCCCTTCGCCTCGCCGCTCGATCCGCGCAACTGGACCGCCGATTCCTACCGTGTCCTGGTCGGCGACGATCTCTACGCCGCGGCCTTCTTCAATGCAGCGCGCATCGCGGCGACTGCGACGCTGATCTGCCTGGTGATCGGCTATCCGATGGCTTACGCGATCGCGCGTGCCGGTGAACAGACACGCCTGCTGCTGCTGATGCTGGTCATCCTGCCGTTCTGGACGTCTTTCCTGGTGCGCGTCTACGCCTGGATGGTGCTGCTCCGCCCTACCGGGTTGATCAACGAGGCGCTGATCGGCCTCGGCCTGATCAGCGAACCGCTGCCGCTCATCGCCAACGAGTTCGCCGTGCATCTCGGCATCGTCTACTCGTATCTGCCGTTCATGGTGTTGCCGCTCTACGCGGCGCTCGAACGGCTCGATTCGGGGCTGGTGGAGGCGGCTTACGACCTGGGGGCGCGGCCGTTCCGGGCTTTCCTGTCGGTCACCCTGCCGCTCTCGCGTCCCGGCATCATCGCGGGTTCGCTGCTCGTCTTTATTCCGGCGTGTGGAGAGTTCGTCATTCCCGATCTGCTGGGTGGGCCTGATTCACCGATGATCGGCAAGGTGCTGTGGACCGAGTTCTTCTCCAACCGGGACTGGCCCGCCGCCTCGGCCGTCGCCATCGCTTTGCTCGCCGTGCTGGTGGCGCCGATGGTCGCCTTCCAGACACTCGAGCGCCGGGGTGCGCCATGACAGGCCGGCGCTCGCCTCTGCTGCTCACCTGGCTGGGACTCGGCTACGCGTTCCTCTATTTGCCGGTGCTGCTGCTGATCGTTTTCTCGTTCAACGGGTCTCGATTGGTGACCGTCTGGGCCGGGTTCTCGACGCGCTGGTACGTCGAGCTCCTCAACAATGAGCGCATCATCGAGGCTGCCGGGCTCAGTGTCGCGGTTGCTGCCGCCAGCGCCACGCTGGCGACCATCCTGGGCGGGCTGGGCGGATTGGCGCTCGGCCGGATCAAGGGTTTCCGCATCCGGCCCGTCGCGGCGGCGTTGCTCGGCTTTCTGTTCGCGGCGCCGCTCGTGCTGCCCGAAGTCATCACCGGCCTGTCGCTGCTGCTGCTCTTCGTCTCGCTGGACAACATCATCGGTTGGCCGGGCGAGCGCGGCTTCACCACCATTGTCATCGCCCACACGACGTTCTCGCTCGCCTATGTCGCGGTGGTCGTCCAGGCCCGCGTCAGGCTCCTCGATCCAGCACTTGAAGAAGCCGCCCACGATCTTGGCGCGCCGCCGGCCCGGGCGTTTTTCAACGTCACGCTGCCGCTGCTCGCGCCGGCTCTCGCCGCGGGCTGGCTGCTGGCCTTCACGCTGTCGCTCGATGACCTGGTGATCGCCAGCTTCACCGCCGGGCCGGGGGCCACCACCCTGCCGATGGTGGTCTTCGCCAGCGTGCGGCTCGGCCTGTCGCCGCAGGTGAATGCCCTGGCGACGCTCTTTGTTATCGCCGCGGGCCTGTGCGTGACACTGGCGGTGGTGCTGATCGCGCGCACCAACCGCACCGCCAAAATCTAGGAGAAGCGGCGGGTCCGGTATTCGACGACGACCGGCCGGCGGGCCGGCGCGGCGCTGGCCGGGAAATGCGGGCGCGTCGGGGCTTCGAACGGCGTCTCCGCGCGCTGGGGGCGGGGCAGATTGATCGCCATGTCGGGATCGGCCACGCGGGCTTCAATGCGCCGCCCGCCGATCTCGGTACCATTGAGGGCGGCAGCGGCAGCGGCGGCCGCGCGATCGGGCGCCAGGTTCACGAGACCGTAGCCCTTGGTTGCGCCGGTGATCGGATCGCGCGCCAGATGCGCGCCCAGCACTAGGCCGTGCTCGTCGAAAGCCTGTGCCAGCTCTTCATCGGTGTAACCATGCGGCAGATTGGCGACGAAGACGTTGCCGCGAAACTTGTTGTTCGGTCTCATGAATTCCTCGAAGACGACTCCCTGATCGCTGTCCCGTGACAGCGGTGAGCGGATAAGGATAGAGCGCGTCGGGCGACTGAGGGCCTCGATTGCTGCGATGCAGCAATGCGCCCGCTGCATGTGATTCGCCATGCCCAACGAAACATCAACCTGCCCCGTTTCTGTCCGGCAATCTCTAAATAGCGTATAAAAATCAAATAATTAGACTTTATAGGCGATTTACAGCGCGTATCACCCCGTCTAAGGTCCGGGATCGCGGTTGGGGGACCGAGGGCATGGCCAGCAGTAAGGTCACGGCGGGGATTGCGATAGCGGGCGGGGCAGCTGCCTCTATCGAGTCGCGTGAACCGGCGGCGGATCAGGCGCATCTCTATCGCGGCATCGTCGAGAACGCGATCTGGGGCATCTTTCAGACCACGCCGGATGGGCACTACCTGACCGCCAACCCGGCTCTCGCCCGCATCTATGGCTATGACACGTCGGCGGCGCTGCTGGCGGCGATCACCGATATCGGCCGGCAGCTCTATGTCGACCCCCGGCGCCGCGACGATTTCGTCCGGCAGATGCGCGAGAACGGCGCCGTTGCCGGCTTCGAATCGCAGGTCTACCGGCGCGACGGCACCGTCATCTGGATCTCCGAAAGCTGCCGCGAGGTCCGCAGCCGCAGCGGGGCGCTGCTCCATTACGAGGGTACCGTCGAGGACATCAGCCGTCGCAAACGGGCCGAAGAGGATCTGCGCGCGGCCAAGGACCAAGCCGAGCAAGCGAGCCGGGCCAAGTCCGCTTTCCTGGCCAATATGAGCCACGAGCTGCGCACGCCGCTCAACGCGGTGATCGGCTTTGCCGAGATCTTCGATATGGAACTGTTCGGTCCCATGGGCGATTCACGCTATCGCGACTACGCCCGCGACATCCGGGCCAGCGGCCAGCACCTGCTCGATATCATCAACAACATTCTCGACCTGACCAAGATCGAGGCGGGCCATCTGCGGCTCGAGGAACAGGATCTCGATGTCGAGAACCTGCTGGCACTGTGCGAGCGGATCGTCGGCGATGGGGCGCAGAAGCAGGGTGTTCGCTTGGAGCGCCGGCCGCTCGCCGCGGCGCTCTCGCTCAGGGCCGACCCGACGCGCCTCAAGCAGATCCTGCTCAACCTGCTGTCCAACGCCATCAAGTTCACGCCGCGCGGTCAGAGCGTGACCCTCGGAGCGTCGCAGGAGCCTGACGGCGCGCTGTGCCTCGAAGTCGCGGACCAGGGCATCGGCATGCGGCCCGAGGACATCCCGACCGCCATGTTGCCGTTCCAGCAGATCGATGGCGCCTGGGACCGCCGCTACGAGGGGACCGGCCTCGGCCTCACCCTGACGAACTCGCTGGCCGAACTCCACGGCGGGACGCTGTCTCTGAATAGCGTCCCAGGCCGTGGCACGACGGCCATCGTGCAGTTCCCCGCCTGGCGGGTACTCTCGTCCGACTAGGATTGGGCTGACTAGAGCTCGCGCCCGAGCCGGCGGTCGAGGGAGTAGGGGCCGCCGCCGCGCAGCGCGATGGCCAGCATGATCAGGCCCCACATCAGCGGATACTCGTAGCCCCGGTTGGTCCAGCCGAAGCCGCCGCCGAGATGGTGATAGACGATCACCGCCATCTCGATGGCGATTGCCGCCGCCCAGAAGCGGGTGAATAGGCCGAGCGCCACGCACAGGCCGCCGACGGTCTCCAGGGTGATCAGGCCGATAGCCAGCGGGATCGCCGGCTCGATGCCGCGACGCACGAGGGCCATCTGGGCCGTCGCTTGGATGCCCATCATCAACTTTGGCCAGCCATGCGGAATGATGATCAGGCCCGCCGCGAGGCGAATCAGGAGCCAGGAGAGTGGCTCGACCTTGTCGTAAAACGGCTTGAGTTGCGGAAACAGCAGCCGAGGCTCGGCGGCATCTGACATCGGTTCCTCCCCCGTCTTCGCGGCCCCGTTGGCGGGACTCGCAAGCCACAGCATAGCGCGCCGTCCGGGGCGCGGCGAGAGAGGGCCCGGCCGGAACCGGGCCCTCAAGACTCCGTTAACGAACTGCGATTTATCCTTGCATTGGCAAGGCGCTGGCTCATTATGAGTCAGTTACAGATTTATGACACCCACCCGTGATGACGTCGGCGCCGCGATGTGCGCCACGGCTCGGAGTTAAGGGCCATCTCCGCTACGACGATTCTTCTCCACTTGCTCGGTGGCGTCGCACTTCTTCTCTGGGGCTTGCGCATGGTCCGCACCGGCGTGATGCGCGCCTACGGTGCGGATTTGCGTCGCGTGATCGGCCGCGGCCTGCGTAACCGCCTGTCGGCCTTTGCCGCCGGCCTCGGCGTCACCGCGGTCCTGCAATCGAGCACGGCGACGGCGCTGATGACCGCCTCGTTTGCCGAGCGCGGCCTGCTGGCCACCGGCGCGGCGCTAGCGGTGATGCTCGGTGCCGATGTCGGCACGGCGCTCGTCGCCCAGGCCCTGTCCCTGCGCGTCGATTGGATCTCGCCGCTGCTGATCTTCGTTGGCGTCGTCGCCTTCATGGCCGGTACCACCACGCGCCAGCGCGACCTCGGCCGCACGGCGGTCGGGCTCGGCCTCATGCTGCTGGCCCTGCGCCTGATCGTCGAAGCGTCGGGCCCGATCCGCCTGTCGTCGACGATCGATGTGCTGTTTGCCGGCCTGGCGGGTGAGCGGGTGATCGCCGTGCTTGTCGCCGCCGGCCTGACCTGGCTGGCCCATTCGAGCCTGGCGGTCGTCCTGTTGGTCATGTCGCTGGCCTCGATCGGCGTGGCCTCGCCGGCGCTGGCCCTGGCCCTGGTCGTCGGCGCTAATCTGGGCGGTGCGTTCCCGGCGCTGGCGGCGACCTGGCACGGCGACGCCGCGGCGCGCCGGGTGACGATCGGCAACCTCGTGTTTCGGCTGGCTGGCTGCATCGTTGTCTTGCCGTTGCTCGAACCGGTGGCCCGGGCCCTGGCCTCCTTTGATGCCGATGCGGCGCGGATGGTGGTCAATTTCCACTTGGCCTTCAACGTGGCGCTGGCGCTGTTCTTCCTGCCCTTCACCGGTCCGGTCGCCCGGCTGATCGAGCGCAAGGTGGTCGACGCGCCCGGCGCCGAGGATCCGGCCAAGCCGCGCTACCTCGACCAGGCCGCGCTGGAATCACCGCCGCTCGCCATCGCCGCCGCGGCCCGCGAGACCTTGCGCATGGGCGACGTGCTGGAAGGCATGCTGCGCGACACGCTAACCGTTTTCCAGACCGACGATCGCCGGCTGGCCTCCGAGATCATCCGCCGCGACGACGTGGTCGACCGGCTGCACGAGGCGATCAAGCTTTACCTGACCCAGGTGAGCCGCGAGCCGCTGGGCGAGGTCGACGGCAAGCGGGCGATGGACATCATCGCCTTCACCACCAATCTCGAGCATGTCGGCGACATCATCGACAAGAACCTCATGGAGATGGCGGTCAAGAAGATCAAGAACCGCCTGCATTTCTCGTCCGAGGGCTTCCAGGAGATCTGCACCCTGCACGCCGAGGCGATGGAGCATCTGCAGCTGGCGATGAGCGTGTTCATCTCCGGCGACATCACCATGGCGCGCAAGCTGCTCTCGGAGAAGATCGAGTTCCGCGACCGCGAGCGCGAGCTGACCGAGAAGCACCTGCTGCGCCTGCGCAGCGGGCGGGCCGAGAGCATCGAGACCAGCTCGCTGCATCTCGACATCCTGCGCGACCTCAAGCGCATCAACTCGCACCTGACCAGCGTCGCCTATCCCATCCTTGAGGCTGCCGGCGAGCTCAGCGAGAGCCGCCTGCGCGCCAAGAAGTCGGCGCGCGCGCGGCGCGCCAAGGCGGCGTCGCCGGCCAACGGCACACCCGACACGCCGCCCGGCGAGCCCCAGGCCGCCGGCTAAAATCAGACTTTCGTCGAGGCGAGCTGCCCGGCGAAGCGCACCACGCGCTCGCCTGCCTCGCGCAGCCGCTCATCGGCGGCCGTCAGCGACACGCGCAGATGGCCCGCGAGGCTGGGTCCGAAGCCGTCGGCGGGCAGCAGGGCGACATTCTCGGCCTTGAGCAGCCCGCGCGCGAAGTCGCTGGCGCCGAGGCCGGTTTGGCGTACATCGAGCAACAGGAACATGCCGCCCTCCGGCATGCGGACCCGGCAGTTTCGCGCCGCCGCCAGGACGCCGCCGAGCAGCGCGGCTCGGCGTTGATAGTCCGCCCGCAAGGTCGCCGCTTCGGGCAGTTCCTGCGTCAGGGCGGGCAGGGCACCGTCATGGATGAAGGGCGGCCCGCCATAGGTCATGCACAGGATCAGGTTGAACAGGTGCGGCGTCATCGCCGCCGGGCCGATGATCCAGCCGGTGCGGAAACCGGGCACGGCGTGCGATTTCGACAGGCTGGAGACGACGATGGTGCGCTCGGCCATGCCGGGCAGGGCGCGCGGGCTGACATGTGGCCGGGCGAAGGCCAGGTCCTCGTAGACCTCGTCGGAGAGCAGCCAGAGATCGTGCCGGTGGCAGAGTTCGGCAATCACCTCGATCTCGCGGCGGTCGAGCACCGCACCGGTCGGATTGTGCGGGCTGTTGATCCACAGCACGCGCGTGCGCGGGGTGATCGCCGCGGCGAGAGCCTCGAGATCAGGGTGGAAATTTTTCTCCGGCCGCAGCGCTACGGTGACCAGCGTCGCTCCGCAGGCCCCGACTACGGCCTCGTAGGTGGCGTAGAGCGGTTCGGCCACCAGCACCTCGTCGTCGGGCCCAGCCAGGCATTGCAGGGCGCAGTAGAGGCCAGCCTGGGCGCCGGGCACGATGACCACGTTCTCCGCCGTGCACGGCGTGCCGGTGCGCGCCGTGACCCGCGCCGCAACCGCCTCACGCAGCGGCATCGGGCCAACGATGGCGGCGTAGCCGGTGTGGCCCTGGCGCAGCGATGTCACCAGGGCCTCGACCATCGCCGCGGGCGGCGACTGGTCGGGATCGCCCACGGTCAGCAGGATGACGTCCTGGCCGTCCTTGTCCCGCCGCTGGACGGCCTCAAAATGGATGCGCCAGGCGCTGGAGCCGCGTCCGGCGATACGGTCGACAAGGGGAGAGAAGCGTACGGTCATCAATGGTTCCGTCGGGTGATGGGCGGAGTGTCGCGGCCGGGAGGCGCCGCCGGCTTGTCGCGGTAGCGAATCCGGCCGATCAGCCGATCGAACATTTCACGTCCGGTCTCGGCTGCCGAGCGCTGGTGGAGTGCCGGCAGATCGCCGGTGACCCAGCTGTCGGCGGCGGCCCGGCCGACACGGTGAAGCTCGTCGATCAGGCCGGGCGGCGGCGTGGCCTTTGAGGCGAGACCCAGGCCGCTCAACGCCCCTTCGTCCTGGATGAAGTGGACGCGGATCGGCCGATAGCGCGGATCGATGAGCGTGCCCGCCGCGATCAGGCGATTGATCAGGTCGATGCCGCGCAGCTCGGCCACCAGAGAGATGTTGAAGGTGATCTCGTTGAGGCGGTCGAGGATGTCACGGGCACTCTGGGGCGCGCCCCCTGGCCGATGCAGGGGATTGATCCAGACAACGACCAGATCGTCCGCATGATCGAAGAGCGGCTCGAGCGGCGGATTGCCCAGGAACCCGCCGTCCCAATAGACGTTGCTGCCGATCTCGATGGCGCGGAATATCTCCGGGATGCAGGCCGAGGCGAGGATGTGGTCTACGGAAAGGTCCGGTTGCGTGAAGATGTCACGACGCGTGTCGCGTACCTCGGTGGCGCTGATATAGACCGGCGGAGCCCGGCTGGTGTCATTGAGGGCGGCGAAATCGATCGACCCGGAAACGATGCCCTTCAGCGGGTTGTCATACCACCACATGTCGTAAGGCGAATAGACGAGGCGCCAGACCTCGCGCCAGAAGGCGCCGGGCGTCCAGTCGATATTGAACGGCGTCGGGAGCGTGCCGGGCAACCATGAAGTCGGTGCAGGCACGGAGAACGCATTGGCGCGCCGGTCGATGGTCTGCCACAGCGCACGCAGATCGGTGCGCGCCACTTCTGGGCTGTGCGCCAGGCCGGCGCCGAGCGTGGCCGCATTCAGTGCCCCGGCACTGGCGCCACTGACGGCCGTGATCTTCAGGCGGTCAGCCGCCACTTCCTCGAGCAGACGGTCGAGCACGCCCCAGGTGAAGGCGCCATGGGCGCCGCCGCCCTGCAGGGCCAGTGCGATCCGCGGTGACTGTTGTGCCATGGGAACGCCTTCCGTCAGCCTTGTGGCGTTTTATCACGAAGCGTCACTGCGGGGAAAACGGCGCTCCCTTTGTGCTCCGCCTTGTGATTGTCATGAGGCAGGATTACCTGTGTAGAAGACGGTTGTCGGAGTCGCGGCGAATGCAGCCGCGTCAGTCGTGGAGGCGGTTTCATGGATGAGCGCCACCGGCCGTCCGATCTGCAGCCCGAAGCAGCCGAAACGGCGGCGAGCGAATGCTCGTCGCTGGCGCTGATCGGAGCACCGTTCGATCTCGGCTCCGGATATCGCGGCTCCGCGGGAGGGCCGGCGGCGTTGCGCGCGAGCCTTGCCGGGGCCCTGCGCCAGGGCGGCTGGGAAGTTAGCGAGAGCGGCGATGTCCCCGGCCTCACCAATCTTCCGGCCGCCACCGTGGACGGCTGCCGCAATCTCGATGCCGTCGTCGCCGCCTGCCGCGCCGTGCGCGAGGCGACCGGTGCCGCGCTGGCCAAAGGGCAGTTTCCCCTTCTCTTGGGCGGCGACCATTCGCTGGCCATCGGCTCGATCGCGGCGGTAGCGCAGCATTGCGCCCGACAGGGCCGGCCGCTTTTCGTCCTGTGGTTCGATGCCCATGCCGACTTCAACACGCCCCAATCCTCGCCCAGCGGCTGTGTCTACGGCATGCCGGTCGCCATCATCTCCGGCGAGGGACATCCGTCGCTGCTCGCCCTCGGCCATGGCCGGCCGATCGTCGATATCTCGCGCATCGCGCTCATTGGGGTTCGCTCCGTCGATCCGCTCGAGGTGCCGCGGGTGGCGGGGCGCGGCCTGCGGGTGTTCACCATGGACGAGATCCGCCGGCAGGGCATGGCGAAACTGGCCAAGCAGGCGCTCGCCGAGGCTGTGCATGTCGGGGCGCATGTCCACGTGAGTTTCGATCTCGATGTCCTTGATCCCGGGGAGGCGCCCGGGGTTGGCCTGCCCGAGGCGGACGGCACGAACTTCGCGGAGACCACGGCAGCCCTGAGCGCCGCGCTGCAGACCGGCCTGGTCGGCTCGTTCGACCTGATGGAGCACAGCCCGACGGCCGATCCTTCGGGCCAGACGACGCAGCGGGTCATCGAGATGATGACGGCCGTGTTACGCAAAGGCGGTTGACGTACGCCGCTGGGCAGCGCGCAGGCATTTACTGAAGCACATGCCGCTGGAAACGACTGCGTGCGCTGCAACCGTGCGATGATGAATTTGCAGCCTCGCTGTCATCGAAGGCTGCGTGAAGGGAGCTGCTCATGCGGTCTCATGACTATCTTCACCGGGCCTTTTTCGGTGATCCTCCGAGCCTGGATATCCGCGGCGTCTGTCGCCCTACCAGATGGAACAGCTGGCGCGCGCCGAGCGCTCGCTGATGCTCGGCGGGCTGATCGCCGATGCCATGTTCTGGGTTGCCCGGCTGCCCGCACGCCTGGGCCGGCTGCTTGCCCGGCGGCGTTCCGCCGCCCAACAGGCTTAGAAAATCGAGACGGATAAAAAGGCGCGACGTGCCCGGAATGGGCACGTCGCGCAGTCTTGCAGCTTCACACTGGAGAGGGTCAAGCTGCGTCTCGGAGATCGTCGACAGCCGTACGGTGGCGAACAGAGTAGAACCAGAACACCGCGCACCACGGTTGGATGACCTGTGAGGAACGGTAGACGGCGGCGGCTGATCCCGATAGCGGGGAAAATACTGAGCTTGGCAGGAGAATTGTGGGTTCAAATGACCATAAGGCGGGGCAGCCTGCGAGCATGAAGCGTTCGGTCCGACGTGACATTTATATGGCGCGCAGGATGAGGCCGGCGCTCGCATTTCCGAATTTGTCAGCCCCTAGTGGCGAATTTGCAGTGGCCCTCCGCCTGTAGCGACACCGCGAAGAGGTACTCCCCGGGGATTAGGTGGATTCCAGTGCCGATCTCCGGGTTGCCCCCGATAACCCGCAAAAGGACCTGCCGGTAGAGTGCCCCAGCTGTCGTTGGAACCCAAGCCAACACAGTGCGTTAGGGAGCGGGGGAGGTGCCTGCTTCCATACAGCAGTACCGCCGCTCTTCAGGGAGGGTTCCGGATGTTTGCCTCGCAGTTCGCCTGGATGGGCGGCCTTGATCACGGCGAAGCCGTGGCCGTTCGGGCGCTTGGGTTCGTCAGTAACGATCAACGCGAGCTGAAGCGTTTCCTGGCGCGCACCGGCCTGTCGTCCGCCGACCTGCGGCAGCGGCCGCTGCCGCGCAACCACCTCGCGGCCATTCTCGATTTTCTGATCGCCGACGAGAGTGCGTTGCTGAAGTTCGCGCGCGCCGTCGACCTGCCACCTGAAGCGGCCTACGAAGCCCGGCGCCTGTTCGGCGCCCGCACCAAGGGGGTGCCCGCCTATGCTTAAGCACGATCTTCACCGCGAGCCATGCCTCGTCGAGATGCTCGACGACCCCGTCATCCAGGCGGTGATGACGCGCGACAATGTCGAGCGCCTGGCGATCATCGAACTCATTCGCACGATGCGCGACCGGTATGAGGCGCAGCCGCTCGCGGCGTAGAGAGCTCATCCCGTGTCGTCTCTTCGGCTGGGAGATACCACGTGTCCAAGAAACCCCGCAGACAAGACCCCATGGAGGGAACGATGGCAAAAACCGCACACGACGACGTCATGAGCCGCACCGCGGCCATGCTGCCGGGCTTCGAAGCCATGCAGCCGCAGCAGGTGTTCGCGGCTTATGAGAAGGCGGCGGTTCAGGCCCAGGATCTGAGCCGCATGTGGATGACCAGCATGCAGCGGACCGTCGACTCCAGCTGGGATCTTTGCATGGCCCTCGGCCGCACCGGCAATCCCGGCGATGCGATGCAGACGTACCGCCAGTGGATGAACGAGCGTCGCGACGCGATGATCGCCGACGGCCGTGACATGGCGCAGATGATGTTCAAGCTCTACCAGATCGACATGGGGCCGATGCTCGGCGGGCGCGACGCCACGAGCGAATCCGCCAACGTGTCGCCGATGCGTTCGGCTGCCGCGGGCGACTGACCCCCGGCGAACCAGCGAGAAGGCGCCCTCCCGCGACCCCACGGGTCGGCGTCTGCGGGCGGGCGGTGGTAAGGCAACCCCCCGCCAAACCACCGCCCGCCAACTTCGCAAACGAAAACGCCGCCCTGACGGGCGGCGTTTTTATTTGGGCTGATCCCGGGAAGGTCAGACCAGGATGTCGAGGAGCTTCCAGGGGTTGCGACGGCGCGGGGCGTCGTAGGCCTCCGCGCGCCAGTCGCGTTTCGTCTCGGAAATCTCGGCCGGCAGCCGGCTCGGATCGATCTCGGCGAGCTCGCGGGCAAAGCCGCGGGTCGGAATATCGAAATCGGCCGGGCCCCGCCGGCGGGTGGGGGCTACGTCACGGCGCGAATGCGAACGCGGCAGCGAGCCGAGGGAGCGATCGATAGCGGGTACACGAACCATGGGACGGACCTCCGTCCCCGACAGCACCTTCACTGTATCGAGGGCCGCCGTCTCTCGGGGGTGACAAGATTAAAGCTTGGCTGTCGCGTCGTGGTCACAGGCGCTGCGCGGGGATACCCCAAAAGAATCGCGAAAAAATCAAAGAATGAAGCTGACGGAGCCCAGTTGTCCCAGTTCCCAGGCATCCAGGACGGCCTCGCGCCGGGCGATCAGGAAGCTTTCTCCCGTGCGGCGCAGGCGATAGCGGTAGCGGCCCACGTAGTCCCGCTGCCGGCCCTCGCGCCGGAAATGGCAGACCAAGAAGTTGGCTTCGACGTCGAACTCCACTCCCGTCTGGGCCACGATGCGCACGTTGCTGATCATCCGCCGCGTCCGCGAGTGGGGAAATTCGGCGTGCGCGCTGCGATCCTGAAGACGGGCCACGCGCGCCCGCAGGCGGTGGATATCGTCGGCGATCATGAACAGCGTCTCGGCGGGGTTCGTATCGGGCTGATCGTTGGACGGCACGTGATAGCGGGCATCCTCCGTCAGCAGGGCCAGCCAGTCCTCCAGCTGCCAGGCATCGAGCAGGGCCGCCTCGGCATAAAGAAAATTTTCGACCCGCGACCGCAGATCGGCGTCGGGAGGTCGGGGCGGCGTCACGGTCCCGGCCTCGCGCCGTTCATCAGCCGGTCCCATTGCTTCCAGAAGGCGCGCAGGTGCAACTCGTCGGTGTTGAGCTGCTCCCCCGGCTTGGCAATGCCCCGGGTCATCACCGACCACGGCACCTCGCGCCAGGTGGCGCTGATCCCCGCCTGCACGGCTTCCAGGGCCTCGACGTCGTCCGGCGTGGCGAAGCCGCCCGGGCCATAGAAGGTCAGGAAGCTGTCGAGCCGGACGGCCCGCGCCGCCGGCGTTTCGTCCCTTGGGCCCAGCGCCCAGGCCCGCACGCGCATCAGGTCGGCGGAGACCGGATGGAAGGTGCGGACCGTCACCGACGATCCGTCGTTGATGACCAGGTTCGGAAAGATCACCAGGTTGCGGTTGGTATCGGCGACGCGCGCGGCCCGGGCTTCGCCCAGGCGGGCGACGAGCTCGGCCCGCAGGCGCTCGATTTCCGGCTTCGCCTGTTCTCCGTAGATCGGAATCCAGCGGGCCACCGGCCGGCCGCGGAAATTGACGTTGTCGATCACCGCATGGCCGTTGCCCAGCGCCTTGCCGACGCCGTGCGTGGGAAGCAGGTGGCCTTGCTCCGGCGGTTTCATCTCGACCCCCGACTTGCGCAGATAGTCGAGCCAGGTCTTGTGGGTGGTCAGCAGGTGATAGTCGTCGAAGCTATTCTCGACCAGCAGCTTCCAGTTGGCCTTGATGTCGTAGTCCTGGGTGCCGCGGATGATCTCCATCTCGCCGGACGGAGACTGGTCGAGAACCAGGTCGATGTACTCCTTGGCCCCCGCGAGATACTCGTCGAGCGGCATGGCGCTAGCGTCGAAATTGACGAAGACGAAGCCGCGGTAAGACTCCGTGCGCGGCGGCTCGGCGAGGCCGTGGGCCTTTTTGTCGAAACCGGCCGGGTAGGCGTCGGCCCCGGGCACACCGACCAGCTCGCCGTCCCGGTTGTAGCTCCAGCCATGATAGAAGCAGAAATAGAGCCGGGCGTTGCCCTGGCTTTCGCGGCACACAGTGGCGCCGCGGTGGCGGCAGGTATTGAGGAAGACCCGGGCGCGGCCCTGGCTGTCGCGGGAGAACAGGATCGGCCGTCCGGCGACCGAGCGGGTTCGGAAATCGCCGGGTTGCGGGATTTCCGACTCGTGACCGGCATAGAGCCAGCAGACATCGAAGACGGCGCGCCGCTCGCGCTCAAGAATGGCCGGGTCGACGAGCACGGAGCGGTGAACGCGGAAATCCTGCGTGGCCGCATCGTCGATGACGAGCGCGGAATGGGCTTGTTCTGACCGTACCGGCATCGTGGCCTATCGGCGGGGCTGCGATTACACTGTCATCCGTAGACGGAACGATAACCGGGAGATACGCCGATGTCCAAGCACGGCCGCGACGCCAGTCTTGCCGGTCTTGTCTTGGGTCTCTGCGGCATGGCCTTCGCGGGCCCGTGCCCCGCCTCGGCGCAGGATGCCTACCCGGTGCCGGGTCGGGTCATCCGCTTCGTGGTTCCTTATTCGCCAGGGACCGGCGCCGATATCCTGTCACGGCTGGTCGGGCCCAAGCTGGCGGAGCGCTGGAAGGTCGCGGTCGTCACCGACAACCGGCCGGGCGCGAGCGGCAACATCGGCGCTGAAGCCGTGGCCAACGCCCCGCCGGACGGCCACACCCTGCTGTTCACGGCCACCGCCTTCGGCACCAACCCGGCGCTCAACCGGCGCCTGCCCTTCCATCCGGTCGACGGTTTCGCGCCCGTTGCTCTGGTGGCGACCAGCGCCATGTCCGTCCTGGTCGCAGCGCCGGTGCCGGCCCGGACCGTGCGCGAATTCGTCGAACTGGCGCGCCGGCGGCCCGGGACGCTCAACTATTCATCGCCCGGCAACGGCACGCCGCAGCACCTCGCCATGGAGTTGCTCAAGCTGGAGACGCGGACCGATATGGTTCACGTGCCGCACCGCTCGTCCGGCAGCGCCATGGCCGACGTCGCTGGCGCCCATGTCCAGGCGATGATCGCGCCGCCACAGACGGCCGGCCCGTTCGTGCATGGCGGCAGCCTGCGCATGCTGGCCATCCTCGGGCCCGAGCGCGTCGCGGCCTTTCCCGACGTGCCGACCATCCGTGAGGCGGGCTTTCCCGGGCTGGAGGTCGAAACCTGGTACGGCGTGCTGGCCCCGGCGGGAACGCGGGCGCCGATCGTCGAGCGACTAAACGCCGAATTGAACGCAGTGACCCGCGAGCCCGACATCGTCGAGGCACTCGCCAAGCAGGGAATGTCGCCGGCCAGCGCTCCGCCGTCGCGCCTCGGCGAGCTGATCAAGGCCGAGCTCGCGCGCTGGACCCGGGTGGTCGATAGCGCCGGCATCCGGGCGGACTAGTTCACAGGGAGCCATTGCACATGAGCCTGATCGAAGATCTCGTCGCGTCCTATCGCATCCTGGCCGAGCATGGAGTGATCGATGGCTACGGCCATGTCAGCGTCCGCTCCGAGCGCGATCCCAAGCGTTACTACCTGTCGCGTTCGCTGGCGCCCGAGCTGGTGACCGAAAATGACATCCTGGAATTCGACCTCGATAGCAACCCGGTCACTGCCGGCAACCAGCCGCTCTATCTCGAGCGCTTCATCCACGGCGAGATCTACAAGAGCCGGCCGGAGGTCAACGCCGTCGTCCATAACCATTCGCCGTCGGTCATTCCGTTCGGCGTCACCAGCGTGCCGTTAAAGCCGATCTTCCACATGGCGGCGTTCATCGGTGTCGGCATCCCGACCTTCGAGATCCGCAAGACGCAGAAGGGCAGCGACATGCTGATCCGCACACCCAGGCTGGGCGCCGCCCTGGCCAGGAGCCTCGGACCCAAGCCGGCGGCGCTGATGCGTGGCCATGGCTCGGTCGTGGTTGGCGAGGACCTGCAGCGTGCCGTCGGACGCAGCATGTACCTGGAGACCAGCGCCCGGTTGCAGATGCAGGCCATGCTGATCGCCGGTCCGCGCGGCAAGATCACCTGGTTCGATGCCGCGGAGGTCAAAGCCTCGGTCCCCCGCCAGGATTACGCGCGCGCCTGGGACTTGTGGCGCAAGAAGGCCCTGGAGCGCATCAAGGCCGAGCGCTAAACCGCAGCACGAGTGCCGGTTGCGATTGACGTCCATTGGTCGGACAATTAATAGTTTATGTCTGACATAGACGGGAAGGCGATTCCGCCCACCTGTCTGGGGGGACGCCCGAGTGAAGAAGAGCCGGCCCATGCCACGGCCTCTGGATCGCGGTGCCTTGCGCAGCAAGGCGTCCGGCGTCCTCGATTGGCTCGGACCCCAGATCGTCGGGGGGCAGTTCGCTCCCGGGGACCGGCTGCCAACCGAGGAAGAGCTGGGCCGCAAGCTCAAGATCAGCCGACCCTCCATCCGTGAAGCGCTGAAGGCTCTTGCCGGCAAGGGGCTCGTCGAATCGCGCACCCGCCGGGGCACGACGACGCTGCCGCGCCGGCGTTGGGACGTGCTGGACCCCGATGTTCTCCGCTGGATGGCCGGAGCGCCGGACCAGGAATTCTTGATCGGGGTCCTCGAGGCCCGCACGATCTTCGAGCCGGCCGCGGCGCGGCTGGCCGCGCAGCGCGCCACGCCAGCGCAGATCCTGGCCATCGAGCAGGCTTATCGCGGCATGGCGAACTCGCTGCCGGACGACGTCGACGCCTGCTGCCAGCACGACCTTGCCTTCCACGAGGAGATCATCGCCGCGGCGGGCAACGTGCTGCTCAGTCGCCTGGCCAGCGCCATCCGCGCGGCCCTGATGTCCGTCGTGCGCATCAGCACGGATGCCCGGGAATCCTACGAGAACTCGCTGAAGGAGCACGGCGCGGTCGCCGCGGCGATCCGCAAGCGGGCGCCGGCGGAGGCGGAGCAGGCCATGCGCGTGCTGCTGGAGGGCACCGCCCGCGATCTGGCCCCGGCCTTCGACCATCCGGCACGGCGTGAGAGCAGCGAACGAACAAGAAACCCGCCCACCAGGAAGCGGGCTTGATGTGAAACGACAAGCAAGGAGGGAACGATGAAGTACGGCAAACTACTGGTGAGCGTGGCGATGACGGCGGTCCTGGCGCTTGGCGCGCTTCCGGCCGAGGCCCAGACCAAGAAGATCATGCGTATCCACACGGCCGGCCCGAACGACATTGGCGTCGACAACACGATGCTGGCCTGGGTGTTCACCAACTACGTCAACACGCATTCCGACACGGTGGACGTCAAGCTCTTCCCCAACAGCCAGCTCGGCCAGACCCGCGAGGTCATTGAGGCGATGCGTCTGGGCTCCGGTGCGGCCGGCACGACGGGCGGCCCCGCGGAGTATGCCTCGTTCGTCAAGCGCCTGGGCGTGCTCGGCCTGCCCTTCATCTGGAAGAGCTACGACCACGCCGCAGCCGTGCTCGACGGGCCGGTCGGCCAGGAGCTTAACCAGGACATGGAGAAGGCCGGGTTCAAGGTCCTCGCCTGGTCGGTGAGCTGGGGCTACCGCAACGTGGTCACCGCCAAGAAAGAGGTGAAGACGCATGCCGACCTCAAGGGTCTGAAGATCCGCACCATCCCCACCAAGGTCTTCGTCTCGGCCCTCAACGCCATGGGCGCCAACGCCACGCCAATGAACTTCGGCGAAATCTACACCTCGTTGCAGAGCGGCGTGCTCGACGGCTTCGAGCACACGGCGGCGACCGTGATCTCGTTCAAGATGAACGAGGTTTCGTGCTGCATCGCGCTGACCAAGCACCTGATGGACCCGACCTTCCTGGTCTTCTCGATGGCGGAATGGCGCAAGCTCAATGCCCAGGAGCAGCAGGTGTTGACCAAAGGCGGCGCACTCGGCGCCGAGATCGTGCGGGCGATGGCCCCGCGGCGCGAGATGGAGGCCCTGGCGACGGTCAACAAGCTCGGCATGAAGGTCAATGAGATCGACCTGAGCTCGATGGTCCAGGCGGCGACGCCGGCCCAGGACGAGCTGGCCAAGGAGTTCGGTGCCGAGGCGCTGCTCGCGCAGATCCGCAAGACGCCATAAGGCGCGACGAAGAGGGGCGGAGCGGCCGGTCGCGGCCGCTCCGTTTTCTTGCCGGGGGACGTATGGAACGAGTCTTCGCGAAGGTCGACCGCGCCATGGAATTTCTGGTCGCGCTGATCTTCGCCTGCATGTGCTGTATCGGCCTCATGCAGGTCTTCAACCGCTTCGTGCTGAACGCCTCGCTGAGCTGGAGCGAGGAGGCACAGATCTTCGGCCATATCTGGATCGTCTTCCTCTCCATCCCGATCGGCTACCAGCGCGGTTCGCAGATGTATGTCGAGGCCTTCCGCGCCAAGCTTCCCGAGCGCGCCGGCCGGGTTTTCGACCTGCTGATCGAGCTGCTCTGGGCGGGTTTCGCCGTTTCCCTGGCCTATCTCGCCTACCGCGTGTCCATCGTCGCCGCCTGGCAGGAATCTCCCGGCCTCGAGATCCCGATGAGCTATCCCTATTACGGGATGGTGGTCGGAGGAATCTATCTGCTGTTCGTCGCCCTGCGCCGCATCGGGGCCTGGTTCGTCGGCGGAAAGTCCGCGTCGTGATCTCGTTCATGATGGCGTTCCTGCTGGGGACGATGCTGACCGGCATCCCGATCCTGCTGTGCATCGCGCTCACCGGCTTCATCGGCATGGCGGCGACACCCAACCTGGTCATGCCGCTCTTCGCCCAGAAGATGTTCGGGGCCCTCGATTCCTACACGCTGCTCGCCTTGCCCTATTTCATCCTGGCCGGCTCGATCATGTCGGCCGGCGGCATTAGCCAGCAGCTGGTCGAGTTCGCGCGCCTGATGGTTGGCCATCTGCGCGCCGGCCTGGCGCATGCCTCGATCGTCGCCTCGATGGTGATGTCAGGTATCTCGGGCTCCTCGACTGCCGATGCCGCGGCGATCTCCTCGGTCATCATCCCGACCATGAAGAAGTCCGGCTACAAGCCGGGCTTCGCCGCGGCGCTGATCGCCGTGGCGGGAACCATCGGCGCCATCATCCCACCGAGCATGACCATGGTGGTCTATGGCGCCATAGCCCAGGTCTCTATCGGCGGACTGTTCCTTGGGGGCATCATCCCGGGATTCCTCGTTGGCCTGTTCCTGATGGCGACGGTAAAAGCCTACAGCTATCACCCGAACTATCCCGAGCTGCGCGAGGTCAGCGGGCGCTTCGACCTCTGCGCGCTGTGGCACGCGACCTTGCGCGTCTGGCCGGCGCTGGTGGCCCCGGTGATCATCGTCGGCGGCATCCTGACGGGTGTCTTCACCGCCACGGAGGCCGGTGTCGTGGCCTGCCTCTACGCCTTCGTCGTCGGCATCATAAATCGCGAGATCAGGCTCAAGCACCTCGTGCCGATCTTCGTCGACGCGGCGATCACCACCTCGATGGTTTCCGGGATCATCGCCGTTTCGGGCGCCATGGGCTGGCTGCTCAATTACATGCAGTTCGACAACATGGTGCTGCAGTTCGTTCTATCGATCTCGAACAACGGCACGATCATGCTCCTGGTCATGGCCATCGTCATGATCGTTCTGGGCACGTTCGTCGATTCGCTGGCCATCCTGCTGGTCTTCGCGCCCGTGGCGATCAAGATCAGCCAAGTCTACGGCATCGACCCCTACCAGATGGGCCTGGTCATGGTGATGTGCAATCAGATCGGCGCCGTCTCGCCGCCGACCGCGCCGCTGCTCTTCGTCACCACCAGCATCGCCAAGACGAGGCTGAGCGAGACCAACCGCCATGTCTGGTGGTTCATGGCCGCCGAGACGCTGGTCATGGTTCTGATCATCCTGATCCCCGGCCTGGCGTCCTGGATTCCCACCTATTTCCTGGGTCGCTGATCAGCGCTCACGTGTCATCAGCAGGGTGAGGAAGGCGGCCGCGCCGAAGGCGAACATCAGGCCATAGAGGAAATCGAGGTTGGTCAGGCCGGCGATGCTGACGGCGGCGGTGGCCACCATGCCGGCCGTCCATTGCACGAAGCCGAGCAATCCGGCGGCCGAGCCCGTGGCTGCCGGATTGACGCTGATCGCCGTGGCGGTCAGGCTGGGCAGCGCGAGGCCGTTGCCGATGACGTAGATCGTCATGGCGGCAAAGAGGGTGCGCGGCTCCAGCGCGTCGACGAGGGCCAGAACGGCGATCACCGCGAGGCCAAGCGCCGTGATCGCCATGCCGGTGCGGATCATGCGCTTTGTCCCGATCCGCATGGAGAGGCGGCCGGCAATAAAGCTGCCTACCACGTAGCCCGACATCGGCACGAGCACCCAGAATCCGTATTCCGCCGCCGGGCGGCTGTAGACGGCAACCAGGGCCACGGGCATGGCGGTCACGAAGGCGAACCACACGGCGTTCTGGCAGGCCGTGTTGAGGGCATGGCCCAGGAATACGCGCGAGCGCAGCAGCCCGACATAGCCGCGAACGATGAAACCGACATGCAGCCGGGCGACCGGCGTCAGGTTGGTTTCCGGCAGGAGAGAGATGGCCAGCGCAAAGGCCACCAGCCCGAGCGTGCCCAGGAAGACGAACACTCCCTCCCAGCCGCTGACCGCCAGGACCAGGGCCCCGACGCTGGGAGCGAGCATGGTGCCGACGGCCATCGCTGTGACCAGATAGCCCATCTGGCTGGCGGTTTCGTCGCGGCTGTAGCAGTCGCGCAGGATGGCGCGCCCCAGCACCATGCCGGCGCAGCCGCCGATGGCCTGCAGGGTCCGGATGACGAACAGCCAGAGGGCAGAGGGGGCGAAAAGGCAGCCGACGGTGGCGGCCAGGAACAGGCCGAGACCGGCGAGGATCACCGGGCGACGGCCGTAGCGATCAGAGAGCGGGCCGACGACCAGCTGGGCCGCGGCGAAGCCCGCGAGATACGAGGTCACGGCATAGCCGATGCGGTCATCGGGAATGTCGAAAACCTCGGCGAGGCGAGGCAAGGCGGGCAGCACGGCATGCATCGCCAGCGGCCCGAGTGCGGTGATCAGAACGAGAACCGGAAGAGGTGGCGGGCGTGGCGCTACGGCCCCGGCTGCCGGGAGATCGGCCATGGCCGGAGGATAGGCCGGCGCCTAGGCCGGCACCACCGTCACGCCATGATCGGCCAGGCTGATCCAGACCGCCGATTGCGGGGCGTAGGGCTGCGTCACCTGGCGGTCGACGATGAACAGCTCGCCCAGCGGGCTGGCCACCGTGTATTCCATGTGCGTGCCGAGATAGGCCGCCTTGGCGATCCGGCCGCTGACTGCCTGTTGCGCCGGGCGCTGCGCTGCCAGCACCAGTGATTCGGGCCGGATGGCAACCTTGATCGGCCCAGGACGTGCGCCGCGGTGGCGCAGCTGCAATTCGACATCGGCGAGGCGGACACGGGCACGATCGCCCTGTATCTCCGAGAGCTCGCCGTCGACCAGGTTGGCATCGCCGATGAAGTCGGCGACGAACAGGCTCGCCGGCTCTTCGTACAGGTCGCGCGGGGCGCCCTCCTGGGCGATGGCCGCATTGCTCATGACGATGATGCGGTCGGAGACCGCAAGCGCCTCCTGCTGGTCATGGGTCACGTAAGCGACTGTCAGATTGAGCTTGAGCTGCAGCTCGCGGATATCCTCGCGCACCCGGCGACGGAGCTTGGCATCCAGATTGGACAGGGGCTCGTCGAAGAGCAGAACCTGCGGCTCCAGCACCAGGGCGCGGGCGACGGCTACGCGCTGCTGCTGGCCACCCGAGAGCTCGGACGGCAGGCGCTTCTCGTAGCCTTTGAGGCCGACGAGACCGAGCTTTTCCACCGCCATCTCGTTGGCCTTGGCCTTGGGCACGCCTGAGACGGTCGGGCCGTAGGCGGCGTTCTCCAGGACCGTCATGTGCGGGAAGAGCGCGTATGACTGGAAGACCATCGAGACGTCCCGGTCGGCGGCCGACAGGCGCGTCACGTCCCGGCCTCCGATGAGGATCTGGCCTTCGCTGGCCATCTCCAGACCGGCGATCAGGCGCAGCGTCGTTGTCTTGCCGCAACCCGAAGGGCCGAGCAGCGTCACAAGCTTGCCGGGCTCGATGGTGAAGGTCACATTGTCGACCGCCGTCACCGTCCCGTAGCGCTTGGCCACGGAGCGAAACTCGACGGAAGCAGGTCCGTTCTTGCTCATAGCTGCTGGCTATCCCCCAGAATTTCTTCAGCGCGGCAGTGCCGCGACCTCGGTCTCCCAGCGCTTGATCAGCCGGGTGCGGACCTCGTTCGAGCCATAGCGCGCGAAATCGTAGTCGATGAGCTTGACGTCCGACAGGCGCGGCGTGTTGGGCGGCAGCGGCGCATCGACGTGGGACGGAATCTGGAACGACTTGCCGCGCACGCCGGTGGCCTGACCCTCCGGGGAGAGCGCGTACTCATACCAGCGCTTGGCGTTTTCGGGGTTGCGGGCCCCCCTGATCATCGACATCGAGCCGATCTCATAGCCGGTCCCTTCGCAAGGGGCCGTGGTCGCCACCGGGAAGCCCTGCAACACTTCCGGCACGATGGCGAACATCCAGGTGATCGCGATGGTGGTTTCGCCGGCGGAGGTGTTGCGCATCGGCGCCGCACCCGACCGGGGATACTGGTTGACGTTGCGGTGCAGGCGCTTCAGGTAGTCGAAGGCCTGATCTTCGCCCATGATTTGCGCCAGCGTCGCAAGAAATGTGTACGAGGTGCCGGAGGTGGCGGCGCTCGACATCTGGATCTCGTTGCGATACTCCGGCTTCACCAGATCGGCCCAGCATTTCGGCGCCGCCAGGTTGCGTTTCTGCAGCTGCTCGGTATTCCACACGATGCCGAGGGTGCCGGCATAGATCCCAACGGTCCGGTGCCCCGACTGTTCGGCCTGGCGGCGGGCCCAGTCGTGCAGCTTGGGCAGGGTCGGCGACCTGTATTCTTCCGTCAGGCCGAGCTCCGCCGCCTGCAGGTGCTGGTCGCCGCCGCCGCCCCACCAGACATCGGCGCGTGGGTTGGCGGCCTCCGCGCGCAGCTGGGCCAGCGTCTCGCCAGTACTTTTTGTCGTCAGGAGAACGCGCAAGCCACTCGCCCGCTCGAACTCGTTGCGCATGACATTGCACCACTCGTCGAGCACGCTGCAGTACACGGTCACGGCGCTTTGCGCTTGCACAGGCGCTGAAGGGGCTGCCAGTAAGACGACGAAGCCTGTAGCAGCTGCTATGGCAAGGCGGCGCATGAAGCTCCTCCGTCCCTATCCGGCGCCCTGAAGGGCGACATCGCTGGTCGAGCGGCGCCCAAGGCGGCGCTCGCCCACCGAAATCTGGATCATCAGGATCGCGACCAGCATCACGGCGATCAGGACCGAAGAATAGGCAATTGCGAGGCCGAACTCACCAGCCTCGACGCGGCCGACGATGTACGCCGTGGCCATGTTGTACTCGGCCGAGACCAGGAAGATGATCGCGCTGACGGCGGTCATGGCGCGCACGAAGCTGTAGACCAGGGCCGCGACGATGGCCGGCCGCAGCAGCGGCAGGATCACCCGCCAGACAGTGGTGAAGGTGCGCGCGCCCAGGGTCAGCGAGGCTTCGTCCAGGCTCTTGTCGATCTGGCTCATGGTGGCGATACCGGAACGTACACCGACCGGCATGTTACGGAAGACGAAGCAGATGATGAGGATCAGGCCGGTGCCCGTGATCTCGATCGGAGGCACGTTGTAGGCCAGGATGTAACTGACGCCGACTACGGTGCCGGGAATGGCGAAGCTCAGCATGGTGCCGAACTCGAAGGCCCGCTGACCGGCGAAGCGCTGACGAGCCAGAAGATAGGCAGTGAGCAACCCGATGATCGCGGTGAGCGGCGCTGCGATGGCCGAGATCTGGATGGTCGTGAAGAACGAGTTCCAGGCCGAGCCAGAGAAGTGTATGCCCCAGCTCGCGCGCTCGATGGCGAAGCCGGTCAGGTAGTGCTGCAGAGTCGGCGTGTAGTCGCGGCCCATGGTCTTGACGAAGCCACCGATCAGGATCGTCACGTAGATGACGATGGTGAGAACCGCCCAGGGAATGGCGGTGCCGTAGCACAGGATGGCGACGCGCCGGGGCAGCGGCAGCGGCAGGCCCGAATCACCCTTGCCGGTGACCGTGGTGTAGGACCTGTTGCCGAGCCAGCGATGCTGCGCATAGAAGGCGCCGAGCGTGAAGGCGAGCAGGATGATGGCCAGCACGGCCGCTCGCCCCTGATCGTGCGAGGCGCCGACCACGGCGAAGAAGATCTTGGTCGAGAGCACGTCGAAATTGCCGCCCAGCACCAGCGGATTGCCGAAATCGGCCATGCTCTCGATGAAGCCGAGCAGGAAGCCGTTGGCGATGCCCGGGCGCATCAGTGGCAACGAGATCGTCGAGAATGTCGTCCAGCTCTTGGCGCGCAGGGTCTGCGACGCCTCTTCGAGAGAGGGGGAAATACCCTGGACGACGCCGATCATCACCAGGAAGGCGATTGGCGTGAAGGCCAGCATCTGGGCCAGGAAAATGCCGGGCAGGCCGTAGATCCAGCGTGAGCGCGGGATGTCGAACCATTCGTAGAGGATCGCCGACACCGCACCCGAACGCCCGAACAGCAAGATGACCGCCAGGCCGATGACGAAAGGCGGAGTGATGATCGGCAGCACCGTCAGGATGCGCAGCAGGCCCTTGAAGCGGAAGGCGGTGCGCGTGGCGATCAGCGCGAAGGCCAGGCCGAGCGCCGTGGTGCCGACCCCCACGAGGATGGCGAGGAACAGCGTGTTCCAGGCCACACCGCAGCGCAGGCTCGAATAGGTGCAGTCAAGGCCCCAGATCGAGTTGTCGAAGAATTTCGCCGCAAATTCATTCAGCGCGAAACGGCCATCGTTGTCCTTGAAGGCGCTGACCAGGATTTCCCAGATCGGGAAGAAGACGAAAGCGGTGATCAGCGCGATGATCAGGCCGATCGACGACACAGTGAAGGCATCGCCGCGGCAGAAGCCGCGCGCGGCCAAGCCGTGCGTAAGCAGCATCAGGAAAGAGAGCGCCGTCAGGAAGGCGCCGTAGCCCATACCTTCCTGCTTCGGGCCGGGTGCCCCGAACAGCGCGACAAGCCAATTTCCGCCCCAACCGCGCAGTCCGATGGCAAATCCCTGGAATACGAACCAGGCAAGCCCGGCAATGCCGGCCCAGACCAGGATATCCGAGATGCGCCTGTCGTCAGTCGGCAGCCGCAGCCCGATGAGGGCAGCGAGCAGGGGCAGAGCCAGCGGCAGAAGCCACCAGCGGCCTTCGAGCAGTCCCAGGAACAGGCCGCCGCCGGCCGCACCGCGCGGCCAGCCGGACAGGAGATCGAGGGAAAGGCTGCCGCCCTCCACCAGGTACCAGGGAAGGACGGCAAAGCCTACCCACCCAAGGCCCAGCCACAGGGCGGCAGTTCGTTTCACGAGCGAGTGTGCGCGTCTGTTGCGTCAGCCGCGGCCGACGTCACTTCGGCAGGTTCTTGACCTCATTGTCCCACTTCGAAAGCAGGCGGCGGCGCTCGGCCGACGAGCCGTACTTGGCGAAGTCGTAGTTGATCAGCTTGATCTCGGCGAGGTTCGGCGCGCCCGGAGGCGTGGCGGCCCCCTTGTTCGAGGGTACCTGATAGGAGACCTTGGCATCGGGGCCGAGGCTCTGAGCGTTCTTCGACAGCGCCCAGTCGTACCACTTCTTGGCGCTCTCCGGATTGCGTGCACCCTTGACCAGCGACATCGAGCCGATCTCGTAGCCCGTGCCTTCGCAAGGGGAGACGATCTTCACCGGCGCGCCCTGCACGGCCATGACAACGGCGTCATGCTGGAAGGTGATGCCGATCAGCGATTCGCCGAGGCTGGCGGCCTTGGCCGGGGCGGCACCCGACTTGGTGTACTGGTTGACGTTCTTGTGCATGCGCTTCAGGTAGTCGAAGCCCTTATCCTCGCCCATCAGCTGCACCATCGTGGCGAGCATGGTGTAGGAGGTGCCCGAGGCGTTCGGGTCGGCGACCTGCACTTCATCCTTGAAGCGCGCGTCGAGCAGGTCGGACCAGCACTTCGGTTCGGCGCCACCCTTCTTCTTCATGAACTCGGTGTTGTAGCTGTAGCCGAGCGCGCCGGCATAGACGCCGATCGTCTTCTTCTTCGAATCGTTCCACTGCCGGATCGCCCAGTCCTGCAGCTCCTTGTTCATCGGCGATTCGTATTCCTGGGTCAGGCCTTCCTCGGCCGCCTGGAGATGCGGATCGCCGGTGCCGCCCCACCACACGTCGCCGCGCGGGTTGGAGGCTTCGGCCTTGAGCTGGGCGTAGAACTCGCCCGAGCTCTTGCGCGTCATCGCGACCTTGATGCCGGTTTCGCGCTCGAAGCCGGTGACCATCACGCGGCACCATTCCTCCTGCACCGTGCAGTACAGGACCAGATTCTGCGCTTGGGCAGCCGCTGAAACGGTCAGCGCCGCAGTAGCCAGCCCCGCCGCAATAGAAACGCGGCCGAATATCGACATCGTCATTGATCTCCTCCCTCGTATGGCGCGCTCACTTTGGCACGGGGCCCGAGAGCGCTTGGAACAGTGGTGTTAAACAGTCACCTTAGCACTACGTTGGCACGTCCCCAAGTCCCGCGGGAACGGCTTTTTTGGCGTTTCAGCCGACCCCGGTGGCCGCGACGATGGCCTCGCGCAAGGCCGGGGTGCAGCCCAGGATGGGGTTGCCTTGGGTCAGCCCATCGCCGGCCAGAAAGTCATTGGTCCAGCCGCCGGCCTCGTTGACCATCAGGATGCCCGCCAGGCAGTCCCAGGAATTGATGTGCAATTCCGCGTAGCCGTCGGTCCGCCCGTCGGCGACATAGGCAAGACCCAGCGCGCCGGACCCCGAGCGGCGGATGCCGGCTCCGGTCTTCACCACCCGGGTGAGCATGGCGACATAGTCTTCCATCGGCCGGCGCGTCGACCAGCCGAGCTCGAGGGTGGCCGAGCGCATGTCCGGCGTCCGGCTGACCTTCATCGGCTTGCCGTTGAGCGTGGCGCCGCCGCCGATTCGCGCGGCGAACAGCTCGCCGGTCATCGGGTTGCACATCGTGCCGGCGGCGATCCTGCCTTCCTGAACGTAGGCGATGGAGACGCAGAAGTGCGGGATACCGCGGGCGAAGTTAGCGGTGCCGTCGATCGGATCGATGACCCAGACCTGCGGGCTGAACTTGCCGCCGCCTTCCTCGCCGTACACCGTGTCATCGGGGAACGCCTCGGCGATGCGCTTGACGATCAGCTTCTCGACCTCGCCATCGGCCTCGGTCAGGTAATCCTGGTGCCCTTTGAGCTTGTAGGAGCCCATCTCGCGGCTCTCGTAGAGCCGTCGCATGAGGTCGCCCGCCTCGCGCGCCATCGCGCAGGCGGCCAGGTAGCGTGTCTCGACGCCGCGTTGTGACATGAATGTTCTGCCTGTTAGCTGTGTTTACGGTCGCGCCACAGGGCGGCGACCCGGCCATAATTCTCGGCGACCGCGGCGATGGCCTGCTCGTCGGTGAGCTTGCCGGCGAACCACTGCTCGGCCGGACCCCAGAAGATGGTGCGGCCGATGGCGAAGCCGCGCACCAGCTTCTCGTCCGCCGCCGCGTCGAAGGCCAGCCGCAGCTCGGCATCGGAGACTTCCTGGCCGAGGATGATGATGCCGCGGCAATGCGGATCGCGGGCGCGCACGATGTCGCCCAACCGCTTCCAGGCCTTGGCGTCGGGCAGGGGCGGCAGCTTCCACCAGTCCGGCATCACGCCGACGCGGTAGAAGCGCTCGACCGCGCCGATGATCAGATCGGCGCCCTCGCCGGGCTTGACCCGCGGCGGAATGACCTCGAGCAGGAACTCGTGGCCCGTCGCATGGCAGGCGCGCTGCAGCTCCTGCATGCGCTTCTCGTGCGCCGCCTTGAGCTCCGCCGGATCGTCGGGCTGGTAGAAGATCAGCACCTTGACGATGTGCTCCTGCGGCCAGGCCCGCAGCGTCTGGATGATGTCCGGCCCGTGCTCGTACTCGACCGGGATGCTGCGCGGCAGCTCGACGGGCCGCGCGATCCACAGGTTCTGGCCAGTCGAGGCGTAGAGCGCATCGCGGCCGAACTTGTCATCGAGGATGATTCCGGCGCCGGGCACGTCCTTGCCGATGCGCTTGGCCGCTTCGGCGACCAGCGACTTGTAGCGCCGGATATGCTCGGCGCCCTTGCCGTGCTTCTGCGCCAGCTCCTCGAACTGCCAGCGATGGTCGAAGGCCAGCGCTGCGACCTGCGGCCACGGCTTGCGGCCGGTGGTCACGCGATGCAGGTAGGCGACGCGAGGATCCTCGTGGAGCTTCGTCGGTCCGCCATCGGCCTTCTTGGCGCGCTCCAGGAAATCGGCGAGCTCGGTCCAGCTCGGCATGGCCGGGGCGCAGGCGTGGCGCGAGACCACGAGGGCGCCGCAGGCGTTGGCGATGCGGCAGGCTTCCGGCCAGTCGGCGCCACGCAGCCAGCCGCGCAGCAGCCCGGCCATGAAGCCGTCACCGGCTCCGAGCACGTTGAACACCTCGGTCGGGAAACCGGGGCCGAGGATGCCGTCGTCGATGCGGTTGGGGATCGGGCCGGGGAAGACGGCGCAGCCCTGCGGTCCGCGCTTGAGCACGATTGTCGCCTGGGACAGGTCGCGCAGCCTGCGCAACGCGGCGAGCGTGTCGGTGCTGCCGCCGGCGATGTGCACCTCTTCTTCGGTGCCGACGATCAGGTCGCAATGCGGCACGATGGTCTGGATGTGCTCCGAGACGTTGCTGGAGGCGACGAAGCGGTTCTCGCCGGCCCCTGGGCTGGTCAGGCCCCAGAGCACTGGCCGGTAATCGATGTCGAGCACCACCTTGGTGCCGGCGGCCTTGGCATGGCGGATGGCGGCGCGGCAGGTGGCGTCGATATCGGGCCGCGAGAAATGCGTGCCGGTGACCACCAGCGCCTTTGCCTGGGCGATGAAGTCCGCGTCGAAATCCTCGGGCGCGATCGCCATGTCGGCGCAGTCGGTGCGCACGAAGATCAGCGGGAAGGTGTCGTGGTCGCGGATGCCGAGGATCACCAGCCCGGTGAGGCGCTTGGGATCGGTCTTCACATGGCTGACATCGACGCCTTCGGCAGCGAGTGTTTCACGCACGAAGCGGCCCATATGCTCGTCGCCCACACGGGTGAGCATCGCCGGCTTCAGGCCGAGACGCGCCGCGCCAACCGAGATATTGGCCGGGCAGCCGCCAAGATACTTGGCGAAGGACTGCATGTCCTCCAGCCGGCCGCCGATCTGCTCGCCGTAGAGGTCGACGGCGGCACGGCCCATGGCGATGAAATCGAAGGGGCGGCCCCCGTCCGAATCAGAAGGGGGGAAGCTATCAGGCATTCTTCAGTCCTTTGGGGTGCCAGACCGTGGCGTTCTTTTCCATGGTCCAGCGGTGTTCTTCCGTGAACTCGGGCACGGTGTAGGGGTTGTCGGGCAGGTGGCGGATCACCCAGGCGTAGTACATGCCGTAGCCGGGCGCCGCGGTCTGGGCGTGATCGTTGCCTGTGAGGATCTTCACCGTGTCGTACTGCTTGATCTTCAGCACGTCCTCCCCGAGTTCGGCATGGCCGTAACCCTGCGGATGGGTGAAGCGGTAGTGATAGATCTCCGGCTGCGGATGGTGGTGCGGCGGGTAGCTGGACCAGCGGCCGGGTAGGGTGACGACCTCGCCCAATACCAACTCGGCATTCGGGTCGGCGTTGGTGCGGTCGAAGATGGTGCGCACCAGGCGCAGGCAGGCTCCGCCGACCTGGCCCTGGCCGCGATGCTCGTCCTTGGTGTCTTCCGGCAGGAAGAAACGCGGCGCGAAGGGCTTCTTGTTGGCCGAGCGATAGACGGTGAACTCGCTCGCCGTCTTCGCCTCGATGCGCAGCTCGGCGCCGGCCGGCAGATGCACGCAGCTCGGCGAGTCGTCGAACAGCGACTTGCGGGCAAACGGGACCTGCTGGTTGCCGGCGGTCACCGTCGCCTCGCCTGCCATCAGCAGGAAGGCGGTTTCGACCGGCGTGGTCTCGCGGTAGTTCTCGCCCGCCTTGAGATTGAGGACGGCGAGGCCGAGCCCCGTCGGCTCATTCGCATCATCGTACCGCGTCACCGCGGTGAGGCCGGGACCGAAGCCTTTGCGGTTGCCGGTCAGGTGAAGCGGGTTGGTCTGGGTCATGAATGTCCTCCGCGCGCCGCGATCTGGTGGCCGAGGGCCACGACCAGGGACTGGCCGAGGCACATCGGCGCGACGAGCGAACGGAACGGCAAAGCGGGGCTCTGGTCAACCTCGAAACTGACGGCGGCGTTGCGGGCGATCGGGCTCAGCGGGCTATCGGTGATGGCCACCACCTTGACGCCTCTTGCCGCCGCCTCGTCGACGATCGAGACGACGTCGCGGGAGTACTCCTTGAAACTGACGGCGATCAGCGCGTCGTCGCGGGCGGCGGCGCGCGCTTCCTCGTGCAGCAGGCCGCCGATGCCGTCGAGCAGGTGGCAGCGCAGGTCGAGGCGGGCGATGGCGTAGTAGAGGTAGTAGGCGACCGAGAAGGCGCGGCCCTGGCCGAGCAGGTAGATTTCGCTGGCTCGCCCGAGCAGGGTCACGGCGCGAGTGAGGTCGGCGGGGCGGACCGTGTCGCGCAGATGCTGGAGGGCCGCGATGCCGTCATCGGCGAACTGGCCGAGCACCGGGTCGATGCCGTTCGTCTTGCGGCTGGTTTCCGCCTTGCTGCGCATGGAATCGATGCGCTCCCGGTAGCTCGGGCTGCCGGCGACCAGGCGCTCGCGGAAGACCCGCTGCAGATCGCTGAAGCCATCGTAACCGAGCGAGCTGGCGAAGCGCATGATGGCGGACGGCTGCACGCCGGCCCGCGCCGCCACCGCCGCGACGGTGCCGAGCGCCATGTCGTTGGGATGCTCGAGCGCGAACTCGGCGATCTGCTGCAGCCGGCCCGACAGCTCACCGTAACGGCTGCTGATCAGCTGCTTCAGATCGTCGAATGAATTGGGAGTCGAGACTCGGGCCATGAGGGTCTGCCGCAGGCGTATCCCAGATTCCGCTTTACAGGAAAGTTTAGAACGAATATTCTATCACGTAATAAAAATAGAACAAACGTTCTTATGAGCGGAATGGGGAGGGTGGCGTGACGTCCCAGACGCGTCGGATCGGCTTCATCGGCGTTGGCTTGATGGGCCATGGCATGGCCAGAAACCTCCTGCAGAAGGGTTTCGCGGTCACCGTCGTCGGCCATCGCAACCGCAAGCCGGTGGATGACCTCGTCGCGCAAGGGGCGAGGGAGGCCAAGTCGGCCGCCGAGGTGGCGCGCCAGTCCGACATCGTCTGGATCTGCGTCTCGACCTCGCCGCAGGTCGAAGCCATCGTCGCCGACATTCTCACCGCCGCGCCGAGGGGCCTGGTGGTCATCGACAGCTCCACCAGCGAGCCGGATTCCACGCTCAAGCTCGCCGAGGCCTGCCAAGCCAGGGGTGTCACCCTGGTCGACGCGCCGCTCAACCGCACGCCCAAGGAAGCGGAAGAGGGGCGGCTCAATGTCATGGTGGGCGCCGATGAGGCGACCTTCGCCGTGATCAAGCCGGCGCTGCAGGCGATCGCCGAGAACATCTTCCACGTCGGTCCGGTTGGCGCCGGCCACAAAATCAAGCTGCTCAACAATTTCCTGGCCATGGGCCAGGCCGCGGCGATCGCCGAGGCGCTGGTCGCTGGCCGCAAGCTCGGCGTCGATCTCGACCAGTTCTACAAGATGATCACCGCCGGCGGCGTCAACAGCGGCATCTTCCAGATGATGGTGCCCAAATCGCTGACCGGCGATTTCACCGGGTTCCAGTTCGGCATCGCCAATGCGCTCAAGGACCTGCGCTACTACACGCACATGACCGAGAATGGCGGGCTGCCCAGCCTGATGGGCGAGGCCGTGCATCAGAGCTTCGTGCAGGCCTCTGCCTTGGGCTTCAAGGACGGGCTGATTGCCTCGTTGATCGAGGCCCAGGCCAAGGTCAACAATCTCCAGTTTGCAACTGGAGGTCATGCCGCATGAGTGCCAAGCGAAAGTCGAAAGCCAAATCGAAGAAAAAAGTCACCTCGCTCCGGCGCAAGGTGCCGCGCCGAACGAAGAAGCCTGCGGTCCGCGTCGCCGCCAAGGGCCATGTCTTCGCCAAGGGCAAGCTCCATATCGCCCACGAGAAGGGTGCCTTCTGGGATGAGGGCCTGCGCGAGTACTTCGCCTACCGCGATCTCGGCATGGTCGAGCGCACCGGCGGGCGGGTGCGCGCCCATGTCATCCGCCCGTCCAAGCCCTGCGACAAGCCGGGCGACCTGCATTTCCACACGCTCGACTTCCAGATGGTCTACGTGCTCAAGGGCTGGGCGCGCGTCCATTTCGACGGTGTGGGCGAAGTCCGCTTCGAGGAAGGCTCCTGCATGTATCAGGAGCCGGGCATCCAGCACCGCGTGCTTGAGTATTCCAACGACTACACGGTCATCGAAATCACGATTCCGGCGGATTTCGAGACCGTCAGCGTCGCGCCCTAGGCGCAAGATCAATCACCAACCGGAGAGGGAGTTACGCACGATGAAGATCAAGATCACCCGCCGCGCGCTTCTCGCCGGCACCGCCGCGACGGCGGGCGTGACCGCGTTCGCGGGACCGTGGAAGCACAACCGGGTCTGGGCGCAACGCACCGACAAGCCGATCCTCATCGGCCTGACCCACGACGCCAGCGGCCAGTTCGCCAATTCCGGCCAGGACGAGCAGCGCGGCACGATCATGGCGATCGAGGAGATCAACGCCAAGGGTGGCGTGCTCGGCCGCAAGCTCAGCTACATCGTCGCCGACACCGAGACCACGCCGTCGACCGCCACGCGCATCGCCGAGCGCATGATCAACCGCAACGAGGTGGCCTTCATCGTCGGCGCCATCCAGTCGGGCGTCGCGAACGCCATCGGCCAGGTCGCGCAGAAGTACGGCGTCGTCTACTTCAACACCAATTCGAGCTCGCCCACCGAGGCGGGCAAGGATTGCCAGCGCGTCAAGTTCGTCTGGGACGGCACCGGCGCCAACTTCGCCAACGCGGCGGCTGCCAACGCGGTCAAGACCTTCGGCAAGAAGTGGCTGCTGCTGACCAACGACTATGTCTGGGGTCACAACACCTCGAAGGCCACGCGCACCACGGCCGTGCAATACGGCGCGGATGTCTTCGACGAGATCCTGGTGCCGGTCGGGACACGCGATTTCTCGCCGATCCTGCTCAAGATCCAGCAGGCCAAGCCCGACGTGGTCGCGGCGGCGGTGGGCGGCGATGACTTCAAGGTCATGCGCCAGCAGACCGTCGACATGAAGCTCGACCGCAAGCCGGCCTGGCTCAACAACCAGCAGGACTGGCCGGACGTCTACGGCCTCGGCATCGACTCCGTGTTCGGCGTCTTCGGCACGACCTGGTATCACAAGCTCGACCTGCCGGGCGTCGAAGACCTCGTGAAGAAGTACCAGGCGCGCTGGCCCGATACGCGCATCGATGTGCCGGGCAACGTCTTCTACAACGGGTACATGGCGATGCACGAGCTGGCCAAGGCCATCGAGCGCGCCGGCAGCACCAACAACCTCAAGGTCATTCGCGCCCTTGAAGGCCACAAGATGTCGGCCAGGGATCGCCTGCAGCACGGCGACGCTTATATCGATCCGGTGTCGCACCACGTGCAGCAGACGATTTACATGGCGATGGGCAACGACAAGCCGGTCGACAAGACCGACTACTTCAAGATCCTGAGCTGGGTCGGGGCCGACGACGCGAAGGACAAGAACGAAGCCACCGACTGCAAGCTGCAGCCGCTCGACAAGACGCCCAGCTACGAGATGTAAGCCGGGGCTGGGGCAGGGCGGCGTCCATCCTCCTCCCGGACGCCGCCCTCTTCTTTCGTCATCGCATCATGGATTTTCTTCTCTACCTGCTGCCGCACCTGCTGAACGGCGTGGCGCTTGGCCTGCTGTTTGCCCTCATCGCGCTGGGCTTCATGCTGATCATCGGCGTGATGGAGGTGATCAACCTCGCGCATGGTTCGCTCTTCGCGTTGGGCGCCTACTTCGCCCTGTCGCTGATGACGCCGGACGGCGGGCTCAAGCTGGGCATCGCTCAGCTCCTCTTCGATCTGCCGATCGGCTGGCGCTATGTCATCGTCCTGATCCTGGCGCCGATCGGCGTTGCCGTGGTCGGCATGGGGCTGGAGGTCTGCCTGCGTCGCACCTACGGCAAGGATCCGCTCTACGGCCTGCTGCTGACCTTCGGCGCTGCCCTGGTGCTCGAGGAGCTGATCCGCCTGACCTGGGGACCGACCGAGCGCTTCATCCCCATGCCGCCGTCGATCACCGGTGCGGTGTTCATCGGTGACCTGATCTATTCCAAATACCGCTTCTTCGCCTCGGGTTTCGCTATCCTGATGATCGGCTTGCTCTGGCTGTTCCTGGAGAAGACGCCCTACGGCGCCCTGATAAAGGCCGGCGCCCATGACAGCGAGATGGTGCGGGCGCTCGGCGTCAATCTGACCCGGTTGCGGCTGTTCGTCTTCGGTTTCGGCACGGCGCTGGCCGCCATCGCCGGCATCGTCATGGCGCCCATCTGGGGCGTGCGGCCCCATGTCGGCGTCGATGCCGTGGTGCCGGCCTTTGTCATCATCGTGCTCGGCGGGGTGGGGAGTTTCTGGGGGGCGGTGATCGCCGGCCTGCTTGTCGGCATGGTTGTTGGCCTGACCGGCGCCTATGCCACCGACTGGTCGCTGATCGCCATGTACATCCTGCTGATCCTGGTGGTGACTTTCCGTGCCCGCGGCCTGCTCGGCAAGAAAAGCGTGCTGGAGCTCTGACGTGCAAGGCATCGACAGGCTGCGCTCCTGGATTACGCCACCGATGCTGGTGGCCTTCGCGATTTTTGGCACGCTGCCCTTCTGGATCAGCGAGATCGGGCTCTATCCCTATCTCGGCGCCGAGGTGCTGATCTTCTGCATCTACGCGCTGGGCTACAACGTGCTGCTCGGCTACGGCGGCCTGCCGTCCTTCGGGCATGGCGCGTATTTCGGCATCGGCGCCTATGCCTTCGGTCTCGCCCAGTTCAATCTCAGCTCTAGCCTCTGGCTGTGCTTGGTTGCCGCCATCCTGGCGGCGGCGTTCTTCGGCGCCATCGTTTCTCTTTTCATATCCCATAGGCGCGGCATCTACTTCGCGCTGATGACCATCGCCTTCGGGCAGATGTTCTTCTTCATAGCCTCGAAATGGACCTCGGTGACCAAGGGCGAAGACGGCCTGCTCAATATCCTGCGCCTGCCGGCCGATTTCGGCTTCGCCGCCTATCCGATCCAGCGCAACATACCGTTCTACTGGTTCGTCTTCGGTTGCTTTGTCGTCACCATCATCGTGCTCTGGCGGGTGGTGAACTCGCCCTTCGGTAAGGTCGTGCAGGCAATCAAGCAGAACGAGGCCCGCACCGCATTCCTCGGCTACAACGTGGTACTCTACAAGGCGGCGGTGTTCACGCTGTCCTGCGCCGTCGCCGGCTTCGCCGGGGCGCTGTTCGCCATGGCCCAGGGCGGGGCCTTCGTGCAGGTGATGAACCTGCAATGGTCCGGTGTCGTCGTGCTGATGGTGCTGATCGGCGGCGGCTTCGTCAGCTTCTGGGGCCCGGTGCTCGGCGTCGTCCTCTACTTCGTCGCCCGCGACCTGCTGGGCGTCTACACCGACACCTGGCAGCTCTGGTTCGGCCTGCTGTTCATGCTGGTGGTGATGTTCAAGCCGGAGGGCCTCGCCGGCATCTGGCAGGGCATCGTCTACCGCAAGCAGAAGCCGCGCAGCTCGGCCTCCCTGCACCTGCTCGTCATGCTGCGGGGGCGCTGACATGGCGCTGTTCGAAGCCCAGGGCCTGCACATGCGCTTCGGCGACCGCGTGGTGCTCGAGGATATCAGCCTCGATTTTCCGGAAGGCCGCCTGAGCGGCATCATGGGCCCCAACGGCGCTGGCAAGACCACCTGCTTCAACGTGCTGACCGGTCGCTACAAGCCGACCCGTGGTCGCGTCGTCTTCGACGGCGAGGACATCACTGGCCTGCCGCCGCGCACCATCGCCCGCAAGGGCGTATCGCGCTCCTTCCAGCTGATGAACCTGTTCAACGACTTCACCGCCGAGGAGAACGTGCTGGTGGCGCTGCCGGCGATGCGCCAGCGCGGCTTCGACCTGATCGGCGACGCCATGGGCGACCGGGACTTGCGCGAGCGCGCCGAGGCCGTGCTCGAGCGTGTCGGCCTCGCCGGCAAGGGGCCGGAGCTGGCCAAGAACCTGTCTTACGGCGACCGCCGGGCGCTGGAGATCGGCGTGGCGCTGGCCGCCGAGCCGCGCGTGCTGTTCCTCGACGAGCCGACCTCCGGTCTCGGCACCGATGCTATCGCGCGCCTCGGCCACCTGATCCGCAAGCTCAAGGGCGAGATCACCATCGTGGCCATCGAGCACGACATGGAGTTCCTGTTCGGCCTCGCGGATTCGATCGCCGTCATCCATTGGGGCCAGGTGATCCGCCGCGGCACGCCGGCCGAGCTGCGCGCCAATCCCTGGGTGCAGAACTCCAACCTCGGGCGGCTCAAGTGATCCTCGACGTCACCGCCATCGACACCTATTACGGCGAGACCCAGGCGCTGTTTGGCGTCTCGCTTTCCGTCGATGCCGGCGAGGTCGTGGCGCTGCTCGGGCCCAACGGGGCCGGTAAGACCACGACGCTGCGCTCGATCCTCGGCCTGACGCGGCCGCGCCGCGGTGCCATCCGCTTCGACGGCGCGGATGTCAGCCGCAAGCCGACCCACGACATCGCCCGCATGGGTGTCGGCTGGGTGCCCGACGACCGGCGCATCTGCCCGACCCTGACCGTGGCGCGCAATCTCTCCATCGCCCTCAAGCGCACCCGCTTCCGGCCCTGGAGCATGAAGGAGGTCTTCGGCATCTTCTCGCCGCTCGAATACCTGGTCGAGCGCGAGGCGGAGAACCTGTCCGGCGGCGAGATGCAGATGGTGGCCATCGCCCGCGCGTTGCTCGGCTCGCCCGGCCTGGTGCTGTTCGACGAGCCGAGCCAGGGTCTGGCACCCAAGATCGTACAGGACGTGCTGGCTATCATCCGCCGCCTCAAGGACGAGGGTCTGTCGGTGATCATCGTCGAGCAGAACGCCGAAACAGCCCTGTCGGTCGCCGACCGGGTCTACGTCCTCGACCGGGGCACGGTGGCCTGGAGCGGCCTGGCGGCGGCGCTGCGTGACGATGCCGGGAAGCGTCGCGACCTGCTGGGGGCATAGATGGCCGAACCGCTTCTCATCCTCGACCGTGTCGAAAAGGCCTACACCAGGGGCCTTATCAACAAGCAGGTGACCTTCCGCGTCCGCGCCGACCTGACCTTCGGCCAGTCGGCCATCGTCGGCATGATGGGGCCCAACGGGGCCGGCAAGACCACGCTGTTCGAAATGATGACCGGCTCAAACGTGCCCACCGCCGGCCGGGTCCTGTGCTCGGGCAAGGATATCCACCAGGTGAAGTATCGCGAGCGCGACCGTCTGGCGATCCACTATCATCAGTCCTACCAGGTACGGCACTTCCGCCGCCGCAAGCCGTCGTTCATGCTCGAGTCCGCGGGCTCCGATTACCCGCTGGTCCATCTCTTCGACGAGCCACAGTTCAACACCCAGGATGGATACATAGGCTTCATGCTCGATTTCTTCCGCAAGCTGCGCTCGGAGAACCGCCTGGTCTTCATCTGCCTTCATCCGACTGCCAAGTATCATCTCGATATCCTCAAGGAAGTTTGCGAACGCTTCGTCTTCGTGGCCGGCGGCGAGGCCAAGGAGGCCCCGAGCCTCGACGCCCTCAAGGAGGACACGCGCTTCCGCTCTTATCTCGGCGATGTCATGGCGGTGGCCTGATGACCAAGCGTATCGCGCTGGTGACGGGAGCCGCGGGACCAATGGGCCTGGCGACCGCCCAGGCGCTGATGGCCGAGGGCCACAAGGTGGCCATGGCCGATATGAACCGCGAGAAGATCGAGCGGCTGGCCAGGGAGACCGGCGGCTATGCCGTGGTCCTCGACGTGGCCGATCGCCAGGCGGCGCTGGCCGCCTGCGACCGGGTCGAGAAGGAGCTGGGGCCTGTCGATATCCTGGTCAACAACGCCGGCATCCTGTCGAACAACAAGTCCGCTGCCACGACGCCGGAAGAATGGCGCAAGGTCCTGTCGATCAATCTCGATGGGGCCTTCTGGCTGTCGCAGCGCCTGCTGCCGGGCATGAAGGAGCGGCGCTGGGGACGTATCGTGAATACGTGTTCGTTTGCCATGAAGTCGGGTGGCCTCACCGCCGGCACGGCTTACACCGTGTCCAAGGCCGCGTTGCAGGGGCTGACGTTCTCGCTGGCGCGCGAATCAACCGGCTTCGGCGTCACGGTCAACGGTATCGCGCCGGCCCACGTCAACACGCCGATGGTCACCGAGCAGCTGACCGAGGTGCAGCGCCAGGCGCTGCTCAAGCAGATCCCGGTGGGCCGCTTCTGCGAGCCGGAGGAGTTCGCGCACTGCGTGCGCTTCTTCGTCTCGCCGCTCTCCGGCTTCATCACCGGCGAGATCCTCGATCTCAACGGCGGCCTGCAATTCGACTGAGGGGGCCATGCCTCGCAAAGCCAAGCCTGCGCCGATCACGCCCAAGATCGATTTCCATCGCGCGCTGGCGCCGCTGTTCGATCTCATGGGCAAGGTTGCCTACCTGCCCGGCGGCTATGGCGGGATCGGCGAGGCGATGGCCTGGGGTCTCGCTATGCGGGGCGCAACCATCGCCGTATCGGGCAGAGACAAGAACAAGGCCGATGCCATGGCGGCACGCCTGCGCGACGCCGGGCATGACGCTTTGGGTCTCGCCATGGATGCAACCAGGATCGCCGATATCAACCGGTCGGTGGCGGCCGTCGTGAAGCGCTTCGGCGCCATCGACATCCTGGTCAATTGCGTCGGCACCCAGATCGAGCAGCCGATCACCGAGGTCACGGAAGAGGCGTTCGACACGGTCTACCGGGTGAACCTCCGCTCGGCCATGTTCCTCGCCCAGGCGGTGGCCAAGCAGCAGATCGCCCGCAAGCGCGGCGGCAAGCAGATGCACCTGCTGTCGGTGCGCTCCAAGCTCGGCCTGCGTCACCGCGGCTACTCCGCCTATTGCGCCACCAAGGGCGGGCTGGTGACCCTGATCAAGCAGCACGCGATGGAGCTGGCGCCGCACAACATCACGGTCAACGGCATTGCGCCGACCTTCGTCTACACGGACCTGATCCGCCACGTGATGGAAAACCCGAAGTTCCGCAAGCAGCTCTACGCCCGTATCCCGCTCGGCCGTATCGCCGATCCCAAGGACATTGTCGGCCCGGCGTTGTTCTTCGCCTCGCCGGCCTCCGATTTCGTTACCGGCCAGATCCTCTATGTCGACGGCGGCATCACCGCCAGCCAGTAACCCCCGTGCTAGAATAGCTCTCGCGTCGTATCGGGCCACGGGGGCGGCCGGCGGATGTCTGTCAGTTCTCACCGCAAGCTGAACGTCGAGCAGCTGATCAACCTCGCCCAGGTCTACTGGGACGATCCGACCAAGCTGATGGAGATCGCCGACGCCTCGGAAGGGCGCGTCGACCCGGCGGCTCAGCTCCTGTTCGGCGCCATCGGCAACCGGCTTGATCGTCTGCGCCGCGATCCCATGCAGGCCCTGGGCGAGGAAGCGCCCAATCTCGCCGCCCTTATCGCGGCTCGGCTGGGCAAGCCCGCGCCTGTGCAAATAAAGGGCGAAGAGGGACCCGTCGCCGTTGCTGATGCCGAGGCGGGACCACGAGAAGACAAGCCGGTGCGCAAGCGCGGCCTGCTCGTCGCCATGGCGGGCGTTGTCGCCCTGTCGCTCGCGGTTGCCGCCTGGTGGTGGTGGCCGGTGAAGAAGGAGACCGAGGAGGCCGCGCTGGTGCGCCCGGCGGGTGCCGAGATCCAGGAGCAGGGGAGTCCTGTCGAGGAAGAGGAGAGGCGGGGCGCAGCGCGTTCAACCTTGACCGGACAGCGCCGCCCGGAGTTTCCGCCGCCGCGCGATTTCGAGACCAGCAGCCGCGCCCTGCCTGGCAGCGAGGTAGACGAAACGCCGGCCGCGCGCCTGCGCCTACCCTCGGCGGGAGCGGCGAAGGACCCCGATGAAACGGCGGAGCCGCGCGCTGGCGCGGCGCCCGCAGCAGCCGGCGGAGGTATCGCCGC
>JALHMR010000013.1 GCA_022843945.1 Rhodospirillaceae bacterium | reverse complement strand
GCCGGTGGATTAATTCTTGGTAACCCGGCGTCGCTTTGTCGGCTTGCTGCCGCGGCGCTCGGCCTTGGTCTTGGCTGAGATCATGGCGGCCTCGAGCGCACGCTGTGCCCAGTGGATCATCTGCTCGCCATCGTCGAACAACTCGGGCGGCGCTTCCCAGTAGGACATCGTTATCGTGCGCATGCGTGCGCTGTAGGTGAAGGGTTGCGTGCCTGCGGACTCGAAGTCGCGCCGGCTGTGGTCATCGACCTTGAGGTAGAGCCGATCGTCCGGGATCAGCCCGAACATCCGGTCGCCATGGAATAAGCCGTACCCGCCGAACATACGTCGAGGGGAGACGCCACCCCAGGCGGAGAGGAGGTCGAGGACATGATCGACGAAATCGCGGCTGACGGTCATTGTAATTCGTTAACCAATTGCAAAGGGGCGACGCGTCATTTTATCGTCAGGAGGGGTGGGTCTGAGGCCCGCCTTCGAGGGGAAACGTCCATGGCGGAAAGCGTGCGGCGCTGGCGGTCCAGCGCGATGGTCGCCACGACCATTGCGGTGCTCCTGCTGCTGCTCTGGGCCTCCCTGGGCTACGGCCTGTGGCGCAGCCGCACCGACGCCCTGTCCTATGCCGCCGGCAACACCCAGCGCCTGACCCAGCTCCTCGAAAGCCACGCCGCGCGCATGTTCGATGGCGCCAGCCTGCTGCTGATCGCCGCGGAGAACTGGGGCCGTATTCATCCCGATGCAGACCTCCGTACGGATCCGGAGTTTCACGTCTTTGCCGGCACGCTCGTCCGGCAGGCGGGCGCGGTGCGGTCGCTGACCGTCGTCGATCGCAACGCCATCGGCCACGTCGTGGCCGGCGCCCGGCTCGGCGAGGTGGCCTCGCTGGGTGACCGCGACTATGTCCGCGTCTGGTCGGCGCCGCGCCCGCACGCCGCGTATGTCGGCACGTCCCAGCGCAGCCGGGTCGATGGCGAATGGGTGCTGCCCGTGTCGCTGGCGATCGGCGAAAGCACAACACCGCTGTGGATCGTGGTGGTGGAGCTGCCCCTCGTGGCGATCAACCAGCTCTATCGCTCCACCCTGGTCGCCCGCTCGGATGCCGCCAGCCTGATGCGCACCGACGGGACGCTCCTGACCCGCGAGCCCTTCGCCGAGGCCAATATCGGCCGGACGCTGGCCAGCGGCCGCATCTTCGCCAGATACCTGCCGGACGCGCCGCGCGGCGTGTTCGACGAGGTGGTGGTGATCGACGGCAGGCGCCGCCTGGTCGGCTACTCGCAGGTCGGCGCCACCGATCTCCTGGTTGTCTTCTCCCAGGAGACCGAGGTCGCCCTGGCCGAATGGTGGCGCAGCCTGACTCTCTACATCGGTGCCTTTGCCGCCGTGACCGTCATGATCATCGTGCTCGGCTACTTCGTCGTGCGGCTGATCCGCCGCGATGAAGCGTCGGCGCGCGCCCAGCGCGAGGCACTGCTGGCCGCCGAGGCGGGAAGCCGCGCCAAGTCCACTTTCCTTGCCACCATCAGCCACGAACTGCGCACGCCGCTCAACTCGATCCTCGGTTTCTCCAGCCTGCTGGCCGACCAGGCCCATGGCCCGCTCGGCGCAGCGCAGTACCAGGGTTACGCCAAGGACATCCAGCGCAGCGGCGCCTATCTGCTCGACCTCATCGAGGACATGCTGGATGCCGTCCGGCTCGAGGCGGGTGCGCTGAAGCTCACGCCGGAGCCTGTCGACCTTTCCGCCGAAATCGACTCAAGCCTGGCAACCGTGCGCCCGGATTCGGACCGGCGCCGCATCATGCTGCGCAACGAATCCTCGCCTGGGATGCCGGCGCTGGAGATCGACCGGCGCGCCCTTCGCCGTATCCTGCTCAACCTGCTCGGCAACGCCGTGAAGTTCACCGACGCCGGCGGCACCATCACCGTGAGCGCGACGCTCGACGCCGGCCTCGTCGCCCTGGCCGTCACCGATACCGGCATCGGCATCGCACCCGAGAAGATCGCGCTGCTCGGCCGCCCGTTCGTTCAGGTGGACGACAGCCTGACGCGCCGGCATGCCGGCTCGGGTCTCGGTCTGGCCATCTGCAAGGGCCTGGCCGAGGTGATGGGCGGGACGCTGCACATCGCCAGCCAGGTCGGCAAAGGCACGACGGTGACCGCGCGGCTTCCGGCCCACGTCGCGCGGTCCAGCCAGGCCCCGGTGCGCCCCGCCGCCTGATCCGCTCTACAAGCGTAGCGCGACGCCGGTCGCGGTCGTCATTCTGCCTAATATGTGGGCGGTATCCTTCTAATTTTCATCGTCTTTTCGCACTCATTAAGCCGCCATTAAGCGCGACACCTTACGGTGCTGCCCGCTTATCACTTGGTACAACAGCTGCCTGATCACGTTCCCCGCATGCCGGGGCATCACAAGGGTCAGGACGAGGGATGCAATCATGTTCGCCCGTCGCCTGCCCATCCGCGCCAAGCTCAGCCTTCTCTTTCTGATTTTCGGTCTCGTGCCGGCGCTGGCCGTCTTTATGATCTTCCTGACCTCGCGGCACGAGTTCGAAGCCGCCTTCGCCCGACCGGTGGTCAATCTCGCGCACCAGATCAACGACGTAATCGATCGAAACCTGTTCGAGCGCTACGGCGACGTGCAGGCCTTCGGCTACAACACGGCGGCCCACGATCCGGCCAACTGGCGGTACCCGGCGGACAGCAATCCGCTGATCGGCACGATGAACAGCTACATGACGGCTTACGGCATTTACAAGCTGATGGTGCTGGTTTCGCCCAAGGGCGAGGTGCTGGCCGTCAACAGCGTGGACAGTCGCGGCAAGCCGATCCCCTCGGAGCCCATCTATCAGCATTCATTCGCCGAGGCGAGCTAGCTGAAGAAGGCGCTGGCGGGTGACTTCCTGCAGGGCAAGAACGGCTTCACCGGTACGGTCGTCGAGCAGCCGGCCGCCGTGCCGATCCTCGCGGCGCTCTACAAATACGACGGCTTCACCATCGTCTTTGCAGCCCCCGTCATGAACGCGGCCGGGGAAGTCATCGGCGTGTGGGCGAATTTCGCCGATTTCGGGCTGGTCGAGGACATCGTCCAGCAGTTCTACGGCCAGCTCGCGGCCGACGGCAGCAACAAGGCGGAGATCACGCTGCTGGATCCCGGCGGCGGCGTCCTGGTCGACTACGACCCGTCGGCGCGCAACAACCAGCCCTACACCCGCGACTTCTCGGTCATCGGCAAGCTGAACCTGGCGCGGGGCGGGGTCGAGGCGGCGCAGGCGGCGGTGCGCGGCGAGAACGGCTGGATGATCTCGCGGCATCTGCGCAAGAACGTCGAGCAGCTGAACGGCTATGCCCGCAGCCAGGGCGCGTATGACTATCCCGGCCTGGGCTGGTCCGTGCTGGTGCGTGTGGCGCAGGACGAGGCCTTCGCCGCCGTGCGCGGCGCCATCGTCATGATGACGGCGGTCATCGGTGCCGCGGCAGTCCTCATTCTCATCCTGGGCGTCGGCATGGGCACCCTCGCGGCACGGCCGATCCGCGTCATGACCGGGGCGATGACCCGGCTGGCCGATGGCGACATCGAGGTCGATATCCCCGCGCGGGAGCGCCACGACGAGATCGGGGCGATGGCCAAGGCGCTGCAGGTCTTCAAGGACAACGCCCGGCGGGCGCGCGAGCTCGGCGCCGAGCAGGAAGCGGAGCAGGGGCGCAAGGCGGCGCGGGGTGCGGCCATCGAGCGCGAGATCGGCGAATTCGATTCGGCGATCGGCATGGCGCTTGGCAAGCTGGGCGCCGCGGCCGAGGGCATGCGGGCGACGTCGACGGCCCTGAACGGCACGGTGGAGACGACGGAGCGCCAGGCCGCCGCCGTCGCCTCGGCCTCGGCGCTGGCCTCGACGAACGTTCAGACCGTGGCCGCGGCCGGCGATCAGCTGTCCTCGTCGATCGCCGAAATCGGCCGGCAGGTTTCCGAATCGACCATCATCACCCGCCAGGCTGTCGATCAGGCGGGCCAGACCGACGTCAAGATCAAGGGCCTGGCCGAGGCGGCCAAGCGGATCGGCGACGTGGTGAAGCTGATCAGCGACATCGCCAGCCAGACCAACCTGCTCGCCCTCAACGCCACTATTGAGGCCGCCCGTGCGGGCGAAGCGGGCAAGGGCTTCGCGGTCGTCGCCTCGGAGGTCAAGAACCTGGCGACCCAGACGGGCAAGGCGACCGAGGAGATCAGCGCCAAGATCGCCGAGATGCAGACGGCGACGGCGGAATCGGTCGAGGCGATTCAGCTCATCACCCAGACCATCGAGCGTATCTCGGGCATCGCCACCACGGTCGCCTCGGCGGTCGAGGAGCAGGGCGCCGCGACCCAGGAGATCGCGCGGAACGTGGGCGAAGCCGCGAAGGGCGCCGAGGATGTCTCGAGCAATATCAGCGGCGTCACCCAGGCGACCAACCAGACGCGCAAGGCGGCCGGCGAGGTGTTCGGGGCGGCCCAGGCGTTGGGCGCCGAGTCCGAAAGCCTGCGCGGCCAGATCGACGATTTCCTGAAGCGGATGCGCGCCGCCTAGGCGGCGCCTGTCCGGGGAACGATAGGGAAGGCGGGGCTCAGCCCCGCCACTTCTCGAAGAAGTCGTTGCCCTTGTCGTCGACCACCAGGAAGGCCGGGAAGTCGACCACGTCGATCTTCCACACCGCTTCCATGCCCATCTCCGGGAAGGCGATGCAGTCGACCTTCTTGATGTGCTTCTCGGCCAGCAGGGCGCCCTCGCCGCCGATCGAGCACAGGTAGAAGCCGCCGTGCTTCTTGCAGGCGTCGGTGACCACCTTGGAGCGGTTGCCCTTGGCCAGGGTGACGAAGCTGCCGCCGGCGGCCATGAACGGATCGACGAATGAATCCATGCGGCCGGCCGTGGTCGGGCCGAAGGCGCCCGAGGCGTAACCGTCGGGGCGCTTGGCCGGGCCGGCGTAGTAGATGATGAAGTTCTTGAAGAAGTCGGGCATCGGCGCGCCCTTCTCCATCTCCGCCTTGATCTTGGCATGTGCCAGGTCGCGGGCCACGACCAGCGGTCCGGTCAGCGAGACGCGGGTCGTGATCTTGAGGCCGGACAGGGTCTTGCGGATCTCGCCCATCGGCCGATTGAGGTCGATCTTGACCACGTCGCCGCCGAGCAGGCCGAGATCGATCTCCGGCAGGTACTGCGCCGGATTGGTCTCGAGCTGCTCGAGGAACACGCCGTCCTTGGTGATGCGGCCCTTGGCCTGGCGGTCGGCGGCGCAGGAGACGCCGATGCCGATCGGCAGGCTGGCGCCGTGGCGCGGCAGGCGCACGACGCGCACGTCGTGGCAGAAATACTTGCCGCCGAACTGGGCGCCGATGCCGCTGCTTTGCGTCAGCTTGTGGACGCGCTCTTCCATGGCCCGGTCGCGGAAGGCCTGGCCGAACTTGTTGCCTTGCTCGGGCAGGCCGTCGAGATAGCGGGTCGAGGCGAGCTTCACGGTCTTGAGCACGAACTCGGCCGACGGGCCGCCTATGACGATCGCCAGGTGATAGGGCGGGCAGGCGGCCGTGCCCAGCGACTTGATCTTGTCGTCGAGCAGCTTGATCAGGTCCTTGTCATTGAGCTTCGAGGGCGCTTCCTGGAACAGGAAGGTCTTGTTGGCCGAGCCGCCGCCCTTGGCGACGAACAGGAAGTCGTACTCGTCGCCGTCGGTGGCGTAGACCTCGATCTGGGCCGGCAGGTTGTCGCCGCTGTTCACTTCCTTGAACATCTCGAGCGGGGCGAGCTGGCTGTAGCGCAGGTTGCGCTCGGTGAAGGTTCGGTGCACGCCGCGGGCCAGCGCCTCGTCGTCGTTGCCGCCGGTCCATACGTGCTGGCCCTTCTTGCCCATGACGATCGCCGTGCCGGTATCCTGGCACATCGGCAGGATGCCGCCGGCCGAGATGCAGGCGTTCTTCAGCAGGTCGTGGACGACGAACTTGTCGTTGGCCGAGGCCTCGGGGTCCTCGAGGATGGTGCGCATCTGCTTGAGGTGGCTCGGCCGCAGCAGATGCGAGATGTCGCGGAACGCCTCCGCCGCCAGCAGGGTCAGGGCCTGGGGCTCGATCTTCAGCACCGGCTCGCCGCCGAAACTTCCCTGCGACACGTGATCGCCGGTGACCTTGCGATACTCGGTCTTGTCTTCGCCAAGGTCGAACAGGTCGCGGAATGCGAACTCGGGCATCGGAGGGTCTTTCTGCTAAGGCTGAGAAACGACGATTACTTCTTGCGGCCGTCGGTCTTGCGGAAGGCGTCGAGCGTCACGACGCGAGCCCCGCCATCCGCCGCGGGCTCGCCGGCCGAGGCGCCGTCGTTGGGCGCGACCGGGCGCGGCGACGTGGGCAGCGCCGCAACCAGGGCCGAGCCCGCAGGCTCCGCCACCGAGAACTGCAGGCCGAACTGGACGGAAGGATCGACAAAGGCGCTGAGCGACGGCCACGGCACCACCAGGCGCTCATGCTGGCCGTTGAAGCTCAGGGTGACGGAGAAGCCGACATCGGTCACTTCCAGGCCCCAGAACTGGTGCTGGAGGACGATGGTCATTTCCTTGGGATGCTTGTGGCGCAGCACGTCGGCGATCTTGACGCCGGGATAGTCGGTGCGGAACGTCAGATAGAAGTGATGCTGCCCGGTCAGGCCGCCCTCGGCCACGATGTCGAGCGCCTTGCGCACCACGCTGCGGAGCGCGTCCTCGGTCAGGACCTGATAGTTGAGCCGATCGTCGGACACCGTCGCCTGCCGTTCCCAATCCCACACTGGCCCAGTTTCGCACGAGCCAGGACCAGTCTGGCACAACCGCGAGCGCGGCGAAAATCAGTGGGGGGCTTCTGTTGCCCGGTGCCCCCCGAACCGCGCTACTTTAGATGCTATCTATCCCGTGAGGGATATCAAGCCGCCTTGGCAGCGAGAGCAACGTTGTCGTTGGCATCTCTAGATTGGCCCGATAACGGCGGTACCATGCCGGGCAAACTTCGCATCTTTCCCCGCACGTCGATCCTAAGTCGCCCCCATGACGGCCACCGCGGGACCCGGACAACGGGACGCTGCGGTGGCGAAATTGGTGGAGGCGCCGGGCTCTGCCCCCGGGTCCGTGGCGGCTATTGCATGCGCCATTTATCGCCATAGTCGGTTTCCCGACAGGGGGAATATAGGCGCTCCGGGGCTGATTTGAAAGGGTCCCCGGCCTGGCTTATCCCCAGCCAAGCCTTTGAAGACAAATAAAAAGGGCCGCGCCCGAAGGCGCGGCCCAGTCAACAGGGAGGCGTCTATGACCGAGGTCAAAGACCCAATGAAGGGACGGCAAAGGGAGGAAATGCCGTCCGTCCGAAAGATAATCTACGACCAAAGTATTAAATCATCGCTAACACCCGGGTGTTACGTGGATATTTGAAAGCGGTGTTTTCTGTGGTCTGCGGGCCCGGCGAACGGCCAGTATGCCGGGATGGACCGGACAACCGCCCTGATCCTCGTGCTGGTGCTCTACGTGGCGCCGCTGCTGCACATCCTGGTGTCGCCCACGGCCGGCGGCTTCCGGCCGCCGCCCGGCTCGCGCTGCCCCATGGGTCCCAAGCTCGGCTGGCTGGTCATGGTGCTGCTGCTCGGGCCGATCGGCTGGCTGATGTTCATGACCCGCAAGCGGCGCCAGCCCTCCGCTTGAGCCCCGCGATTATTTCTTGAACAGGGAATCAGCGGCCGAGCGGTGGCCCTGCTTGCTCTTGATCATCGCCTTGGCGCGGTCGATCTCGGCAGTGAGATTGGCGATATAGGCGTTGAGCTCCTCCACGCCCCAGCTCGACAGGTCGCGGGGCTTGGGCGGCAGCTTGCGCGGTTCCAGATCCTCGAATTCCATGACACGCCTCCTGTCCCTTGTCAGTTTGCTGGCCGGCGGTTAGACCTGCAAACCGATTTTACCGCAAACGCCACGAGAGTTCCGATGACCGTTCCCGCGACCATGAAGTGCGTCGAGATCTCGACCCCCGGCGGCCCCGAGGTGTTGAAGCCGGTCAGCCGGCCCACGCCCAAGCCCCCCGCCGGCGAGGTGCTGCTCAAGGTCGCCGCGGCCGGCGTCAACCGACCCGACGTGCTGCAGCGCTACGGCAAGTATCCGGCGCCGGCGGGCGCGTCCGACCTGCCGGGCCTGGAGATCGCCGGCACCGTCGCGGCGCTGGGCGAGGGCGTGACGCAGCTCAAGATCGGCGACGCGGTCTGCGCGCTGGTCTCGGGCGGCGGCTACGCCGAATACTGCACGGCGCCGGTGCCGCAATGCCTGCCGGTACCCAAGGGACTGTCGATGGTCGAAGCGGCGGCGGTGCCGGAGACCTTCTTCACCGTGTGGACCAACGTCTTCGAGCGCGGCCGCTTGAAGGCCGGCGAGATCTTCCTCTGCCACGGTGGGGCGAGCGGCATCGGTACCACCGCGGTGCAGCTCGCCAAGGCCTGGGGCGCGCGGGTCTTCGCCACGGCCGGCACCGACGAGAAATGCGCGGCCGTCACCAAGCTCGGCGCCGAGCGCTGCATCAACTACAAGACCGAGGACTATGTTGCGGTCATCAAGGAGCTGACCAAGGGTGATGCGAAGGGCGAGGGCACCGACCTCATCCTCGACATGGTCGGCGGCGAGTATGTCGGGCGCAACATCCAGCTCGCGCGGCTCGAAGGCCGCATCGTGCAGATCGCCTTCCTCAAGGGCCCCAAGACCGAGGTCAATCTCGACCCGCTGATGCGCAAGCGCCTGACCCTCACGGGCTCGACCCTGCGCGCCCGTTCGGTGGCCGAGAAGGGCGCGGTCGCCGCGGCGGTGAAGCAGAATGCCTGGCCGCTGATCGAGGCGGGCAAGGTCAAGCCGGTGATCTACAAGGTCTTCCCGCTGGCCGAGGCCTCCGAGGCGCACCGGCTGATGGAGGCCGATACCCATATCGGCAAGCTGGTCCTCAAGGTCGACTAACACCCGCGACCCGTCCTGAGGGCTTCGCCCTCGGGGCGGGTCGGCAGGTCTTCCTGGCCTCCGAAACCCCTTTGACCCGGCCGGGAGGCGCCTATATAAGGTGGCGCATCCCGAAATTATGCGGTTCTGGTTGTTTTCCCTAAGGGAAACAAAGGCTGGGACCCTGTCCGGAGGCTCCTGATGACACTCCCGCTCATGCCCAAGGCCACGGCGGTCTGGCTGGTCGAAAACACCTCGCTATCCTTCGAGCAGATCGCCGAATTCTGCGGTATGCACGCTCTCGAGGTGCAGGGTATCGCCGATGGCGAGGTGGCGATCGGCATCGTCGGTCTCGACCCCATCGCCAGCGGCCAGCTGACCCGCGAGGAGATCGTGCGTGTCGAGGGCGACAAGGCCGCCCGGCTGCAGCTCGCCAAGTCCGAGCTGCCCGAACTCCAGGCCCGCCAGAAAACCGCGAACTACACGCCGGTCTCCAAGCGCCAGGATCGGCCGCATGCCATCGCCTGGCTGCTGCGCCACCACGCCGAGCTGACCGACGCCCAGATCCGCCACCTGGTCGGCACCACCAACTCGACCATCCAGAAGATCCGCGACCGTTCGCATCCCGAGACGCCGAACCTCAAGCCGCGCGACCCGGTGGCGCTGGGCCTGTGCACCCAGGCGCAGCTCGATGCCGCTCTCGACAAGGCGCACCGCGCCAACCTGCGCGCCAAGAAGGAAGCGGAGCGCCAGGCGCGCCGCGCCGCCCGGCAGCTGGCCGAGGCCGAAGCGTCGAAACAGGCGGATGCGGCCAAGGCCGCCGCCGCCGAGCTCGAAGCCGCCACCGCGGCCGCCGAAACCGCGGCTGCCGAGACCGCCGATGCCGGGGCCGGCGCGCCGGCCAAGGGCGAGGGCCAGTCCTGACGGGCGGGCTGGCGGTCTTCGTATCGAGCAAGGGAGCGGCTTGGGCGTTCGGCCGTTGTTTCCAGGCATGAACCTCGCAACCATCCGGACTCTTGGCCTTGCGGTGCTGGGTAGCGCGGCTCTTTCGGGGGCGGCCCTGGCCCAGCAGCCGGGCAACGCGGCGGCGGGTGAAAGAATGGCCGTGGCGGTCTGCGCCAATTGCCACCTCGTCCGGGAAGGCCAGCCGCAGGCCCCCATGGACAGCGTGCCGAGTTTCGCGGCGGTGGCCAGCGATCCGGCCTTGAACGAGATGCGGCTGCGCGGCTTCCTCAACCGGCCGCATTTCCCCATGCCGAACATCGAGCTGTCGCGACAGCAGATCGACGATCTGGTCGCCTATTTCAACGCCCGGCGCGATCAACCGAAGACCCGTTAACCATCGGCGGTGACGAGAATCACTGCCGGAATCGGCGAGCGGCTCTATTCATGAGTCATGCGCAATCGCTCATGGCTCGTCGCCGCTCTGATCTCGCTGGTTCTTCTGCCCCAGGCCGCGTCCGCGGAAGGGACGCGCCTGACCGACGCTGAGCTGGTCCCGCTCCTCTCGAACATGAACCTGCGCATCACCATGCCGACCACCGGCAAGGCGCGCGTGCATCACATGCAGCCGGTGACGGCGCCGGGCGAGAAGGCGCGCCTCTACAGCGGCAAGGTCATCGATCGCGGCTGGTGGTGGGTCGAGAACGCCGAGTTCTGCTTCGAATACTGGTGGGTCAAGGGCCTGCTTCAGATCTGCTTTGCCGTCGAGCGCGAAGGGCAGGAGCTGCGCTTCATCGCCACGCGCGAAATCCGCCCCGGTCCGCGCGAGGTTCAAGTCAATCGCTGGGCGCCCTCGGCCCAGCTCTGGCACGACCCGCTGCTCGACTGGATCCGCTGATCGTCGGTCAGCTCACCGGCACCACGTAGTTGAGGGCGAGGCGGCCGCCGTCGGGGTAGACGGTCTGGCCGGTCATGTACGAAGCCTCGTCGCTGGCCAGGAACACGGCCACCGAGGCGATCTCCGAGACGTCGCCGAGCCGGCCGAGCGGCGTGCGCATGAAGATGCGCTTCCTGGCTTCTTCGCTCGCCATCACCGCCTTGCGGGCGAGCTCGGTGCCGATGGTGCCTGGGCCGATGGCATTGACCCGGATGCCGTGCGGCGCCAGCGCCAGGGCCATCACCTTGGTGAGCTGGTTCACGCCGCCCTTGGAGATGACGTAGGGAACCTGGTTGGGGATGGCCAGCACGGCATTGACCGACGACATGTTGACGATGGCGTACGAACCCTTCTTCGGCTTGCCCTGCTTCTTCATCTGGCGCGCCGCCGCCTGGCCGACGAGGAAGGAACCCTTCAGGTTCACCCGCAGCACGCGGTCGAAGTCCTTCTCCTCGATGTCGAGGAACTCCGCGGTATGGATGATGCCGGCGTTGTTGATCAGGATGTCGAGCCGGCCCCATTCGAGGACGGCAGCGCGCACCAGGGCCTGGGTCTGGGTGGCGTCGCCCACGTCGCAGACCACGAAACGGGCGTTCCGCCCCAGCTTCCTCGCCGCCATTTTTCCCCGCGTGGCATCGATGTCGGAGAGCAGGACCTTGGCGCCCTCGCGCACCAGGGCCTGGGCGCAGGCCAGGCCGATGCCGCCGGCAGCACCGGTGACGATGGCGATCTTGTTCTTGAGACGCATTTCTCTTTCGACTCCTCGCTGAACCGGCGACTACTCTGCCGCCAAAGCCTTCAGGTGTCGAACGTTGAAGGCGCGTACCGGGCGGCGAATGCCCTTGAGCGTGATGTCGCTGGGCTCGTCGCACTCGACGAGAGGCGCGACCGCCGCGTGCACGGCGTTGTCGATCAGGATCTGGCCGTCCTGCGCCTCGCCGCACAGGCGGGCGGCGAGGTTGACCACGGAGCCGATGGCCGAATAGTCGAAGCGACCCTCGAAGCCGATACGGCCCATCGTGGCATAGCCGTGGGTGATGCCGATGCCGAAGCCGAGCTCGTAGCCCAGCGCGCGCCATTTCGCCGCCAGGAAGGCGATGGCGACCTGCATCTCCACGGCCATGCGCACGGCGCGCTCGGATGGGTTGGGGCAGGGGATGGGATCGTTGAACAGGATGAGCACGCCATCGCCGACGAAACGCTCCAGCGTGCCCTCGAACTTGTGGATCAGCTCGCCCAGCGCCGCGTGATACTCGTGCAGCACGGCCATGACCTGCTCGGGCTCGGCGGATTCGGCGAAGGCGGTGAAGCCGCGCATGTCGCAGAACACCACCGAGACCTCGCGGCGATGGCTTTCCAGCATGGTATCGGCGCCGGTCGATTCGATGACCTCGGCGAGCTGCGGCGAGAGGAAGCGGCGCAAGCGGCCCACCCGTTCCTCGCGCTCCCTGGAATCGCGCAGCTCGGTGGACATGGTGTTGAATTGGTCGGCCAGCGCCTCGAGCTCGTCACCGGTCTTGACCTCGACCCGGGCGCCGAGCTCGCCGGCGCCGATGCGCGCCGCGCCGGCTTGCAGGGCGCGGATCGGCACGACCATGCGTCGCGCCAGGAACAACGCGGCGAGGATCGCGCCGACGATACCGAGCAGCAGCACGAGGCCGGTGCGCTTGATGGAATCGATCAGCGGCGCGTAGGCCTCGTCGAGCGGCAGCTCGGCGAAAACCCACCAGCCGAGCGGGGCGATGGGGGCGTAGGCGGCCAGAACCTTGTGGCCCTGGAAATCCTCGGTCGACAGGGCGCGCTCGGGCGACTGTCCGCCGGCGCGCGCCGCCTGCACCTGGGCGAGCGACGCGAAATCCGTGTTGCGCAGGACCAGGCTGATGTCGGGATGGGCGATCAGGCGGCCTTGCGCATCGACGACATAGGCGCGGCCGCCATTCCCCACCTTGATCTGCGAGACCACGTCCCAGATGAATTTGAGGTTGACCTCGGCGGCGCTCACCCCGGCGTCGCGCCGCGTGCCGGCTACCGCCAGCGTCATGTAGGGCTCGGACTCGCGCCGGAAATAGACCGGGCCGTGGAAGGTGCGCCGCGCCACGGCCTGGGTGAAGCGCGGTTCCTGCGACAGGTCGTTCTGGCTGTTGATCACGTCCATGGCCAGGCGCGAGACTTTCAGCCGTTCCTTTCCGGCGGCGTCGATCTGGGTGAGCTCGGTCACCGCCGGCACCTGGCGCAGCAGGCGCAAGGCATCAAAGCGACGTTGATCCAGCGCGCCCGCCGACCAGGGCAGCTGCGTCGTCCAGCCGAGCTGGCCTTCGATCTCCTTGACGAACTGGCCGATCTTGGTCGCCGCCGCCTCGGCCTGCTCGCGCTGCACGCGCAGCAGCAGCTCGGTGTGGTCGCGGTAGAGGAACCAGACCTCGACCGCGCCATTGGCCAACAGCGCCGCGCCGACGATCGACGAGAACAGCAGCACGTATTTGCGGAACAGCGAACCGCGCGTCTTCGGCGGGGAGGACGGGGGCGGCGGCGCCGTTGCTGCGGGGGCCGCGTCGCTCACTCGATGACCTCGTCGGCAAGGCCGAGCAGCGGGAGCGGCACGGTCAGGCCCAGGGCCTTCGCGGTCTTGAGGTTGATCACCAGCTCGAATGTCGTCGGTTGCAGCACAGGCAGGTCGCCCGGTTTTTCGCCTTTGAGGATCCGCCCCGTATAAATCCCGACCTGGCGATAAACGCCCGTGATGCTGGTTCCATAGCTGACAAGGCCACCGGCCGCCGCGAAATGGCGGAACGTATAGATCGCGGGAAGCGAATGCCGCGCCGCCAGCGCGACGATCTGTTCGTGCCGGCTGCCGAAAAACGGGTCGGCGGCCACGACGAGCGCGGCGGCCCGCCGCTGGACGAGAGCCGTGAAGGCGGCGTCGATGTCGGAATCGCTGTCGGCGCCTAGGACCAGGAGCTGGAGCCCGAGGGTCCGCGCCGCCTGCTGCAGGTCTCTCGATTGAGCCTCGCTGTCCGAGTTGCTGGTTTTGACCAGCACGCCGATCAGCCTGGCGTCGGGCACCAGCTCGCGAAGCAGCTCCAGGCGTTTCGCCTCCAGCTCCCTGCTGAAAGGGGTGATGCCGGTCACGGTGCCGCCCGGCCGGTTGAGGCTGGCGACCAGGCCCAGGGCCACCGGATTTCCCAGACCGACGAAGACGATCGGGATCGTCCCGGCGGCCGTTTTGGCCGCGAGCGCCGAGACGGGGCCGCCGACCGCGGCGATCACCGCGACCCGGAGCGCGGCCAGTTCGGCCGCCAGGCCAGGCAGGCGGCCGTACTCACCGTCCGCCCAGCGGTATTCAATGGCGACGCTCCGGCCTTCGCTGTAGCCGACTTCGGCGAGGCCGTCACGGAAGGCGGCCACAAGGGCCGCGGAGTCGCCGGAGGAGCGACTGCTGAGGAGTCCAACGACCGGCATCGAAGGCTGTTGCGCTCCTGCCCCAAACGGCCAAGCCAGTGCCGCGCCTCCGGCCAAGACGAACTCGCGCCGCTTCATTCGATCACCGCGCTTGCGGGCGCAAACTAAAAATTCCGACGAGGTCATCACTCGATGACCTCATCGGCGCGCAGCAGGACCGATTGCGGGATGGTCAACCCGAGCGCCTTCGCCGTCCTGAGGTTGATCACCATCTCCACCGCCGTCGGTTGCTCGATCGGCAGATCGGCGGGCCTGGCACCCTTGAATATCTTGTCGACGAAGCTGGCGGCGCGGAAATAGAGCAGCGGGTAGTTGGGGCCATATGAGATCAAGCCGCCCATTTCGACAAACTCTCGATCCGAATGAATCGTCGGCAGCTTGTGGATGGCGGCCAGGTCGATGATCGTCCGGAGATTGCTCCGCAGGACGGGGTCGTTGCCGGTGATGATTCCGCGGGCGCCCTGGCCGGTGGCGGCTTCGAAGGAGGGTCCGATGTCCCGGCTGCTGCGCACATCGCAAAGCTGGGCCTCGATGCCCAGCGAGCGCGCCGCGGTCTGCGCCAGATCCCAGCGCGTTACCGAAACCGGGTTGCCCATATTGGTGAGCACCGCCACGCGCGTCATGCGAGGCACGATCTCGCGCAGCAGCTCGACCAGTTTCGGCACCAGATCGAGGGCAAAGGAGCTGAGCCCGGTAATGTTGCCGCCCGGATGCGCGAGGTTGGCGATGACGCCGCTGCCGAGCGGTTCCGCTTGCGCCGCCATGACGATCGGAACGGTCGCCGATGCGTCCTGGACCGCCAGAATTGCCGCCGTGCTGCGGGTGACGATAAGCTCGACCTTCAGGCCAACGAGCTCCGACGCCAAATCGCGAAACAGTTCGACGCGTCCGTCGGTGACCGCGCGATAGTCGAGGATCAGGTTTTGTCCCTCGACATAGCCGAGCTCGCGCAAACCCTTGCGGAAGGCCTCGATATTCGCGGCGTTTGACCCCGCGGACGCCGTATCGAGCATTCCCACCCGCCAGACCTTTACGGCCCCTTGCCCGTGAGCGACCCCGGCGCTCGCGAGGAGGGCGGCCGTGCCGATGAGGACGGCACGCCGTCTCACTCGATGATCTCGCTTGCGCGGCGTCGCCGGCCTTCTGGCCGCCGACTGGCGCAAACTAAAAACTTTGATGAGGTCATCATTCGATGACCTCATCGGCGCGGGCGAGCAGCGAGATGGGCACATTGATGCCCAGCGCCGCCGCGGTCTTCATGTTGATGACCAGCTCGAACTTGGTCGGCTGCTCGACCGGCAGGTCGCCCGGATTGGCGCCTCTCAAGATACGATCGATGTACGGCACCGCCTGCCGGTAGAGCAGGGCCTGGTTGGCCCCGTAGGCCATCAGGCCGCCGAGTGTGGCGACGATCTGGTTTGAGGAGCAGGACGGCAACCGGTGCTTCAGAGCCGCCTCAAAGACCTCCTTGCGCGCCAGGCTGCCCTGGACGATCAGCGCCTGCGCCTTGCGCGCCACCATGCCTTCGATGGTCGCGTCCGGGGGCTGCCCCGGGCGGACCAGGGTGGGTTCGATCTCCACGCCCAGAATCTGCGCGGCGCGGCTGATCTCGGCCAGGAAGGGCCGGGTGAAGGCGTCGGTCTCGCTGGCCAGCACGGCGATGCGGCGCGCCGCGGGCAGCAGCTCGCGGAACAACTCGACCGTCTTGCCGCCGATCTCCGCCGAGGCGCCGGACACCCCGGTGATATTCCCGCCCGGCCGGGCGAGCGTGGTGACGAGGCCGGTGCTCAGCGGGTCGCCGGCCGGGGCCATGATGATGGGCACCTGGCTGGTCGCCGCCTTCGCCGCCATCACCGCCGGGGTCTGGAAGGCGACGATGAGGTCGACGTTCAGGCCGAGGAGCTCCTTGGCCTTCTCCGCCAGGCGATCGGCCTGGCCCTCGGCGGAGCGGACCTCCAGGCGGATGTTCTGGCCCTCGACATAGCCGGCCTCACGCAGGCCGTCGCGCAGGGCGGCCAGGAAGGGGGCGGGCGCCGGCACGCCCTGGACCAGCACGCCGATGACGGGAACGCGTTGCTGCGCCCGTGCCGCCAGCGGCCAGGCGAGAGCGGCGCCGGACAAGGTGATGAAGGTACGGCGTTTCATTCGATGACCTCATCGGCGCGGTTGAGCAGCGCCGGCGACAGGGTCAGTCCCAGTGCATTCGCGGTCTTGAGATTGACGACGAGCCGAAACTTGGTCGCGAGCTCCACGGGCAGGTCGGCCGGCTTGCGGCCCTTGAGGATCTTGTCGACAAAGGTGGCCGACTGCCGGTAGACGGCAGCGATATCGGCGGAATAGGCCATCAGGGCTCCGGCCTCGGCCGCTTCGGCGCTCGCCACGAACAGCGGCAGGCGGTGCTTGAGCGCGAGCTCGGCGGCGCGGTCGCGTGGCAAGCTCGGCTGAACCGTCATCGCCTGCACGCCGCTTCCGGCCACTTCCGCGAACGTCGCCGGAAAAGGATCGGCGCCCTGGCTGAGCGCGACCTTGAGCTCGAAATTAAGCGTTCGTGCTGCGGCTTCGATGTTGGCGAGATAGGGCTTGTGAAACGGATCGGCGGCATTGCCGACGACACCGACGCGGCGCACCGATGGCAGCACCTCGCGGATCAGTTCGAAGTTCTTGCCGGCGAGCTCCGCCGTGGCCGTGGTCATGCCGGTGATGTTGCCGCCCGGACGGGCAAAGCTCTGGACAAATCCCAATTCGATCGGCTCCTGGGCGGGACACATCACGATCGGGATCTGCGTGGTCGCGGCCTTCGCGGCGGCGACCACGGGCGTCTGGAAGGCGACGATGACGTCGACCCGAAGCGTTGCCAGCTCGCGGGCGAGCACATTGAGCTGCGCTGTCGATCCGCCGGCGTTGCGGAGCTCCAGTGCCACGTTGCGGCCGTCCTCGTAGCCGGCCTCACGCAATCCCGCCGTGATCTCGCGCAGGAACAGGCCGGGGTCGGGATTACCCAACATCAAGAGGCCCACGCGCGGCATCCGGCCGGACTGCGCTGCAGCGGCATGCGGAAAGGCCGCCACGGCGCCGAGCGCTGCGATGAACGCCCGCCGCCTCATTCGATGACCTCGTCGGCGCGCAGCAGCAGCGATGGCGGGACGGTCGCGCCGAGCGTTTTCGCGGTCCTCAGGTTGACGATCAGATCCATTTTCGTCGGCCTTTCGACAGGAATGTCGCCGGCATCGGCGCCTTCGAGTACTTGGGCAATCAATCGCGCTGCGTCGCGAGCGACGTCGATGTCCTTAGCGCCATAGGTGACGAGCGCATCGGCCGTGCTCTGGGTCCGGCCGGGGAATACGGTCATGACGCGCGCCGCGTGTGCCGCCTGGATGAGCACGGCATAGTGCGCGCTCGGCGATCCGCCGGGAACGACGAGCAGGACCTGGTGCGTTGCCAGCGCCGAAACGGCTGCCTTCATATCGGCTTCCGACGTCAGTGCTTGCTCGGTCACGGTGATCGCGAGCTCCTTGGCGACGTTGCGGAGCATGTCCAGCCCCTGGCGCGGTGATGCATCACGAGGGTCGACGACGACGAGAACGCGACCCGGGCCGCCTAAAAGGTCGCGAGCCAGTTCCATACGCTTGCCGGAAAGCTCCGGGTACTCAAACGTGACCCCGGTCATGCCTGCCCCGGGCCGCGCATAGCTGGTGATCAGGCCGATCGCGGCGGGGTCTCCCGGCGTAATGAAGACCATCGGAAGCGTGGCGGCGGCACGTCGAACAACCCGCGCCACCTCTGTCCCGATTGCGAACACGACAGCGACATTCTCGGCTTGCAGGCGCCGAACTGCGGCCTCGACACCAGTTGGATCGCCTCGTACTACGGCTACTTCGACTAGGGTAAGCCGCGCGGATGCATAGCCGCGCCCGGCCAATCCCTCGCGCAGCCCGGCGGCCAAGTCAGAGAACCGGGGTTGCTCCGCAGGCCCGACAATCCCGACGCGGAAAACCTTATCCGGGTTCGTCGGTTGTGCAAGCCCCGAGAGCGGCATCGCCGTTGTTGCGCCGAGCATGGCGGAGGCCGCAAGAATGCCGCGCCACGAGATCATTCGATCACCTCGTCGGCGAGGGCGAGCAGCTTATCGGGCACCGTCAGGCCAAGAGCACCTGCGGTCCTGAGATTGAGCAGGAACTCGAAGCGCGCCGATTGCAGGACCGGCATGTCGCCGGGCTTCTCACCCTTGAGGATGCGACCGGCATAGACACCGGCCTCGCGATAGGCATCGGTGACGCTGGGCCCATAGCTCGTCAGGCCGCCCGCCTGCACGGCTTCGCGCCAGGGAAAGCTGCTCGGCAGGGCATGCCGCTGCGCCAGGGCGGCGAGGCGTTCGCGATGGGAGCTGAGGAACGGGCCGGCGCCGACGAACAGCGCGCCGACCTTCTCTTGAACGAGCCGTGTCAGGGCCGCGTCGATGTCCCCATCGTTCCTGACCTCGATGATCGTCAGAGGCTGCCCGATGCTCCGGGCGGCGGCGGCCACGTCCTGGCGCTCGGCCTCGGCGGTGAGCGATCCCGCATTGACGAGCATGGCGATCGTCGTCTGCCGGGCGACAAACTGGTGCAGCAGCTCCAGGCGCTTCGCGCCGAACGTGCCGACGGAGAAGGTAATGCCGGTGACGTGGCCCTCCGGCCGGTTCAAACTCGGGACTACGCCCTGGGCCACGGGATCGCCGCCGGTCACGAAGACAACCGGCACGGTGCCCGCGGCCTTGGCCGCGATGGCCGCGACGCTGTCGGCAACGATGACGGCCGCCGGCGCGCGGACCAGATCCGCGGCCAGAGCCGGCAGGCGGTCGAGCTGATTGTCCGCGTTGCGAAAGGCGATGGCCACGTTCTGCCCCTCGATGAAGCCGGCTTCCTTCAGGCCGAGGCGGAACGCGGTCACGAGGTGCTCGAACGGTGTCGCGGGCGAACTGCGGAAGAAACCGACCAGCGGCAGCGGCTGCGGCTGCGCACGGGCGACGAGCGGCCAGGCGAGCGCTGCGGTCCCGGCAGCGATGAACGCCCGCCGCCTCATTCGATCACCTCGTCAGCAGTCACGAGCAACGTTGGCGGTACCGCCAGCCCGAGCGTTCGTGCTGTCTTGAGGTTCAGCGCCAGCTCGAACTGCGTCGGCTGCAGGAACGGCAGTTCGCCGGCTTTCCCGCCCTTGACGATCTGGCCGGCGTAAACGCCGATATGCCGGTAGGTGTCCGCGATGCTGACGCCATAGCTCGCCAGGCCTCCTGCGGTGACGAACTCCCGCCTGTCGTAGAAGACGGGCACCGCGTGGCTTGCCGCCAGGGCGAGGAGCCGATCACGCATCGGCAGGAAATACGATCCCGTGCTGACCACGACGGGCGCTTGATCTCGGGCGGAGGCGGCAAAAGCGGATGCCAGCTCCTGCTCGGTTTTTGCCGATCGGGGATGCAGCTGGAAGCCGAGGACTTGGGCGGCGACTGCGGCCTCCCGGACATTCGCCTCGACATTGGGACTGTCGCGATGGGTCAGGAGCGAAATCGCCCTGGCCGTCGGCACCAGCTCACGAACCAGGCCAAGGCGCTTCTCGATCAGCTGCGAGGTCAAGACGGTGATGCCGGTGACGTTGCCGCCGGGGTGGTTCAGGCTGCGCGCGAACCCGGCCTTGACCGGGTCGGCGCCGATGAGGACCACCAGCGGAACCGTCTGCGTTGCTGATCGTGCCGCGCGGGCCGACGCGTCTCCGCCAGCGGCGACGAGCACGGCGAGGGGACGACTCGTCAGATCGGCGGCAAGCCCCGGCAATCGCTCCGGCTGATCCTCCGCCCAGCGATAGTCGACGGTGACGTTCTGCCGATCGATCAGGCCAGCTTCCTTTAGGCCGTCGAGGAATGCGGCGACATTGCGATCACTACGCTCGGCTGACTGGCCGCTCAAGAAGCCGATCACCGGCAGCATCGGCGATTGCGCGCTCAATCGCTGCGGCCACGCTGCGGCCGCCGATGCCCCGGCGATGAACGCCCGCCGCCTCATTCGATGACCTCATCGGCACGGGCGAGAACCGTCGTGGGTATTTCGAGGCCCAGCGCTCGCGCGGTCTTGAGGTTGATCACCAGGTCGAACTCGGTGGGCTGCAGGACGGGCAGGTCACCCGGCCTGGCGCCGGCCAGGATCTTCGCGACATAAAGGCCGGCCTGCCGGTAGCCTTCGTGGAAGCTGGTGCCGTAGCTGATCAGGCCGCCTTCCTCGGCAAACTCGGCGCGATGATAGATCGCCGGCAGTCTGTGGCGCGCCGCCGCCGCGATCAGTCGCGCCCGCTGGCTGTAGAGGAAGGGGTCCTGAGCCACCACCAGGGCGCCCGCACCGTCCTGGACCAGCTGGGCGATGGCCGCGTCGATGGCGTCCGGCGTACCGGCGCGCGCCGTCAGCACCCGTCGCCGGACCGCGTCGCCGGCCGCCGGCAGGTCGCGCAGCTGCAGGGCCGCGTCGGCATAGGTCGGGTTCACCAGCACGCCGATGACCGTGCCCGGCGGCAGGAGCTGATGCAGCAGATCGAGCCGCTTGGCGTCGAGGTCGCGGCCGACGGTGCTCACACCGGTCAGGTTTCCGCCCGGGCGCGCCATGTTGGACACCAGCCCGCCGGCCACCGGATCGCCGCCGCTGACGAAGACGATGGGGATCGTCGTTGTCGCCTTCTTGACGGCCAGGCCGGGGAGGTTGCCGCCGGCAGCGACGATCACCGTCACCTTGCGCTCGACGAGATCGGCGGCAAGGGCGGGCAGGCGCTCGGGCTGGCCTTGCGCCGAGCGGAACTCCAGGGTGTAGGTCTCGCCCTGGCGATGGCCCGCTTCCGTCAGGCCCTTGAACAGCCCCTTGAGGATCAGTTCTGCGGCCGCACTGTGCAGGATGCCGATCGTTGGAAGCGTCGATTGCTGCGCCCGCGCGAGAGCGGACCATGCGGCCGTGCCCGCCGCCCCGGCAATGAACGCCCGCCGCTTCATTCGATCAGCTGATCGGCGCTCAACAGCAGCGATTGAGGCAGGGTGATGCCCAGGGCTTTGGCGGTCTTGAGGTTGAGCACCATCTCGAACTGGGTCGGCTGCTCGACCGGCAGGTCGCCGGGCTTGGCCCCTTTCAGGATGCGGTCGACGAAGCCCGCCGCGCGCTGGAAGTAGGCCGCATGATCGGCGGAGTAGGACATCAGCGCGCCCATCTCCGTCGCGTCGCGATAGCTGGTCACCACGGCGATGCGGTGGCGCATGCCGATCTCGATGATGAGTCGGTTGTGCGGCGAGAACAGCGGCTGGATGATCGCCACCTGCGCGTCGGCCTTCTGCATCGCTTCGAAGGCTCGCTCGAAATCGTTAAGCCCGTCGACCAGCACCGGCTGCAGGCCGATGCCGTGATGGGCCGCCGCCTTCTTGAAGTCCTCCACATACGGGACCGTGAACGGATCGGTGCGCGAGCCCAGCACGGCGACGCGGCCGAGGCCCGGAACCGCCTCGCGCAGGAGCTCCAGCCGCTTGTGGCCGAGCTCGGCCTCCATCGATGACAGTCCGGTGACGTTGGCGCCGGGCCGGGCAAGATTCTTAACGAGTCCGGTTTCGAGCGGGGCGCCGGCCGGGGACATGACGATGGGGATGGCGCCGGTGACGCTCATCGCCGCCTTGACGGCCGGCGTGTGATGCGCGGCGATCACATCCACGTTGAGCCGCACTAGCTCGGTCGCCAGCTCCACCGCGCGATTGAACATGCCGTCGGCATAGCGCCAGTCGATGGCGATGTTGCGACCTTCGACGTAGCCGAGGCTCTGCATGCCTGCCCGAAAGGCGTCGGTAAAAGGATGGGGTGCGGACTGGGCTACCAGCACGCCGACGCGCGGAACCCGGGGCTGAGCCCCTGCAGAGCCGGGCCAGACGGCCGCTGCTCCGGCCATTACCAGGAAATCACGCCGCTTCACGACCCCTCCCAAGACCTGTCGCGTGTGCCAGGGCGAGAATCTAGACAATCTTTTCCGGTTGAGCCAGCGGTGTCCGCCGACTCACGAGAAATACTTCCGGAATCTGTTAGAGTGTTAAGGCAGCGAGGGCGGGGAGGCTCAGCCGCAATGAAGTCCCATCAAAGACGACGCGATTTCTTAATCGGCGGCGCGGCCGGGTTAATGCTTAGGCCGGGCCGCGTCGGTGCCCAGCCGGCAAAGGTGCCACAGGTCGGGGTCCTCACCCTGGGCAATGCGGATGCCGACTCCTTTGGCGTGGAACTGCGCCAGGGCCTGCGCGAGAGCGGCTATGTCGAGGGCCGGAACATCCGCTACGAATTCCGCTCGGCCGCCGGAAACATGAGCCAGTTGCCAGCCTTGGCGGCCGAACTGGTCGCCCTCAAGGCTGATGTCCTTGTGGCGTTGTTCACGCCGTGCGTCCTCGCTGCCAAGCAGGCGACGCGCGAAATCCCCATCGTCACCGTCTCCGGCGATCCGGTGAACCTGGGTCTGGTAGCGAATCTGGCCCAGCCGGGCGGCAACATCACCGGCATCTCGCTGGTCGCCGCCGAGATGCACGGCAAATGCGTCGAGCTCTTTCGTGACGGCCTGGGAGCCCGCAAAGTGGGGTTCCTCGGCATCACGACCGACCCTTTCTGGCGGCCGGTCATCGAGCAGATACGGCTGGCCGGCAGGACGGCCGGCGTTGAGATCGCGCCCGAGATCGTCATGCAGTCGCCCGATGAGACCGACGCGGCCCTGGCGCGCATGAAGCAGGAAGGGGTGGATGCCGTGGTGGTGCAGGCGACGGTGCCCGCCCGTCACGTGGTCGACAGCGCGCTTCGGCACAAGCTGCCCGCTGCCACGATGTCGCGCGCTTTTGCCGAGATCGGCGGGATGATGTCTTACGGCGCCGATGGACCCGAGGTGTACCGGCGCGGCACCCTGTTCGTCGCCAAGATCCTGCAGGGCGCCAACCCGGCGACCATGCCGATCGAGCAGCCGACCAAGTTCGAGCTGGTGCTCAATCTCAAGACCGCGAAGGTGATCGGTGCGCAGGTTTCCGACTCGTTCGTGCTGCGGGCGGATACAATCATCGAATGAGGCGGCGTGATGTCATCGCCGGGTTCGCTGCCGCGGCCGCTCTGCCGCGCTTCGCGCAGGCGTAGGGGGTGCGACGCGTCGGTGCCCTGATCCTGGGCAACGCCGATGCGGAGGCTTTCGGCAAGGAGGTCAGGGAAGGCCTGGCCAAGGCGGGATACGTCGAAGGGCGGAACGTTCAATTGGACATTCGCTCCGCCCAGGGACGGCTCGAACTTCTTCCTCAACTGGCTGCCGAGCTGGTGGCGTCCCGGGTCGACGTGCTCGTGGCGCTCTACACGCCCTGCGCGCGCGCCGCGCAGCAGGCGACGCGCGACATTCCCATCGTTGCGATCGTCGCCAATCCCGTGGAAACCGGGATCATCGCCAGCCTGGCCCGTCCGGGTGGCAACATCACCGGAGTCTCCCTGCTGGCGGCCGAGGCGCACGGTAAATGCGTCGAGGTCTTCGCCGAGATGCTGCCGGGCATCCGCAAGGTCGCGGCCCTCGGCAATACCCGCGATCCCTTCATGCCGTTGCTGCTCGAAAAAATTCACGCTTCGGGAAAGGCCGCGAACGTCGAGATCGTCACCGTGACGGCCGGCGGCATCGAGGAGCTCGAGCCGGCGATCACCAAAGCGCTGGCCGAGGGTGCGAAGGCCCTGGTCATGCAGGGCAGCCTGCCGAGCCGGATCGTCACCGAGCTGGCCCTGAAGCATCGCCTGCCGGCGGCGAGCTTCACCCGCTCCTTCCCGGAGGTCGGCGGCCTCATGTCCTACGGCCCCGACGCGACCGACTCGTTCCAGCGCGGCACCTACTTCGTGATCAAGGTCCTGCAGGGCGGCAAGCCCGCCGAAATCCCGGCCGAGCAGGCTACCAAGTTCGAGCTCGTGCTCAATCTCAAGACGGCGAAGACGCTGGACATCGCCATGCCACCCATGCTGCTCGCCCGCGCCGACACCGTGATCGAATAGGGGACTAGTCGTGGAACGCCGGGGTTTCATTCGCCTTCTGGCCGGCTCCGCCATCGCCTGGCCGTTCGCGGCTCAGGCGCAGCAGCCGCCCGTACCGGTGATCGGCTTCCTGCATTCCGGCGCGCCTGGGCCCAATGCCCGGCGGCTGGCGGGCTTTCACAAGGGCCTGGCCGAGGCGGGCTTCGTCGAGGGGCAGAACCTGGTGATCGAGTATCGCTGGGCTGATGGACAGAACGGGAAGCTGGCGGGACTGGCGGCGGACCTGATCGCGCGAAAGGTGGCCGTGATCGTGGCCGTCTCCAGTCAGCCGGCGACACTTGCCGCCAAAACTGCGACCACGACCCTCCCCATCGTTTTCACCTGGCCGGGCAATCCCATGGATGTCGGGCTGGTCACCAGCCTCGCCCGACCGGGCGGCAACGCCACCGGGGTCAGCACCCTCAACAAGGAGCTCGGGGAAAAGCGCCTCGGTCTGCTGCGGGAAGTCGTGCCGAAAGCCGCCCCAGTCTACGTGCTGATCAATCCCAATGACCCCATTGGAGAAGAAGGCTTGAAGGAGCTCCGGGCCACAGCCGTCGCTCGTGAGGTGGGACTTCAGCCCCTCTACGCCGGTAGCGAACCCGAGATCGAAGCGGCCTTCGCGGCGATGGCAGCGAAGCCCGGCGGCGCCCTGCTGGTGAACGCCGATCCGTTCCTGTTCACGCGCCGCGAGCTGATCGTCGGGCTGGCGGCCCGCCACAAGGTGCCGGGCATCTATTACGATCGCGACTTCGCCGCCAGCGGCGGCCTGATGACTTACGGCACTGACCTGCCGGCGGCGTGGGCCCAGGCCGGCAGCTACGTCGCCCGCATCCTGAAAGGGGAGAAGCCAGGCGACCTGCCCGTGGCCCAGCCGACCAAGTTCGAGCTGGTGATCAATCTCAAGGCTGCCCGCGAGATCGGCCTCGATGTGCCGTCAAACCTGCAGATTACCGCTGATGAAGTCATCGAGTAGTAGCGCGGGTCACCCATGAGGCGGCGCGATTTCTTCACGATTGTTGGCGGCGCAGCAGCACTCGTACCGTTTGCCGCGGGCGCCCAGCCGTCTCCGATGCGGCGCCTCGGCGTCCTTTTCGTCCTTGGCGAAGACCATCCGGAGGTGCCGTCTTTCGTCGCCGCGCTCAAGGACGGCCTGCGGAGCCACGGTTGGATCGAAGGGCAGACCATTCACATGGAATTTCGCTTTTGCAGAAGCGACGCCAATCTGGTCAAGCGCTACACCGAGGAGCTGGTCGGTCTCCAGCCGGACATTATCTTCGCCCAGGGCGTGGTCGGGGCGGCGGCAATGAAGCAGGCCACCCAAACCATTCCGGTGGTCTTCGTTCAGGTCCAGGACCCCGTGGGCGGCGGGTTCGTCACGAACCTGGCGCGTCCGGAGGGAAATCTCACGGGCTTCACCAATTTCGAATACTCGATCGTCGGAAAATGGCTGCAACTGCTGAAGGATGTGAGCCCTGGCGTCTCCCGCGTGATGGCCCTGATCAACCCGGACAATCGTCCGCGCTGGAACGGCTACACCGCGGCGTTTGAAAACTATGCGCCGGCCGCGGGGATCAAGCCGCAGATGGCGGGCGTCCATAATGAAAACGATATCGAGCGGGAAATCGCGCAATTCGCCGCACAACCGGACGGCGGATTGGTGGTGCTACCCGATGCCACCACGGGAGTGCACACGAAACTCATTGTCGGCCTTGCGGAGCGCTACCGCCTGCCAGCCGTCTACCCCGGCGGCTTCTATGCTCGCGCGGGCGGCCTCATTGCCTATAGCGACAGCCTACGGGGCCAGTACCGAAGCGCGGCTTCGTATATCGACCGGCTGCTGCGCGGCACCAGGATCGGCGACCTTCCGATTCAGACCACGGACCGCTTTGAGACCGTGATCAACCTGAAAACGGCTGCCAGCTTGGGCCTCACGATCCCGCCCGCGCTACTCGCCATTGCCGACGACCTCATCGAGTAGGCGCGCTAGCTCGCGACCTTCAGCCCGTCCTTGGCGTAACCCGCACCCTGTAATGACTCGGCGATCTCGCCCAGGATGGCGGGATCGTCGATGGTGACCGGCTGCCCCTCGATCCAGCCGTGGCTCCGAAGGCCGTCCTTGGGCTCGCCCACGAGAGACGGTACCTGGTCTTCGCCAAGGACGAAGAAGACGCCGAGCCGCCGTATAGGAGATTGGTGGGCGCGCGCCGCAAACGGGACGAACACAGCTGCGCCGCCAACAATCGTGAAAACAAGCCGACACGGGTCGATTACTCGATCACCTCGTCGGCGCGCAGCAGAAAGGCTTCCGGGATCGTTAGGCCTATGGCTTTTGCTGTTCGCAAATTCACGACCATCGAAAGCTTGGTCGGGATTTCAACCGGCAGATCGCCTGCCCGCGCACCTTGGAGAATCTTGTCGATGAATTCAACCGAGCGACTAAAACTGTTGCTCAGATCGACGCCGTAGCTGATCAACCCTCCTGCCTCGACCTGCTCACGAAACGGATAGATCGCGGGAAGTTTCAGCGAAAGCGCGAGTTCGGCGATGCGCTTTCGTTCAGCCAGGAATGCCCCATCGGTCGGAATAAGGACACCCTTTGCACCCTCTTTGACCAATCGCTCGAAGGCTCCTTGTAAATCATCTGCCTTCGAGATTTCGCCGATCAGCAGTGCAATACCGATCGACTTCGCGGCTGCCTGTGCATTTTCGCTTTGAGCCAGCGTGGAAGCGTTGTGCTGGTTGATCAACATTCCCACGCGGACTGCGCCCGGGACGATCTCTCTAACGAGTTCAAGCTGCTTTCCGGGAAGAGTATCGAGATTGCCCTGAATGCCGGTGGCGTTGCCGCCTGGACGTGCGTAACTGGCAACGAGTCCGCTTCCGACCGGATCGGCAACGGTCACAAACACCGTCGGCATATCCGGAGCTACCCTCCTGACAGCAAGCGCCATCGCGGTGGTCGGTGCGATGATGGCGTCGGGGCGGCGCTGAACTAGATTTGCGACGGCGGCTGGAACGCGATCGAACTGTCCCTCCAGCCACTCGACGTCGATGACAACAGATTGCCCTTCGATATAGCCGAGCTCGCCAAAGCGCTTTTTGATCAACGCTAAAGACGGCCCGTGCGATTCCAATGTCCCGGACATGATCACTGCGACGCGGCGCGTGCGGGTTTGCGCGTGTGTGCCAAACGGCAACGCTACCGCGCTGGCAAGCCCGGCGATGAACTCCCGCCGCCTCATGTTAGCTCCCCGGCACGTGAGCAAGTATTGTATCTGTTCAAACCAGCATGAAGGAAGGGGTAGCCGAAGTTCGCTCTGCCAAGCGAAGCGCGAACCGGAATCCATCGTGCCGCTTCTTCCATGGACCCCGGATCGCGCTCGCTACGCTCGCTGGTCCGGCGTGACAGTAATTACCCTGCCGCGACTTTCAACCCTTCCTTGGCGTAGCCGGCACCCTGCAGGGATTCGGCTATTTCGCCCAGGATGGCGGGATCGTCGATGGTCGCCGGCGCCTTGAACTCCTGGTTCTCGGCGATCTTCTGCATGGTGGCGCGCAGGATCTTGCCCGAGCGCGTCTTGGGCAGGCGCTTGATGACGATGGCCTGCTTGAAGAAGGCAACCGGGCCGATGCGCTCGCGCACCAGCGCCACCACCTCCTTGATGATCTCCTCATAGGGCCGGTTGACGCCGGCCTTGAGCACCAGGAAGCCGAGCGGCACCTGGCCCTTCATCTCGTCGGCGACACCGATCACAGCACACTCGGCGACGTCGCTGTGGGCGGCGAGCACCTCTTCCATGGCGCCGGTCGAGAGGCGGTGGCCGGCGACGTTGATCACGTCGTCGACCCGGGTCATCACGTAGACGTAACCGTCGGCGTCGATATAGCCGGCATCGCCGGTCTTGTAGTAGCCGGGGAATTCGTCGAGATACGCCTTGCGGAAGCGATCGTCGGCGTTCCATAGCGTGGGCAGGGTGCCCGGCGGCAGCGGCAGCTTGCAGCATAGCGCGCCGATATCGCCGCGTTTCACCTCGCTGCCGTCGGCGGCCAGCGCGCGCACGTCCCAGCCCATCGCCGGCTTGGTCGGCGAGCCGGCCTTGACCGGGAACGGCTTGCCGCCGTCGCCCTCGAGGCCCATGCAGTTGGTGACGATCGACCAGCCGGTCTCGGTCTGCCACCAGTGATCGATCACCGGCACCTTGAGCATCTCCTGCGCCCATTCGAGGGTCGGCGGGTCGCAGCGCTCGCCCGCGAGGAAGAGCGCCTTGAAGTTCGACAGGTCGTGCTTGCGGATGAACTCGCCCTTGGGATCGTCGCGGCGGATGGCGCGAAAGGCAGTGGGGGCGGTGAACAGCACCTTCACCTTGTGTTGCTCGATGATGCGCCAGAAGACGCCGGCATCCGGCGTGCCCACCGGCTTGCCCTCGAACAGCACCGTGGTGCAGCCGGCGAGCAGCGGCGCATAGACGATATAGGAGTGGCCGACCACCCAGCCGACATCGGAGGCCGCCCAGTACACGTCGCCCGGCTCGACATCGTAGATCGTCTTCATCGAATCGCAGAGCGCCACGGCATGGCCGCCATTGTCCCGGATCACGCCCTTGGGCTGGCCCGTGGTGCCGCTGGTGTAGAGGATGTAGAGCGGGTCAGTCGCCGCGACGTTGACGCACGCGGCGGGCTTGGCCTTGGCGATCTCCTGCTCCCAGTCGTGGTCGCGGCCCGCCACCATCTCGGCCTTGATCTGCGGACGTTGCAGGATGACGCAGGCGCTCGGCTTGTGCCTGGCAAGGTTGATCGCGCCGTCGAGCAGCGGCTTGTAGGCAATGACCCGGTTGACCTCGATGCCGCACGAGGCCGAGACCATGACCTTGGGCTGACAGTCGTCGATGCGCACCGCGAGCTCGTTCGAGGCGAAGCCGCCGAAGACCACCGAATGGACAGCACCCAGACGGGCGCAGGCCAGCATGGCGACCAGCGCCTCGGGCACCATCGGCATGTAGAGGATGACACGGTCGCCCTTGCCCACGCCGAGGCCGGCGAGCACGCCGGCGAAACGCGCCACCCAGTCGCGCAGCTCGCTATAGGTCCAGCTCTTGATCGTGTTGGTGACCGGGCTGTCGTAGATCAGCGCCTTCTGCTCACCGCGGCCGGCCTCGATATGGCGGTCGAGCGCGTTGTAGCATGTGTTGAGCTCACCGCCGGCGAACCACCGGTAGAAGGGTGGCTTGGAAGCGTCGAGGACCTTGGTCCACGGCTTGGCCCAGGTGATCTTCTTCGCCACCTCGCCCCAGAAGGCATCGGGGTCGCTGAGCGAGCGGGCGTGCTGGTCGGCGTAGAGCGGCTTCGACATAGGCGCTTCCCCGGTTCCCTGATCTTGTTTTCTTGGGAACCGACTCTGCCCCCAACGGGGCCGCTTGCCAAGCGACACGCGAAGCGTGTCGCGGCAGCGCCGCAGCGTTTGCGCAGCAAACGCGTGAGGCGCTCTTCAGCGCGGCTGCGCTGTCGCGAAAATATTACGCGTTCCGCTTACATCGCGAAGGCCTGCTTGAAAAAGGCGACCATGAGGGCGCGCGACTCTTCGGCCACGGCGCGGTTGGGGATTATGCGGAACAGGCCGCCCTTGCCCTGATGCGCTGCTGGGTCATGGACACTGCGTGGCTGGGTGGCCGCCGTGTCCCAGCCATGCGTGGCGTCGGGATAGTATTTGAGGGCGAAGAGCGGCCGGCTGGCTTCCGGCAGGGCGGCGAGCATCTTCTCGCAGGAGTCCGGCGCGTCGTAATCGTCCTGGCCGCCGGCCTGGATCAACACCGGAGCGCCGGTGCGTGGCTCCAGCAGCTCGTTGCCGCGCGGCCCGCCGGGCAGGGAGGCCCAGCACACCGGGTAGAAGGCGGCATGGGCGGTGAATTTCGCCTTGTCGCCGGCGTAGCGCCTGGTGGCGATGGCGCTCGAGGTGAGCTGCGCCTGGATGCCGCCAAGAGAGAACCCCGTGATGCCGATCCGCGCCGGATCGATTGCCGGGTGCGCCGCCAGGAACAGCAGGGCGCCGAAGGAGTCAGGGATCATCTGGTTCGAGCCCGGGCGCTGCGCCGTGCCGGGGCGGATGCCGCGCGCCCCGAAGTAATCGACCTCCAGCGTGGCGATGCCCGCGGCGTTGAGCGCCTGGATGTGGAAGGCCCCGCGCCCGTCGACCCCGCCGGTGCCGTGGACCACGACCACGGCCGGCAGCTTGTTGGCGGAGGCGGGGATGCGCAGGGTCGCCGGGATGGCGCGGCTCTGGCCGGGTTCGGCGGTCGGGTAGGTGATCCGGCTCTCGGATACTTGGGCCTCGGCCGTCCCCATGCCGAGCAGGGCGACGGCAAGGATTTTCAACAGGCGGCTCATAACTTCTCCCCTGTGACTCCCGACGGTTTATGGCAAAGTCCGCCGCGGTTTCCAGCGGAGAGTTGTCGATGAAGCGCAGCAAGAAGAAAGTGACGGCGATCACTCGCCGCCGATCCGGGCTCGGAAAGAGGCCGGGGAACTCCGTCCATCAGTTCGAGCGCGATCTCGACAAGAATCCCGCCAACTACGTGCCGCTGACGCCGCTCTCCTTCCTGCCGCGCGCCGCCCATGTCTTCCCGCGCCACATCGCCCTCGTCCATGGCAGCCTGCGCCAGACCTGGGCGCAGACTTACACGCGCTGCCGGCAGCTGGCCTCGGCGCTGCGCAAGGCGGGGATCCGCAAGGGCGACACCGTGGCGCTGATGGCGCCCAACATTCCGCCAGCCTACGAGGCGGCCTTCGGCGTGCCGATGGCGGGGGCGGTGCTCAACGCCATGAACATCCGGCTCGACGCCGCGACCATTGCCTTCATGCTGCAGCATGGCGAGACCAAGCTCTTGCTTACCGACACCGAGTTCGCGCCGGTGATCAAGGAAGCGCTCAAGCAGGTCAAGAAGAAGATCACGGTGATCGACATCGTCGACCCGGTGCGCCGCGAGCAAGGCGGGGCAGACGACGAGTTCGTCGGCTCGCTCGGCTACGAGGCGTTCCTGGCGACGGGCGACGCCGAGGACGGGTGGCAGATGCCCCGGGACGAGTGGGATTCCATCGCCCTCAACTACACCTCGGGCACCACCGGCAATCCCAAGGGCGTGGTCTATCACCACCGCGGCGCCTACCTGAACGCGGTCGGCAACGTGCTGGTCTGGAACCTGCCCAGCCACCCTGTGTACCTGTGGACCCTGCCGATGTTCCACTGCAACGGCTGGTGCTTCCCCTGGACGCTGGCGGCGATGGCCGGGACGAGTGTGTGCCTGCGCCGGGTCGAGGCCAGGCCGATCTTCGAGGCCATCCGCGACCACGGCGTCACCCATTTCTGCGGCGCGCCCATCGTGCTCGGCCTGCTGATCAACGCGCCGGAGAGCGAGCGCGTCTCGTTTGACCGCACGGTCGAGGTGATGACGGCGGCCTCGGCGCCGCCGGCGGCGGTGCTGGAGAAGATCGAGCGCATGGGTTTCCACATCACCCATGTCTACGGCCTGACCGAGGTCTACGGGCCGGCCGTGGTCTGTGAATGGCACGACGAATGGAACGCGCTGCGCCCCGACCAGCAGGCCGAGATGAAGGCGCGCCAGGGTGTGGCCTATCCGGTGCTCGAAGGGCTGATGGTGGCCGATGCGAAGACGCTTCAGCCCGTGCCGTCGGACGGCAGGACCATCGGCGAGGTCTTCATGCGCGGCAATATCGTGATGAAGGGCTACCTCAAGAATCCCCAGGCGACGAAGGCGGCCTTCAAGGGCGGCTGGTTCCATACCGGCGATCTCGGGGTCATGCACGCCAACGGCTATGTCGAGCTCAAGGACCGCTCCAAGGACATCATCATCTCCGGCGGCGAGAACATCTCGACCATCGAGGTCGAGGGTGTGCTCTACCGCCACCCGGAGGTGCTGGAGGCGGCGGTGGTCGCCCGGCCGGACGCGAAGTGGGGCGAGACCCCGTGCGCCTTCGTCACCCTGCAGAAGGGCAGCGGGGCGACGGAGGCCGACATCATCGCCTTCTGCCAGCAGAACATGGCCCGCTACAAGGTGCCGCGGACCGTGGTCTTTGGGCCGCTGCCCAAGACCTCGACCGGCAAGATCCAGAAATTCGTCCTGCGGGGCCGGGCCCAGGCTCTCTGACCTGTGGGTCCCAAGGACAGCCAAGCATACATCCGGCGGTACCACCTACTTTTGTTGGGCTCTGTTCGGAAGAATACGGTTTTTACTTTGTTAACGACCCCGCCTCTATTTTGAGCGCCTGAATCCAAGCCTGCTTTTCAGGGCTTAGGCCGTTAAAGTTGACCATATTCGGGGGCGGGGACGCAGCCCATGGCTGTGCGGACTCAAACCATGTGGGGCTGGCGCCAGCGCGCCATGCTTCGCGCCGGGCAGATCAGGCCGAGCCGGGCGATTGCCGGCTTCGGCGTTGCCCTTGGCTTGGCCATCGCCGCCTTCACCGTGTTCACGCTCTGGTACCTGCGCGAGGAAGTGCTGGAAGACGCCGAGCGCCAGGTGGCCAAGCTCGACCTGGTGCTCAGCGAGCAGACCCTGCGCGCCGCCGAGGCGATCGACGTGGTGCTGCAGGCGACGGTCGAGAAGCTGCGCGCCACCGACATCCTGGCGGCCAACGAGGGGCGCTGGGCCGATCCTGAGGCCTTCCACGAGATGCTCAAGGCGCAGTTCGCCGGCATGCCGCAGATCCGCGCCTTGTTCGTCACCGACTACGCCGGCAAGATGATCCACGATTCGCGCCAGGTGCCGGCGCCCGCCCTCGACCTCACCGACCGCCGCTATTTCCAGGTCCACCGCGACAACGCCGCCGCCGGCCTGTTCATCGGCGAGCCGCTGCGCGGCCGCATCGACGGCCTGGTCGGCTTCCAGATCTCGCGCCGCTACGAGGATTCCTTCGGCGCCTTCGCCGGCGTGGTGGCGGCGACCATCGAGCCGCAATACTTCCTCGACCTCTACCGCTCGATCGACCTCGGCGAGGGCAGCGCCATCGCGCTCATCCGGCGCGACGGCACGGTGCTGGTCCGCTACCCGTACGAATCGCAGATGATCGGCAGCTCGCTGGCCGGCTCCACCGGCTTCACCCAGGTCCTGGCGCGCGGCGCCCAGAGCGGCAGCTTCCGCCAGCGCGACGGCAACCGGCCCAACCGCATCTCGGCCGTGCGCGCCCTCGATCCCCTGCCGCTCGTGGTCTACGTCTCGATGTCGGAGAAGGCGGCGCTGGCCGGCTGGCGCCAGCAGGCGGCGATCCTGGGCGGCGGGGCGCTCGCCGGCATGGTCACCTTCCTGGCGATGCTCGCGCTCCTCGCCCACCAGTTCTCGCGCCAGGAGCGGCTCACCGCCCAATTGGCCGCCAGCGAGCAGCGTTTCCGCGACGTCGCCGAATCCGCCTCCGACTGGATCTGGGAGATGGGCCCGGACATGCGCTTCACCTATTTCTCGGACCGGCTGGTGACCTCGACCGGCATCAGGCCCGGCGACGTGCTCGGCCGCAGCCGCATGGACGTGACCAGCAACCAGCTCAGCGATCCCGCCTGGCGCACGCATCTCGAGGTGCTCAACAGCCGCCAGCCCTTCCGCGGCTTCGTCTACGCCCACCGCCGGCACGACGGCGTCATCCGCTGGCTCAAGGTCAGCGGCATGCCGGTCTATAGCTCCGAGGGGGGCTCGGAAGGCCGCTTCGAGGGCTACCGGGGCACGGGTACCGACATCACCTCGGAATACGAGGCGGAGGAGCGCGCCCACCTGGCGCAGGCCCGGCTGCAGGACGCGGTCGAGTTCCTGCCCGACGGCTTCGTGCTCTACGACCACGAGGACCGGCTGGTGCTGTGCAACGAGCGCTACCGCAAGCTCCACGCCCAGACCATCGCCGCGCTGCAGCCCGGCATGAAGTTCGAGGCCATCATCCGCGCCGCCCACGCCTCGGGCGAGCAGGATGCCGGCGGCGACGTCGAGGCGGCGATCCAGCACCGGCTGGAGCGCCACCGCAACCCCGGCCAGCCTTTCGAGCTGATCTCCCAGTCGCGGGTCATCCGCGTGGCCGAGCGGCGCACCGGCGACGGCGGCACGGTCGGCCTGCACATCGACATCACCGACCTCAAGCGCCGCGAGGCGGCCCTGCTCGAGGCCAAGCAGCAGGCCGACGCCGCCAACCGCGCCAAGTCCGACTTCCTGGCCAATATGAGCCACGAGCTGCGCACGCCGCTCAACGCCATCATCGGCTTCGCCGAGGCGATCGAGCGCAAGCTCTTCGGCGAGCATTCGCCGCGCTACCACGACTACGCCGGCGACATCCGCAAGTCCGGCGAGCACCTGCTGGCGGTGATCGCCGACATCCTCGACATGTCGAAGATCGAGAGCGGCAAGTACGAGTTCCACGAGGAGGTGATCAACCTCCCCGAGACCATCGCCTCGTGCGTGCTGATGGTCCGCCACCAGGCGGAGGAGCGCGGCATCGAGCTGACCATGCCGGCGATGCTCTCCGAGCTCTGGCTCTACGCCGACCGCCGCGCGGTGACCCAGGTCGCGCTCAACCTGCTGTCCAACGCGGTCAAGTTCACCGACAGAGGCGGCAAGGTCACGGTCGAGCTGGTCGAGCAGGGCATCGGCGCCGGCCTGACCGTCGCCCTGGTGGTCAGCGACACCGGCTCAGGCATCGAGCCCGAGGCGCTGCCGCGCCTTTTCGAGCCGTTCAGCCGCGGCCCCGCCTCGACCGCGCACAAGACCGAGGGCACGGGCCTCGGCCTCGCCATCTCCCGCAAGCTGATGGAGCGCCACGGCGGCACCATCCGCATCCGCTCCGCGCTGGGCAAAGGCACCACCGCCACCGCCAGCTTTCCGGCGGCGCGCATCAGCCCAAGGCCGGCGCTCGCCGCGTCATAGAGGTCGGCGCCTGACGGCGCCGCCTCGTTCTCCCGTGAGTCTGGATACCCGCTTTCGCGGGTATGACAGTACAAGAGGGGCCGTCACCCCCGCGAAAGCGGGGGTCCAGTCTTCCGTAGAAGAGGGCCATGGCGTTCTACGTCTACATCCTGGCCAGCGAGCGCAACGGCACGCTCTACATCGGCGTCACCAACGACCTGGTGCGGCGCGTGGCGGAACATCGCGAAGGAGTCGTGGAGGGCTTCACCCGCCGCCATGGGGTGAAGCAGCTGGTGCATTTCGAGGTCTTCGACGACGCAACGAACGCCATCCAGCGCGAAAAGCACCTGAAGAAATGGAATCGCGCCTGGAAGCTGGAGCTGATCGAGACGCACAATCCTGATTGGCTCGACCGCTTCGACGAGATCACGTCATAAGGTCGCGGGCTGCGCCCGCGCCGTCTTCTACGGACGCTGGATACCCGCTTTCGCGGGTATGACATTCAGGGAAGATCGTCACCCCCGCGCAAGCGGGGGTCCAGTCTTCCGCAGGACAGCCGGCCGAAGGCCGACCATTTGTTCTAAAAACAAAACCGCCGAGGCTCTGGCTCCCCTTGAGGGAAGCCGGCGCTCGGCGGCTGGTTACTGGAAGGAAGAGAGACGGCGACGCTAGTGCGTCATGCGCGTCATCTCTTCTTTTATTCGGAGCTTCTGCTTCTTGAGGTCGGTGATGTGGACCTGGTCGGGAAGCGGCCGGTGGGCCTCGTCGCTGATCTCTTCCTCGAGGCGCGCGTGCCGCGCTTTCAGACTATCGACACGGTCTTCCATCGTCATCGGCAATTCTCCCTCTTGCGGAAACTGCCCCTGCTGCATCGAAAAGGGTACGCCTCTTGGCGCGGTTTGCAAGGCGATTTGGGTTAACCCGGCCGGCCGCGCTTCAAATGTCATGCGCCTTAATACTCCAGCCCGCGCGAACATGGCCTCGCCGTACTCCTGGTATTAGACTCCCGAGCCCTACCGAGAGCGACTCGGACTAAAGAGGGTGGGTACGGGAGTAGATATGGCGGATGGCACGGTGAAAACCTCTTCAAAAACAGGCACTCCAGCCCAGTCCGGCAAAGTCATTGGGCGCTCGAACATCACCTCTGACCAGCAGGCGGAGATCGACGCCCAGCGCGCCAGCCTCAGCCACACCCGCCGCCCCACCGTGCCGGCGCTGGAGGAGGTGCTCTACAAGCCGGTCCCGCTGCTCGATCACGGCTTCGTCCGGGTTGTGGATTACTTCGGCGACGACGGCGCGATCGTCCAGGCGGCGCGGGTGTCCTACGGCAAAGGCACCAAGAAGGTCTCCGACGACCGCAACCTGATCCGCTACCTGATGCGCCACCGCCACTCCACACCGTTCGAGATGTGCGAGATCAAGCTGCATGTGAAGCTGCCGATCTTCGTGGCCCGCCAGTGGATCCGCCACCGCACGGCCAACGTCAACGAATACAGCGCGCGCTACTCGATCCTCGATCGCGAGTTCTATGTCCCGGTGCCGGCGCAGCTCGCCAAGCAATCCAAGACCAACCGCCAGGGCCGCGGCGACACGCTGGAAGGCTCTGCCGCCGAGGAGGCGCTGGCCACCATCGAGAACCTGAGCGCCGAGGCCTACTCCGCCTACACGCGCCTGCTCAACGAGGACCAGCAGGGCGGGGTGATCGACGCCAGCAAGGACGGCCTGGCGCGCGAGCTGGCGCGCATGGTGGTGCCGACGAATTTCTATACCCAGTGGTACTGGAAAATAGACCTCAACAACCTCTTCCACTTCCTCAGCTTGCGCGCCGACGCGCACGCCCAGTACGAGATCCGCGTCTACGCCGACGCCATCGCCGCGCTGGTGGAGAAATGGTGCCCGCTGGCCTTCGAGGCGTTCCGCGACTACCGGATGACCGGCTCGGCCATCTCCGGCCCGGGCATGCAGGTGATCAAGCGCCTGCTCGCCGGCGAGACGGTGACGCAAGCCGAGAGCGGGCTGTCGAAGCGCGAGTGGGGGGAGTTGATGCAGGTTTTGGGGCGGGAGTAAGCGCAACGCGCAGCGTTGTCGCGACAGCGCCGCAGCGCTTGCGCAGCAAGCGCGGGAGGCGCTTCCTTAAGGACGCACGAGTTTGCGGCCTGCGCAAACGACGTCGCGGTGATACTTGAGAAACTGCGGATGCGGACGCAGGACATCGCTCAACGGTACGGCGGCCTTTAGTTCTGGCGTGAACAGACGCTGAACGTCGCTAGTGACGTACGTTCTGTCGACCAGCAGAGAATAGTCGTCGGTCAAAGAGACGACGCCTCTATCGAACATCCAATGGACGGTTTGGCATAGGGCGATGCCGTTCCGAACAGAGTCCGGTCCCTTGTGTCCATCTCCAACGGGCTTGATATGTGCGGCTTCGACCTCGGTTCGGCCGCCGCCATTGACCAAGCGGATGCCGGTGAGGGCACAACGAGAATTGTAGGCCTCGCAAACTTGTCGAGCGAAGGCGCGATCTCGAAACGGGCGCCTTACGATCTGTTCTTTGATGGGGCGCTCGTACTCGGCCGGTTCCTCGGCCAAGCCCGGCATACTCAGATTGGGCGCTCGCTCTAACGAAACCGTCTGTTGGAAGCCCACGCTTCGAATTGTCTCGAACTCTTCGGCCGGAACAATGCGAACGGCGCTGCCGAACCGCCCCTTGTTCGTCGACCCGTCTTCCTTCCGAAGGGCACTCTCGTAATAAGTGGTGCCCTCGCGAAAAGGTACCGCCTGATCGAAGTCGATGTAGTCGGCGATCCACGCGTAGTAGTGCTCCGCGACCTTTGTATCCTCTTCTATCGCGACAATTCGGGCGGTTGCGAAATAAGCCTGCCGACCCTCGCGTCCGGCGTCGTCGTCATCCTGGCGTCGCGGCTCGTAGTAGATGATTTCGTCGCCAACAGCCTGCTCGATCCGGGCAAGGTAACGACGAGGAAAGTGGTACCGGACCTCTGGTAGGTCGTCGTATGTCGGCCGGACTTTGGTAGTCAGGACAGCCTTGGCCATGCGTCATCGAATCGAATGAGGTCGTATTTTTCAGCAAACCATTCGACAAACTGCTCGGGACTAAAGCCAGCCTCTTGAGCGGAAACGAGCGGCTGATCGTCTCCGCAAGCGTCGGCCCACGTGAGGTGCCAATCTCGCGCCAGAAGCGAAGAAACCTGAACCCTATATTCATCTAACGTCATGCTTCGCCCTAAAGCGGCCGCTCTGAGTCCGCCCAGTGTACTGCGCGCCGCTGACGTGTGGGCATACGTGGGCCTTCGGCGGGGTTGACTTATCCCGTGCTTATTTGTAGAACGAATAGGGAACATTCGTTGGCGCATGTTGAACCGCCGTGCCGCATGCTGCATCATTGTGATGCATCGTGCAGCGGGTCCGCATGCCGAAGAAACGCCCTAGTTCCAGTTCAAGCGTGCCGCGAATCAGTGTCGGGCTGCCATCCGACGAGCTGAAACGCCTTGAGACGATCGCGCGGGAGAATGAACGGAGCGTCGCATGGCTCATCCGACACGCCGTAAAACGGTTTCTCGACGACATGGACAAGGGGCAGCTCGCCCTGGACTTGTCACTGGGACCAAAAAGCCGGTGAAGAAGAATGGACACGCTCAGCGCCAGCGAGCGAAGCAAGCGCATGGCGCTGGTGCGATCGAAAAACACCAAGGCGGAAGTCGTGGTGCGAAGGCTGGTCCATCGGCTCGGAGTTCGCTTCCGATTGCACGGCCAGAAATTACCGGGGAAGCCCGATTTAGTATTCGCGAGTCAGCGGAAGGTCTTGTTCGTCCACGGCTGCTTTTGGCATCGACATTCGGCCGCGAGTTGCGCGTTGGCCAGATTGCCGAAGTCACGTCTGGAGTTTTGGCTACCAAAGTTGGAGAGCAATCGGCGCCGAGATCGACGAAATCGCGATCAGCTTCGCAAGCTTGGATGGCGCGTGATGGTCGTTTGGGAATGTCAGATCAAGAACACCAAGCGCCTTATGACGCGGATGCAAGCCTTTCTGGACAATTGAAGTCGATAGAGCTGTTCACGGGGGCGGGCGGCCTCGCGCTGGGGCTGCAGCAGGCCGGGTTTGAGCCCAAGTTGATGGTTGAGTGGGACGATCACGCCTACGAAACAATCAAGGCTAATTCTGATGCCGGCGGTCCGGCGCGAGGTTGGCCGATTAAACATGCTGACGTGCGTGACATTACTTTCCACGGCTATGGCGAGGTTGATTTGGTCGCCGGTGGCCCGCCGTGCCAGCCATTCTCCATTGGCGGCAAGCACGGTGGGCATACCGACACGCGCGATATGTGGCCTCAAGCTATTCGCGCGGTTCGTGAATTACAGCCGCGAGCGTTCATGTTTGAAAACGTGCGTGGCTTGGCGCGCGAGGCGTTCTCTAGCTACCTGAAATATATCGTAGAGCGTTTGAGCCGCCCGAACATGGCGGCTCGACCGAGCGAGGATTGGCAGAGCCATCTGAGCCGATTGTCGCAATTGCAAGCTGAAGACGGCGACGGTCCATTTTATAAAGTGCAAGTGTATAAGATTAACGCTGCTAACTACGGCGCGGCTCAAAAACGCCATCGAGTCATAGTGATTGGCATTCGTTCGGATGTGGCGACGAATTGGGAGTTTCCTGCAGAGAGTCATTCGTATGAGGCGCTCGTTTGGAATCAGTTTGTGACGCGCGACTATTGGCGTCGTCACCGTGTCCCGCCAGCTCTACGCCCGCTCCCTGATGCGTCCGCGCGCCGCCTGGCTGAATTGATGGATCGCTCTTTCATCGCGCCGGCCGCCGATCCTTGGGTAACAGTGCGGGACGCAATCGGTAGCCTTCCAGATCCACGAAGCTCGGAAGCGCATAAGATAGCGAACCATAGATTCCAACCTGGTGCGCGCTCCTACGCGGGACATACCGGTAGTCCCATGGATGAGCCGGCGAAGGCCCTTAAGGCTGGGGATCATGGAGTGCCGGGCGGCGAGAATATGGTCGTGCTGCCCGATGGCGGTGTCAGGTATTTCACGGTCCGTGAATCCGCGCGCCTTCAGGGCTTCCCGGATAATTTTGTGTTTCCTGGTTCATGGACCGAGACGATGCGGCAGCTAGGGAACGCCGTGCCTGTGCCCATGGCTCGCGCGATCGCCACTACCCTGGCGGATGCAATTCAGGGTAGTAGGCGTGCTTCCGTGGGGCCTCGCCGGGCGGCCTAACTCACTACAATCCCGCCGCGCGACCCTGGCCATTTGGTAGCCAATAGCATGGCATGCCATATTGGCGGCGTGAGGGGGAGCCGTGGCTGCCAACGAACATCATTTCGATTTTGACCTGGACCGCGGGATTCGTGAGCAGGTCGTTCAGAAATTGGAGGCGAGCCCTCTCTTGCCGTTGGACAAGAGTGTGGGCCCTCAGGAAAGTGGGATCTACGCCCTCTACTTCAAAGGGAAGTTGGTCTACATCGGCAAGGCGTCCAAGGGCATGACAAAAAGCACTCGGACCTTGCGGACGCGCTTGAACGAGCATGTGGGCAAAATCAGTGGTCGCCAGAACATCTCAATTGCGGATATGAAATGCCGCTATCTCACTTTCGAAAGCGAGTGGTGGGTATTCGCCGCGGAGTTTGCGCTGATGGTCCACTACAAGCCGGAATGGAATGAGAGCGGATTTGGCAGCAAAGTTCCCGGGGTCGGGCGACCTGGGACCGACCGGATTAGTGCGTGGAACGCGAGCTTTCCTCCCAAGCTTTAGGCGGTCCTGCGGGCTAGCTAACGTGCGTCCCCGCACATTCTGAAATGATCTCTGCTGCCATCCTCGCCGGGTTGCGAACCGGCGAGGAGGCAGCTTATGCATCGGAAGCCTGCGCGTGGCGTCCCGCTAGCTCCGATCTCTCTGCTCATGGCGGTGGCCTTGTGGCTCAGTTATGGCGAGCTGGCGCAGCGTTGGCCGGTGCTCAATGTCGCCCACGGTCTGGGAACCGACATCCTGTTCCGCGCGGCGGAGAGCGACTTCGCGCAGTGGATTCCCGGTGTGCGCTGGGTGGCCATCGACGGGGATACGGTGGATGTGCCCGGCCGCGGCCGCATCCGGCTGCTCGGCATCGATACGCCGGAACTGAGTAGTCGTTGCGAGCGTGAACATGAGCTGGCCCTGCGCGCGAAGAGGCGGACTCAGGAACTGCTGAATAGCGGTGCGCGGTCCCTTTATCCGTCAGGCGAGCACGATCGCTACGGCCGCATCCTCGCCGATATCAGGGTCGGCGGTTTCGATATCGGATCGACGTTGTTGCGTGAAGGACTGGCGCGGCCTTATAGCGGCGGGCAGCGCCGTGGGTGGTGTTAGCGAGCGGCTTTCGAGGCTCGTCGCGGATACTGCGCATGCCACAAGTCGCGGGCCTCCTGCATGCGCAGGAACAGCTGATGGCCGCCGCCCAGAAGCTGCGCGAAAGCGCGGGCTGTCTTGTTAGTCATAGCCGTTTCTGCGTTCAGCACGGCGTTGAGTTCCCCCGGCGTCATCTTCAAGCGCCGTGCCACCCGGGGCAAAGCCCAGCCGAGATCTTCCAGAAGATCGCGGATCAATTCACCGGGATGAGTCGGCGGACGATGAAATCTCGCCACACGTGACGGCAGCATAAGAGCCTCCTGCGAATAGGTTGTCCCCTATTGGACAACTATTCGCGGCGCCTTGTGGCCTTTGCGCGCGTCGTGCAGGGTGGGCTTCAGGTTCGGTAAGCGCGCCCGCTCCGCCTTGTCCCAGTCAACATAGCCGATCGAATCGTGCTTTTCCCAGAAGCGCCGCTCGGCGGCTTCGGTGCGGAACTTGGGGAGCGCTTTAAGTTTCTTCGGCATCGTTTGTCCTCAACTCTGGCCAATCGGGACATCGCACCAAGCCGGCGAGAGGTTCATGTCGACCAGCAGCTTCATCGCGCCGTTCGGTCAGCGCGAGGCGAGGGGAACCTCGATCTCCTCGGCGCGCCAAGCCGCGTATGACAATGCTTGGCGGATGTCCTCGCTCTCCAGATAGGGATAAAGCGCAAGAATCTCTTCGGTCGTGCGACCGGCAGCGATGAGGCTGACCAACGTGCCCACGGTCACGCGCATGCCGCGCAGACATGGCTTTCCACCCATGACCTGGGGGTCCATCGTGATGCGGTCGAGCTGGCGCATGCAGGCTCCTGAGCGTATCAAAGGGCGCCGTGCCCTCGATTATGCCACAAAAGACCGCCTCTCGCGCAATCGCGGACGATTGCGCTGCCGGCTCGTCGCTGAACGCTGGCGCGTTCAGCTCACCACAATCTTCGGCGCCTGCCGCCCGCCGGCACCCAGGCTCGCTTCCACCTTCTCCCACACCCGGTCGGCGATGCGCTGGTAGGCCTTGGCGTGCTCGCTGTCGGGCTGGCTGACGACGATCGGCGTGCCGCCGTCCGAGGTCTCGCGGATGGAGATGTGCAGCGGCAGCTCGCCGAGGAACTCGGTGCCCAGCCGCTCGGCCTCCTTGCGCGCCCCGCCGTGGCTGAAGATGTGCTCCACATGGTTGCACTTGCTGCACACGTGATAGCTCATGTTCTCGATGATGCCGAAGACCGGCACGTCGACCTTGCGGAACATGTTGAGGCCCTTGCGCGCGTCGAGCAGGGCGATGTCCTGCGGCGTCGAGACGATGACCGCGCCGGTGACGGGCACGCGCTGGCTGATGGTGAGCTGCGCGTCGCCGGTGCCCGGCGGCAGGTCGATGACCAGGCAGTCGAGCTCGCCCCAGGCCACGTCGCGCAGCATCTGTTCGAGTGCCCCCATGACCATCGGCCCGCGCCAGATCATCGGCGTGTCCTCGGGCACCAGGAAGCCCATCGACATCACCTTGACGCCGTAATTCTCCATCGGGTCGAGGGTCTTGCCGTCCTTGGAATGCGGCCTTCCGCTGATGCCCATCATGCGCGGCTGGCTCGGGCCATAGATGTCGGCATCCATGATCCCGACCTTCAGTTTCTTGGCGGCGAGGCCCATGGCCAGGTTGACCGCGGTGGTCGACTTGCCGACCCCGCCTTTGCCCGAGGCGACGACGACGATCGAGCGCACGCCGGGGACCAGCATCTTGCCGCCCGGGCCGGTCGGGTGCCCCGCGGGGCCGGCGGCCGGGTTACGCGGCGGTGTGCGGCCCAGCTCGCCCTTCTCGGCGGGTTTGTTGGTGTGGGCGTGTCCGTGGGCGTGTTCGGCGTGCGAGTGTTCGGCATGCCCATGCGAATGATCATGCGAATGTGTTCGGCCTGCGCCTGCAGGTCTCGGCGGTGAAGCACTCCCACCGGGCGCCTTCTCGGAGGTCAGCACCGCGGTCACGCTCAGCACGCCCGGAATTGCGTCGACCGCTTTTTCGGCGGCCAGGCGCACGGGCTCGAAATGCGGCCCGCGGCGCGGGTCGACCTCGATGGCGAAGGCCACGTGCCCGTCTTTGATCGCCAGCCCTTGGACCATCTTCAAGGTGACGATGTCCTGGCGGCGGTCGGGGTCGTGGACGCGGGCGAGCGCGGCGTTCACCTGGGCTTCGGAGACGGGGGCGGGCACGGTCGATATATCCTTGAAACTGTGGGGCTTAGCTCATACGTCCGGAGCGGTCGGGGGATGCTACATTACCCCCTTGTTAGTCGCCTCGCCGGGCGGGCTCTGATATAAGCCCCGGTTCACATAAAGTCATTCCCCGGAAAACTTCCCGGCAAGATAGAGGTCGATAGAAAAAGATGGCGTGGAATCAGGGCGGTGGCGGTCCGTGGGGTGGTGGCGGCAGCGGCGGGGGCGGCGGTCCGTCCCCCTGGGGTCGTCCGCCCGGCGGTGGCGGGTTCGGCGGCAAGCCGCCGGATATCGAGGAGATGCTGCGCCGCGGCCAGGACAAGGTGAAACGCATGATTCCCGGCGGCTTCGGCTCCGGGCGCGGCGTCGGCCTGGTCGTCATCGTGGCCATATCCCTTTGGCTCGCCTCAGGTTTCTACCGCGTGCAGCCGGACGAGCTGGGCATCGAGCTGTGGTTCGGCAAGGTCGCCGCGCAGACCACGCCGGGCCTGCATTGGCGCCCGCCGGCGCCGATTGCCACCGTGGTGACGCCCAAGGTCACGCGCATCAACACGCTGGATATCGGCTTCCGCGCCACACCGGACACGCGCGGGCAGCGCAGCCGGACCGTGGCCGAGGAAGGCCTGATGCTGACCGGCGACGAGAACATCATCGACATCCAGTACACCGTGTTCTGGAAGATCTCCGACCCTAACCTCTTCCTGTTCAACATCGTTTCGCCCGAGGCCACGGTGAAGGCGGCGGCCGAATCGGCGATGCGCGAAGTGGTCGGCCAGATGCCGGCCAACATGGCGCTGGCCGAGGGCCGCACGCGGATCGAGACCGATACCCAGCGCCTGACCCAGGCGATTCTGGATCAATACGGCTCGGGCGTTCTGGTCACCCAGGTGCAGCTGCGCGGTGTCGAGCCGCCGCAGCAAGTCATTGATGCGTTTCGTGATGTTCAGCGCGCCAAGGCCGATCGCGAGCGCGCGCGTAACGAAGCGGAAGCCTATCGCAACGACATCGTGCCGCGTGCGCGTGGTGAAGCGCAGCGCCTGATCCAGGAAGCCGACGCCTATCGCCAGCAGGCGACGGCCCAGGCCCAGGGCGAGGCGGCGCGCTTCAACTCGGTGTTCGACGCCTATCGCCTCGCACCCGACGTCACCAAGCAGCGGCTTTATCTGGAGACCATGGAGCTGATCCTGCGCGGTAATTCCAAGTACATCATCGACCAGCCCTCGGGCGGCCAGGGCGTGCTGCCCTACCTGCCGCTCCAGGAGCTGCAGCAGCAACAGCCGCAGCAGCAGCGTCGCGCCCCGGCGGCGCCGACTCCGCCGGGCCAGAACCCGGCCGCGCCGGCCCAGGGAGCCCGCCCATGAACCGCACGATTCTCACGGCCCTGGCCGTCCTCATCGCCGCCGTCGTGGTCGTCGGCATGAGCTCGCTGTTCACCGTGCACCAGGCCCAGCAGGCGCTGGTCCTGCAGTTCGGCGAGCACGTGCGCACCATCCGCGAGCCCGGCCTCAACGCCAAGGTGCCGTTCATCCAGAACGTGGTCTATTTCGACAAGCGTCTGCTCGATTTCGACGCCGACGCCCAGGAAGTGATCATGGCCGACCAGAAGCGCCTGGTGGTCGACGCCTTCGCCCGCTACCGGATCGAGGACCCGCTGCAGTTCTTCCGCGCCGCCGGCAACGAGGCCAACATGCGCGCGCGTCTCGGCGCCATCGTCAACTCGAGCTTGCGCAACGTGCTGGGCTCGGTGCCCTTCTCGGCGGTGCTGACCTCGCGCCGGGCGGAGCTCATGCGCCAGATCTCCGACGTGGTGGTCACCGAGGCCAAGCAGTTCGGCGTCACGGTGCAGGACGTGCGCATCATGCGCGCCGACCTGCACCCGGATAACAGCCAGGCGATCTTCGACCGGATGAAGACCGAGCGCGAGCGCGAGGCCCGCCAGGAGCGCGCCGAAGGCGCTGAGACGGCTCAGAGAATCCGCGCCGAGGCGGAGCGCGACCGCACCGTCGTGCTGGCCGATGCCCACCGGCAGTCGAATATCCTGCGCGGCCAGGGCGACGGCGAGGCGACCAAGATCTTCGCCGATGCCTTCAACCGCGACGCGGAGTTCTACGCCTTCTACCGCTCGCTGCAGGCCTACCAGAGGTCGCTCGCAGACGGCACGGCGACCATGGTGCTGACCCCCGACAGCGAGTTCTTCCGCTACTTCCGCGACCGGAGCGGCACGCCCGCCGGTTCGAACACCCCGGCACCGGCGCCGGCCCGTCCTCGGCAATAAGGGGCGCGGCGGTAGGCTCGATACCCCGTTCGTCCACCCGCTTCACGTTCGCGTGCCGGTCTGGCACGGCGCTTGAAGCGGGTGGGGGACCGGATTACATCCACGGCTAGGCTTTTTTGCGCCCTGGCGCCCGAACTTCGCGCTTTTCCGAGGGAGACCATGACCAGATACAAGACTGACAGCCGGCCGACCCGCCGGGCGACGATCTGGGGCCGCGTTGCGGCGCTCTCCCTCGCCGTGCTGACCGGCGGCGCCCTGGCCGTCCCCGTCTTCGCGCCCGCCCCGGTCGCCGCCCAGAACAGCAATTCCGGTGGGGCCGGCCGCCTGGCCAACGCCCCGGGCTCCTTTGCCGACCTGGCCGAGCGCCTGCTGCCGGCGGTGGTCAATATCTCGACCACCCAGATGGTCGCCGCCGAGGGGCGCCGCCCCGGCCAGCCCCCCGCCGCCCCGGGCGAGCGCCCGCAAGGCCGCCGCGGACCGCAGGGCCAGGGCCCCGGCCAGGGTCCGGAGATGCCGCAATTCCCGCCCGGCTCGCCCTTCGAGGAGTTCTTCCGCGAATTCTTCGACCGCCAGGGCCGCGGCGGCGGACAGGACACGCCAAGCCCGCGCCGCGCCCAGTCGCTGGGCTCGGGCTTCATCATCGACGCCGCCGGCTTCATCGTGACCAACAACCACGTCATCGCCGAAGCCGACGAGATCAAGGTCACGCTGCACGACAACACCCAGCTGACCGCCAAGGTCCTGGGCCGCGACACCAAGACCGATCTCGCCCTGCTCAAGGTCGAGCCGACCAAGCCGCTGACCGCGGTCAAGTTCGGCGACAGCGACAAGGCGCGCGTCGGCGACTGGGTGGTGGCCATCGGCAACCCGTTCGGCCTCGGCGGCTCGGTCACCGTGGGCATCGTCTCGGCCCGCGCCCGCGACATCAACGCCGGTCCCTACGATGACTTCCTGCAGACCGACGCCTCGATCAACCGCGGCAACTCCGGCGGCCCGATGTTCAACCTGCAGGGCGAGGTGGTGGGCATCAACACCGCCATCTACTCGCCGACCGGCGGCTCGGTGGGCATCGGCTTCGCCGTGCCCTCGACCCTGGCCAGGAACGTCATCGACCAGCTGCGCCAGTACGGCAAGACGCGCCGCGGCTGGCTCGGCGTCAACATCCAGACGGTGACCGACGACATCGCCGAGAGCCTCGGCCTCGACAAGCCCAAGGGCGCCCTGGTGGCGCGGGTCACCGAGAAGGGCCCGGCCGACGCCGCCAAGATCCAGCCCGGCGACATCGTCATCCGCTTCGATGGCCGCGAGGTCGGCGAGATGCGCCGCCTGCCGCGCATGGTGGCCGAGACCTCGGTCGACAAGACGGTCGACGTCGTGGTCTGGCGCCAGCGCAAGGAAGTGCCGCTCAAGGTCAAATTGGGCGAGCTGCCGGAGGACGACCAGCTGGCCGCCGCGCCGCGCGACAATCCCGCAGCACCTCCGGGGCGCCAGCAGAGCGCCCCGGCGACGGTCGACGCGCTGGGCATGGCGCTGACCCAGATCACCCCGGAGCTGCGCGAGCGCTACGAGATCCCGGAGAAGACCAAGGGCGTGCTGATCACCAAGGTCACCGAGGGCTCGACGGCTTCGGAGCGCGACCTGCGCCCCGGCGACGTGATCGTCGAGGTGGCCCAGGAAGAGGTCACCTCGCCCTCGCAGCTGGTGAAGAAGGTCACCGACGCCCGCGCCGCCGGCCGCAAGAGCGTGCTGGTCATGGTCGAGCGCCGCGGCGAGCAGCGCTTCGTCGGCCTGCCGGTCGAACCGAAGGGCTGAAACCTACCTCGATGCGATGAAGACGCGGGGCGGACCTTCGGGTCCGCCCCGTTTTCGTTTGTGGGTTGGATTCCGCGGGATCAGACGTTGGAGGCCGTGCCAGGCTTCCCATCGCTGCGGACCAGCAGCAGGTTTCTGACGCTCTCGGCGTGTCCTTCGGCTTCTTTCAGGCGGTCGGCGTAGGAGCGCCGCGCCTCTGGCCGCGTCTCCTTTTGCACCAGGTTGTTCAACAGGTTCTTGCGTTCTTCCAGCATGCGCAGGCAGATCCACAAGGCTTCCTCGATCTTCTCGGATTGACCGGTGAGCAGGGCCGAGGCCGTGAACGAGTGGCCGGTATGGCAGCGGTAACGCTGAATGCCGGGACTGTCCATCAGCCAGAGCGGTCCGCTGCAATTCGGGCAGTTGTAGGGAACCTGGCTACCCAAGCCTTCCACCTGCGCCACATCGCTCAGGACGCGCTCGGCGATCCGGGCCTCGGTGCGGATGTCCTCGGGGACCGCCTTCTTTCGGCTGGCCGGCCGACGGACGAGTTCTGCGAGCAGCGCACCCATCTCCGCCGCCGGCACGCAATGGTCGACCTTGAGATGATTGAGGGCGCTTTGCGGCATGTCGGGATAGGCGGCGTCGCCGGGATCCTGGACGACCGTGACGCCGCCGCATTTGTGGATGGCGAGCAGGCCGGCCGTGCCGTCGTCGAGCAGTCCCGTCAGGACCACGCCGATGACGCCCGAGCCGTGCGCCACCGCGGCCGAGCGGAACAGCGGGTCGATCGCCGGCCGGTAGCGGTTCTCCCGGGCCCCCTTGGTGACCAGCAGGGTCCCCTTTTTCACCAGGAGATGGTAGTCGGCCGGCGCGACGTAGAGCCGGCCCTGCCGGAAGGTCTCGCCGTTGCGCGCCAGCCGGCAGTCGAAATTCTTGTGCCGGCTCAGCCGGTCGACCAATACGCCTGCGTCGCTCTCGGGCGCCATATGCTGGACGATGAAGATCGACGCCGGCAGATCAGGCGGCAACCCGCCGATCACCCGATCGAGCGCCTCCAGCCCACCGGCCGAGGTGCCGATAACCACAATAGGATGTCCGCGGGGTGCCATCGGAATGCTCCTTCGACGATCCCCCCGTGCGCGACCCTGGCCTCTCTATAACGGCTGGCGGCTCCGCTCGTGCCGTCACCCTCCTATTCCGTCATGCCGGCGAAGGCCGGCATCCAGTCTTTGTCGGATATCTGGCCCCCGGCCTCCGCCGGGGTGACGGGTGAGTGCGGCGGCCCCGCTCGTGCCGTCACCGCCCGGGCAGGCTGCTGATAAATCTCTCCAGCTCGTCGCGTCCGAAGGGTTTGCCGAAGCAAAGGTAGGCATGCCATTCCACGGGCAGGGTCGAGCCGCTGTAGCCTGTCAGGAACATAAACGGGATGCTCCGCGCGCGCAGCGCTTCGGCCACCGGGTAGACCTTGATGCCGCCGAGATCGACATCGAGAATGGCCGCGTCCAGCTCCTCCTGGCGCGCCAGAAGCAGCGCCGCGTCCAATCTGGCGACGGGGCCCACGACCGCGCAGCCCAGGTCCCGCAGGTGTTGCTCCATCGCCATGGCGATCATCGCCTGGTCCTCGACCAGGAGGATGCGCAGCCCTTTGGATTCCACGTCCGGCAGCGGCGTCATGGCGTATCCTCCTGAACAGGCTGCACTTGGCCCGTCCCGGGGGAGAGGGCGAAGTCGATGCGGCAACGCACCCCCCGGCGGGAAACTCACGCTTCACCGTGGCTTCCAGCTCGTAGATCAGGGCCCGCTCGATCAACTCGCTGCCGAAGCCCCGGCGCGTCGGCGCCGTCACCGGCGGCCCGCCGCCCTCGATCCATTCGAGGAACAGGCGCGGCTGCTTGCTGGCATCGACCACGCTCCAGGTCACCGCGATACGGCCTCCCGGAACCGACAGCGCTCCGTACTTCGCCGCGTTGGTGGCGAGCTCGTGAAGCGCCATGGTCAATGCCGTAACGGCCTTGGGCGCCAGCATCACGCGGCCGGCGCCGCCGATCACGACGTTCTTGCCGTTGCCGTTGCGGTAGGGCGCCAGCTCGCCCTCGATCACCTCATCCAGGCTCGCGTGGTCCCAGCTGCTGCGGGTCAACAGGGTGTGGGCCCGGCTCAAGGCCTGGACCCGACCCTCGATGATCCGGGCGAACGCCTCCGGTGTAGTGGCCGTCCGTAAGGTCTGCGAAATCAGCGAAGTAACGATGGCCAGCGTGTTCTTGACGCGGTGGTCGAGCTCGGCGATCAGCAGGTTCTTGTGCTTCTCGGCCAGCAGGCGGTCGGCGACGTTGCGGGCAATCTTCGAGGCGCCGGTGACCTTGCCGGCGGCATCGCGGATCGGCGACACGGTCAGCGAGACGTCGATCCGGTGTCCGTCTTTGTGCCGCCGGACGGTTTCAAAGTGGTCGATGCGCTCGCCGCGGCGGATCCGTTGGAGGATCGCCTGCTCCTCGTTCGGGCGGTCCGGGGGCAGCAGCATGGCAACCGGCTGGCCGATCGCCTGCGCGGCCGCGTAGCCGAAGAGCCACTCCGCCCCCCGGTTCCAGGCCGGCGGTAGGGGCGCAGGCGCATCATGTAGAACGCCTTGTTCTCGACGACCTGGACTTCGCGCTCGATGATGCCAAGCTCGCGCAGGACCTTGGCCACATCGCGCCGCAGATCGGGGTAGTCGAAGCGCGTCATGATCTCGGTCAGCGGCCGGCCGCGGTCGCCCTCGCGCAGATGAAACAGGTCCTTCATCCCCGGGGTGAAGCTTTTGACGCGCAGATTGGCGTCGAGAAAGATGGTGGCGATCCGCGTGCTCTCCAGCAGATTGCGCAGGTCGCTGTTCGTCTGAGCCAGCAACTCGTTCTTGTTGTTCATCTCGGCGTTGACGGTCTCGAGCTCCTCGTTGACCGACTGCATCTCCTCCTTGGCGGTCTCGAGCTCCTCGTTCGACGACTGCAGCTCCTCGTTGACCGACTGGTATTCCTCGTTGGAAGACTTCATCTCCTCGTTGGCCGATTCGAGCTCGTCGATCGTGGCCTGGAGCTGCGCCTTTACCGTCTGCAACTCGTGCTCCAGCGCCGACAGGCCGGACTCGGCAGTCCGCACCGACCGTTTCGGGCCGTCGGTGGCAGGGGGGGCGGCGCGGGCGTCCTGGAAAGCGACGACGCAGAGGTCGCTCCTGGTCTCGCCCTCGGTCATCGGCTCGACGATCACCTTGATCGTCCGGCTGCCGCCGTCGGTGCGGATGGTCAACGGATCCGTGGTCACCGGCTTACCCGTCCCATAAGCCTTGCGCGCGGCGGCACGCAGTGCCGGCCGCAATGACTTGCGGACGATGGCCAGCAGGTTGAGGCTCGCCTTGCCGGGTGACGGCTCGAGATAGCGGCCGATCTCACCGCCCGAGAAGCGCAGGATCTCGTGCTGGCGGTCGATCACCACGTAAGACGGCGAGTGTTTCTCCATGATGCGCTGCACGCCATGGTCGATGCGGTCCTGCTGGTGTACGGACTTACGCGTCTCCGGCAGGCCGGGCAGAGCGGCGGGCGGCACGACCACGGGGAAGTCGGGTGTCGGCCCCACGCTCTCCATCCGGGTGAAGATGCGGTGCTTCTTGTCGACCGGGGCGAAGAGCCGGGCGTTGCGTGTCAGGTTCTCCGACGGCCCCAGGCAGAGATAGCCGCCCGGCCGTAGGGCGTAGTGGAAGGTCCGCATCATCCGGTCCTGCAGATCGGCTTCCATGTAGATCAGCAGGTTCCGGCACGAGATCAGGTCGAGCCTGGAGAAAGGCGGGTCCTTGACCGTGCTGTGCACCGAGAAGACGCACATCTCACGGACAACCTTGATCGGGCAATAGCCCTCGCCGTCCTCGGCGAACCAGCGCTCCAGGCGCTCAGACGACAGGCCGGCCAGCCCCTTGCGGTAGCGGGCAGCCCGCGCGACGGCGATCGCGGCGTCGTCGATATCGGTCCCGAAGATCTGCACCTTCGGCATGGCACCCTGCCGCTCCATGGCTTCGCGCACCAGGATGGCGATGCTGTAGACCTCCTCACCGGTGGCGCAGCCCGGGATCCAGATGCGAAGCTGGTCGTCGGCCCCCTTGCTTTTCAGCAGCCAGGGAAGGACCTCGCGCTGCACGGCATCGAGGGCCTGGGGATGGCGGAAGAACTGCGTCACGCCGATCAGGAACTCGCGGAACAGCAGCTCGACCTGGCGCGGCTCCTGGCGCAGGCGGGCGACGAAGGCCGGCACCGTGTCGATCCGCAGGACCTGCATGCGGCGCTGGATGCGGCGCATCAGCGTGCTCGACTTGTAGCGGCTGAAATCGTGGCCGGTGTTGCTGCGCAGCAGCGCGAAGATCGCCGCCAGGTGATGGCCCGTGTCGCGCCTCGTGCCGTCCGCCCCTTTGTGTCCCGCGACCTTGCCCAGGTGCCGCCGGTAGTCGAGGAGGGCGGCCGGCATATCGTGGACCGGCAGGATGTAGTCGACCAGCCCGGTGGCGGCGGCGCTGTGCGGCATGCCGCTCATCGCCGTCGCGTCGAGCTGAGCTTGCGCGAGCGTCAGCCCTCCATGCTCCTTGACCGCGCGCAGGCCGAGCGTGCCGTCGCTGCCGGTGCCCGAGAGCACGATGCAGACGGCGTTCTCACCCTGGTCTTCGGCGAGCGAGGTGAAAAATGTGTCGATCGGCCGGCGATGCTCGCGCACCGGCGCCGGCCTGGTCACCCGCAGCACGCCGCCGGCGACGGTCAGGGTCGCATCCGGCGGGATGACGTAGACATGGTTCGCGGCGACTGGCGCACGGTCCCGGGCCTCGACCACCGGCATCGCCGTCTGCCGGCCCAGCAGCTCCACCAGCATGCTCTTGTGGTGCGGGTCGAGATGCTGCACGAGCACGAAGGCCATGCCGCTGTCGGCCGGCATGCGCTCCAGGAACGCCTTGTAGGCTTCAAGCCCGCCTGCCGAGGCGCCGATGCCGACGATCAGCCGGGAGGGTGGCGTGTTGCCTTTTGCGCCGCGCCGGGCATCCCGGCCGGCGGCGCGGGCCGTCGCCACGCCCGTCTCCAGAAGCGGGCTGCTGGGCTTCCTTTTTGATTTCCGGGCCGGCTTTTTCCGCCCGGTCATGGCCTGTCAGCCCGCCTCATCGGCGCGTCGTGGCCGGCGTCGCCGAACCCGCGGGGGGGGGTGCGTTTCATGTTCGCGGCATTCACCAAGAAGGAAACGCGGCTGCTTTATTGTAGCCGTGCGAACTGTTCGGTAACGAACAGTGGTATCTTTCGGCCCTCCCCCTGCTCTTCCCAGGGGCTCAGTAGACCACCTTAAGTCTTGATTGACCAGTTTAACCCCTTCGGGTGACGGACTGGCGCTGGCGCAAAAGGATGGGTGCGGGTCCGCCCTTGGCTGGCCCGCCACGTGCGTATTCCCCCGTGTCATGAACGACATGCCGCAAAAGCTGATTTTCATGGGCCGGGCCATCGAGCTCGGCCGATCTCTCCGGTTGCGAGATCTACAATATCTCGGTGCCCTGCCCGATGTGCCTGGCGGCGCTGTATTGGGCGAAGAGGGTCCGCCCCGTTTCGTTTGGCCTGGGTGAGAAGTGAAATCTCCGCCTCGTCGGCGGCGTAAAGCGGCTACGCCGGCTTGCGGCGAAACGCATACGTCGCGTCGAGCTTCTCGCGCAGGTAAGCCGCCCCGGTCGTCGGCGCGTAGCGCGGCGGCCGTTCCGCCGTGGCGCAGGTCGGCAGGCAGACGACCGGGGCCGCGGCATTGGGATCGAAGAAGAAGGCGGCCGAGGCCCGCTCGCGGCCGGAGCGATTGACCACGCGGTGCGGCGTGGAGACGTAAGTGTCGTTGCTCCAGCGCATCAGGCAGTCGCCGATATTGCAGACGAAGGTGCCGGGAATGGGGACGGCGTCGATCCAGGTGCCGTCGCGGGCCTGCACCTCGAGCCCGCCGCAATCGTCCTGGGCGAGGATGGTGACGTTGCCGTAATCGGTATGCGGCGCCGCCCCATACTGGCCGCCGTCGAACAGGCCGGGATGCGGCGGATAATGCAGCAGGCGCAAGGTAGCCAGCGGCCGGTCGATATGGGCTGCGAAGAAATCCGGCTTCAGGCCGAGATCGAGCGCGAAGCAGCGATGCAGCGCCTCGCACAGGCGCTGCTGGGCGACGAAATAGGCTGTTAGCGTGTCGCGGAAGCCGGGCAACGACGGCCATTGGTTCATGCCGTGGAACGGCGTGCCGGCGAGGAGATCGGGATCGTCGGCGGCGAGCTCGCGCCCGATATTGAACGCTTCCTTGGCATCGCCCGGGCGGCTGGGATCGAGCGCCTCGCCTTCCAGCGGCACGTAGCCGCGATTGTGCGGCGAGCGGGTGATCGATACGGCCCCTTTCTCCTGTTCCGGCAGCGCGAAGAATGCCGCCCCGGCAGCGAACAGCCCGGTGACGAGCGCCTCCGGCACGCCGTGGTTCCGCACATAGAAGAAGCCGCGATCGCGGCAGGCCTGGCCGATGGCGGCGGCGACGGCTTTCTCACCCTCCGTGCCGCCGCCAAACAGCGGCGCCAGATCGATGACGGGGATGACAGCGGGCATGCCGCAATCTAGCAGGCTCGGGCCGGCGGGAGGGGCGTCTCATCCCGGCAGGCGCCGGATGGCGTTCGCCACGGCGCGGGCGTCGGAAAGCCCGTCATGGCTGCGCCCGCTGACTTCGAACCCCGGGACACCGGGAAGCTCGCTGCTCATGACCAGAGGGATGCCGAAGCGCTGACAGAGATCGGTGCGTGCGAAAACCACTCTGACCCCATTACGCGTGAACGCGGTTGGCCCGCCGTATGCATCTCCTCCGTGGTGCAACACGGAACGGCGCAAAAGCTGATTTTCATGGGCCGGGCCATCGAGCTCGCGCGGCATGCCGTCGCCAGCGGCTCCGGCGGGCCATTTGGCTGCGTGATCGTCAAGAATGGCGAGGTCGTGGCCGAGGGCTTCAACCAGGTTCGCTCGACCCGGGACCCGACGGCGCATGGCGAGATGGTGGGCCTGCGGGCGGCCGCGCAGCGCCTGGGCACGGCCGATCTCTCCGGTTGCGAGATCTACAATATCTCGGTGCCCTGCCCGATGTGCCTGGCGGCGTTGTATTGGGCGAAGGTGAGCAAATTGTACTATGCCTGCCTGCCGGAAGATGCCGATGCCGCCGGGTTCGACAACGTCAAGATCGCCCGTTATCTGCAGCTGCCGCTCGAGACGCAGCCGTTGAAGAGCGAGCGTATCGAGACGCTTCACGCCGCGGCGCTGGAGGCTTACCGCAGCTGGTCGCCGGGCTGACTCGCGGGCAGGCGCCGGATGGCGTTCGCCACGGCGCGGGCGTCGGAAAGCCCGTCATGGCTGCGCCCGCTGACTTCGAACCCCAGGACACCGGGAAGCTCGCTGCTCATGACCAGGGGGATGCCAAAGCGCTGACAGAGATCGGTGCGGATATCGTGGATCGAGCCCGCGAGCGGCGACGGCAGCCCGTACTGGCGGCAGTTCCTCTCGAGGATTGGCCCGTCGCGGCCGAAGGCGAGAGCCGGATCGTGGCCGACGAACCCGGCGAAGCGCTGGAGCGCCTCCGCGAAGGGGATTCCCGACGCGTCGACCTGTGCCTGGTCGATGCCGGTCAGGGCGGTGAAATAGCGGCTGAGAACCGGGCAGAATTTCGGGCGGACCAGGATGTCGAGCGCCGCCGTCTCGCGCCACCCGGGCGCGGTCTCGATCCTGACGGCGCCGATCTGCACGATTTCCGGGAACTCGCCCGGGCCGCTCCAGTCGCGGGCGAGGCTGCCTTCCCAGGCCGTCATCTCCAGGTCAAAGACGACGAAGCTCGCCACCCGTCCGTCGAGAATCTCCGCAAGCATTCAGGCGTGCCGTAGGGGCGTCAGTCCGAAGGGCAGGTCCCCGACGCTTGAAGCGCAGCCTATAGCAGGCGCATGGCGCGCGCTTCGCGGCCCTTATGCGTGGTGGCCACGGTCAGCGCGACCCGCTGGTCGGTGTCGATCGACTGGACCCCCGCCCGGCGCAGGCAGTCGCTGTGCAGGAAGACGTTGTCGCCGCCGTCATCGGGGGTGACGAAGCCGTAGCCGCGCTCGGGGCTGAACCATTTGACCGAGCCTTCGACCTGGACGGTGTTAGCCAGCATCGCGGCATCGAGCGGGGCGGCGTGGCTGCTCGAGGGGGCCCGCGCCGCCGGCGCGCCGACGCCGCCGGTGACCTCGATGACCCGGGTGACCTGCGGGCCCTTCTTGCCCGGGCCGACCTCGCATTTCATCACCGCCCCTTCGCGCGGGGCGGGCAGGCCGGCGGCCTCGAGGGCCGACATGTGCAGGAACGCCTCGCTGCCATCCGCCACGGCGACGAAGCCGAAACCCTTGGTCGTATTGAACCATTTGACGGTGGCTTCGACCGTATTGCCGGTGCTGCTGAGCGGTTGGAACGACGGATGGGCCATGAGTTAACGAACTCCGGGAAGGGGTGATATGGGGGGAAATTACAGGCAAGCCGGGCCTGCGTCTTGATGATTAAGCTTTATGGCCCGAATTTTGGGACCTGGCCGAAAGAGGAGGGGCGCGAACCGGAACAGCTCTCCCTATGTCGCCTTGGAAGGACCGGAACCGGGTTTGAACGAGGTCCATTAACTCTTGTCGAATTGTAAAACGGCGAAGCTCGGCGTATCGTCCGCCGGTTTTTGGCGGGGCCCCGGGTCAAGGATGCGCGATCACCGCGCCCCCTGGGTTCGCCCTCGGGGGGAATTCATGCGACGCCGGGCTTTGCGTGGCGCCGCCTTCGCGTCCGCAGTCGTCCTTGCCGCCCTCGCCGGGCTGGCAGGGATGGCCGGCGCTCAAAATCCGCTCACCTCGAACGGGACGTCGGAGACCGTCGACCCCGCCGTGCGTGCGACCTTGAAGATCGGCCTCGTCCTGGCCGGCGGTCGTCATGCCGCCGCCTCGGAGGACATCGCCGCCGGTGTCGCCCTGGCCGTGGCGGAAGCCGCGGCAGCGATCGGCGACGAGGCGATCGCCATCATCCGCGAAGACACGTCGCGCAACCCGGCCGATACGGTGGAAGCGGCCAAGCGCCTGATCGCCGCCGGCGCCGAGGTGCTGATCGGCCCGGCGACGACCCGCGACGTGAGGACCTTGCGCGATTTCGCCGATAGCGGCCGCGTGCCGCTGGTGGTGCCGATCCCCGGCGCCGCGGTCCTCGCCTCGACGACCTGCAGCCCGTACGTCCTGCATCTGGCGCCGGCCGAGGAGCAGATCGCGGCGCCCCTGGCGACCTGGATCGGCGTGCGCACCAGCGCCAAGCGCATCTACCTCCTGGCCCCCGACGAACTCCACGCGCGCCAGACCCTGGCGGCCTTCAAGAAGAGTTTCACCGCCACCGGCGGCGAGGTCCTGGGTGAGGAGTATGTCGCGATCAACAACCCCGATTTCGCGCCCTATCTCGCCAAGCTGCGCCTGATGGACGCGGACTCGGTATTCGCCATGTTCACCGGCGATTCCGCCGGCACCTTCGCCCGCCAGTTCGGCGAGCTCGGCCTGGCCAAGCGCGTGGCGCTGTTCGGGCCCGGCGTCATCGGCGGCGGCGCGACCAGCGCCAAGGTCGCCTCGGTCACCGGCGCATTGGACTATTCGCCCTCGCTCGATACGCCGGAGAACCGCGGCTTCCGCGACGCCTTCGCCCGGTTGTTCGCGCGGCTGCCGACCGAGCATGCGGCGCGCGGCTACGATGCCGGCCGCGTGATCGTCGATGCCTTCCGGGCGAACGGCGGCCGGATCAGTGACCGCGGCATCTTCGCCGCCGCCCTCGCGCAGGTCTCGTTCACCGGTCCGCGCGGCCCGATCCGCGCCGAGCCCGGCCGGGCGGCCGCGCCCGAGCGGCTCTATATCGTCCGCGAGCAGCAAGGGGCAGACGGCACCACGCACGAGGTCCTCGACCGTGTGAACGGCAACGACGGCGCCGATCTCTGCGGGACGACGCGCAAGGGCTGAGTCAGAGCACTGTCATCCCGGACGAGCCCCGCAGGGGCGAGATCCCGGGATCCATCTCACCGTCGGCATAATGGATCCCGGCTCGCGCGACGCCCACGCGCCGCTGAGCCGGGATGACATAGAGCCCTCGACGGTTGCGCCGGTGCCCGGCCTCAGTTACCAAGGAAGCAATAAAGTTGGTAACGGGAGGAATTCACCATGTCATTCGCCAGCCTTGTACGCCGTCGGCTGATCGGCGCCGCCACCATCGCGGTCGCCGCGTTGGCCGTCACAACCGCTTTCGCCCAATCGGCGGCCCAGTGGCCGGATAAGCCTGTTCGTCTGCTGGTGCCGGTGGGCCCGGGCGGCGCGGCGGACACCCTGTCGCGCAACCTGTCCAACGGCTTCCAGCCGCTGGCCAACGGCCAGCCGCTGGTGGTCGAGAACCGGGTCGGGGCCGGCGGCACCATCGCCGCCGCTGCCACGGTGCGCGAGAAGCCGGACGGCTACACGCTGTTCCTGGCCGAGGTCGGGCCCAATGCCGTGTCGCACACCCTGGCGGCCAACCTGCCCTACGACCCGAACAAGGCGTTCACCCACATCATCCACCTGGTCAACCTGCCGGCGGTCGTGCTGATCCGGCCGACCTTGCCCTACAACACGCTGGCCGAGTTCATCGCCGCGGCCAAGCAGCAGCCGGGCAAGTTCACCTATGCCTCGGCGGGGCTGGGCAACTGGACGCACCTGTTCATGGCCTATCTCAACAGCACGGCCGGGATCGACGTGACGAACGTCGTCTACCGCTCGGGCGCCGAGATGCTTACCGCCCTGCTGCGCAACGAGGCGGACACGGCGATCATCACCGTCTCGACCTCGCTCGGCCAGATCCGGGAAGGCAAGATCCGGGCGCTGGCCGGCACGCCGCCGACCCAGATCGCCCAGCTGCCCAATACGCCGCCGGCGGCGCAGACGCTGCGCGGCTTCGACGTCAACGTCTGGCACGGCATCTCGGGGCCGGCCGGCATGGATCCGGCGCTGGTCACCCGCATCAACGGCATCTTCAACGAGATCCTGAAGGTGCCGGCGGTGCGCAACGCCATCGTCGAGGCCCAGGCGGCGCAGATCGTCGGCGGCACGCCGCAGCAGTTCGACACCTTCGTCAAGGGCGAGCTGCAGCGCTGGCCCGCGGTGGTCAAGGCCGCCGGCATCAAGCCGGAATAAGGCCACCCTTCGAGACGCTCACTGCGTTCGCTCCTCAGGGTGAGGTTTTCGTTTAGCCTCATCCTGAGGAGCGCCCCGTCCCAATCCCCGCCGCGCGCTTGCGCGGCGCACAGACTGGGGGCCGCGTCTCGTCCTTCGACTTGCGGACCTCACCCTGAGGAGCAGCCGTCCTCGGCTGCGTCTCGAAGGGCGAGGTCCGCAGCTCAGGATGAGGGGATGAGGCTACGCGTGCTTCTTCAGGAAATCGCCGACCAGGTCGTTGAAGGTCATGGCGTCCTCGAAATAGGTCGAGTGGCCGAGACCGGGCAACACCTTGAGTTCGGCACCGGGAATCATCCTCGCCAGATAGGGCAGCAGCGAGGCGGCCACGATCTGGTCGTTGCTGCCGCCGAGCACCAGGGTGGGAATCGACCAGCCCTTGAGCTGCGCCGGATCGATGCGGGTCTCCGGCGCGGTGAGGATCGGCGGACCGCCGTAATCGAACTCCGTATTGAAGGCCTGGATCTGGGCGTAGAGGGTGGCGAGGGCCGGCTGGCGCTGCGGGAAGGTGGGCTCCAGCGCCAGGGTCGCCAGCGCGCCGACCTGGGCGGCCACGCCGCGCACGTCGCCCAGGCCCTTGGCGATGGTCTCGTCGTAGAGGCCGCCGGTGGTGCCGCACAGCACCAGGCCTTTCACCCGTTGCGGGAATTTGAGCGCGAAGCCCAGGCCGGTGCGCCCGCCCATCGACTGGCAGACCAGGGCCGCGCGCGGGATGCCCGCGTCGTCCAGGATCGCGGCGAGGTCATCCGCAAAACGCCGCGGATCGAAGCCCTCCTTGCTGTCGCAGCGCGAGCGGGCGAAGCCGCGATGGTCGAAGGTGACGACATGGTAGTCGGCCGCGAACACGGGCACCTGCTGCCACCAGCTCGCCGCGTTGCCGCCGCGGCCGTGGGCCAGCACCACGGCGGGCTTCGCCCTGTCGCCATGCAGCTGGTAATGGAGCGAGGCGCCGGGCACCTTGACCGTCGGCATCAGAGAGCGCCCGCCAGGGCGGCCTTGTACATCTGGGCCATCTCCGCGGCGCCGACCTTCACCGGGTTGCCGCCGGTGCAGGGATCGGCCTCGGCCATGGTGGAAAATTTGGCGACGTGGCTGTCGCTCATGCCGAGATCCTTGAGCGTGTGCGGGATGCCGATCTGCTTGCGCAGATCCAGGACCCAGTCCATCACCCCGTTCCAGCCAGCGTCCTTGAGGCCGATATAACGGCCGAGGCGCACCATCTTCTCCTCGATCGCCGGGCGGTTGAAGGCGAAGACATAGGGCATGACCACCGCATTGGTCAGGCCGTGATGAGTGTCGAGCACCGAGCCCAGCGGGTGCGAGAGCGAATGGATGGCGCCAAGGCCCTTCTGGAAGGCGGTCGAGCCCATGCCGGCGGCGGCCATCATGTGGCTGCGGGCCTCGATGTTCTTGCCGTCGGCCACCGCCTTGGGTAGCCAGGCGGCGACCAGGCGCGTGCCCTCGACCGCCACACCATCGGCGTAGGGGTGATAGAACGGCGCGCAATAGGCTTCGAGGCAATGGGCGAGGGCGTCCATGCCGGTCGCCGCGGTGATATGCGCCGGCAGGCCGACGGTCAGCTCCGGATCGGCGATGACCACGGCGGGCATCATCTTCGGGTGGAAGATGATCTTCTTGGTGTGGGTGGTCTCGTCGGTGATGACGCCGGCGCGACCGGTCTCGGAGCCGGTGCCCGAGGTCGTCGGCACGGCGATCACCGGCTTGATGCCGGCGGGATCGGCGCGGGTCCACCAGTCGCCGACATCCTCGAAGTCCCACATCGGCCGCGTCTGGCCGGCCATGAAGGCGATGACCTTGGCGCAGTCGAGCGCGCTGCCGCCGCCGAAGGCGATGACGCCGTCATGCTGGCCGGCACGGAAGGCCTTGAGCCCATCCTCGACGTTCCTGGCCACCGGGTTGCCACGGATATCCGAGAACAGCGCCACGCCCAGGCCGGCGTCCTTGCAGGACTTGAGGGCCGCCGCGATCATCGGCAGCCTGGCGAGACCGGGATCGGTGACCAGCAGCGGCTTGCCGATGCCGGCCGTCTGGCAGGCCTGGGGCAGCTCGGCGATGCGGCCGGCGCCGAAGCGGATCGAGGTCGGGTAGTTCCAGTTGCCTTTGAGCGGGATTGCGTCGGTCATCCAAGCCTTTCCTGGTACGAAGCCCTTGGCGATACACCGCCGGCCACGGCGCTGCAAGCCCGGCCCTTGTCGCCGCCGGGAACCGTCGATACCCTTGCAGCCTGCAATCCGTCCCGCCGGGAGGAAACCATGAAGCGCCGCCAGTTCCTGTTCTCGACTGCCGCTGCCTTGGGGGCCGCCGGCAGCTTCGGGTCGTTCCCCGCTTTCGGCCAGACGGCAGCACCCGGCGCTGCCGCCGCGCGCTGGCGCGAGTTCGAGCTCACCTACACGGTGACGCTCACCGACCGCAGCGCCCCGGCGAAGCTCTGGTTGCCGCTGCCGCACAGCGCCGGCGAATACCAGCGGGCCCTGGGAGTCGAGCTGCGCTCGACCGCGGTTCCGGTGCGGGTCTACCAGGACGAGATCTACGGCGCGCCGATCCTGCAGACCGAATGGCCGACATCGGCCACCGAGCCGACGATCGAGATCGTCACGCGCGTGGCGACCCGCGACCGCGTCTACGACCCGACCGGCAAGACCAATCTCGCCGGCAAGGGCGACGCCAGGGAGCTCGCCGTCTACCTCAAGCCCTCGCCCAGCATGCCGGTCGACGGCATCGTCGGCGAGACGGCGCGCAAGATCACCGCCGGTATTCCGCGGCCCATGGACCGGGCGCGGGCCATCTACGACTGGGTGGTCGACAACACCTTCCGCAACCCCAAGACGCGCGGCTGCGGCATCGGTGACATCAAGTTCATGCTCGAGACCGGCGATCTCGGCGGCAAATGCGCCGACATCAATTCGCTCTATGTCGGGCTGGCGCGGGCCGCCGGCCTGCCGGCGCGCGAGATCTTCGGCATCCGCTGCGGTTCGGGCAAGCTGACCAAGAGCCTGAGCGTGGGCGGCAGCAACATCACGCGCGCCCAGCATTGCCGCGCGGAGGTCCACATCCCGGGCCAGGGCTGGATCGCCGTCGACCCGGCCGACGTGCGCAAGGTCGTGCTGGAAGAGGACGTCGCCATCGACAGCCCGCACGCCCAGATGATCCGCAAGCGGCTGTTCGGCAGTTGGGAGATGAACTGGGTGGGCTTCAACTACGCCCGCGATTTCCACCTGACCGTGCCGGCGGTGGGCACCAAGACCAAGGAGCCGATCAGCTTCTTCATGTATCCGCATGCCGAGACGCCCAAGGGTGCGCTCGACCATCTCGACCCCGACGCCTTCAAGTACCAGATCACCACCCGGGAGATCACCGCGTAGGTCATGCCCACCACCGCCAACCTCGTCGCCTTCGCTCTCGTCTCCCTCGGCATGGTCCTGACGCCGGGACCGAACATGATCTACCTGATCTCGCGCTCGCTCTGTCAGGGGCGCTGGGCCGGGATCATCTCGCTCGGTGGCGTGGCGCTGGGCTTCGTGGTCTACATGCTCTGCGCCGCCTTCGGCATCACGGCGCTGCTCTTCGCCGTGCCCTATGCCTACGACGCGCTGCGCTTCGCCGGGGCGGCGTATCTGCTGTGGCTGGCCTGGCAGGCGGTGAAGCCCGGCGGCCGCTCGCCCTTCGAGGTCCAGTTCCTGCCGCAGGACAGCCCGCGCCGGCTCTTCGCCATGGGCTTGGTCACCAACCTGCTCAATCCCAAAATAGCCATGCTCTACCTGGCGCTGCTGCCGCAGTTCCTCTCGGCGCCGGAGGATGCGGCCGGCGTGCTGACCCAGTCGCTGGTCCTCGGCTTCACCCAGATCGGCATCAGCGTCACGGTGAATGCCCTGATCGCCATCGCCGCCGGCAGCATCGCCGGATTCCTGGCCGGGCGGCCGGTCTGGCTGCTGGTGCAGCGCTGGCTGATGGGCACGGTGCTCGCCGGCCTGGCCTTCAAGATGGCGACGGAAGCGCGGCGCTAGGTTTTCGTGCGCAGGTGAAACGATTTCGGCCTTGTCAGGTAGTCGAACCCCAGCTTCGACAGGGTGCAGCCGCGACCTGAATCCTTGACCCCCGTCCAGGCGAGTGCGGGATCGAGATAGTCGCAGCGGTTCATGAACCAGGTGCCGGTCTCGACCGCGTCGCCGATGCGCAGGGCGGCGTCGGCATCCTCGGTCCAGATGGCGGCGGTCAGGCCGTACTGGCTGTCGTTCATCAGCCTGATCGCCTCGTCATCCGAGCCGACCTTCATGATGCCGATGACCGGGCCGAAGCTTTCCTCGGTCATCACGCGCATCGAATGGTCGACGCCGGTCAGCACCTGGGGCGCCAGGTAGGCCGTGCCCGGCTTGTCCGCGGCGAAGCTCTTTGGGTCGATATGGGCCTTGGCGCCGGCCTTCACCGCGTCGGCGATCTGGCCCCTCACGAAATCGGCGGCCGAAGCGCGGACCATCGGCCCGAGCGTCGTTTCCGCGTCGAGCGGGTTGCCGAGCTTGTACTGCTTGGTGAGCGCCACGAAACCCTCGACGAACTTGTCGTAGACGGCAGCGTGAACGTAGATCCGCTCGATGCCGCAGCACGACTGTCCGGAATTGAAGAAGGCGCCATCGACCAGGTTCTCGACCGCGTGGGCCAGGTTAGCATCGGCTCGCACATAGGCCGGGTCCTTACCACCGAGTTCGAGGCCGGTGCCGATGAAACGCTCCGAGGCGGCGCGCTGCACGGCGTGGCCGCCTTCCACCGAGCCGGTGAAACAGACGAAATCGACCTCCGGGCTGCGGATCACCGCTTCGGTGTCGGCGTGGGACAGGTGCAGCACCTCGAAGACGCCGGCTGGCAGGCCGGCCGCCTTGAAGCCCTCGGCGAAGCGCTCGGCGACCAGCGGCGTCTGGGCCGAATGCTTGAGGATCACCGCGTTGCCGGCGAGCAGGGCCGGTACCACGGCGTTGACTGCCGTCAGGTACGGGTAGTTCCACGGCGCCACCACGAACACCACGCCCAGAGGCTCGTGGCGGATGAAGCGGGTGAAATTCTCCTTGGGCTCGAGCGTCTCATCGGCGAGTGCGGACGGGGCGGCGCCGATCATGAAGCGCGAACGCTCGGCCAGGCCGCCGACCTCGCCGGGCGTGTACTTGATCGGCCGGCCCATCTGCCGCGTGAGTTCCTCGGCGATGGCGGGCTTCTTCGCCTCCATCGCCTCGACGAAGCGGGACAGCAGCGCGCAGCGCTCGGCCACCTTCGTGTTGCGCCAGGCAGCAGCGCCTTTGCGGGCGGCCTTGAGAGCGGCGGCAATGTCGCTTGCTGAAGCAAGAGGCCGTTCGCACACCACCGATCCGTCGATCGGCGAGACAGTCTTGAGAGAGGGCATGTTTCAGATGATCTCGAAGTAGCGTTCCAGTTCCCAGTCGGTGATCGCCTTGCGGAACTCGCGCTCTTCCCAGTTGCGCGAGGCGGCGTAGTGCTCGACGAAGGCATCGCCGAACAGCGCGCGGGCGGCCTTCGATCCCTTCAGCCGTTCGGAGGCTTCCATCAGGGTGCGCGGCAAGTCGAGCTTGGCCGGGTGCTTCTTGTCGTAGGAGTTGCCCTGGACCGGCTCGCCGAGCTTGAGCTTGTTCTCGATGCCCCACAGGCCCGAGGCCAGCGCCGCGGCGCAGGACAGGTAGGGATTGCCGTCGGCGGCGGCGACGCGGAATTCGACGCGCTGCGACTTGGCCGAGCCGGGGATGACGCGCAGCGCCGTGGTGCGGTTCTCGACACCCCAGGTCGCCGAGGTCGGCGCCCAGAAGCCGGGAATCAGACGGCGGAAGGAGTTCACCGTCGGCGCCACCATGGCCAGCAGTTCCGGCATCAGCGCCTGCTGGCCGGCGACGAACTGGCGCATCGTCTCGCTCATCTTGTGCGGCGCCTTCTCGTCGTAGAAGGCCGAGGTGGCGCCTTTCTTGCCCGCCCCCTTTCTCTGCAGCGACATGTGGATATGCCCGCCGCAGCCCGGCCAGTCCTTCGACCATTTGGCCATGAAGCTGGCGAGCAGGTTGCGGCGCTGGGCGATCACCTTGATGAAGGTCTTGAACAGGGCCGCCTTGTCGGCGCTGCGGATGCCGCTGTCGACGCGGATCGCGGCTTCGAGGACGCCCGCACCCGTCTCGGTGTGCAGGCCCTCGATGGGCATGTCCATCGCTTCGCAGGTATTGAGCATGTCTTGGTACCATTCGGCATGGACCGAGTTGCGCAGCACCGAGTAGCCGAAGAAGCCGGGTGAGAGTGGCTTGAGGTCGCGGTAGCGCTTGGCGCGGATGCTGTGCGGCGTCTCGTCGAAGACGAAGAACTCGTACTCGACGGCGGACCAGACGTCGAAGCCCATCTTGTCGGCCTTGGCGAGGACCCTGCGCAGGATGCCGCGCGGGCAGATCGGCTCGGCCTTATCGGAGAACTCACCGAGGAAGAGCAGCGTGTTCTCGAAGGGCAGGTCGCGGCAGGTGTCGGGCAGCAGGCGGACGGGCGCGTCCGGGTAGGCGGTGTGCCAGCCGGTGTAGGTGGCGTTGTCGTAGAGCTGGTCGTTCGAATCCCAGCCGAGCACGACGTCGCAGAAGCCCATGCCGCCGTCGAGGGCGGAGAAGAACTTGTCGCGGTGCAGGTACTTGCCGCGCATGATGCCGTCGATGTCGAAGACGCCAACCTTCACATGCGACAGGTTGCGCTCACGTACGATACGCCGCGCGTCGTCCGCGGTCTTGACCTGGCTCGGCTGCATGAACCCCCCGAATTGGCGCCCTGTTCGGGCGCTGTCATAAATCCGTAACTAAACGAACCGCGCCGGTTTGGGAAGGCCGCGCAACTGGCTAGAGTGCGGACCCATGGCGCCCCTGCCCATCATCATAGACTGCGATCCCGGCCAGGACGATGCCGTGGCCCTGCTGCTGGCCCTGGCGTCGCCCGAGCTCGAAGTGCTGGGCATCACCACGGTGCACGGCAACGTGCCGCTGGCGGTGAACGCCGCCAACGCCCGGGCCCTGGTCGAGTTCGCCGGCTGGCCCGAGCTGCCCGTCTTCGCCGGCAGCGACCGGCCGCTGCGCCGGCCAGGCATCCATGCCGTGCGGGTGCATGGGCCGTCGGGCCTGCAGGGCTTCGATCTGCCGCCCGCAAGGCGGCCCGTCGAGCCCCGGCATGCCGTCGAGGTCCTGGTCGAGACCCTGCGCACGCGTAACGACGTGACGCTTTGCGCTCTCGGGCCGCTGACCAACCTGGCCGAGGCCTTCACCTGGGCGCCGGAGATCGTCAAGCGGGTACGGCGCATCGTGCTCATGGGCGGGGCCTCGAAGGGCGGCAATGTCACGCCGGTGGCGGAATTCAATATCCATGCCGACCCCGAGGCGGCCGCCCTGGTTTTCGCGGCGGGCGCGCCGATCACCATGTTCGGGCTCGATGTCACCCACAAGGCGCTGGTCAATGCCGAGCACTGCCGCGGCTTCCGGGCCGCCGGCAAGAGAGGGGCGGCTGCCTCCGGCTGGTGCGACTTCCCGGACCGCTACAATCCGATGCGCTACGGCGCGGTCGGCCTGCCGCTGCACGACCCCTGCGTCATCGCCTGGCTGATCGACCCGACGCTCTTCGCCGGCAAGGAATGTTTCGTGGCGGTTGAAACCGAATCGCCGCTGACCCTCGGGCAGACGGTGGTCGACTGGTGGGGCCGGCTGGGCGAAAAGCCCAACGCCACGGTCATCGAGCGTATCGATGCCGAGGGCTTCTTCAAGCTTCTCAGCGAGCGGCTGGCCCGGCTCGGTTAGCGCGGGAATTCGGGAAACATGAAGCGGCTGTGGCAGCCGTCGCAGTCTTTCTCCAGCCGCGTCAGACGCGCCCGCACGCCCGCTTCGTCGCCGACGCGGGCTAAGGCGAGGATGCCCCGGGCCTGATCCTCGATGTTCCAGGCCGCTCTTTCGAAATTATCCGGATCGGTCCAGATTTCCGGCCGCGCCCGGGTACGGCCGCTTTCCGGCCCCGTCCCCTTCTCAGTCAGGGCGGGAATCCTCACGGCGTTGTTGATAACCGTCACGGCGAAGCGCTGAGCCGCCTCCGCGTTCCACGGCGCTTCGCCGGAGGTGATCTTCCCGAGTTCGATCAGGGCTGCCTTATTGGAGCGCATCAGGTCCTGCCGCGCCTGGATCCGCTCGGCCGGTGTAGCGGCACAGGCCGCAACCGCCAGGGTAACGATCAGGACGACTCGCCTCATCACTTGCTTAGGTTAGGCCAGTTCGCGTCGCCCTTGGCGATATTTCCCGAGGTGTCCAGCTTCCAGCGCAGCTGCACCAGCCGGCTGTAGTTGAGATAGAGCTTGTCGTTCACGATGTGCCAGGCGTCGGGATCGATCGGTGCGGTGTAGTTGTTGGACACCGCCCAGGCGCAGAAACCGCCGTATTGCGGCGCGTATTTCTGCGGATCGGCGGCGAAGGCATCGCGGTTGGCCGCCGACGAGAAGTGCCACTCGGCGCCGTTCCAGCGGTGACTGAACTGTGGCGAGCCGGCCACCGCCTTGCCTTGCGTGAAATAGGCGACGACGTCGGTGCCGCGCACGGCCGCACCGCCATCGACATTGACCTTGTCGGCCCAGGCCGGCGCGGCAAGCAGCGCCAGCATCAAGGCGCCGATGAAAGAAAAGCGTCGCATGGCCGCGAGTTTCGCCCGGCCGGGTCCGCCTGGCCAGTCACGAAGGAGTGAGCCTGTTCACGGTTCGATGAGCAGCCGGTTCATGAAGGCGTGACGCGGACCCGGCGGAATGCGGCCGGCACCCAGGGCGCGAGGCTGGGGCCCGGTGGGATTGTCCCCGTAGGCCGTCACGTTGTTGTAGAGCCCGTAGCGCACCCAGCCCAGCAGGCGCGGGGTCTTGGGCACATCGCCCTTGTGCAGGCCGTAGGTGTCCTCGATCACGCCGTTTCCGGCGGGACCGGTCACGGTCTCGACGTCGCTGGCGAACAGGTTCTGGCAGTCGCGGTCATCATAAGCGGCGACCAGGAACAGGCGATCCAGCGGGAACATGGATTTGTCGCGCAGACGCTCGTTATACGCCTGCTCGACATAATCGGGCCGGTGCGTGTTGCGCATGTAGTAATGCGCGCCGTCGCTACCACGGATATCCGTCATGAAGATGAACAGCGTGCAGAAGCGGAAATCGTCGAAGTCGCGGTGATAGAGCTGCGTCACCGGATATTTCTCGCTGCGGTCGGGGAAGCTCCAGAACAGGTTGATCGAATAGATGGTGGGCGCGCAGCCGAGATAGGCTTCGGCGATGCCCAGCAGCTCCGGCCGGTTGGCAAGCTCGAGGAGATGCGGAGCGGCGAGGACATCGGCCCGCTGGTACGAGCCGCAATTGGCGAGGCCGGCGCATTCCTCGACTGTGCGCGCAATACCATCGCCCTGGGCCGGCACGTGGCCGGTGTAGCAGGGCCTGGTCTTGAGATAGGCGTGGATCTCGGCGACCTGCTCCGGCGTGAGCAGGCGTCCCAGCCGGTAGAGCCCGTCGCGCTTGAGGCGCTCGGCTTTCTCCGCGATCTCCGGGGCAATGGGGCCTCCGGCAGGAACCATGCTTCGGGTAAGGCCGGCCAGCGTGTCGGCGATCGCGGCGCGGCTGCGCCAGTCCACCGTCTTCTGGATGCCGTTGAGCAGACGGGCCAGGCGGGCCGCCTCGATCTGCGCGAGTGCGCTCATCCGGTAGCGAGCGCACGCTGCAGGAAGTCGAGGCGGTCCTGGCCCCAGAACAGCTCGTCCTTGAAGGCATAGGTCGGGGCGCCGAAGACCTGGCGGTCGATCGCCTCCTGGGTCAGCGCGTCGTAGGCGGCCCTGGTCTCCGGCGCCTGGGCGCGCGCCAGCAGCGCGTCGCCATCCAGCCCCTTGCCGCGGGCAATCGCCTTGAGCGTCTCGGGATCGGCGATGTTGCGGTCCTCCGCCCAGCAGGCGCGCATGATGTCGAAGGCGAGACCCGGGGATGCCCCGCTCTTGTCCTCCCCGGCGGCGATGATCATCAGCGAGGCCAGAGTGCTGTCGACCGGGAAATATTTCGGCTCGAGGTTGAGCTTGATGCCGAGATAGGCGCCCCAGCGCCGCAGCTCGGCCATCCGGTAAGCCTGGCGCTGGGGCGCGCGCTTGGCCAGCGGCAGGCCGCCGGAGGCGGGAAAGATCCGTCCGAAGTCGACCGGCTTGATGTTCATCGCGCTTTCGCTGACGAAAATCAGGTCGACGAAGCGCTGATGCCCCATATAGGCGTAGGGCGATGAGGGCGTGAAATAATAGTCGACGATCTTCAGCATCGAATCTCCTTCAGGACCCGGTGGTCCGCTTCGCCGCCTCGCGGGCGCGCAGCTCCCGGCGCATGATTTTGCCGGTTGCCGTCAGGGGAAGCGACTCCACGAATTCCACCTCGCGAGGATACTCGTGGGCGGCCAGCCTTGTCTTGACGTGCTGTTGCAGGGCGGCGGCCAGGGCGGGGCTGGCCGCCTGGCCGGTCCTGAGCACGATGAACGCCTTGATCGATTCCGTGCGCACGGGATCCGGCACGCCGATCGCCGCGGCCATGGCCACGGCCGGATGGCGCAGCAGGCAGTCCTCGATCTCGGCCGGGCCGATCCGGTAGCCGGCCGAGGTGATGACGTCGTCGGCGCGGCCGACATAGTGCAGATAGCCGTTCTCGTCCCGCCGGCCGAGATCGCCGGTCAGCATCCAGTCGCCGATGAACTTCTCGGCGGTGGCCTGGGGGTTGCGCCAGTATTCCAGGAACATCACGGGGTCGGGCCGGCGCACGGCGATCTGGCCGGCGCGGTCGGGCGGGCAGACCTGCCCGGCCTCGTCGATCACCGCCACCTCGTGGCCGGGGATCGGCCGGCCCATCGAGCCGGCGCGCACCGGCAGGATCGAGGCGCAGTTGCCGACCACCAGGTTGCACTCGGTCTGGCCGTAGAACTCGTTGATCGTCACGCCGAACACCGCGCGCCCCCAGTCGAGCAGCTCCTCGCCCAGGCTTTCGCCGCCGCTGCCGATCGAGCGCAGCCGCGCGTTGTGCCGTTCCGGCGCCCCGACCTGGCGGATGAGTTTCAGCGCCGTCGGCGGAAAGAAGACGTTGCGCACGTTGTGCCGGGCCATCAGCTCGAAGGCGGCCGGCGGCTCGAACTTGCGGAAGCGGTGGGCGAGCACCGGCACTCCGTGATGCCACGCCGGGAGAAGCACATCCAGAAGACCGCCGATCCAGGCCCAGTCGGCCGGCGTCCAGAACAGGTCGCCGGGTTGCGGGAAAAACTCGTGCGGGAACTCCACGCCCGGCAGATGGCCGAGCAGCACGCGGTGGGCATGGAGCGCGCCCTTGGGCGCGCCGGTGGTGCCGCTGGTGAAGATGATCAGCGCCGGATCGTCGGCGGCCGTGTCGACCGGCGTGAACTCGGGCGAGGCCCGCTCCAGGGTCCTGGCGAAATCCAGGCAGGGCGCCGGCCCGCCGCCGACCACCAGGATGGTGGTGAGCTCCGGCAGGCGCTCGCGGATGGCCAGGATCTTGGGCAGGTTGTCCGTGTCGGTGACCAGGGCGCGCGCCCCGGCATTGCCTAGCCGGTATTCGAGGGCCTCGTCGCCGAACAGCACGAAGAGCGGGATCGAGATCAAGCCGGCTTTGAAAGAAGCGATATGGGCGATGGCGGTCTCGGGCGACTGCTGCAGCAGCACGCCGACCCGGTCGCCGCGCTGGAGGCCCTGCGCGGTCAGGACATTGGCCAGGCGATTGGACTGCGCGCGGATATCGCCGAAGGAGAAGCGGCGCGTCGTGCCGTTCTCCTCCTCGTAGATCAGGGCCAGGGCATCGGGCCGCGCTGCCGCGTGGCGGTCGCAGGCGTCGACGCCGATGTTGTAGCGCCCCGGAATCCGCCAGCGAAAATTGGCGCGGGCCTCGTCGTAATTGGTCGCCGGTTCGAGCATGTCCGTCCCTGGATGGATCATAGCCAGCCGCGATGCGGCTCGGGTACATATCTCTTTCAAAAGGGAGATTCGCCCGATGTTCCTGCCCGACCTGCTCAAAGGCAAAAAGATCCTGATCACCGGCGGCGGGACGGGCCTGGGCAAGAGCATGGGCAAGCGCCTGGTCGAGCTCGGCGCCGAGCTGGTGATCTGCGGCCGCCGCCAGGCGGTGCTGGAGGAGACGGCCTGGGAGCTGATGGCCGCGGCCCCGGGCCCGGTCTCCTGGCAGGTCTGCGATATCCGCGACCCGGCGGCGGTCGAAGCGATGGTCGAGAAGATCTGGGCCGAAGGCCCACTCGACGCCTTGGTCAACAATGCCGCCGGTAATTTCATCGCCCGCTCCGAGACCTTGAGCCCGCGCGCCGTCGACGCGGTGCTGGGCATCGTGCTGCACGGCTCGGCCTACTGCACCCTGGCCTGCGGCAAGCGCTGGCTGGCCGAGGGGCGCAAGGCCAACGTGCTGAGCATCGTCACCACCTATGCCTGGACCGGCAGCCCCTATGTCGTGCCCTCGGCCATGGCCAAGGCCGGCGTGCTGGCCATGACCCGCAGCCTGGCGGTGGAATGGGGGCCCCACGGGGTGCGCCTTAACGCCATCGCCCCCGGTCCGTTTCCCACCCCGGGCGCCTGGGAGCGGCTGGTGCCTCGGCCGGAACTGGCCAAAGAGTTCGAGACCCGCAACCCGCTTGGCCGGGCGGGCGAGCATGACGAGCTGGCCAACCTGGCGGCTTTCCTGCTGTCCGACCGCTCCGGCTTCATTACCGGCGAGGTGGTGACCATTGACGGGGGCGACTGGATCAAGGGGGCGGGCCAGTTCAGCTTCCTCGACCGGCTGAGCACCGCGGACTGGGAAGCGATGCGCCCCAAAAAGAGCTAGAATCGCCGGATGAGCACGAAGACCGGTCTGGATCTGCCCAAGGATGTGGCCTCGGCGCCCGAGCCGGCGACGCGCGCCGCCGGCCCGGCGCGCGTCATCATCCTGGGCAACGAGAAAGGCGGCTCGGGCAAATCCACCGTGGCGATGCACATCATCGTCGGGCTGCTGCGCGCCGGGCACCGGGTGGGGTCAATCGACGTCGATTCCCGCCAGGCGACCCTGACCCGCTACCTGGAGAACCGGGCGACCGTTGCCGAGAACAAGGGCTATCCGCTGCCGCTGCCCGAGCACCGGCTGGTCATGCGCTCGGACAACAATGCCGACGAGGACGCCGAGCGCTTCAACCAGGCGCTCGATGTCCTGTCGCGCTCATGCGACGTGGTGGTCATCGATACGCCGGGGTCGGATGCGCCGCTGTCGCGGCTGGCCCATTCCTACGCCGACACGCTGGTCACGCCGATGAACGATTCTTTCGTCGATCTCGACCTGCTGGCCAAGGTCGATCCGGAGACCTTCAAGGTCATCTGCCCGAGCGCCTATGCCGAGATGGTCTGGGACCAGCGCAAGAAGCGGATGGCCCGCGATGGGCGCACGGTCGACTGGGTGGTGGTGCGCAACCGCCTGTCGTCGATGGACACGCGCAACAAGCGCAACATGGAGACCGTGCTCAACTCGCTGGCCAAGCGCATCGGCTTCCGGACCGCGCCGGGTTTCGGTGACCGCGTCATCTTCCGCGAGATGTTCCTCTCCGGACTGACGCTGCTCGATCTGCGCGAGACCGGCACGCGCATGACCATGTCGCACATCGCCGCCCGCCAGGAGGTGCGTGATTTGCTCTCGGCCGTGGTCATGGGCCCGGCCCCCGTCGCCGCGCCGGCCTGAGAGCATGAGCAAGCTTCCGACCAGGCAGACCAGTGCTGCGGTCGCGGCCTTTCTCGACAAGGTGAAGTCCACGCCGGCGGTGCGCGCTGGCGACGGTACCGGCCGGCTGATGTTCGCCATGGACGCCACCGCCTCGCGCGAGCCGATGTGGGACCGCGCCTGCCGCATCCAGGGCGAGATGTTCACCGCCACGCAAGGCATCGGCGCGCTGGCCATCCAGCTCGTCTGGTATCGCGGCTTCGGCGAGTTCGAGGCGAGCGGCTGGCTGACCAATTCCGCCGAGCTGGTGCGACGCATGACCGCGGTGAGCTGCCACGCCGGCGAGACACAGATCGCCCGCGTGCTGGAGCACGCCATCGCCGAGACGCGGGCGCGCAAGGTCAATGCCGTGGTCTTCGTCGGCGACTGCGTCGAGGAGAGCGTCGACCGGCTGACCAAGCTGGCCGGCGACCTCGGGCTTCTGGGCGTGCCGGTCTTCGTCTTCCACGAGGGCGGCGATCCGGTGGCGCGCCGCTGCTTCGAGGAGATCGCCCGCCTGTCGGGCGGCTCCTACTGCCCGTTCGACGCGGCGAGCGCCAACGCCCTGCGCGATCTGCTGGTGGCGGCGGCGACGTTTGCCGTCGGCGGGCACCGGGCGCTCGAGGATTTCAACCGCAAGCGCGGCGGGCCGGTCCTGCGCCTCACCCAGCGGCCGCGCTGAGCCGGCATGTTCCTGTTCAATTTCCTGATCGGCGCGGCGCTCCTGCTGGTCACCTGGCTGGTGCTGCGCTGGTTCGCCCAGGCCAAGCCCGGGCATATCGTTCTGGCGATCAAATGGGCGCTGGGCCTCGCCGTCGGCGCCGTCGCCATATGGCTGACGGCGACCGGGAGGCTGGCCAACGCGGTGATGGTTGCCACCATGCTGGCGCCGCTCTTCGTGCGCTGGAAGGGCCTGTGGACGCGCCTGAGCAACACCCGCGGCCCCAAGCCGGGCAACACCTCGGACGTCGAGAGCGCCTGGTTCCGCATGTCGCTCGACCACGACACTGGCGCCATGGACGGGGTGATCCTCAAGGGCGCCCACCGCGGCCGGCGGCTGAGCGAGCTGGCGGCGGCGGATCTGCTGGCCATCCTGGCCGATGCCCGGATCGAGGATCCTGAATCGGCCGCCTTGCTGGAGGCCTATCTCGACCGCGTGCAACCGGCTTGGCGCAGCGAGAGTGACGCCGGGCACGAAGCACCGCCTGCTGCCGCATCGTCGGGCGCCATGAGCCGCGACGAGGCCTATCGCGTCCTCGGCCTGGAGCCAGGGGCCTCGGAGGACCAGGTGCGCGGCGCCTATAGGCGGCTGATGAAGAAGATGCACCCCGACCAGGGCGGCTCATCTTATCTTGCGACAAAGCTAAACGAAGCCAAAAACGCCCTGCTATCAAACTGACATATCTCAGAAGTCGGCACTGGCCGAGAGGTCTCAAAAATTATAGCCTAAACCGCTAGTTGTTAACGGGGCAAAGCAATGCAACCGGTGAGGCGCTGCTTTGTCATCTCGCCTATCGGCGAGAAGGGTTCAGACATTCGAAAAGGGGCCGACGATCTATTTGATCTTGTAATAGAGCCATCACTAGAAAGGTTTGGCTTCGAAGTAATTCGTGCCGACAAGCTAAACACAGTTGCATCAATCACGGCAGAAATCATCGAACTAGTTCAAAATGCCGATATTTGTATTATCGATCTAACCAATCACAATCCGAACGTGATGTATGAGTGCGGTCGCCGACATGAAACCGGCAAGCCATATATCATGCTTGCTAGGCACGGAGAGAAGCTACCATTTGACGTCAATACCATCCGAACCATCTTTTATGATCTCTCAAGCAGTCGCGAGATTCGAAGCACTGTAAAAGTCATCCACTCAATCGTTGAACGGATAATGGCCGACGGCTTTCAGCCTGGCGGCTCTGGTGAATCCTTGGCGTCGATTCTAGACGTTCTAAAACGAATCGAGCGAAAGATTGACGATGTCACCGTCAGCCCGGCGATACGGACCGCTTCGGCACGTGTGACAAATCTCCCGGACGTCGCGGCCTTGATCAGGAAGCTTGGCGATCCAATTCAAGCGTTCAACTATGCACTAACCCAAAGGGACGTTCTGCTTGCCGAGGCGCTCCTCCCACGCATTGTGGGTCATACATCTCATGAATCCTATGTGAGAAGCGGTCTGGCTCAGGTGGCGGAGTTGGGCTCGAAAATCGCAGTTACGGAAATCGAAAAGGAGTTTACGGGAATTGAGGGCTGGTCAGAAGAACATGCTGAGGCAGTGATATCGAGCTATGTGCAGGGAGTGTTTAAGCAGGATTGGGAACAACGTGCGCTGGAGAAGTTATCTGCCTATTTTCAGGCGCTACGAAAGAAAGTTCCTGGAGCGGGTTCGATTTCTCTCAAGCACAAGACATTTATGCTCAATCAACTTGCGCGCCTACTCTACGGGGCTCGCAAATTTGACGAGTCAAAAGATATCGCGCGTGAGGTCGTGAGTGCTGATCCAAATCGACCGGCCCACCATACTAACCTTGCGTTCACTCTGGTGAAATCGGGCGACCCTGCTGAGCGGCAGGAGGCAATTAGACATATCGATGCTGCTTTCATTCTCGCTGACACAGAGCGATACAGATCGGACGAGGAACTGCTGGACAGCCTTGTTAGGCTGTATTGTGAGGTTGAGAACGGACCTCGCGTTAGGGAGGTCTTTTCCCGGTTATCTAAATTGAATCCCGAGAAGGCAACGGTACGGGCAGAAGACGGAAGCATTCAACAATATCTGGCAGGAAACTAGCCGTCTGCAGATCACTGATAGTGTGACGATATGCGAGCTAAAATTTGCGTTCTCGTGGTGCTGTTGTCAGGGTTGATTGTGCCACCCGCAGGCGCCCTCTGCATCCCGGTCGCGCAGGGACCGCTGCGACCGACCCTCGCCAGCTTCCGCCCGGCGGCGGCCCAGCCCGGCACGGTGGTGCTCACCTATATCGGCCATTCGAGCTTCATCATCGAGACGGCGGGCGGCGTCACGGCGGTCACCGACTACAACGGCTACATCAAGCCGCCGTTCATTCCGACCGTGGTCTCGATGAACAACGCGCATTCGACACATTTCACGGAGTTTCCGGAGCCGCAGATCAAGCACGTGCTACGCGGCTGGGCGACGTCGGAGGGGGAGTCGCAGTACCAGATCGTCGAGGACGACCTGCGCGTCCACAACGTGCCGACCAACGTGCGCGAATACGGCGGCACCCGGTTCAACGGCAACTCGATCTTCGTCTTCGAGAGCGCCGGCGTCTGTATCGCCCATCTCGGCCACCTGCACCACACGCTGACCGATCAGCACCTGGGGGCGCTGGGCAAGATCGACGTGCTGCTGGTCCCGGTCGACGGCATGTACACGATGGACCAGTTCGACATGATCGAGGTCATCCGGCAGATCAAGCCGGCGATCGTCGTCCCCATGCACTTCTTCAGCGAGGCCCGCCTCTCGCGCTTCCTGGCCCGGCTGCAGACCGAGGCCGACTTCACCATCCAGCGCAACACCGCCCCCAGCCTGACCTTGAACGCGGCCACCCTACCCAATCGGAGGCGGCCCGAGGTCTGGGTACTGCCCGGATATTAAACGGCGAAATCATTCGGGTGATGCCGTTCGGCTATCTCCTAAAGCCTTGATAATGCTGTAGACTAAGCCCATATCCCGAGCGCCCAGTCGGCCCGGCGGTGCTTGCCTGCCGCGCACGCCCTGTGGCACAAGTCGCGCGCTTTCAATCAGGTAGCTTCATCATGACCCGGGTTCGCAAGGCAGTCTTCCCCGTGGGGGGTCTCGGCACGCGCTTTCTGCCGGCGACCAAGGCCATGCCCAAGGAGATGCTGCCGGTCGTCGACAAGCCGCTGATCCAGTACGCCCTCGAGGAGGCCCAGGCGGCCGGCATCGAGGAGTTCGTCTTCGTCACCGGCCGCGGCAAGGAGTCGATCGAGGACCATTTCGACCGCTCGTTCGAGCTCGAGCAGACGCTCAAGGATCGCGGCAAGATGGCCGAGCTCGAAGAGCTGCTGCGCTGGGTGCCCAAGCCCGGCCGCGTCGCCTATACGCGCCAGCAGGAGCCGATGGGGCTGGGCCATGCCGTGTGGTGTGCCCGCCACTTCATCAACAACGAGCCCTTCGCCGTCCTGCTCGCCGACGACCTTATCCTGGCGAAGACGCCCTGCCTCAAGCAGATGACCGACGCGCATGCGAAGGTCGGCGGCAACCTGATCGCGGTCATGGACGTGCCGCGCGAGCACACCAAGCGCTACGGCATCCTCAGCGCCGGCCGCACGGACGGCCCGCTGGTCGAGATCAGGGGACTGGTGGAGAAGCCGAAGCCCGAGGCCGCGCCCTCGACGCTGGCGGTCATCGGCCGCTACATCATCCAGCCGCAGGTCTTCGGCCATCTCGACAAGAAGGCGATTGGCGCCGGCGGCGAGATCCAGCTTACCGATTCGCTGATCCCAATGATCGGCGAGGTGCCGTGCCACGGCTACCGGTTCGAGGGCCAGCGTTTCGACTGCGGCGACAAGGTCGGCTTCTTCGAGGCCAACGTGGCCTTCGCCCTGGCCCGGGCGGACATGGGCAAAGAGGTCCGCCAGATCATCCAGAATTACGCCAAGGTCTAGACCGTTATGGTGCGGGGCAATCAGGCACCAGAGCGGCGTCGCCAGGGGCAAGCCCCGGATTAAGAAGGGTCTTTTCGAATGAACATCGCCATGATCGGCACCGGCTATGTGGGCCTGGTGACCGGCGCCTGCTTCTCCGAGTTCGGGGTGAACGTCACCTGCGTCGACAAGGACGAGGCCAAGATCGCCCGCCTGAAGAAGGGTGAGATGCCGATCTTCGAGCCCGGCCTCGACACGCTGGTGGCCAACAACGTCAAGGCCGGCCGCCTGCAATTCACCACCGATCTCCCCGGGGCGGTCAAGGACGCCAAGGCCGTGTTCATCGCCGTCGGCACGCCCTCGCGCCGCGGCGACGGCCATGCCGATCTGTCCTACGTCTTCGCCGCGGCCGAGGAGATCGGCCGCGCCATCAGCGAGTACACGGTGGTGGTCACCAAGTCGACCGTACCGGTCGGTACCGGCCGCCAGGTCGCCAAGCGCATCCGCAAGGTGCGTCCCGATGCCGAATTCGACGTCGTCTCCAACCCGGAGTTCCTGCGCGAGGGTGCCGCGATCAACGACTTCATGCGCCCCGACCGCGTGGTCATCGGCGCCCAGAGCGAACGTGCCCGCGAGGTGATGAAGAGCCTCTACCGGCCGCTCTTCCTGATCGAGACGCCGATCGTCTTCACCTCGATCGAGACCTCGGAGCTGATCAAGTACGCGGCCAACACCTTCCTGGCGACCAAGATCACCTTCATCAACGAGATCGCGGACCTGTGCGAGAAGGTCGGCGCCGACGTCCACGACGTGGCCCGCGGCATCGGCCTCGATGGCCGCATCGGCCGCAAGTTCCTGCACCCGGGCCCCGGCTACGGCGGCTCATGCTTCCCCAAGGACACGCTGGCCCTGGTGCGCACCGCCCAGGAATCCGGCGCGCCGCTGAAGATCATCGAGACCGTGGTGGCGGTGAATGACGCGCGCAAGAAGAACATGGCCAACAAGATCATCGCGGCCTGCGGCGGCGAGGTGAAGGGCAAGACCATCGGCGTGCTCGGCCTGACCTTCAAGCCCAACACCGACGACATGCGCGACGCCGCCAGCCTCGAGATCCTGCCGGCGCTGCAGGCGGCGGGCGCCAGGATTCAGGCCTTCGATCCCGAAGGCATGCACGAGGCGCAGGCGATGCTGCGCGACGTGACGATGTGCGAGGACGCCTACGCGGCCATGAAGGGGGCTGACGCGGTGGTGATCCTCACAGAGTGGAACGAGTTCCGTGCGCTCGATCTCGACCGCATGAAATCGTTGCTGCGCCGGCCGATTGTCGTCGATCTACGCAACATCTACGCCCCCAGCGAAATGGCAGCCGCCGGTTTCCAGTACACCGGTGTCGGCCGTCCGACGACGGCGGGGCGAGCAGGAGGCGATTGACCATGAACGCACACCGCAACGCGCACCGTTTCGACCCCACTTCGCTCCGCGAGTACGACATCCGAGGCATCGTCGGCAAGACGCTGTCGCCCGCCGATGCGCGGGCCGTCGGCCGCGGCTTCGGCAGCGAAGTGGTGGCCAAGGGCGGCAAGCGGGTGGCGGTGGGCCGCGACGGGCGCCTGCATTCGCCGGAGATGGCGGCGGCGCTGATCGAGGGCCTGATGTCCTGCGGGCTGGAGGTCGTCGATGTCGGCCTGGGGCCGACGCCCAAGCTCTATTACGCCGTGCGCGAATACGGCTATGACGGCGGCGTCATGGTCACGGGTTCGCACAACCCGGCCGAATACAACGGCTTCAAGATGATGCTCGGCAAGGCCAGTTTCTGGGGCGAGCAGATCCAGGCGCTCGGCCGGCGGGCCGCGGCGGGCGATTTCGCCACCGGCAAGGGCTCTGTGATCACGCGCGACATCGATACCGCCTATGTCGAACGGCTGCGCCGCGACTACCGCGGCGACAAGCCGCTGACCGTGGCCTGGGACCCCGGCAACGGCGCCGGCGGCCCGTTCACCACCGAGCTGACCAAGCTTCTGCCGGGCAGGCATATCGTCATCAACGGCGAGATCGACGGCACCTTCCCGGCGCATCATCCCGACCCGACGGTCGAGAAGAACCTCGACCAGCTCAAGCAGGCGGTGAAGGAGAACAAGGCCGATCTGGGCATCGCCTTCGACGGCGACGCAGACCGTATCGGTGTCGTCGACGGCCAGGGCCGCGTGCTGTGGGGCGACCAGATCCTCTCGATCCTGGCGGCCGACGTGCTGGCCGAGCGCCCGGGCTCGACCATCATCGCCGACGTCAAGGCGAGCCAGGTGCTGTTCGACGAGGTGGCGCGGCTCGGCGGCAAGCCGCTGATGTGGAAGACCGGCCACTCGATCATCAAGACCAAGATGGCCGAGCTCGGTTCGCCGCTGGCCGGCGAGATGAGCGGCCACATCTTCTTCGCCGACAAATGGTACGGCTTCGACGACGCGCTCTACGCCGCCATCCGCCTGCTGTCGATCCTGGCGCGCTCCGACAAGAGCCTGGCCCAGATGCGCGACGCGCTGCCGGCCGCGATCAACACGCCGGAGCTGCGCTTCCCCTGCTCGGAGGAGCGCAAGTTCAAGGTCGCCGAGGAGGTGAAGGCTCGGCTCAAGGCGGCCGGCGCCACGTTCAGCGATGTCGACGGTGTACGTGTCAGCACGGCGGACGGCTGGTGGCTGCTGCGCGCCTCGAACACCCAGGACGTGCTGGTGGCGCGCTGCGAGGCGAAGGACCAGGCAGGGCTGGCGCGGCTCAAGGCCGGGCTGGTCGAGGAGCTCGGCCGCAGCGGCATCACCCCGCCGGCCGGTTTCTAAATCTCCGGGTTTGGGGGCGTTGCGCTTTTTCTTTTACGGCACGCTGATCGACGCCGATGTCCGGCGTCTGGTCCTTGGCCGGCACGCGCCGAAAGCCGTGGAAGAAGCGATGCTTCCGGGCTGGCGGCGCGTGCCGCTGGCCGACGTCACCTACCCGACGATCGTCCGTGACCGCAGGGGAGCCGTTACCGGCGTGCTGGCGCGCGGCCTGGGCGCCGCGGCGCGGCAGGCCCTCATGCGCTACGAGGGGGACGAATACGAGCTGCTGGAGGCCGAGGTGAAGACCGCGTCCGGCAGGACGGTGGCGGCGCTGATCTTCGCGCTACGGCCGGGCGAGGGGAAATCGCTGCCCGGGGCGTGGAATCTGGAAGTCTGGCAACGCCGGCATAAGCGGCGCTTCCTGGCGGCGCTGGCGCGCAGCGGCAGCCCTAGCTGAAGAACCGTTCAGTTGAGCGCGGTACGCTCGGCGCGAGCTTCGGCGCCCGGCGGCGGCGCCATGATCATGCAGTCCTGCTTGCGCTTCTCGAGGATGCGGCAGGCCTCCTTGGCGTCCTTCTCGCTCAGGCCCACCAGGCGCGCGCGGTGCACCTTGCTCTTTTTCTTGTCGAGCGAGGAGATTTCGATGCCGGCATCGGCGAGCTGGCCGGGGGCGGCGCGGGCGGCGGATTCAGCCGCCCTGCGGGCCGCGTCGATGCGGTTGAAGGCGCCGACCTGGACCATCCAGCCGCCGGACGGCATCGGCGGGGTGATCGCCGCGGCTTCAGCGGCGGCGATGATCGACACTGAGCTTGGCTTGGCGGGGGCTTCAGCCCTGGCGGTGCGCACGGTCTTGGTCTTGGCCGCGCGCTCCTCGGCAGCGGCCATCTGTACTTCGAGCTTCGACTTGGCGGCACGCGAGGGCGGCTCGCTGATCGCGGCCGCTGCGATGGCCGGCGCCTCGGCGGGCGCTGAAGCGTGGCGGATATCCGGCGAGGTTTCCGGCATGCGAGCGAAGCCGGCATCGAGCAGCTTGCCCATGTACTGGTCGCGCGCCACCGGCGAAGGGCCGCCCATGACGACACCGATGATCCGGCGGTTCTCGCGCACGGCGGAGGCAGAGAGGTTGAAACCCGAGGCGCGGATGAAGCCCGTCTTGATGCCGTCGGCGCCTTCGTACCAGTTCATCAGGCGATTGTGGTTGGCGTGGCGGCGACCGGCGTAGGTGAACTCGGCCGTCGAGAAGTAGCTGTAGTAGTGCGGAAAATCGCGGATCAGGGCGCGCGACAGCTTCACCATGTCGCGGGCCGTGGTCACCTGGCCGGGATCCGGCAGGCCCGAGGCGTTCTGGAACGTGGTGTTCGACATGCCCAGGCGCCGCGCGCGCTGGGTCATCATGTCGCCGAAATTGTCCTCCGTGCCGCCAAGCCCCTCGGCGGCAACGGCGGCGGCGTCGTTGGCCGACTTGGTGATCAGGCCGAGGATGACGTCACGCACCGCGATGGTCTCGCCCGCATCGAGGCCGAGCTTGGTCGGCGACATGCTTTCGGCATGCTTCGAGACTTTCCAGGTCGTGCTGAGCTTGACCTTTCCGGCATCGAGCGCCTCGAAGATCATGTACAGCGTCATCATCTTGGTGAGTGACGCCGGATACTTTTGCGCGTCGGCATTGTCCTCGTGCAGGACGCGGCCGGTGGCGGCGTCGATGACGATCGAGGAATAGCTGCCGGCAGCTTTGCGCACCGGCTTTTTCTTGGGCGCCGCGTCGGCGGTATTGATAAGCCCGAAGCCGGCGACAATCGTAAGTACGAAGGCGATGGCGGTCAGGAAGGCGAGGAACGGGTGCCGGGCAGAAAAACGGCAGTTCACTGGTGCGGTGTCCCCAACGACTCGGTGGATAAACATGGCGATTCTATGGCTGAGCCATTAACGTGTCCAGGGAAAATCCGGCGATTCCATCGGCTTATCACCCGAGTTTCCCACCTCAGACCATCCGGGAGGAAACTTGGCCCTTGGCGCGTTAATACTTTAGTGCCGCAACCCTTCACAGACCGTTAACCATGATCGTAGCCCGACACCGCCTCGCCACAATTTTTTCAAAGGTTCCGCGGTTGGCGCTGATCGCTGCCGTGAGCGGGCTCATGCTGGCGGGCTGCAGTTATCGCCCCGGCCTTCTTGAGAACCCCGTGACCCGGAACTTCACCTGGTTCTCGTACGTCGCTGGCGACGACATCCGCAAGCGCTGCACCCCCGGCCGGCCGGCGCAGTACCGCTTCGTCTACAATGCGCATTACCTGGAGCAGGTGCGGGCCTACGACCTCCGACGGAGCGCTACGGGCGAAGGGGCCACCCTCTGGGTGCAGGTGTTCGGCGGCGAGGCGGCGCTCAACACGTTCTCGCCCCTCGATCCGGCGGCCCCTTGGGCGGGGCGGTCGGCCGAGCGCCGCCTCAGCGAGGAGCAGTACCTGGCCCTGATCCGCGCGGTCGAGGTCAGCGGCTTCGGGGAGGCCCCGCCGGCAGGCCTGCGCCTGCCGTCCTACAACTTCTATTGGGCGTCCATTGCCTGCGCCGACGGCAAGCTCCATTTCAACGCCTGGCGCCACCCCTCCGACCGCTGGGAGCGCATCGCCTTCGACAAGCTGCTGTTCGAGCTCGATCCGAGCGGCAAGCCAGTGAACCCGCCACGCAAGATCGACAACGCCCAGCAATTCTTCAAAGCCGAGGATCGCGGCTACGCTTTCGAGCTGATGGTCACCCGCGAGGGCTTCACCGGCGGGCGCCTGCCGCCGCTCTAGAAGTCGGACAAATTAACGAAATTTATGGTCTCTATTTCAGGTGCTTAGAGGAATTTTGCTGGCGCCATGCTGCGCTGCAACAAAATCCCCTTGACCGCAAATTGAGCAGGCCTATATTCACTTCATGCTGCGCTGCAACATCGCGGTTGCAGTGGAGCTGATGAGTTGACCGCGCGGCACCCGTTCAGGGGCCGGCGCGCCCGGGTCCTCCCCCCTCTCCAGGGATCCGGTCGCGCTGAGCCAAGACTAGTTCCCGCGCTGCAAGGAGCCACCCATGACCGCACCGACCATTCCGTCGAAATCGAAAGGCAAGACCATGAAAGACACTGCTGAGACCATGAACGCCGGCGCTGACTTCGCCCAGAAGAACTACGACCGCTTCATCGGCGCGTCGAAGGAGCAGATGGAGAAGGCCAGCGTCAACGCCTTCAAGACCTACGAAGACCTGTCGAAGTTCTCCAAGGAGAACCTCGATGCCACGGTCGCCGCGACCACCATCTTCGCCAAGGGTTTCGAGACCATCGGCAAGGAGTGGATGACCTTCACCCAGGACGCGATGGAAGCCAGCGCCCAGGCCGCCAAGGCCCTTCTGGCCGCCCGCACCCTGCGCGAGGCCGTCGACGTCCAGACCGATTGGGCCAAGACCAGCTTCGACAAGGTCGTCGCCGAGAGCACCAAGCTGTCGGAGATCTCGGTCAAGGTTGCCAACGAGGCCGCTGAGCCGATCAGCGCGCGCGTCAATGCCGCCCTCGAGAAGCTGCTGAAGCCGGTAGCGGCCTAACGCACATACCCCGGACATTCCTCCCCCCGGTTCGGGTGATGGCTAGGCCAGAGGGCCCGGTGGCGAAAGCCGCCGGGCCTTTTTCATTTTATTTACCGGATCGGCATTAGACTGGGGATTACACGGCTTTAGGGGCCCGCCCCTTTCCCCACGGAGCGGAAATCCCATATCATACGTTCGGCTTCAGCACGGGATTCGGGACTGCGGACCGGAAAGACGACCGGCGAATGATTGAGCGCGAGACCATGGCCGACCGCGACAAGCGGTCGGATGACGGTAAAGACGACGTCGGCAATGCCAGCGGCGTGGCCGTCCAGACGCGCACCAAGACCAAGCGCCCGTCGATGTACAAAGTCCTCATGCTGAACGACGATTACACCCCCATGGAATTCGTCGTCCATGTGCTTGAGCGGTTCTTCAGTAAGAGCCGCGAGGAAGCAACCCAGGTTATGCTCCATGTCCACCGCCGGGGGGTGGGCGTGTGCGGCGTCTACACCTACGAAGTCGCCGAAACGAAGGTCAACCAGGTTACCGAGTTTGCGCGGCGCAACCAGCATCCGCTGCGCTGCACGCTGGAGAAGGAGTGAAGGGAATCTGAGGAAGAAGCGTCGTCGGGTAGCCGTTCTCGTGCTACCGTAGCGGCGCGTCGTGTCGGCGGGATGGCTGGGCCGGTCTTTTAGTCTTTACCCAGGGGAGTGACGGAGCGAAATGCTGTCGCGAAATCTCGAGCAGAGCCTTCACCGGGCGCTCGCCAACGCCAACGAGCGGCGCCACGAATACGCGACGCTCGAGCATCTGCTTCTCGCCCTTGTCGACGATCAAGACGCGGTCGCTGTCTTGCGCGCCTGCGGCGTCGATCTCGACCGCCTGCGCCGCGACATCACCCACTATCTCGACCATGACCTCGCCGGGCTCGTCACGCGCCACGGCAGCGAAGCCAAGCCGACCGCCGGCTTCCAGCGCGTGCTGCAGCGCGCCGCCATCCACGTCCAGTCCTCCGGCCGCGAGGAAGTGACCGGGGCCAACGTCCTGGTCGCCATGTTCTCCGAGCGCGAGAGCCATGCCGTCTATTTCCTGCAGGAGCAGGACATGTCGCGGCTCGACGCGGTCAACTACATCAGCCACGGCGTCGCCAAGGTTCCCGGCCGCAGCGAGACCCGCAAGGTGCGCGGCGCAGAGGAAGAGGGCGAGACCACGCGCGGCGCCAGCGCCAACCCGGAGCGCGGCGGCGGCGGCAAGAAGAACCAGGAGGCGCTCGCCGCCTACTGCGTCAACCTCAACAAGAAGGCGGCCGGCGGCCGTATTGATCCTCTCATCGGCCGCGAGGCCGAGGTCGACCGCACGATCCAGATCCTCTGCCGGCGCTACAAGAACAACCCGCTCTATGTCGGCGATCCGGGTGTGGGCAAGACGGCGATCGCCGAAGGCCTGGCGCGCAAGATCGTCAAGGGCGAGGTGCCCGAGGTCCTGTCGAACGCCGTCATCTACTCGCTCGACATGGGCTCGCTGCTCGCCGGCACGCGCTATCGCGGCGACTTCGAGGAGCGGCTCAAGGCCGTGCTCGCCGAGCTCGAGGCCCAGGAAGGGGCGATCCTGTTCATCGACGAGATCCACACCGTGATCGGTGCGGGCGCCACCTCCGGCGGCTCGATGGACGCCTCGAACCTGCTCAAGCCGGCGCTGGCCAGCGGCAACCTGCGCTGCATCGGCTCGACCACCTACAAGGAATACCGGAACTACTTCGAGAAGGACCGGGCGCTGGTCCGTCGCTTCCAGAAGATCGACGTCAACGAGCCGACGGTCGAGGACACGATCAAGATTCTCAAGGGCATCAAGCCCTACTACGAATCGCACCACAAGGTCCGCTACACGGCCGAGGCCATCAAGGCCGCGGTCGAGCTCTCGGCCCGCTACATCAACGACCGCAAGCTGCCCGACAAGGCGATCGACGTGATCGACGAGGTGGGTGCCGCTCAGATGCTGCTGCCGCCGTCCAAGCGCAAGCGCACGATCACGGTCAAGGAAGTGGAGGCCGTGGTCTCGACCATCGCCCGCATCCCGCCGCGCACCGTGTCGAGCGACGACAAGCAGACGCTCCGGAACCTGGACGCCGACCTCAAGAAGGTGGTCTACGGCCAGGACAAGGCGATCGAGGCCCTGGTCAGCGCCATCAAGCTCAGCCGGGCCGGCATGCGCGAGCCGGAGAAGCCCATCGGCTCCTACCTGTTCTCAGGTCCCACGGGCGTCGGCAAGACCGAGGTCGCGCGCCAGCTGGCGCTGACGCTCGGTGTCGAGCTCAAGCGCTTCGACATGTCGGAATACATGGAGCGGCACACCGTCTCGCGCCTGATCGGCGCGCCGCCGGGCTATGTCGGCTTCGACCAGGGCGGGCTGCTGACCGACGCCATCGACCAGCATCCGCATTGTGTGCTGCTGCTCGACGAGATCGAGAAGGCGCATCCGGACCTGTTCAACATCCTGCTCCAGGTCATGGATCACGGGAAGCTGACCGATCACAACGGCAAGACGGTCGATTTCCGCAACGTCATCCTGATCATGACCACCAACGCGGGCGCGGCCGACATGGCCAAGCCGGCGCTCGGCTTCGGCGCCGTGATGCGGGTCGGTGAGGACCAGGACGCGATCAACAAGATGTTCACGCCCGAGTTCCGCAACCGGCTCGATGCCACGATCGGCTTCGCCCGGCTGACCATCGAGGTCATCAGCCGCGTGGTCGACAAGTTCGTCACGGCACTCGAGGTCCAGCTCGCCGAACGCGAAGTCAAGCTCGTGGTCAGCGACGAGGCGCGGACCTGGCTGGGCGAGAAGGGCTACGACGAGCTCTACGGCGCGCGCCCGCTCGGCCGCGTCATCCAGGAGAACATCAAGAAGCCGCTGGCCGACGAGCTGCTCTTCGGCCGCCTGGCCAAGGGCGGGCATGTGCGGGTCAAGGTCGAGGGCGGCAAGCTCACCTTCGACTACTCCGGCCCGCCGCCGGCCCAGCTGCCGGAGCCCAAGGTTCCGGCGATGGTCGAATAAGACTTCCGGCTTTCGGACGATCGATAAGGGCGGCTTCGGCCGCCCTTATTTTTTGGCGAAACGCAGCGCGCATTCGACCAGCCACGAGCGGATCGCCGTCTCCGTCGCGCCGTCGACGCCGCGCAGCATCTCCCTCTCGATCTCGCCGGCGCGTTTCTGGGCCAGGGCGGCGACGCGCCTTCCCTCGGGCGTCAGCTTCAGCCAGAGGATGCGGCCGTGGGTGCGCGCCTTCTCGCGGGTGACCCAGCCGGCCTTCTCCATGTTCTGGACGACGCCGCCGGCCGATTGCGCGGTCATCATGGCGAGCTTGGCCAGATCGGCGGAGGACACGACACCTTCGTGCATCAGCACGGAGAGCAGCGAGAGCTGGGCCGGCGAGACGCCGAGCGGCTGGATGGCCCGCTCGATGGCGCCACGCACGGCTGTCTGCGCCTGGCGCAACAGGAAGCCGATGTGCCCGTCGGGCCCGCGATAGCCTTCGCCCGGTCCGGTGAGGACGCGGCGGCTGCGTTCCTGCTCGGCTGTTGCGGCGCTCATGGCGGGTCCTTGAGAAGATATAAGGAACCTGATATCTTTGCCTGAAGGTGAGACGGGCCGCAAGGCCAGGCTTGGGAGGCCATCATGATCAGCGCCGAAACCAACGACCGCATGACCCGCGTGGGCCCCGGCACGCCCGGCGGCAAGCTCCTGCGCCAGTACTGGCAGCCGGCGGCCCTGGTCGACGAGCTGGCCGGCCCGCACCCCGTGAAGCGCGTGCGCCTGCTGGGCGAGGATCTGGTGTTGTTCAAGGACGAGAGCGGGCGCTACGGCCTGCTCGACCGCCACTGCGCCCATCGCGGCGCCGACCTGACCTACGGCCGCCGGGAGAACGGCGGCTTGCGCTGCCCGTTCCACGGCTGGCTGTTCGACGCCGCGGGCCAGTGCCTGGAGACGCCGGCCGAGCCGGCTTCGAGCAAGCTCTGCCAGAACGTGCGCCAGAAGGCCTATCCGGTGATCGAGCGCAGCGGCATCCTCTTCGCCTATCTCGGCGAGGGAGCGCCGCCGGCCCTGCCGGATTTCGACTGCTTCGTGGCGCCCGACGCCTACACCTTCGCCTTCAAGGGCTTCGTCGACTGCAACTGGCTGCAGATCCTCGAAGTCGGCATCGATCCGGCGCACACCTCGTTCCTGCATCGCTTCTTCGAGGATGCCGATCCCAAGGCGAACTATGGCAAGCCGTTCCGCGCCACCTCGGCGGATTCGGACATGCCGATCACCCAGGTGATGCGCGAATACGACAAGCCGACCATCGACCTGGAGCCGACCGACTACGGCATGCGCCTGTGCACGCGGCGCCGGATCAGCGACGTGCACACCCATATCCGCGTCACGCACCTGGCCTTTCCGCAGGCCTTCGTCATCCCGCTCAGCCGCGAGATGACCATCAGCCAGTGGCACGTCCCGGTCGACGACACGACGAGCTACTGGTACGCCATCTTCACCAGCTTCGGGGCACCCGTCGACAAGCAGGAGATGCGCGACACGCGCCTCAGGCTCTACGAGCTGCCGGACTACATGCCGCGCACCAACCGCGCCAACAACTACAACTTCAACCCGGCGGAGCACGCGCAGACCTATCTCGGCATGGGCGAGGACGTGAACGTGCACGACCAGTGGGCGGTTGAGTCGCAAGGGCGGATCCACGACCGCACCAAGGAGCACCTCGGCACCAGCGACAAGGCGATCATCGCCTATCGCAAGCTGCTGCTCACGGCCATCGACCAGGTGGAGAAGGGCCAGCGCCCGATGATGGTGCTCGACAAGGACGCGGCGAAGCGCATCACCGGCCCGATGACCGTCGACGGCATCGGACCGACCGCCGACTGGCAATCGTATTGGCGCGAGACTTATGCCAAGGTAGCGGCCGCCTCGACCTGGGCGAAAGGCCCGACGAAGGCGGCGTAAGAATACCGGGCAGGGGGCATGAGTTTCGTCGACAAGCACGGCTGCTGGAACGACGGCCAGCGCAAGGCCGCCAGCGAGATCGAGAATATCGTGCGCGGCAAGGAGCTGGAGGTCATCCGCCTCTCGGCGGTCGACCAGCATGGCGTGCTGCGCGGCAAGACCGTGATGGCGGCGGAGCTGCACGGCGCGTTGCAGAACGGCGTCACGTTCGTTTCTTCGCTGCTGCTCAAGGACACCTCGCATCGCAGCGTGGTGCCAGTGTTCACGGCGGGGGCCGGGCTGGGCCTGCGCGAGTTCGAGGGCGCGGCCGACATCCTGATGATCCCGGACCCGCTGAGCTTCAAGATCCTGCCCTGGGCGCCGCATACCGGCTGGATGCTCTGCGATCTTTACTTCGCCGACGGCCGGCCGGTGCCCTTCGCCACGCGCCAGCTCTATCGCGGCATCCTCGATCGCCTCCACAGCCAGGGCTTCGACTTCGTCGCCGGGCTGGAGGTCGAGTTCCATATCTACAAGCTGGAGAACCCGCGCCTGGCGCCAGGCGATGCCGGCCAGCCCGGCCCGGCGCCGGAGGTCAGCCTGCTGACCCAGGGCTACCAGCTGCTGACCGAGCAGCTCTACGATCGGTTCGATTCCATTTATGAAATTCTGCGCGCCGACCTGCAGGCGCTGGGCCTGCCCTTGCGCTCGATGGAGGTCGAGATCGGCCCCAGCCAGGCCGAGTTCACCCTGCGGCCGGGCCTCAATCTCGATTCAGCCGACGCCATGGTCCTGCTGCGCAGCGCCGTGAAGCAGATCTGCCGGCGCCACGGCTATCACGCCACCTTCATGTGCCGGCCCAGGCTGCCCAACGCCTGCTCCAGCGGCTGGCATCTCCACCAGTCGCTGCGCGACCGCAACACGGGCGCCGGCGCCTTCGTGCCGGCCGAAGGACCCGCACCGCTCTCGCCCACGGGCATGCACTATCTCGGCGGCCTGCTGGCCCACGCCGCCGCCAGCACCGCCTTCGCCACGCCGACGATCAACGGCTATCGCCGCTACCGGCCCTATGCGCTGGCCCCCGACCGGGTGATCTGGGGGCGCGACAACCGCGGCGCCATGGTGCGCGTGCTGGGTGCGCCCGGCGACGCCGCCAGCCGCATCGAGAACCGCATCGGCGAGCCGGCGGCCAATCCCTATCTCTACATGGGCTCGCAGATCCTGGCCGGCCTCGACGGCATGGCGCGCCGGCTCGATCCCGGCCCGTCGGCCGATACGCCCTACGAGACCCAGGCGCCGTCGCTGCCGCGCACCCTGAGCGAGGCGCTCGAAGCGCTGCGCGGCGACGCCTGCTACCGCGAGGGTTTCGGCGACAGCTTCGTCGACTACTTCATCCGCATCAAGGAAGCGGAGATCCAGCGCTTCAACCTCGAGGTCAGCGAGTGGGAGCAGCGCGAGTATTTCGATCTCTTCTAGGCCCACCATGAAACCGCTGGAACGCGCCCTCAACGACCTGGTCATCGCCAACCGCATCCTGGCCAACGAGGACGTGGTCGATGCCTACGGCCATGTCAGCATCCGCCACCCCGACGATCCCACGCGCTATTTCCTGGCGCGCTCGCTGAGCCCCGAGGCGGTGACGCGCAAGGACATCATGGAGTTCGATCTCGAGGGCAGGGTGGTCGGCCGAGACACGCGCCAGCCCTACCTGGAGCGCTTCATCCACGGCAGCATCTACGAGGCCCGGCCGGAGGTGCAGGCGGTGGTCCATGCCCATGCCGAGGCGGTGCTGCCCTTCACCATCGCCGACGGCACGCGGCTGCAGCCGGTGATCCATTCCGGCAGCTTCATGGGCACCGACGTGCCGGTCTGGGACATCCGCGACCGCTTCGGCGACACCAACCTGCTGGTGACCAATGTCGAGCAGGGGCGGGACTTGGCGAAGTCGCTGGGGCCCAGCAACGTCGCCCTGATGCGCGGCCACGGCTTCGCCGCCGCCGCGCTGTCGCTGATCGAGGTCGTGCGCATGGCGGTCTTCGTGCCGCGCAACGCCCGCGCCCTGCTCGGCGCCAAAACCCTCGGCGGCGCAATCAAGCCGCTTTCCGCAGGCGAGATCGCCGCGCGCAACGCCGGCTACAAGCCCTATTCACCGGAGACCTGGCGAGCCTGGGAATACTGGGCGCGGCGGGCGGGGTGCGGAGCGATGGTCACGCGCCCCGATACGAAGGCCGCCAGCCGGCCGAAGAAGAAACCCTAGACTATGGCTCTGCCTTTCCTCGCCGGCGTGCGGGTGGTGGATGTCTCGCAGTACATCCCCGGGCCCTACGCGGCGCTGATGCTGGCGGATATGGGCGCCGAGGTCGTCAAGGTCGAGCCGCCGGGCGGCGACCCGATGCGCGGCCTCGGCCCCCGCGACCGCGACGGGATTTCTCCTTTCTGGAAACTCATGAACGGCGGCAAGACGGTCGTCGAGCTCGATCTCAAGCAGTCGGCGGCCAAAGACGCCTTCGCCGGCCTGCTGGCGGCGGCCGACGTGCTGATCGAATCCTACCGGCCGGGCGTCATGGACCGCCTTGGCTTCGGGCGCGATCGGCTGCAACAACTCAATCCACGGCTGGTGCATGCGGCCTTGTCCGGTTACGGGCAGAGTGGGCCGTGGCGCCTGCGCACCGGCCATGACCTGAATTACGTGGCGCTGGCTGGCGGGCTTGCCGCCTCGGGCGCGTTGATCTCGGACGAGAAGCGCCGGCCGGCGATGATGGCCCCGCCGGTCGCCGACTTCGCCAGTGGCCTGCAGACGACGATGACCATCTGCGGCGCGCTGATCGGCCGCGGCCGGTCCGGCAAGGGTGCCTATCTCGACCTCAGCCTCGCCGAGACCGTCCTGGCCTGGCAGAGCCTCAATCTCACGGCGGCGCTGCGCCCCGGCTTCGAGCCGGCGCTGGCCGCCAACCTGCTGAACGGCGGTGCCGCCTGCTACCAGATCTACGAGGCGGCCGACGGGCGTTTCGTCACCCTGGCGGCGATCGAGGAGAAGTTCTGGGCGAATTTCTGCGCGGCGATCGGCCATCCGGAATGGACCGGCCGCCAGTGGGAGACGATGCCGCAGGCCGCTCTGGTGGCCGAGCTGGGCGCGCTCTTTGCCAGCCGCGCCGCCGAGGCCTGGGAGCGGCTTCTGGGCTCCGTGGATTGCTGTTTTGGTCTGGTCGTCGATCCCGTCGATCTGCCGGCGCATCCGCAGGTCGCGGCGCGGGCCATGCTCACCCTGCACGAGACGGCCGACCCGACCATCGAGGCCTTGTTCCCGGTGCATGTCGATGGAGTGGCGCCGGGGCCGCGCCCGAGGGTGGCGTTCGCGGACGCTGCCGCCGTTCTTGGCCGCTGGCAAGCGCTCTCCTAGACTGGTTCCCATGAGCGAGTCGACCCGCAACCTGATGGCCCGGGCCTATTTTCCCGCCCGCACGGTGATCTTCCGCCAGGGCGACGAGGGCGATCGGGCCTACGTCGTGGAGAACGGCGAGGTCGAGATCGTGCGCGTCGAGGATGGGGCGCGCCGGGTTCTCGGTATCGTGAAGAAGGGTGGCATCTTCGGCGAGATGGCGCTGATCGACAACGAGAAGCGCATGGCGGAAGCCGTTGCGCTGTCCGAGACCACGTGTTTCATCGTCGAGCGGGAGCAGTTCGGCGAGAAGTTCGATTCCGCTGACCCGTTCATCAAGGGCATGATTCGCATCTTCGTCCGCAACATCCGCTCGATGGTCGACGACCGCCACTAACCGCCGCACCGGCAAGAGAGCCCGCCATGGCCGACAACCAGCCGCACCCCCTGATGCCACGCCTGAAGTTCGACGCCAAGACGGCGATCTTCCGCGAGGGTGATCCCGGGGACCGGGCCTATGTCGTGGAAGCCGGCGAGGTCGCCATCGTCCGCAATGTCGACGGCAAGGCCCAGGTGATCGGCACGATCGGCAAGGGCGGCATGTTCGGCGAGATGGCTCTCATCGACGGCGAGCCGCGGATGGCGGCGGCTATTGCGACGCGCGAGACCACCTGTTTCGCTATTACGCGCGATGTCATGCTCAAGAAGCTCGAAGGCGCGGATCCCTTCATCAAGGCGCTCACCCGGGTATTGGTACGTAGCGTGCGTGCGCGCTGGCGCCAGAAGCCGGAATCGGATGGCACGCCGGGGCTTTCGGTTTGAGGCGCGATCTCCGCCTCCCGGCGCTGAAGGGCTGAGGTGAGCGTCGCCGCTCAGTTCGGCTTCTTGAACGGCGAGTAGTCACCGAGCGCGGTCATCTCCCGTTCGATCGCGTCGCTCTCGCGGGCGAGAAAGTCGGCGACCGCCTTGCGGAAGCCACGGTCCCGAATCCAATGGGCGCTGTAGGTCTGCACCGGCAGGTAGCCGCGCGGCAGCTTATGATCACCCTGCGCGCCGGCCTCGACGCGCGCCAGGCCGCGCTGGATGGCGAAGTCGATAGCCTGGTAGTAGCAGGCCTCGAAATGCAGGAACGGGTAGTCGCCGCGTCCGCCCCAGTTGCGGCCGTAGAGCGCATCCTCGCCGATCAGGTTCAGGGCACCGCCGACATAGCGACCCTCATGCCGGGCCAGCACCAGGGCCACTTTCTCCGGCATCACCGCCCCCAGGCGATGGAAGAAATCCCGCGTCAGGTAGGGACTGCCCCATTTGCGGTCACTGGTCGCAATGTAGAGCTCGAAGAAGGCATCCCAATGCGCCGGCTGCAGATCGCCGGCAGTCAGCATGACGACATCCAGTCCTTGCGCCTGGACCTCGCGCCGCTCGCGCTTGATCGTCTTGCGCTTCGAATGGTTGAGACGGGCGAGGAAGTCATCGAATGAGGCGTAGCCCTCGTTACGCCAGTGATACTGGAAGCCGCGCCGGATCAGCCAGCCGGCCCCCTCGAACGCCTGCGCTTCCTCTTGCGTGCAGAAGGTGACGTGGGCCGAGGAGAGCCCGGCGCGCTCGGTGATGGTGCGTAGAGCCTCGATCAGGGCGCCGCGGACGGCGGCCCCGTCGCCATCGGGGCGGGCCAGCAACCGGGCGCCCGGCACCGGCGTGAACGGGACGGCGCACTGGAACTTCGGATAGTAACGGCCGCCGGCGCGCTGGTAGGCATCGGCCCAGCCGTGATCGAAGACGTACTCGCCGTAGGAATGGCTCTTGAGGTAGAGCGGCGCCACGCCGACGATGCGGCCGCCCGCATCCTCGGCCACGAGATGATGGGGCGCCCAGCCGGTTTCGGCCGTGGCCGAGCGGCTGGTTTCGAGGGCCGCCAGGAAGGCGTGGCTGGTGAAGGGGCTGGCGGTGCCGGCGCAGGCGTCCCAGTCGGCCGCTTCGATCTCGCCGATGGCTTCGACCAGCCGGACGGTTAGCGCATCACCGCTGTCGGGCATGCGGTCAATCTAGGGAGTCGCGCGGGGCGGCGCGAGAGGCAAGATGGCGACCTATGCCGTGCCGGTGCGGGCCAGGCCGCTGGCCAGGAGCTTCTGATGCAGCTCGACCAGGCGCCGGGTCTGGGTCTGCTTGTCATCGGCGCCGGCGAGGAAGCTGGTGGCGAAGCTCTCGTCGCTCATGTAGCGCCGGATCTGCTGGTGCGCTGTCTTGAGGTTGGCGCCGGTCATGAACGTGTTGTCGGTGCAGAGATCGAGCAGGCTCATGGCGCGGGCCGCCGCGGTCTCGGCGTCCTTCTCGATGGCCTGGAAAAGCAGGGGCAGCAGCGCGGCCTGCGCCTGCTCCAGCGGCTCGATGTATTTGAGGATGTGCTGCTCGGCGAGGCCCGAAGTGACGAAGGCGTGGTGCAGGGTGGTCACCCGCTTGATGGTCTCGGGCAGCGGCCCGGCGTCGGGCGTGAACTGCTGGGCGACGCGCTCGAACTCGAAGACGTTGTAGATGTATTGCCGGACCTGCTGGCGGCCCGGGCTGTTGCCCAGGCGGCGGTGGATGTCCAGCGCCTTGACCAGCCGGTCCTCCGCCTTCTGCATCGAGCGCAGCACCATCGACAGCGTGTCGGCGCTGAGGATCTTGGGCAGACGCTCGCTGAACAGCGCCATCGTGTTCTCGCCGCCGGCGGCATCGCCCGCCCGGCCGATCTTGTCCAGCAGCCGCAGATGGGCGTGCAGGTCGGCGGCGGGGTTCTTGCCGCCCAGCGGGTTCTTGGATTCAAGGCCGCGGCGCAGCTGGCGCATCAGGGAGCCGCGGGTCTCGGTCAGCGGATGGCTGCCGAGCAGCCGGTGCAGCGTAAAGCCGCCTTCGGCGAACTCGGTCTTGGGCGGGTTGGGAGCGCCGAGCAGGTCGACGATCGCCTCCAGATGCTTGCCCAGCGTGTCGATCTCGCCGATCAGCTCGCGCAGCGCGATCTTGCTGTCGACCACCTCGGCGATCAGCTGGTCGACGATGACCAGCACCTCCGGTCCGCTCGCGGAATCGGCCAGCACCAGCAGCCGGTCGAACTTCTCGCCCCAGGTCTTGGTATCCGCGAGATAGAGGGTGAGCGAGGCGTAGATCGTGAAGTCGCGCGTCTCGGTCATCTCCGCCTTGCGCGCGGCGATGATGAAGTCGTTGAAGGTGTCGGGGTCGATGGGCGCCGGCGGCTTGGCCTTGAGTCGCTCGGCCGTCTCGCGCACCGCGCCATCGACGCAGGCATAGAGCTCGCGCAGGCGCTGTTGCACGTTCTGGTTGGCGGCCTGGGCCTGGGTCATGGCGGCCTTCTGTGCCGCCGCCTGGTAGGTCGTGCCCATGTCCATGTACTGGCGCTGCAGCGGCACGGAGTGCAGCAGCTCGCTCGGCGTCGCCTTGACATGGTCGAGGAACTCGCGCGCCAGGCGGGCGATGGCGCGTTTGGAACGCGGCGTATAGAGATCCGCCGGCTCGCGACAAATGGCGGTCGCGGGCCGCGCCGGGGCGGCTTCTTTGTCGGCGTCTGCAGTCATCGACGGTTGCTGGTCCGGATCCTGATTTGCCCGGTTTGGAACGGCTCTAACCCTGCCTCCCGAACCCGGCCTATGGCATCACAAAATTAACCGATGGGGTCAATATTTCAAACCTCGCAAAAGTTTTTGGTAAATCACCAGGCGCTAATTTAACCGCCAGGACGGGAGTTTAGCCAGCCCTACCGGGGTCAGAAGGCGGCCGCTCTACGTCGGTAGGCTGCTGACCGCAAACACCGATTCAATCTCGACGGCGATGCGCACCGGCAGGCAGGGCGAGCCCACCGCCGCCCAGGCCGGCCGCGCCTGCGGGCCGAAAGCCGCGGCGATGACTTCGTCGGCGCCGGCCAGCACGTCCATGTGCTCGGTAAAGTCGGGTGTCGCGCAGACCAGGCCGAACATGCGCACGCAAGCCTGAACCCGGTCGAGGCCGATCGCGGCGTCGAGAATGGCCAGCGCGTTGAGCGCCGTGAGCCGTGCCGCCTGCCGGCCATCGGCGACGGATAGCGTCTCACCGACCCGGCCGGTCCAGACCAGCGAGCGGCCCTCGGTCGGGCCGACACCGGCCACGAAGACATAGCCCGGCGTCTCCACGTACGAAACATAGGTGCCGGCCGGCCCGAAGGGCGGCGGCAGCTTGAAGCCGGCCGCCTCGAGGCGAGCCTTTACACGGCTCATGGGTCAGGCGACTTCGGCGACCGCTTCGACCTCGACCGCCACGCCGCGCGGCAGCGAGGAGACGCCGACCGCGGCGCGCGCGTGCTTGCCGGCCTCGCCGAAGATCTGCACCAGCAGGTCGGAGGCGCCGTTGACCACCTGCGGCTGGTCGGTGAAATCGGGCACGGCGTTGACGAAGCCGCCGACGCGCACGATGCGCTTCACCTTGTCGAGGTCGCCGCCCAGCGCCGCGCGCAGCTGGCTGACGATGTTGATGGCGCAGAGCCGGGCCGCCTTCTGGCCGTCCTCGACCTGGAACTCGCGGCCGAGCTTGCCGATGAACTGCGGCTTGCCGCCTTCGAGCGGGATCTGGCCGGCGACGAAGACCAGGTTGCCCGAGCGCACCGCCGGCACGTAGTTGCCGGCCGGGGCCACGCCCTCCGGGACGGTGATGCCGAGTTCCTTGAGGCGCGCGTCGATCTTTCCGGCCATGATGTCCTCGCTTGCAAAGAAGAGACGGCGAGCATAGCCACAGGGGAGCGGCGCCACAATCTTGCCGCGATGTTTGATCACAAGGATTGGGCGACAACAGTGGAATGCGACGGATGACTTGGATTCGGCGGGCGCTGCTCGCGGTGGTTTTGGCGATGGGCGGAGCGGCGCAGGCCGCCGGGCCGCTCGACCTGACGGTGGAATACAGCGCCGACGTGCTGGTCGGTACGGGCGACCAGGCCCGGCCCGGCAAGCTCTGGCGTACACCCCAGGCGCTGCGCCTGGAGACCACCGAGAACGGCCAGCCGCAGACGGTGATCGTGCGCGTCGACCGCAGCATCGCCGTGCTGCTGGTGCCGATGATGAAGCTGGCCATCGAGACCGATCTCAGCGGGCTGGCGCTCACCCAGGCGCTGCTCGGCGCCAGCGACCGGCTGAAATCCACGAACATGGGCCCGGAGACGATCGAGGGGACCCGCACCACGCGCTGGCGGGTCGAGACCACGCCCGATCCCAAGGCCGGCTGGTTCCGCGGCTTCGTCTGGGCTACCGAGCCCGGCGTGGTGATGAAGATCGAGGGCGAGGGCGAGCACCGCGCCAAGCGGGGCTACGTCCACCTGCTGTTCCGCAACGTCAAGGTGGGCAAGCAGGACGCCGGCCTGTTCGAGCCGCCGGCGGATTTCCGCAAGCTGCCGGTGACCGACGCCATGCTCGATGCGCTGCTCAAGGGCATGGAGCAGATGGAGCGCCTGCGCGGCGGCACGCCCGCGCCCACGCGCTAACCTCGAGTTTCCCGCCGGTAACGCGATTCTGCCGGCAGCACCTACGCCGCCTCGTCGACGCATGCTAGCGTTCGCGCCTCAACGGAGGATCCCAGATGCGTCTCTATTTTTTCCCGGGTGCCTGTTCGATGTCGCCGCATATCGCGCTGCGCGAGGCGGGTCTCGACTTCAAGCTGGAGCGCGTCGACCCCAAGACCAAGACGATGGTCGCCGGCGGCGGTGATTTCAACGCGGTCAATCCCAAGGGCATGGTCCCGGTGCTGGAGCTCGACAACGGCGAGGTGCTGACCGAGGGGCCGGCGATCGTGCAGTACATTGCCGACCGCAAGCCCGAGTCAGGCCTGGCGCCGGCCAATGGCACGCTCGAACGCGCCCGGCTGCAGGAGTGGCTCAACTTCATCACCTCGGAGATTCACAAGGGCTTCACGCCCCTGTTCAAGCCGGATACGCCGGACGCCTACAAGGCCATCGCGCGGGCCAATCTCGAGAAGCGTTTCGGCTTCATCGACCAGAAGTTGGCGGGGAAGCAGTATCTGCTGGGCGACAGGTTCAGCGTCGCCGACGGCTACCTCTTCACCGTGGTGAACTGGGCGCGGTTGCACAAGATGGACCTGGCGCCCTGGCCGAACCTCGCGGCCTACATGGAGCGCGTGCGCGCCCGGCCCAAGGTCCAGGAAGCGATGAAGGCCGAGGGCCTGATCAAGTAGTCAGCGGGCTATTCCCGCTTCGCGCAGGTAACGCATCACGCCGGGATGGATCAGCTCCGGGCGCGGTGCGGCGGCGAAGGTATTGGCCGCCGTCGTCTCGCGCGCCTGGACGAAGCGCCGGCCGATCTCGGCCTCGCCCTTGTGCAGGGCCCGCGCCACCCGGTAGGCGACGTCGTCCGGCAGGGTGGGACGCGCCATCACGAAGCTCCACGAGCCCAGCGACTGGATGGGCTCGCTCTGGTTGGGATAGCTGTTCGGCGGCACGGTGAGCGGCTTGAGGAAGGCGTGCTTGGCGCGGATGCGTTCGATCTCGGCGGCCGTGGGCGCGATGAAGCGCGCACCCGCCGGGCTCTCGGCCATCGTCTTGAAGCCGGGCCAGCCGATGCCGCCGCCCCATAGCGCGGCCACGCGCCCGTCCATGACCATCGCCGGCCCGTCGCCGGCGCGCTCGAGATAGACGGCCTGGAAATCCTTGTTCTGGTCGAGGCCGAGCCCGTCGAGCACGTAGCGCGCCAGGATGACCAGGCCGGAGCCCTGAGCGCCGAAAGCGACCGGCTTGCCCTTGAGGTCGGCGATGCCGCGGACGGGACTGTCGGCGCGCACCACGAACATGCCGGGCGTGGAGTACATGGCGGCGATGATCTTGAGATTGGCCGGGGCACGGCCGATGCCCGACAGCACCTCGTAGGCGACCTCGCCCTGGACCAGGGCGATATCGAGGCTGCCGGCTTCGAGCATCGGCACGTTCTCGGTGCTGCCCTTGGTGTTGCGCGGCTCGATCGAGAGCGACGGATCGGCGGCGTTGACCGTCTCGGTGAAGGCGGCGCCGTAGACCGGAAACCCGCCGCCGGGCGTCGCGGTGCCCAGGATTACGGACGTACGGTTCTGGGCGGAGGCGGAACTGGCCATCGGCAGCACTCCAAGGAAGGCGATGAAGAGGAGTGCAACGTGGCGCATCGGCGGTTCTCCCCCGTGATCTTGCCGAAGCTGTAACGCCGGGACGCGCAAAAGAAAAGGGCGGGCCCCTCTCAGTCAATCAGACCGTGGGGTCCCGCCCAAGGAGGAGAGTTTCGAACGACGTCTAGTTCTGACGCGCTGACGCGAGGCCGCGGGTCTTCAGCCACTCGGTGTAGTCGAGGATCAGCGCCTGCGTGTAGGTGAAGCAGTTCACGTGCATCTGCTGGCCGTTGGGCAGCGGCACTGTGGTGGTGTGCTCGGCGCAGTAGCGCGCGCGGTTCTCCGGCGAGTCACCCAGCGGCGTGGGCACCGACACGGTCCCCTCGCGCGGCTGCGGCAGCACGATCGATACCACCTCCCAGGACGGGCGCTGGCCGCTGCGGGCGTTGCGCTCCTGGAACCTGACGATCGTGCCCACGGCCGGCGCGTACCAGTAATGGGCGAAGTTGTCCGGGCCGTCGGCGGCACGGTCGCGCCGCTCGATGACGTAAGTGAAGAACGAGCCGGCCGGGGTCTGGATGACCTCGGTGCGCACCACGCGAGCGGTGATCGCCCGCGAGCCGGCGTTGAAGGTCACGCTCTTGCCGATCTCCAGCGGCCACAGCGCCCTCGGCGCAGTCGCCGGGAAGATGTCGGTCTGCGTGTAGCCGTCGGTGATGAAGGCCTGCGTAGGCACGAAGCGGCCGTTGATGTCGTAGCTGATGTCGTAGCCGTTGAGGTACCGGACGGTCCGCTTGTCGATGGTGGTTTCGATGTAGCTGCCCAGGGGCGCCGGGTTGAAGGGGGCGGCCTGCGGCTGGGTCACGGTCTGCGGGTCGAGCGTCATCAGGCCCTTGGGCGTGATCGCGACCACGGTCCCCTGCGGAACGACGGCCGGCACGACCTGTTGCTGGGCCGACGCTGTGCAGGTCGCGGCCACCACCAGGGCGCTTGCCAGGCCAAGAATGCGGTTCATCAGTACCTCCAAAGTTGTCGTGATCACTTTGGGGGGGCAAGGCCCGGCATCAACGCAGTCCCCATTTTTGTCGCACTGGGGCCACTTTTTGTCACAGCCACGCTGTCGGGCCGCGTTGGCGGGCTCCGGGGGCCTCTCAGGGGGTTGTTAACCTTTGCGGCCTATAAGGGGTCAGCGCAACAAGCCACGCTTACCCTTGTTCGACGACAATCCCATCCTTGCCGATCTCTGGCGCTACTGGCAGCGCAAGCGCGCCAACCGTCCGCTGCCGGACCGCGCCGACATCGACCCGATGGAAATCCCGGCGGTGCTCCCCTACGTGCTGCTGGTCGAGCGTTCGGACGAGGCCCGTTTCCGCTTCCGGCTGGCCGGCACGGCCGTCGTCGAGGCCTATGGCATGGAGCTGACCGGCCGCCACGTCGACGAGGTGTTTCCGCCCGGCCGTCGTGTCCTGGCCGAGCAGCATTACGCGATGGTCTACCAGTCCGGCCGCCCGATCACCGCGGTCAACCGCTACACGAATTCACGCGGCGTCGAGCACATCGCCTCGCGGCTGATCCTGCCGCTGGCCGGCGGGGCGGGCCAGCCGGCTGTCCAGTTCCTGCTGATCGGCCAGACCTGCACCTACGACCGGATGCTCCCCAACGGCCTCGGTCTCGATTCGGTGATCGACGCGGTGCGCGACAATGTCCGCTTCGTCGATGAGCCAGCGGCTACGGCGCCTTGCTGATCTTGCCGACCTCTTCAAGGTCGGCGGCCGACAGTTTCCATTCGATCGCGCGCACGTTGGCTTCGATCTGCTCGGGCTTGGTCGCTCCCGCGATGACGCTCGCTACCGGGGGCTGAGCCGCCAGCCAGCTGAAGGCGAGATCGAGCAGCGTCTTGCCACGGCTCTCGGCGAAGGCCCGGAGCTTCTCGACGATCTCCCAGTTGGCGTCCGTCATGTAGCGATCCTGGAAACGCTGGGTGACGGTGATGCGCGCCCCCTCGGGCATCGGCGCGTTGCGCCGGTACTTGCCTGTCAGGAAGCCGCTGGCCAACGGGAAGAAGGGCAGGAGGCCGATCTCGTACTCGCGCATAGCCGGAACCAACTCCCGCTCGATGTCGCGAACCAGCAGGCTGTACTCGTCCTGGCAGGAGACGAAGCGGCTGAGACCGTGATGCCTGGAGGTCCACTGCGCCTCCACCACCTGCCAGGCAACCAGGTTGGAGCAGCCGATATAGCGGACTTTGCCCTGGCGGATCAGGTCGTCGAGGGCGCTCATGGTCTCCTCGATCGGCGTATCGGGATCGGGCCGGTGCAGCTGGTAGAGATCGATCCAGTCCGTGCGCAGGCGCCGCAGGCTCGCTTCCACGGCGCTCATGATGTAGCGGCGCGAGCCGCCCTTGAGCGTTTCGGCGTCATCCATCGGCAGGGCGAACTTGGTGGCCAGCACGATGTCCTTGCGGCGGGCGCCGAGGACCTGGCCGAGATGGTCTTCCGAGCCGCCGCGGTTGCCGTAGGCATCGGCCGTATCGAACAGGGTGATGCCGACGTCGAGGGCCTTGTGCACCACCCGCTTCGTCGCCTCCAGGTCGATCCGCTGGCCGAAATTATTGCAGCCGAGCCCGGCCAACGAAACCTTGAGGCCGGAACGGCCGAGTTGACGATACTGCACGAGGGGATCCTTTCGATGCCCGGGGTTCGCCGAGGAAGGGCGCCAAGAGGTATCGCCAGCCGGGTCGCGGATCAAGTAGAGCGGAGGCGCTCAGTCGGCCACCGCCTCGATGCGTGTCGTGCGGAGGGGCAACAGCTTGTCGCTGTGGATGACGGGCTGGGAAGCCTGCACCAGGACGAACTCAACCCGAGCCCCGTCGTCGTCCGTGCCGAAAACCACCGGGACGTCCTGCTCGTCGAGCCAGACGAACTCGCGCTTGTCGGTGACGATCTCGTATTGGCGCAGCTTGCGCCGCTGGCCATCGAGCATCGTCAGCTCCTCGGCGCTGATCCGCACACGCGGCTGGAAGAGCCTGCCGGTGGTGGTGGACATGACCGTCGCCGGCGCCAGGACCTTCGCCGACCAGGGATTCGACGGCCGCACATCGGCGGGGGCCTCGGCCGTACCCCAGGGGGCCTTGATGACGAATGCGTTGTCGCGCGCTTCGCCCGTCACCTCGATCCGCTCGCCGTTTTTCCGGGTGACGCTGTTGAATGCGACGAGACGGTCTCCGACCCAGCGCTCGCGGCGCTCCGCCTCTTCGCGATACATCGCCAGGCCGAGAAACTTCACGGCGATACGCAGGCTCGACCGGACGTCGATCGTATCGCCCGAGGTCTCGATGACGTTGAAATACGTGCCGATCTCTCCGTAGAGCGCGTGCCGGATCTTGTATTCGAGAATCTGGGGACTGGTCGGGAGCAGGGGATCGGCGGCCGACGACGCAGGCCAGCCGATGCCCAGGGCGAGAAGAATGAACGGCGTAGCAACCAACGATCGGTTCATCGGCACACCCACGCGTTGCGCGAATGGTTCAGACGTCCGAAACGTGCTGCCGGCTAGATCCCCGATCCCCCGGGCATCTTTCCAGCCCGGGCAGGCGACTCGGCCTACCCCAAGCTAGGCAGTATAGAAGCTCTCTAATCCGGGGGGTAGGGTTTTCCCTAATACGCCGTTCGACTAGGTGCCGCCGATACAGTCGTAGATCGCCGTCTGCTCCACGACGACGTACTGATCGTGGCGGGAGCGCAACTGCGCCTGCCTGCCGTAGTCGGCGCAGAGAGCCGCCGCGCGTTGCTCGGCCGCCTTCCGGCGATCGGGAGGGTAGTGCACGGCGACGGCACTGCTCGTCGCCGAGACGGTCTTGATGCTGCTGGAACAGGCGGACAAACTGGCCAGTGCCGACAGGCACAGCGCCGCCGCCAGCAAGACAGGTTTCATCGCGCATCTCCCGGTCATCTGTATTCCCAATGTTTGGGCCGGCGGGATGGTTCCTCGCTACCCCCTCGGTGCTGTCGCCGGCTTTTTTCGTCGTGATCTGGTCCTTCATTTGACACTCGCCCGCTGGGCACGAACGGATACGCTTGCCGTTATTGGGTGGGCCGCGCCGCGCCCTATGGGCAAACATGGTTTCACGCTCGACGATCGCAATATTGCTGGGTCTGGCTGTCATCCTCGCCGGATGCGGCGGCAGCTCGAAGGAAAAACCCCAATCCGCCGCGCTGGTGAGCGCGGCGCCGGTGCCGCCGATCGGCCCGACCACCCCGCCGCCCTCGCCTGTCACCCGCTTTGCCGACATCCCGGTCCCGCCGAATAACACCGTGGATCTCGAGCGCACGGTAATGGTGGGCGGCGAAGCCGACTGGCTGGGCCGTGTCCTGCTCTCCACGCCGATGGAGACCGCGGCCGTGTGGGAGTTCTATCGGCGGGAGATGCCGCGCTATGGCTGGCACGAGATCGCGGCCCACTGGCGACCGACGAACAGCGTCCTGTTCTATCAACTCAATAATCGCGTCGCGACCATCGAGCTGGGGGCGCGCGCGGGCATCACGCAGATCGAGTTCTGGATGAACCCGCGCAACAGTATCAACGCGCCTGGCACATCGGGCCGGCTGGTGTCCCCATCGCTGACGGACGACGCCGCATCTTCCGATCGTCCTGACCCGGATCTCGCGGAATCGGTAGGCAGCTCTCCGCCTGACGACAAACCCGCGGTTGCGACCGCGGTATCGACGCCGCCGCGCCCGATCGGCTCGACCGTGGAAGAGTTGCCGCTACCGCCGCCGCCTTGGCAGTAGGGCCGAGTGCCGTCATTGCCGGCTCACGGTGCTTTGCACGGCAGCGAAACTTTGGCTCGACGCCGGCCCGGCCGTCGCTGGCTGCGGCTCGCCGGTCTCTTCCTGCTTGTCGTGCTGCTGGGTTCGACGGGATGGGTTGCGGCCTATCGCGTGCTCAATCCTCCGGTGACGCCGCTGATGCTGATCCGCGGGTACCAGGGCGAGGGCAGGGACTATCGCTGGGTCTCCATGGTCGACATGGCGCCGACGCTGATGCGCGCCGTTATTGCCAGCGAAGACCAGAAGTTCTGCCGGCATGCCGGCTTCGATACGGAGGCGCTGGCTGAAGCCTGGCAGGCCTATCGGGACGGAAGCCGGGGGCGGGGGGCAAGCACCATCACCATGCAGACGGCCAAGAACCTGTTTCTCTGGCCGGGTCGCAGCGTGGTTCGCAAGGGGCTGGAGGCTTACTTCACCGTGCTGCTGGAGCTGCTGTGGCCCAAGGCGAGGATCCTCGAGGCCTATCTCAACGTCGCGGAGTTCGGGCCCGGCGTTTATGGCGCCGAGGCTGCCGCGCAGCGCTTCTTCGGCAAACGGGCCTCGGCCTTGAACGCGGCCGAGGCGGCGCGACTGGCGGCGGTTCTGCCCAATCCGCGGCGCTATTCAGCCGCGCGGCCGAGCGCCTATGTGCTGGAGCGCAGCGCCCTTATCCGCCTGCGCATGGCAGGGGTATCCGCGACGGGGCCGGGGGGATGCCTTGGGGGGCGCGCTTAACGTTGTCTAGCGGCTGAACAGCAGCGTGTAGGCGCTGGCGTCGTACAGCATGGCGCAGACCATCGGGAGACCGCCGAAGGCGACCACGGCGGCGGCTGTGTAGGCAACGGCCCGCAGGGAGCGCAGAGCGGTCGCCTGCAGCCGGTTGCGGCGCACGCCTTCGAGCGTCGCGGTGCCCGGGTGAGCGGATCGTGATCCGGGGGTCCGCAGGGAGTCGGGCAGACGGATGTCGTCTGCCATCGAGTGTTCCATCGTGAGCATCACCATGGCTCTCTCCCGAGAAGCGCTGAAGAAGCTAACCTCAAGCTGAAGGTAGAGATGACCCCGGGCGCCGGTTATCGGGACGAGTCCCCAGAGACTGAAGGGAATCTACGGAGCCCTCCCGCGCTGCGGGATGGGCGGCGATCGCCCCTAGCGGGGGCTCGAAAGATGAGCCCTAGAGCTTGAGTGGAGGCGCAGAAACCCCGTGGCGCACGGGCATGGTGACCATGCCCGTGCGCCCGGGGAGGCGGCGATGGGAGCTGCGCTCGCCGCCCTATCGGGGTACGCAATCGTAGATCGACTGCCGCTGCCCGCCGCCCATGTCGTCATGGCTGGAGCGGAAACGGGCCTTCTTGGAGTAATTGCCGCACAGGTTCTCGGCCTCCCGCGCCGCAGCGCCGCTGCTGTCGGCGGTATGCTTGAGCATGACCGCGTCACTCGAGGCAGAAACGACCTGCACACTGCCGGCGCAGGCAGTGATGCCGAGCGCGATCAGGGCGAGGCTGATCATCAGGAACATCAAACGCATCGATAACCTCCCGCGGGCGGCTGGACACCACCCGTTAAGGGCGATATGGCTTCGTCAGGCCAAGCGAGCCATGGGGAAAAACCCGAGTTTCGGCCCGGAGACTACGGCTAGAGCGCTGGGCGACTTGCACAAGCAGCAATTGTCCCCCTTTTTTTGTCACAGCCACCTGTCGCCGGACGCGCCAAGGTGGTCGGATCGACTGCAACGAGGTTGAGGATGAGAAAGCACATGATGCGTGCTGCCCGGGTGTCACGGCGGACGCTGCTTGCCATGGTCGCCCTGGGGGGCTTCCTGGGATCGCTGGCGGCCTGGGTGCCGCAGGCCCGCGCAGATGATGCCGCCGGGGCCAAGGCCTTCATCGACAAGCTTGCCGAAGAAGCGCTGACGATCATCAAGGCCCCCAACGTCACCACGCCCGAGCGCCAGAAGCGCTTCTACGAGATGTTCTCGAAGGCCTTCGATGTGCCGCAGATCGGCCGCTTCGTGGTCGGGCGCCACTGGCAGCGCCTGAAGCCCGAGGAGCAGCAGCAGTTCCTCGACGTCTTCGGCCGCTACGTGGCGAGCATCTACGCCTCGCAGTTCTCGGAATATCGCGGCTATAACTTCCGCACTACCGGCGCGCGGCAGACGAGCCCCGGCGAGGCCAGCGTGCCGGCGCAGATCGACCGCGAAGGCCAGGCGCCGATCCGCATGGATTTCCGCGTGAAGAACGACGGTGGCTTTCGCATCGTCGACGTCGCCGTCGAAAGCGTCAGCCTGATCCTTACCAAGCGCGACGAGTTCTCGACCACGCTCAACACCGAGGGTGTCTCGGGCGTGGTAAAGCGCATGCAGGTAGTGATCGACAATGCGCAGCGGGCGGGCTGAGCCCGCTCGCGAATTGGTCCCCCGGGGTTCCGCCGCCGTGATGAGCGAACGGCGACGGTTCCCGCAGGGGTAGTCGGCCGATGTTCGGCCGAAGTCTATCGTCAGGGCGTGAGACGGCTCAGCGCTTGACGACGATGTCGTTCTTGACGTCCTTGACGCCCGTCGTCGATTTGGCGATTTCGCCGGCGCGGGTCTTCTTGGCCTGCTGATCGGTGAAGCCCGAGAGCTGCACCGTGCCGTCCATCGTCTTGACGTCGAGCTCAGTCAGGCTGACGTTCGGGTCGCGCACGATGGCCGTGCGCACGCGGGTCGAAATGGTGGCGTCGTCGACATATTCGCCGGCCGTCTGCTTGCCATCGGTAACCGTGCAGGCTCCGAGCAGCAGAGCAACCGCCGATACCGTGGCGAGTTTGCGGAAAAACATTACTACCTCCTGCCAAGCTGATTGATCACCCAGCCGGAACGTCCGCGTCCCACCGGCGGTTCCGCGTCAAGCATGGGCACGGCTTTGGCGCATAAGGGGAATACGGCCCCTTCGGGGAATATGGCGAAGCCGCGGCCCGTTATGGGGCGAAACGGCACCGTCCGCGGTGAGGCGGGTGGCGACCCATACAGAGGGGAGTGAGATGCGCGCTGGCACTTGCGTGATTCTGGCCAGTCTCTTGCTGTCGATGCCCGCCCTGGCCGGGTGCGTGCGGCACGACCCGTATCCGAGCTACGCCGCGGTTCCCGTCTATCCCTATTACGACCCCTATCCGCGCTACTACAGCCCCTATTACGGGCCGCGCGCCTCATCGGGATTCAGCATTGTCATCGGCAAGGGGCGCCATCACCGGCACCATCGTCATCACGGGCATTTCCACCGTCACCGGTGGTGAGCCCTACAACAGGCAGCGCACGCCGTTGGCGGTGACTTCGCAGGCGAGCTCCTTGGCCGCCTTATCGACGGAGGGGGGCTCGGCCTCGGCGGCGGCCACTTGAACCGGTGCGGGCTCGGGCTTGGGCGGCGCTGGCGGCGCCGCGGCCGGGGCGATCTCGGCGAGCTGGGCGACCAGGGTGGCGGGTACGCGAGCCGGCGCTTTCGGTGCCGCCGGCGCGACATCGCGGCCGTACCGCGCATCCAGGCTGGCGACGGCCTGGGCGGCGGTCATGGGTTTACCGGCTTCGCTGAGCAGGCCCCGATTATGGGCATAGGCCTTGGGCAGCAGCTCCTTGACCGAGACGCCGGGATTGTCGGCGGCCGCCTGGATCAGGCGCGTCGCCCCGCCGAGGCCGAGGAAATGCGCCAGGCGCACTTCGGATTCGGCGGGCGCGCGGCCCAGCTTGCGGGCCAGGCCGGCGCGGTTCTCGTCGCAGAGTTTGGCGGTGAGCTTGGCCGAGAGGTCGACGTCCTTGCGCGCCTCGAGCACCTTGGCGCGGTTCTCCGGCGCGACGGTGGCACGGCCCTCGGCATCGGTGGTGACCAGCGCGGCGAGATCGGCGCGGCCGGCCCCGGCGCCGTAGCGTTTCACCAGCTCGAGCCAGGTGCTGTTGGTGATCTGGAAGGCGCCGGTGGCCGAGGAGCGCGGATGGCGGGCCTCCGCCTGGATGTTGCTCTCGGCGACGGCGATGGCGACCAGGGTGGTGAATGGCGTGCGTGAACCCGAGGCCGCCTGGCGCAAGGCGGGCAGGGGATCGCGGGAAGGGACGGGTGCCGTCGGATTGGTGGGGGTTGGGGACGGCACGGACATAGGGAGATTTTAGCGCGAATTTTAATAATTGATGGTTAAGCCCGCCGGCCGCCTGGGGATAACTCTAAGCCCTTAAAAGAAGCGCTGAATCCGCGCTAGGCTGGCGTAGAACCGGAGGAAGCATGGCCGAGCCGCATCGCATTGATGTCCACCATCATCTGGCGCCGCCGACCTACAAGGAGGCGCTGATCGCCAAGGGCCGGCTCGCACCCCCCTTGCGCGCCTGGTCGCTGGCCAAGAGCCTCGAGGACATGGAGAGGGGCGGGGTGGCCACGGCGATCCTCTCGATCACCACGCCGGGGGTCGAGGCGCTCGAGGACCCGGACGCCATGCGCCGGATGACTCGCCAGTGCAACGACTACGCCGCCGCCCTGGTGCGCGACCACAAGCCGAAGTTCGGCATGTTCGGCCTGCTGCCGCTGCCGCATGTGGATCTCGCGCTACGCGAGATCGAATACGTGCTCGACACGCTCAAGGCCGACGGTATCGGCCTGTTCACCAGTTACGGCAATCGCTGGCTGGGCGATCCGTTCCTGGCGCCGGTCTGGGAGGAGCTCAACCGCCGCCGCTGCGTGGTCTACACCCACCCCTCGTGCCCGGACTGCTGCGAGAACATCCAGCCGATGTTCCGGCCCTCGATGATCGAGTACGGCACCGACACCACGCGCTCCATCGCCTCGTTCGTCTTCTCGGGGGCGGCGGCGCGCTATCCCGACCTGCGGCTGATCTGGAGCCATGCCGGCGGCACCATGCCGTTCCTGATCGAGCGCTTCCGCGAGCAGATGAAGGCGCCGGGCATGACGGAGGCGGTGCCCGCCGGCCTGTCGCCGACCCTGCAGAAATTCTTCTACGACACGGCGCAGGCCGCGAACGCCGCGACCATGGCGGCGCTCAGGCAGGTGATCCCGGCGGCGCAGGTCGTGTTCGGCACCGACTACCCGTATCGCACGGCCGAGGAGCATGCGCGCGGTCTTGCCCAATGCGGCGCCTGGAGCGCCGCCGAGATCGCGGCCATCGAGCGCGCCAATCCGCTCCGGCTGCTGCCGCGTTTCCGTTAGGACTGAAAGTTCCCCAGGAAGTCGCGCTTGCCCAGCGGCACGCCCGCGGCGCGCAGCAGGGCGTAGGCGGTGGTGCAGTGGAAGTAGAGGTTGGGCAGCACGAATTTCAGCAGGTAGGGCTGGCCCTTGAAGGCGGTCGGCTTACCGCCGAGCGGGATGGTGACCTCGCGCTCCTCCGAGCCGTCGATCTGCGCCGGCTTGAGGCTGCCGACGAAGTCGACGGTCTTGGCGAGGCGGGCCTTGAGATCGGCGAAGCTCGCCTCGTTGTCCTCCCATTTCGGCACCTCGATTCCGGCCAGGCGCGCGGCCCCGCCCTTGGCCATGTCGCTCGCCACCTGCACCTGGCGGGTGAGGTTGAACATGTCGGGGGCGAGGCGCCAGGTGAGCAGCACGGCGGGCTCGATCTTGCGCTCGGCGGCGAAGGCCTCGCCCTTGGCCAGCACCCCGCCCAGCGCCTCGAGCATCTGGCGGAAGACGGGGACCGAGGCCTGGTACATCGACAGCGTCATGCGTTCACTCCCGGGAAAGACGGCGCGAGACTAGACGCTGCGGCGGGGGATAACTACCGCAAGGGTGATTGACTCCCCGAATAGTTAAAATTATAGTAATCGCTCGTTAACGAGTCCGATATCTCGTTGGCGGATACTTGAGACGACTACGGGCAATAAGCCCGAGTTGGACCCGGACCTTGGCCCGCTGAACCGGCGAGCCTTTGACAGACAGAGCCCGCAAGAAAGCGAGCCCAACAGATGAGCAGCATCAACACCAATAACGGTGCGGCGATCGGTGTGCGTAATCTCAACGCCACCAACACGCAGCTCGAGCGCGTCCAGAACCGCATCTCCACCGGCAAGAACGTCAGCGGCCCGGAGACCGACGCCTCGATCTTCGCCATCGCCCAGAGCCTGAACGGCGACCTCAAGGCCTTCGACGCCGTGCAGCAGAGCCTGTCCTCGGGCACCGGCATCAACGCCGCCGCCATCGCCGGCGCCACGGCGATCTCCGACCTGCTCGGCGACCTCAAGTCCAAGGCGATCGCCGCCTCGAACCCGTCGAACACGCCGGAGCAGCAGCAGATCCTCAACCAGGATTTCCAGGCGCAGCTGCAGCAGATCAACACCATCGTCGGCAACTCGACCTATAACGGCCGCAACCTGCTCTCCGCCGGCTCGCAGAGTGTGGCCCTGACCTCGACCGTCACCGGCGGCCAGCAGACGCTGGGCAACGCTTCGGCCATCGGCGGCGTCGCCGCCTCGCTGTCGCAGGGTGTCGGCACCGTCGCCGACGCCACGGCGATGATCAGCTCGATCGATGCCGCCTCGCTGCTGGTCGGCCAGTCGCTGGGCACGCTCGGCGCCAACCAGAAGAGCGTCGAGTTCCAGTCCTCCTTCGCCAAGACCCTGTCGGACGCGGTGACCGAGGGCCTCGGCTCGCTGGTCGACGCCAACCTCGCCGCCGAGGCGGCCAAGCTGCGCGCCCTCCAGGTCAAGCAGTCGCTGGGCGGCAGCACCTTGAACATCGCCAACGCCCGGCCGCAGACCCTGCTGAACCTGTTTAATTCCTGAATGGCCGGGCGCTGACGCGCCCGCCTCTTCTCCCGAGTGACTGGATCCCCGCTTTCGCGGGGATGACGACCAAGGGCATACTCGTCACCCCGGACAAACGAGCGAAGCGAGTGCTGATCCGGGGTCCAGCACGATAGGGCGCGCCAGCGCACGACTTCTTGTCCGACATCCCCCTCTCCGATTTAGCCACCCTCGCCGCCGCCATCGTCGCCGGCGGGGCGCTCACCGGCCTCTTGGCCGGGCTGTTCGGCATCGGCGGCGGGGCGGTGACCGTGCCGGTGCTCTACGAGATCTTCCGCTATCTCGGCGTCGACGAGAGTGTGCGCATGCAGCTCTGCATCGGCACCTCGCTGGCCGTCATCGTGCCGACCTCGATCCGCTCGGCCCTGGCCCATAGCAAGCGCGGCGCCCTGCGGCTCGACGCGGTGCGGCGCTGGACGCTCCCCATCCTCGCCGGCATCGGGGCCGGCGCGCTCATCGCCGCCACGGCCCCGGCCTGGGTGATGAAGCTGCTCTTCGCCCTGACCGCGGTGATGATCGCCACCAAGTTCCTGCTGGGCGAGCGCGCCTGGCGCCTGGGCGACCAGCTGCCCGGCCGCGCCGCGATGTCGGGCTACGGCTTGTTCATCGGCTTCTACTCGGCGGTGATGGGCGTGGGCGGCGGCTCGGTCTCGACCCTGGTGCTGACGCTCTACGGCACGCCGATCCACGCGGCCATCGGCACGGCGGCCGCCGTCGGCGTGGTGATCTCGCTGGCGGGCACCGTGGGCTTCATGCTCGCCGGCTGGCCGCTCCAGGCGCTGATGCCGCCGCTCTCCATCGGCTACGTCTCGCTCATCGGCATGGCGCTGATGGCGCCGCTCAGCGTGCTGATGGCGCCGCTGGGGGCGCGCATCGCGCACGCGCTCTCCAAGCGCCAGCTCGAAGTGGCGCTGGGCGTCTTCCTCCTGCTCGTCGCGGCGCGGTTCGCGAGCGCGATCTTCTGAGATCGCGCGGACAGCGCCGCAGCGCGAGCGTAGCTCGCGCGAGAGGCGCTCCTGACTCCGGAAAGACTGGATTCCCGCTTTCGCGGGAATGACAGGAAGCACTGAACTAAAGCTCAGGGGTGACCGCCATCACTTGCCCGTCTTTCGGCCGGGCGCTATCCGTATCTTTTGGTACACAGCCGCCGATGGCGCGCGTTAACAATTCACAATTGCTGGCTGTCGGGGGCCGGCTGTCGGTCAGCAAAGCAGGGAGACAGGGATGGGCCAGGCACCGGTCGACAGGCTGCGCGCCGCCTACAAGGAATGGCACGACAGCAAGGGCCGCAGCATCGAGACCTGGCTGGACCTGATGGCCGACCGGCTGAAGTTCCATTCCCTGGCCAACGGCGCCGCCCCGGTCGAGTGGACGAAGCAGCGCCGCTCCAAGGAGGAGGTGCGCGGTTATCTCCAGGGCCTCACCGCCGCCATGACCATGATCCACTACAAGGTCGAGCGCTTCGTCTGCGAGGGCGACACCGTCGTCGCCATCGGCTCGACCGCCTGGCATCACCTGAAGGCGAACAAGCGCATCGACACGCCCAAGGTCGATATCTGGCGCTTCAACGAGGCGGGGCAGGCGATCGAGTTCACCGAGTTCTACGACACGGCGCAGTTGATTGAATGTTCTAGAGCAACGCCGTAGGCGTTGGCTCGAAAGCGCGGCAGCGCAACCTTCCGAGGTTGCGCGAGAGCGCTCCGAAGGACAGGGGGACCGCCATGACCATGAACCGCCGCGAGTGGCTGATCCTGACCGTGGGAGTCGTTGCGCTGGCCGCCGTCTACCTGACCGGCTGCGAGACCACGGGCACCAACACCGTCTTCCGGCAGGAGACGGCCGACGCCGCCTACGGCCCATCACCTTCAACTTCAAGACCACCGGCGGCACCGAGACGCCGCTCTCCATCTACGTCAAGCTGGTGGAGCACGAGGGCAAGGCGGCGATCTGCGGCTACTACGTCAACCCCTCCACCGGCTGCGCCGGCCGGGTGATCGATGCCAGCATGACGCTGGACGACAAGCCGGCCGGCAGCGTCCGCCACTTTCCGCAATCGCGGCCGGGCGCGAGCGCCTTTCCGGCGAACTGCGCGGTCACCGAGATTCCCTGGGAACCCCGGTTCGGCCGCGCGCTTAACCCGTGGGACTTCCTGAAGCCGGTGGGCCAGGGCGGGCGTGGTGCTGAAGCGCATCTTCTGAGATTGCACGAGTGCTCCGCTCGCGCGCTCAAACTCCGGCCGCTTGCAGGTTAATGGCATTCCGCGCTATCGCTGATCTGGGTACAGCCCACGATTGCGCGAGTTAGTTAGGCGCACGTTCGGCTGTCGCGGCGCGAGGGGGGCTGATGCGGGAAGACCTTGCTGAGCGGCTGCTGGAATCCATGATCAGTGGCCGCCTTGCTATCATTTCAGGTGCAGGGCTTTCTGTCGCACCTCCGAGTCGAATCCCGTTAGCATCCGCGCTAGCGGAAATGTGCTTTGAAAGGCACCGGCAGAAGTATGGTGTGTCGCTTCCTCAGTCGGTGAAAAACGACTTGGAAGGTATGACCACCCTCTTTGATGGCTACAATACGCTTGAATCTATCTTTCTGCCCCACGATGTCCCTTGGGCAGTCTTTAGAACGGAGTTCAACCTAGGGCACGAAGCAATTGCTGACTTTCTATGGTGTGCCGCTGTATCCCTTGGTGTCACCACTAACTACGACTGTTTAGTCGAGACCGCCGCGCACAATCTCGGCGGTGCGGCTGACTTCTGGCAGTCGGTAAGCGGGTTTGAGGCTGCAACAGAGCGTGCCCATCGTCCGTACCTAAAGATCCATGGCTGCGTTCAGCGTGATCCAATCGCCACGGTCTGGTGCGTGCCTCAACTAGACAGGCCGCCCGTAAAAGAAAGATTCGAAAGCTCGAAAAAGTGGCTGGAGGGAGTGCTGCTAGGCAAGGATATTCTCTTCGTCGGCTTTTGGTCTGATTGGGCCTATCTGACGAACCTCCTGCATGCCTGTATCGAAACTGTTGTCCCGAATCGCGTGTTTCTTATCGATCCTGCACCTCCTGATCTTCTTCAACAAAAAGCACCTCGGCTCTGGGATTGGAGTCATCGTCAAGGAGTGGTGTTTGAGCACATTCAAGAAACCGGTACTGGGTTACTAGATGAATTGAGAGGCGCCTTTAGCAGGCGATTTTTAAAGCGCGTCTTTGATCGCGCCGAGCCCCAGTACGAGGCCTATAGTGGGGGACGATTTAACTTTCAGGAGGAATCAGCGAGAGTATTGGACACACGTACTCTCTATGAAATCCGACGCAGCTTGTGCGGAGCAATGCGAAACGAGGCGGTGCAGACTAAAGAGCCATCGGACGCAATGATTCCAGCGGCGGTAGCTCATATGACGCTACTAGCAAAGGGCGCTAAGCCAGCGATGGATGCGTATGAGTTGGCGGGGAAACGCATCAGAGTGGTTAGAGGGGCCGGGCTGCTCAGCTACGTCCGCGCAAAGTACCTAAGTGAACCGCCACCGCCTGAAGCGTATGACATAGTCATATGCGCTGGCGCCACTGACGATGGCGCTGCGCCGAATGTGGTTCGCGGTGCGCCGTCGCCCACTATTATAAGATCCGGCGAAACTGGTGTGTGGATGACGTTGGAAAGCGCCTACGTGGAGTGCTTGGCGTAATGACACTCTTGTTGACCGCTGCGGATCTTTTGCTGAGCTCGGGCTACCGCGTATTCCATGCCAAAACCAGCCTGGGGCCGGCTGTTGTCTTCGAGGATGAAAGTATTCTTGGCTCAGCAGTTTTGTTCGATACCGTTGATGAATTAGTTGAAAAGTACGCGCAGTTTGAGGCGTGGTTCTTGACGGCTTATGCAAATGACTTGCGCGCCGCGCCTGTGAAGGCTTGGAACGCCTACACGGTGCTTTTTGCGTCCAATCAAGCAAGTCCCGAGCAGCTTGCCCAGTTGGATGCCATCGAACAGAATTTTCGGGGCACGCGGAAGCTCGCACGTTTTGGTGTTGTTGATAAGGAGCGTCTGGTCGAGGCTATAGACAGCAGGCTTGCTCCGACCGGTATGGTAGGCGATGAGGCCCGTCGGAGTGTTCTGGGATGCTAAGTCACGGACCATTGAGATGTCCTTGCGAGTCCAAGGCTTGTGATCGTTCGGTGGTTTCTTTGCCATTGAGTTCTCCTGAACAATTGCGCCAGTGAAAAACAAAAAGGGGAGTGGCGTTCGCCGCTCCCCCCTTTGATGCAGTCGGGCCTATGCGCTACCCGACCGAATTTCTTTATTTTTCTGCGCTGCTGTTAGTCGAAGGTGCTTTTCCGAAAGACCCCCGGATCTTTCGATCCGGGGGCTAGTTTGACGTCTAGGGAGGAAACGCTGCGGCTCTGTGTTACGGACCCGTGTCCGGCGAGCCGCAATCGGGGAACCCGGTGCGCGTGCCACGGCGCAGCGGGACCGTCGATCTGGTGAAGCTCTGGTGTGCCACTGAAGCTGTTCTCCTGAACTGTCCGGTCCAACTCGGTCGGTCTGAGGAGCGAGGCGCCCCTTTGTGCTGGTTCCCCGATCGGCGCTCGCTAGCGCTCGCTGGTCGGGGATGACGGTCGGTACTGGTAGGCGTAGGCCGCTGAGGCGTGCCGTAGGCTTGTGCCGTGCGCCCCGAAAACGAAGAGGGGGCGGTCGTCTTTGTTCTTTAGTCCCCCTCACCCTGGCCCTCTCCCCCAATGGGGGAGAGGGGACCAGGAGAGGGCGCGCGGAGCGCGTCGACGGTTAGCGCGTCAGCTGCAGCCGCTTGTGCTGCCGCAATCCAGGCACTTGGTGCAGGTGCCGTTGCGGACCATCTTCGAGCCGCCGCATTCGCCGCAGTCGTCGCCGGTGAAGCCCATCTGGCGCGCCGCCTTGTACTTTTCCGCAGCGCTCGGCTGCGGCGTGTGGGCGTGGGCATGCTCGTGCCCGCCCTCGTGATGATGCTCGCTGTGGATCTCGGTCGTCGAGGTGTCGAAGCCGATCGGCTCGCGGTCCTCGTCGCTCACCGGGGCCACGTCGGTCACCGCGTCGGCCTCGACCACGCCGACATTGGTGATCGGCGCCGCCGTCAGGCCGGGATCGCCCGCCGGCACCACGCCGCGCCCCGTGGCAGACCCCGTGGCCGCGTCCTTGGCCGCCCCACCGTCCAGCACGCGCAGGAACTTGATCTGCTGCTGGTGCTTGCCGCGGGTCAGGCCCTTGGAGATCGAGCGGTTGATCTCCTCGACCATCTTGTTGGTCGCCGCCGTGCCGCCGGCCGGCAGCTTGGCGTCGTCCTCGTCGGTGCCCACCGCGTCCGAGGCCAGGTCGGCGTCCTGGACATGGGCCAGGTCGTCGCGGCCGAGATAGGAGACGGCGAGCTCGCGGAAGATGTAGTCGAGCAGCGAGGTCGCGTTCTTGATCCGGTCGTTGCCCTGCACCGGGCCGTTGGGCTCGAACTTGGTGAAGATGTAGGCGTCGACGAATTCCTCGAGCGGCACGCCGTATTGCAGGCCGATGGACACCGCGATGGCGAAGTTGTTCATCAGCGAGCGGAAGGCGGCGCCCTCCTTGTGCATGTCGATGAAGATCTCGCCCAGGCGGCCGTCCTCGTACTCGCCGGTGTGCAGGTAGACCTTGTGCCCGCCGACGATCGCCTTCTGGGTGTAGCTCTTGCGCCGGTTGGGCATGCGCTCGCGCGTCTGCTTGGCGGCGACGATGCGCTCGACGATCCGCTCGACCACGCGCTCGGAGATCCTGGTGGCCTGGGCCGCCGTCGACATCCCGGCCAGCTCCTCGGCCGCGGCATCGGCCTCGCTCTCGTCGACCATCGAGGCCAGCGGCTGCGACAGCTTGGAGCCGTCGCGGTAGAGGGCGTTGGCCTTGAGGGCCAGCTTCCACGACAGCAGGTAGGCCGCCTTGCAGTCCTCGACCGAGGCCGCGTTGGGCATGTTGATGGTCTTGGAGATGGCGCCGCTGATGAAGGGCTGGCTGGCCGCCATCATGCGGATGTGGCTGTCGACCGAGAGGAAGCGCTTGCCGTTGCGCCCGCAGGGGTTGGCGCAGTCGAAGACCGGCAGGTGCTCGTTCTTCAGGTGCGGCGCCCCTTCCAGGGTCATGGCGCCGCAGCACCAGGTGTTGGCCGCCTCGATCTCGTCCCTGGCGAATCCCAGATGCGTCAGGAGGTCGAAGTTGGGCGCGTCCAGCGTCGCCTTGGGGATGTTCAGGATGTTGAGGCAGAACTCTTCGCCGATCGTCCACTTGTTGAAGGCGAACTTGATGTCGAAGGCCGACTCAAGCGCCTTCTCCACCGCCTCGATCTGCGGATCGCCGAAGCCGGCGACGCGCAGCGCGTTGTGCGACAGGGCGTTGGAGCCGACCAAGGTGCCGTGGCCGACGGCATAAGCGATGATGTCGTCGATCTGCGTCTGCGTGTAGCCGAGGGTCTTGAGCGCCTCGGGCACCACGCGGTTGATGATCTTGAAGTAGCCGCCGCCGGCCAGCTTCTTGAACTTGACCAGGGCGAAGTCGGGCTCGATGCCGGTGGTGTCGCAATCCATCACCAGGCCGATGGTGCCGGTGGGGGCGACGACGGTCGCCTGGGCGTTGCGGTAGCCGCTCTTTTCTCCAAGCATCAGGGCGAGGTCCCACACGGCCTTGGCGCGCTCGACCATCTCTTGGTCCGGGCAGTGCTCGGCCGCCAGGGGCACGGGCGAGATGGCCAGGCCCTCGTAGCCGGCTGCTTCTCCATACGCAGCGCGGCGGTGGTTGCGCATGACGCGCAGCATGGCCTGGGCGTTGGGCGCGTAGCCGGGGAAGGGGCCCAGCTCCTCGGCCATCTCGGCCGAGGTGGCGTAGGCGGTGCCGGTCATCACGGCGGAAAGCGCGGCGCAGATGGCGCGGCCCTCGTCGGAATCATAAGACAGGCCCATGGCCATCAGGAGGCCGCCGATATTGGCGAAGCCCAGGCCCAGCGTGCGGAACTCGTAGGAGAGCTCGGCGATACGCTTGGAGGGGAACTGCGCCATCAGCACGCTGATCTCGAGCGTGATGGTCCACAGCCGGCAGGCATGCTCGAAGCCCTTGACGTCGAACTTGCCCTTGTCGGCGTCCTTCGAGACGGCGCTGCGCGCCTCCTCAGGACGAGGTCCTTTTTCTTGAGCCTCACCCTGAGGAGCAGCCGTCTGCGGCTGCGTCTCGAAGGGTGTCCGCTTGTAATAAGCGAGCAAATTGATGGACGCCAGGTTGCAGGCCGTGTCGTCGAGGAACATGTACTCGGAGCACGGGTTGCTGGCGTTGATCCGGCCGCTCTCCGGGCAGGTATGCCAGTCGTTGATCGTGGTGTCGTATTGCAGGCCGGGATCGGCGGAGGCCCAGGCGGCGTGGCCGATCTGCTCCCACAAATCGCGGGCCTTGACGGTCTTGTGCAGCTTGCCGTCGATGCGGCGGGTGAGATTCCAGTCGCCGTCGGTCTCGACCGCGCGCAGGAAGTCGTCGGTGACGCGCACCGAGTTGTTGGAGTTCTGGCCGGAGACGGTGAGGTAGGCCTCGCTGTCCCAGTCGGTGTTGTAGACCGGGAACTCGATGTGCTTGTAGCCCTGGCGCGCGAAATCGATGACCCGCTGGATGTAGTTCTCCGGGATCATCGCCTTGCGGGCACCCGTGATCGCCAGCTTGAGCTCGCGGTTCTGCTTGGGATCGTAGCCGGCCGTGCCCTTGGCCTCGTCGCAGGCGGCCATGATGGCGTTGAGGTGCTTGTTGGCGAGCTTCGAGCCCGAGACCAGCGCCGCGACCTTCTGCTCCTCCATCACCTTCCAGTTGATGTAGTTCTCGATATCCGGATGGTCGATGTCGACGGTGACCATCTTGGCGGCGCGGCGGGTGGTGCCGCCCGACTTGATGGCGCCCGCCGCGCGGTCGCCGATCTTGAGGAAGCTCATCAGGCCGGAGGACTTGCCGCCGCCGGAGAGTTTTTCGTTCTCGCCGCGCAGCTTGGAGAAATTCGAGCCCGTGCCGGAGCCGTACTTGAACAGGCGCGCCTCGCGCACCCAAAGATCCATGATGCCGCCTTCGTTCACCAGGTCGTCGGCGACGGACTGGATGAAGCAGGCATGCGGCTGGGGATGCTCATACGCCGAGGCGGAGGCCACCAGCTTGCCCGTCTGGAAATCCACGTAGTAGTGCCCTTGCGCCGGGCCGTCGATGCCGTAGGCCCAGTGCAGGCCGGTGTTGAACCACTGCGGCGAATTGGGCGCGGCGTGCTGGGCGGCCAGCATGAAGCGCATCTCGTCGAAATAGGTGCGGGCGTCCTGCTCGGTGTCGAAGTAGCCGCCCTTCCAGCCCCAATAGGTCCAGGTGCCGGCCAGGCGATCGAAGACCTCCTTGGCGGACTGCTCGCCGCGCTGTTTGCGCGGGGCTTCCTTGAGCGCCTCGGCGTCGGCCTCGCAGCGCCACAGCCAGGTCGGCACGTCGCGTTCCTCGACCGGTTTGAGCGCCGCCGGCACGCCGGCCTTGCGGAAATATTTCTGGGCCAGCACGTCGCAGGCGACCTGCGACCAGGCCTTCGGCACCTCGATGTCCTTCGCCTGGAAGACGACCGAGCCATCGGGATTCTTGATTTCGGAATTGGTCCGCGTCCACTCGATGGAGGCGTAGGCGTCCTGGCCCGCTTTGGTGAACCGTCGCTCGATGCGCATGGGCTGCTCCCGACTCTTTTGTCCCTGTCGGTTATTCCTCGAAAGGCCTCAGCCGCGGTCTATCCGGTTTCCATTCGCTGGCGATGCGCTGGGCATTCGGATTCCATTCGGAATCCATTCGCTCCACATCTGCCTGAAATCCGAATCTCGACGGTGAGTCCTCCCCCGTCCCGGCCTCGTCCCCGCACTCAGTGGCACTAAATGCAGTGGGTTGGGCCCGGCTCGTTACCAAATATTGGCCCCCGGGGAATCACCCCGGCAAGAGATTTTGTGGCAATTCGAAGACCAACCACTAAATCTAGGTGGATCAACGGCTTATCGGGGTAGGGGAGCGGCGGAAAAGCTAAGCTGTTGAAACGCTTGGCAAGAGAAAAGAAAATCCGTTTTGTGCCAAGGCCTTATGGTCGCCGCCCGGCCTCATGTTGCAGCGCAACAATTAAGCCTGTCGGGGCCGCGTCGCGCCGGGAATTACGGCGCTTTTTCAGGGGCTTGGCTCAGGCGCGTTCGGCCAGGGGCAGGTTAACCAGCAGGTTTTGCGGCTTCAGCCGGAGCCGGTCGCCGCGGTCCTTGGCCAGGCCGAGATAGACGGGGCGTCCCTGGATCGCCTGTCTCATCACCGTCGGGTCGGAAAACTCCAGGCGGAACAAGGCGATAACCTGCTTCATCCGGTCCTCCTCGACCTCCTTTTGCTGGTAGAGGTCGTTCATGATCGAGGAGGCCTCGGCGTCGAGCCCGATATGCCACACCCATTTGTCGTCCTGGATGCGGCTAACCGGTTGGATATTCACACCTATCTGGAGGAAATGGGCGACCCAGGCCTCCAGCACCCGGGCCAGGGCGTCGAGCCCGTGCCGGCCGAAGGTGAGCTCCAGCACGGTGTCGTATTGGTCGTCGCGGCTCCAGTACACGCCAGCGTTTTCGCTTGTCAGAACATCGAGATCGACCTGCCGTAGCGGGGTATTCGATTCGACGATGAGCTTGCCCAGCGAGCCGAGACCGCCGCTGGCGGCGTGCATTTCCACCGTCTCCTCGTCGGCCAGCATGATGGCGCCGTCGCGGATGGTGATCTTCTGGCTGCGGAAGAGCAGCTCGGCGGCCCGGGCGCGCAGCGGATCCTCGATGTCGCTCAACAGGTTGCGGGCGATGACATGGACCAGCTGGTCGATGAACAGGGCCGGCGTGCGGTGGTTGCTCTCGAGGAAGAGCTTGAGATAAGCGTCCTCCAGCGTGGGCGAGGCCAGCAGCCGGTCGCGGAAGGCCAGCACGACCTTGTAGTTGTCGCGCGCATCGGCGTCCTCGATGGCGGCCAACTCTCTGTCGCCGATGGCTTTTCGCGGGGTTTCCATCAGCGCCGCATGCAGCGCCCGTTCGCCGGGACCTGACTCCTCGACGGGCCGCACCTCGGGGCGCATCAGGTAGGCGCGCAGGTAGTCGTCGCTCACCACCAGCCGGCCATCTTGATTGCGATCGAGCAGGCCGTAGCCGCTGGCGCGCCAGAAATCGGGCATAGAAATCAACTCGCTACTGGGTCAACCCTGGGGGCGGGTAATCTGGACGCCCGGCCGCCCTCGTGCAATAGTCGCCGCGCATTCTTGGGGCAACAGAGTCGGCCATGACCATCGGGACCCGTCTTTATACGTGGCTGCGCGGCGTTTCCGTGGGCAACGACGCCTTCGGCAACACCTACTACCGCGACAAGACGGGTGCCACGCGCTACGCCGGCAAGCGCCAGAAGCGCTGGGTGCTCTATGCGGGCGAGGCCGAGGCCACCAAGGTGCCGCCGGAATGGCACGCCTGGCTGCACCATCTGGCGATCGACCCGCCGCCCTCCGGCGGCGTCAAGGGCGCGCCCTGGCAGAAGGAGCACCTGCCCAATCTCACCGGCACGCCGCTCGCCTACCGCCCGCCCGGCCACGACCTGGCCGGCGGCCAGCGCGCCAAGGCGACCGGCGATTACGAGCCGTGGGTTCCCAACTGAGCGGCCCGGCGGCGGAGACGACACATGGGACGTAACCTCGTCGAGACCCTGATGGGCGCCATCGTTCTGGTGGTGGCCGGCTATTTCATGGTCTTCGCCTACACCACGACCAACGTGCGCTCGGTGCGCGGCTACGAGGTCTTCGCCAAGTTCGAGCGCGTCGACGGCGTGGCCACCGGCACCGACGTCAAGGTCTCCGGCATCAAGGTCGGCACCCTGGTCGAGCAGAAACTCGACGCCGAGAGCTTCCTCGCGGTGCTCAAGCTGTCGATCGACAACTCGATCAAGCTGCCCGACGACACGGTGGCCCAGATCTCCAGCGAGGGCCTGCTCGGCGCCAACTTCGTCTCGCTGGTGCCCGGCGGCTCGGACAAGATGATCGCGCCCGGCGGCGAGATCAAATACACGCAGGCCCCCGTGAACCTGGTGCAGATGCTCGGCAAGTTCATCTTCAACGCCGCCGACAGCCAGCCCAAGGACGGCGCTGCCCCGAAATAGGCGCCGCGCCGGGGCGCGCGGTCGCCCCGTGATGATCGCTTGATAAACGGGCGGCGCGCGGCACAATAGGCGGCGAGGACCCGGGTCACGGGGTACCGACGGGAGACGCGCCGCATGCCGCTCAGCCATCTCGAGCACATCCTCGTCCAGACCAGGGACATGGAGGCGACGAAGCGCTGGTACGTCGAGGTGCTGGGCATGCGCGCCGGCTACACGCCCGATTTCAAGTTCCCGGTCTGCTGGCTCTACATCGGCGAGCAGGACGTCATCCACGTCACCGAGGGCGGGGCCAACACCTCGGCCAACCGCAAGGCCTATCTCGGACAGCAGTCGGAGGCGGAGAGCGGGACCGGCGTCATCGACCATATCGCTTTCAGGGCCACGGGTTTGCGCGAGACGCTGGAGCGGCTGCGCCGCCTCGCCATCGACTTCAAGGAGCGCCAGGTCGACGACCAGGGCCTCTACCAGGTCTTCTTCTTCGATCCCAACGGCATCAAGGTCGAGCTCAATTTCACGGCCGACGAGGCCGTGGCCATGGGCCTCAAGCCCGGTCTGAAGGCGTCCGAACTCATCGGCCAGTAACGACACACGCGGGGAGGAAACAATGATCGTTCGCTTGGTGCGCGCTTTTGGCGTGCTTGCAGTGCTGGGGTCGGCGATGGGCACGGCCCAGGCGCAGCCCTACCCGTCGAAGCCGGTGCTGGTGATCATGCCGCTGCAGGCGGCCAGCGCCTCCGATATCGCGGCCCGCGTCGTGGTCGAGCGCCTGGGCGAGGGCCTCAAGCAGCAGTTCGTGGTGGAGAACGTGGCCGCCGCCGCCGGCCTGGTCGGCACCGAGCGCGTGCGTGCCGCCCGGCCCGACGGCTACACCCTGGCGGCGCTCAACAACTCCATCCTCACCATCCTGCCCAACATCAATCGCGACAAGGCCCGCTTCGACTCGGTCAACGACTTCATCCCGATCCGAGGGCTAGCCACGATCCCCACGCTGATCGGCGTCAATGGCGCCTTGCCGGTGAAGACGGTTCAGGAATTCCTGGTCTATGCCAAGGCGCGGCCCGGCCAGCTCAACTACGCCAGCGGCGGGCCGGGCAGCCCGCAGCACCTGGCGACCGAGATGTTCATGCACATGTCGGGCGTGAAGATGACCCACGTGCCCTATCGCGGCGCCACCCAGGCGGCGGCCGATCTCGCCGCCGGCCAGGTGCAGTTCATGATGATCGCGCACACCCTGGCGCTGCCCTTCCTCGACGACGGCAAGGTCAAGCCGATCGGTTTCGCCGGCGGCCAGCGCAGTGCCGCCTTTCCCAACCTGCCGACGGCCGGCGAGAGCGGCGTGCCGGGCTTCGACTATTCCTCGTGGATCGCCTTGTTCGCGCCCAAGGGCACGCCCGACGACGTGGTCGCGCGGCTGCGCCAGGAGGCGGCGCGGGTGATGGCCATGCCCGACCTGCCGGAACGCCTGGCCAAGTCGGGCCTCGAGATCTGGAATCAGCCGCCCGAGCGCCTGACGGCGATCATCCGCGAGGACCACGCACGCTGGGACAAGGTGGTGCGCGAGGCCAATATCAAGGTCGACTGACCCTGTGACCCGCATCTGGCGCGGCCGGCAGTTCCATAACCAGCCGGAGAAGAGCCACCAGCACGGCTTCCTCGTCGATCTCTGGGACGAGGTGCGCAACCGCAGCGGCGGCCGGCTCGACGTCGCCGTCCTTCCCGGCAATGCCGGCGTGCCGGGCTCCGACCCGCAGGTGCTCGACATGCTGATCGCCGGCGAAGTCGAGTTCGCCACCATGATGGGGCCGCTGATAGCCACGCGCGTCCCCGCGGCCGAGATCCAGGGCATACCCTTCGCCTTTGCCTCGTCGGAAGTGGCGCACCGCGCCGCCGACGGGGCGCTGGGCGGGCATCTGCGACAGGAGATGGCGGCGCAGGGCATCTATCTTGTCCCCGGCGGCGCGCTGGAGAACGGCTTTCGCCAGATCTGCTCCGTGTCGAGGCCGGTGAACACGGTGAAGGACCTCGAGGGCTACCGGATGCGCGTGCCCAACGGCGCGCTGTTCCGGGCGCTGTTCGCGGCGCTGGGCGCCGAGCCGGTGACCATCAACGTCGCCGATCTCTACCAGGCTCTCGCGGACCAGCGCGTGGACGGGCACGAGAACCCGCTGGCCATCACGGACGCCAACCAGCTCGACCGCATGACTCGCTTCGTCTCCGTTACCAATCATGTCTGGTCGGCCTTCAACCTGATCGCCCATCGGCCGTTCTGGCTCCAACTGCCCGAGGATCTGCAGGATCTCGTCCAGCGCGCCACGCGCACGCATATCGGTCGCCAGCGCGCCTCGACCGTGGCGCTCAACCGGGCGCTGGAGACGCAGCTCGCCGGGCGCGGCCTGGCGTTCAACCCGGTCGATACGGCGGGCTTCCGCGCCCGGCTGGCCGGCGGCTTCTATACCGGCTGCCGCGAGCGCTGCGGGGCGACCGCCTGGCGGCTGTTGGAAGAATCGGTAGGAAAGCTGCCGGCATGAAGACGCTCGCTTGGGCCCTGCTTGCTGTCATACTCCTCGCCATGGCGCCCATGACGTCTGCAACCGCCACTGACCGCGACTACATTGCCGCCGCCGAGCGCGGCGATGTCGAGGCGGTCCGGCGTGCGCTTGCCGCCGGGGCGGCGATCGACGCGCGCGACGGCCGGCGGCGCACCGCCCTGCTGGCGGCGGTCCAGCAGAACCACGTCGCGGTGGCGAAGCTGCTGATCGAGGCGGGGGCCGACGTCAACGCCAAGGACGACATCAACGACAGCCCGTACCTGCTGGCGGGCGCGCGCGGCTATACGGAGATCCTGCGCCTGACCCTGGCGCATGGCGCCGACCTCAAGAGCACCAACCGCTACGGCGGCACGGCGCTCATCCCCGCCGCCGAGCGCGGGCACGTGGAGACGGTGAAGACCCTGATCGAGGCCGGCGTCGACGTGAACCATGTCAACCGCCTCGGCTGGACCGCGCTGCTCGAGGCCATCGTCCTGAGCGACGGGGGCCCGCGGCATGTCGAGATCGTGCGCCTGCTGATCGCCGCCAAGGCCGACGTCAACCTGCCCGACAAGGACGGTGTGTCGCCGCTGCGCCAGGCGCGCCAGCGCGGCTACGCCGAGATCGAGCAGTTGCTGGCGGCTGCGGGAGCGCGCTGAGCGACGCCAAAGCATGGCAAAGCTTCGTATTCTCGGTCGAGCCAATTCGTTCAACGTGCGCAAGGTGCTCTGGGTCTGCGACGAGCTGGGCATCGACTACACACGCGAAGACTGGGGACGGGGATTTCGGCCGACCTCCGATGCGGAATTCATGCGCATCAACCCGATCGGGCTCGTGCCTGCGGTGATCGACGACGGCCAGGTCCTTCGGGAATCGAACACGATCGTCCGCTATCTGGCGAGCAAGCATAAGGCCGATCATCTCTACCCCACGGACCTGCTTCAGCGGGCGAGCGTCGAGCAGTGGATGGACTGGGCGAACTATGAGACGTCCATCTCGCTTCGTGGCGCCTTCCTCGGCGGCATGCTCAACGAGCCGCCCTGGAATAATCCCTGGTTCGTCGAGCAGGGGCGCCGGCAGATCGCCAAGGAGGTCGGACAGCTCGATGGGCACCTGGCGGCTGCCGGTCCTTACGTGACCGGCGAGGCGTTCACGATTGCGGATATTCCAATCGGCCTGGTCGTCAACCGCTGGTTCTGTTTGAACTTCGAGAAGCCGGTCTACCCCGCCGTTGCGGCGTACTATGAACGGTTGAGCACGCGGCCCGCCTACATGCGCCACGTCCGCAACGGCTTGCCGTAAGGTCTAGATCCTGAAGCTGGCGCGCTCCTGCGCGTCGAGCTGGTCGAGCAGGCCGGTCTCCCAGGCGAGATACTGGCGCGCCGCCGCGGCATTGCCGTCGTGGCGGTCGTGCACGAAGAACAGGTAGTCGATGCAGTCGCCGTCCGGCGGCTCCGCGGCCGAGGTGTCGATACGCAGGCCCGCCTTGCGCCAGGCGGCGAAGCCGTCCTTTAGCATCGCTATGTCTTCGACACCGAGCTCGCGAAGATCAACGGCGGCACTGCGGGCAATCATCTCCTCGTCGGCGATCAGCGCCACCGCGCCGCGATAGTCGCCCAGCGTCTGCGCGAGGCGCGGCCGGATCGCCCAGCTTGCGCCGGCGGGATGGCCGCGGCGATACGCCTGGCTCGAGCGCAGGTCGAGGGCGTGGATCGTGCCGGCCGCGATCCTGGCGGCGAGCGAGCGGGGCTCGATCACCGGAAGCTCCGGGAGTGCGGGCGCCGGAGGCGTTGCGGCCTCGGCGTTGCCCTCGATCACGTAAGCGTCGTGGCCCATCTGGCGCAGCCAGGCGGCGATCATCGGCGCGCGCACGCCGTCGTCGTCGACCAGCAGCAGGCGGGCATGGCGCACGCCGACCCACTGGTCGGTGGCCTGCACGAGCTGCCCGCCCGGCGCATGGACCGCGCCCGGCAGATGGCCGGCGGCGAATTCCTCTTCCGTGCGCACGTCGAGCAGGTAGGTGGTCCGCGCCAGGCTGGCCAGCCACGCTGTCGCCTTGGCGCCGTCGATCCAGCGGACACCATGGCGTTTCGCGTGCTCGCGCGTCTGGGCCGCGTGGGCCGGGTCGCGCCTCTCAGGATAGCGCCGCGTGCTGCCGTTCTCCAGCTTGAAGCCGGCCAGGAACCAGCCTTGCGTGCCGTTCTCCAGCGCCATCACCGGATTGGGCAGGCCCATGTCGATCAGGGTCTGCGCGCCGATGATGCTGCGCGTGCGGCCGGCGCAGTTGACCACCACGGTCGTCTTCGGGTCGGGCGCCAGGGCGCGGATGCGCACGGCGAGCTCGCCGTTGGGGCAGCAGGTGCTGCCGGGGATGGTCATCTTGCGATGCTCGGCCAGCGGCCTTCCGTCGACGATCACCAGGTCGTCGCCGCGCTCAACCCGGGCTTTCAGCTCCGGCGCGGTGATGCGCGGCGTGTGGCGCTGGTGCTCCACCAGCTCGCCAAAGGTCTTGCTCGGCAGGTTGACTCCCTTGAACAGGGTGAAGCCGGCCGCTGTCCAGCCCGCTGTACCGCCGTCGAGGACATGAAGGTCACCGTAGCCGAGCGCCGCGGCGCGCCGGGCCGCCCGCGCCGCGACGCCGCTGTCGCCATCGTCGAGCAGCACGACGCGCGCGGTCTTGCGCGGCACCAGCCGCTCGATGTCGGCCTCGAGCCGGCTGTAGGGCAGGGGGATGGCGTGGAACAGGTGCCCCTCGCCGAACTCCCCCGCCTCGCGCACGTCGAGCAGGGCGAGCTCCTGGCCGTCCGCCAGCCAGGATTTGAGTGTGGGGGAGGAGACGAGGCGAGCCATTTTTCTGATGTCACCCCGGCGAAAGCCGGGGTCCATTGTTCCGGTGGTGCGATGGACCCCGGATCGCGCCGCGAAGACGCGGCTTGTCCGGGGTGACGAAAGTAAGGTGGGCGAGCGCGGCTTTCGCCGGGGTGTCGGTTTTTTGCCTACCGCTTCGTCTGGACGCTCATCACCATCTGGGTGCAGGTCTGCTTGGCGATGTCGAAGGAGAAGCGCTCGTTGAGGGTCTCCAGCGCCCGGCCGTAGAGATGGAGATGGCGGATGACGTTGTCGCCCTTGATCTCCACCGCGTGGATGTCCTCCGGCATCAGGGCGATGCCCGTGCTGTCTGGCGCCACGATGACGGTCTTGGCCTGCTCGATCTCGGCATGGCCGGGCTTGCTGCCATCGTCGAGACGACGATAGACGTAGTTGTACTCGGTGCCCTCGACCGCGGCGATGCAGGCCCAGGTCGTGTGGTTATGCGGCACGATGCGCTTGCCCGGGCGCATGACGTTGAGATAGAGCGCGTAGGTGCGGTCCGGATCCTCGGTGATCAGGTAGCGGTTCTGCCGCTCTTCGCCCTCGGGCGGGGCGTATTTCGCCGCGGTCCACAGCTCGCGTTTTGCCGCCAGCTCCTGCAGGGCCTTGAGCACGTTCTCCAGGGTCGGGCGCGTGACGCCGCCCTTGGCGATCAGGGATTTCACGGTGTCTATCGTCCGCTCGACGGCTCCCGGTCGCAGCTCGGCTACGGTCGCTGACATTCTTCGCCTCCAACTCTTGCCTCGACCACGATGGTACGACGGGAGGCGAAAACCGGCAATTCTAGGGACAGGCGCCTAGAGGAGGCGCTCCGCCTCGCGGCGCCCCAGGCTGTGCAGGTATTCGATGAAGCGCCAGTCGTTGTTGTATTTCGAGGCCACGGCGTAGTCGCGGCTGGCTTCCGGCGGCTCGATGACGTCGCAGGGACCGAGCGTCGCCAGCTCGTGCTGCAGGCTGGCATTGCCGGCGATCTGGTTGAGCCGGCTGGCGATGTCGCGCGCCGTGCGCGGCACGCCGCTGCGCCGCGTCGGGTTGACCAGGACCAGCAGCACGCGGGCCTCGCCGTCGAACGGGCGCAAGGGGGCCATCGGGGGGTTGGCGGTGAAGCCGCCATCCCAATAGGGCCGGCCGTCGATCGTCACGGCCTGGAACAGGTGCGGCAGACAGGCCGAAGCGAGCACGGCATCCAGCGACAGGTCGGCATTGTCGAAGATCCGCGCCTGACCGGTTTCGACATCGGTTGCCGAGATGAAGAGGCGCGGCGCGTCCGCCCGGCGCAGCCGCTCGAAATCGACCAGTGAGGCGACGATCGGCTGCAGCGGATTGTGATTGAGCGGGTTGAGATCGTAGGGCGAGAACACCGAGGTCGCCCATTCGAAGGCGAGTGCCGGAAGCTCCCCATGGCCGCGACCCTCGTCGAACCAGAACGCGGCGGGGTGCGGGCGGAGGATGGAGGGCAGTTGCCCGACACGCTTCCAGAACCGGGCCAGCGCGTCCTTGGCGCCGTCGGCGCCCCCCATGAGCCAACCGGAGGTCATGATCACGGCGTTGACCGCGCCGGCCGAGGCGCCAGTGGCGGCGGCCAGGCGGAAGTCCCGGATTTCGAGCAGGCGGTCGAGCACGCCCCAGGTGAAGGCGCCATGAGCGCCGCCGCCCTGCAGACCCAGGGCGAAGGGCGTGCCGGCAGGCCGGCTGGCGACCGGGGGTGGGCGCCGCACGGGCGCTGCCCGGGCGATTCGCCGGGCCGCGAACTGGCGGGCCTTGTGGGCAGCGTGGCGTATGAAATGCTGCACTGCACAATAATGGGGGTGCCCGGGGGCCCCCGCAAGGGGTATCGGCTAAC